>JBKEBX010000078.1:0-10060 GCA_047973385.1 Lachnospirales bacterium | reverse complement strand
TTTCTTTATATATTTCACTTGCCTGTAATTCGCTACCATCACGTTGAGTTGCGGATAAGAAATCACTTGGCTTTGGCATATCTACACCTTCGATTTCTGGAATATCTAGCATTTCTAGTTTTCTACCACCTGGATTTCCTTTTTCTGATTTTTCTTTTACTGCCGATTTCTTTCTTCCGGCAAGGTTGCATTGGCGAGCAGTAAGCTTTGCTTACGACCAGCCACCGGCTCGTTTGCTACCTCGACCTCCTGTTCAGAATTTTCACTTCGTGAAAACCAAATGCTTTGCATTTGCCCCTTGTTCGTCGGGTTCTACATTGTTCGATTTTGTTGGCATATTTTCACCGCCTTTCTTTATTACCCTTTTGAATTAGCCCTTTTTGTGTGTGAAGGGTCACGCCCGTTAGATTTATAGCTTGTTTTAGAGATTTTATGCCCCCTATGGTGTTTAAATGATTTTTATGTAAACTTTGGTCATTAAAATGCCAAAACGTTAAATAGGGGTGTTTTTAAACCTTTAAACCTAATCTCAAATTTTAGGTGCGTTTTATCTATTCCATCTATCACTATGTATTTTGCTGTGACAAGACTTGCATAAAGACATTAAGTTATCTCTATCATGTGTTCCACCTTGGCTCAATGGTATCTTATGGTGTACCTCACTTGCTCTTGTATATCTTTCAGCTTTCGAACACTCCTCACACAAAGGGTTACCTCTTATATAGCTATCTCTAATTCGTTTCCACACTTTACCATATCTACGGTGTATGACTGGATTTCTGTCATACTTCTCGTAGCGTTTATTTTCTTGTTTCTTATGTTCTACGCAGTACCTATTGTCTGTTAAGTTAGGACAGCCTTGGTGTGAACATGGTCGCTTTGGTTTTCTTGGCACTTCTCTCACCTCCTTTTGAAAGCTAAAAAGGACACCCATTTTTAAATAGATGTCCTCGCATATTTTTATATAATACTATATTAACACATATCTAACGAACAACTTTATTTTTATAGTTTTAACCTTTTTTCACATCTTAATATTAACACAAGTTATCCCGAACAAAACGAACAAGTTTATTTTTTTGATAAAAATCTATTGTGCGCCATTCTAATACTGTCACCTGTATTACCACCAATGCTAAAAGCTATCTGATCCCATGATAAACCATTGACATATCTTAATGACAATATCATTCTCATTTGGCTATCCTCAACTGACTCTATATAACGATTAAGTCTGTTCAACTCATAAAAACATTTTTTTATGTTTAAGTCTAACAAACTTTTCAAGTCACCAATCTCTGCAACATACTTAGAAATTTTATCTACTACACCTCGGCTCCTTGGCATTCCTGTTATATTAGAGGTACATGATGTTGCTAAACATTCTAACTCATCAAGTCTACGTTGTTGTTCTACTATTTCCTTGTTCAGCCAATACAACTGGGATAATTCTTTTTTAGTCATTTCATACCTCCAATCTTAAAGCCAATCTAACTTTTACTGCATTAATTAAATCATTTTGTACTTTGTCTTTATTTGCTAATGCTTTCATAACATCTTCATCAATGGTGTCTTTTGCTACGATGTGATGAATGACAACTGTATTTTCTTGACCTTGGCGATGAAGTCTTGCGTTGGTTTGTTGGTAAAGTTCCAAACTCCAAGTGAGAGAAAACCATATTAAGCACGAACCACCTTCTTGAAGATTCAGTCCATGACCTGCACTTGCTGGGTGAATGACTGCAATTGGGATATTGCCATTATTCCAATCAGTAATATCACTTGCTTTTTGAATTTCTCTAACATCAAATATTTGCTTAATTCTCTCAAGGTCATGTTTAAACCAATAGGCGATTAAAACTGGCTTGCCATTTGCCCCCTCAATTAAATCTTCAAGTGCATCTAACTTCTTATCATGAATTAGATGTACCTTTTTATGTTCATCATAAACTGCACCACTCGCCATTTGTAAAAGTTTATTTGAAAGTGCAGCAGCATTGACTGCATCTATTTCTTCATCTGGTAAAACAACAACCATTTCAGATTTTAAATCATAGTAGATTTTCTTTTCCTTTTCAGAAAGTTCTACCTCGATCTCATTTATAACACATTCAGGCATTTTGAGATAATCTACTGATTTCATAGAAATGGTGATGTCTGAAATGGCATCATAGATTTGTTCTTTAGCGCCATCTCGGGGCTTGTAAGAAAATATAATTTGACCATTTCTTTTATCAGGTACAAAGTAGTTATTTCGATAGTGACTGATAAACCTACCAAGTCTAGTTCCTAAATCAAGAACACGAAATTCTGCCCATAAATCCATTAAACCATTAGAACTTGGTGTTCCAGTAAGTCCTACAATTCTTTTTACTTTAGGTCTTACACTAAGCAAACTTTTAAATCTCTTAGCACTGTATGATTTAAAACTGGATAATTCATCAATTACGATCATGTCAAAATCAAAAGGGGTACCACTCTTATTAACAAGCCAGTCCACATTTTCACGATTGATTAAGTAAATATCCGCTTGTTTTTTAAGTGCCGATAATCTCTCTTGTTCATTTCCAATTACTACGGAATAAGTAAGGCCTTTTAAATGCCCCCATTTTTTAATTTCACTTGGCCATGTACTACTTGCCACTCGAAGTGGTGCAATTACTAAGACTTTACTCACATCAAAGTAATCAAAGCATAAATCAAAAATAGCCGATAGAGTTATTACACTTTTACCAAGCCCCATTTCAAGGAAAATAGCTGAGATAGGATTTTCGATAATAAAGTTGGTAGCATATTCTTGATAATTATGTGGATTGTATTCCATCAAGAACACCTCCAATCTGCAATGGATCATCAAGTACAAAACTTAAAAATCCCAACTGCTCTAATTGCCTTTTTCTTCTAAGTTGTAAAGGTCTTGGCTTTTTACCTTTGGCTTTCACTTCCACAAATGCCATTTTGCCACTCGGCATCAAGATTAATCGGTCCGGCATTCCATCAAATCCAATGGCTGTGAACTTGGGTGCAAGACCACCTTTTTGCTTGACTGCCATTACTAATTTTTGTTCTATATATTTTTCACGCATAACGTTAATCTCCTTAATGGTGTTAGTCTATGATAGTCCTTTCCTTAAACCTATATATAGTAATAAATTTACTCTCTATAAGGACTTTATATATACGACTATCATAGACTGTCACACTTACGATATGAATTCTGATTTTAGCCTTAAACCTTGAACAATTGAACCTTTGTTTGTTCTTTTTCTTTTAAATCCTTCAAGTTCTAAAGTGTTATAAAACTCAATAGTTCCACGAGCAAATTCACCTAATCGCATACAATAAGCACGATACTCTGAATATAATTCACCAGATTTTTCTGCATAACTACTATCTGTTTCACAACACTCTTCAACAAATGAACCAAACCAGTCATTGGTTTCTTTATAGCTATCAATGGCTTTTTGAACTTTAGTTGGTAGCTTTAAGTTATAATTATCTTCGATTACTTTTTTTGCCCCATCAATTGACCATTTTAAAATTGCTCCACCAGCGTGGTCATAAAGATAATCACCATAATTCTTTTTAGTTCCTTTGATTTTCGCATCAAAAGGAATTACAATAAGCCTTCTCCAAGTACCTGTATCTTTTGCACCTACTTTTGGAAGATGATTAGTATAAAGTATGAGTGTATGGCTTGGTGTATAGTCAAATGGGTCTTTATATTTCTTTTCAGCTTTAATTTGATCAGTAGAACACAGCTTTTTAACATTTGATGTACTAAGCCTTACGGATTCTTCCATTTCAGCCGCAATGAGAATTCTTTTACCTTTTGCCTCAGCAATTTCTGGCTTCACATTTTGTTTGTAACCAACTGTTAAAATTTCAGCCGACATCATTCCACTGTATGTACCAAGAACCCTTGCGATAGAATTCCAAAAAGTAGATTTACCATTGCTACCATTTCCATAAGAAATAATGAGCGCCTCAACATAAACCTTGCCAATTAAACCAAGACCTACAATCCTTTGAACATACTCAATTACCTCAGCATCACTTTCAAATATAGTATCAAGAGCAGATAGCCAAACTTTCATACCATCATCACTAGGATCAAGTGTTGTCTGCTTTGTAATGTAGTCGAATGGATCATGTTCTTTAATTTCTTCTGTTTTAAGATTTACTGTGTAATTAGGAGTGTTAAGTAAAAATTCGTTGTTATCAAGTATGCTATGAGGTAAAAGCAACATCGGTCTAGCTTCTTTAATTGTATTTGTGATTTCTCTTGAACCACGTCTTTTTACTGCATATTTACGATAATTTTCAGCTTTTTCATAATTACTGTAAGTGATAAGCTGAACATCATTTAATTTATCTACTGCTTTCTTTTCTCCCAAATCTGCAATTAATTCCCAAGCGCCATTCTTTTTCATTTCTTCAATTAATCTTTTAGTTTCAGCCTTAGCCTCTTCAAGTTGTCTATCAGTTAATTCTTGAGCAAATCCCTGTGCCATTTCCTTAGACTCCTCCCAAAAACTACCGTTATATACTAAATAATCGGTTGACGGAGTATATGCAATTCTATTCATATACTCTCTAGCAAGAACTCTCGCTTGGTCAACATCTGAGAAATCAAGAGGTTTAAGTTTTAAATTCAAGTTATATTCTTCTGGTGGAATATATCCTTCTTGAAGTGCTACCTTTTTCCCAAAGTTTATGGCACTGTACCATATTTTTTGAAGTTCATCATCAACAAGTGGAGGATTACATTTTTCAGCCTGTTCTAAAAACATCTTAAATGCATCATCACCATAACCAAAACGCTTAATAAGTTTACCTGCAATGTGGCTCATAGCATTATTTCTGCCACCTTCAGCTATTTCACCCAGTGAGTTTTCCCATTTTCCAAAGCTAACATCATCAAGAAATTCATCAATCGTTTTAACGCCCCCAATGAAAATCACATCAGTAGGACTTGTCCCATAGAAGAATCTAGCAGCATCAAGTGCTCCAGTATCAAAGTATGGAAAGTACTCGTTTATCTTCTTTTTTAGGCCGCTGTGTTCTTTTGCTGAATTAATTACTTTTGACTGAAATACTACATGGAACTTTGGTCTTGCCGACTTGTTGTTTTTTACCTTATTATTGTTTTTACTAAAATGAATACCAAGAGTAACACCATCAAATGTTTCAATCACTTTGTCTGCAGTTATCCAATCATCAGGATTCTCCGAATGTGTGTTATCGCAGTCAAGCATAATACAGTCGCTTTCTTCAAAATTATCGTTACTACGATAATCATTGGTGTATATAGCACACACATAATCTTGAGATACTGCATCAATAAAACTAGCATTACCAGTGACATCTATCTTGTTAGGATAAATGCAGTTTTTAGGATTATTGATATAGTTTGAGTTATATAGAATCATTTACTTAACCTCCTTACAACTGCTATCAAAATATCGAATCTTCATAAATCGTTTCTTTGCTAGATTAATTTCGTATTCCATACCTTCGCTAATCACATCACCAAATACCCACAACTGCGAGCATTTACCTAGTAATACATAATTAAAGTGCATGGCCAGTTGACGTTGCGATGGAATATCATCATACATAAACTGTGGGAATAACAAGTGGGGAGTGACGGGGATTGTGTTTTCAGTCACAGCAAAATAGCTGTATCTTCTTGCTTTCATCACGTTTTTATCTACATCCCCACGGTATGGGGAGCAGATATACACAAGTGGCAAATAGGCAGATTGTTTATCTGCCTTTGCCACATTTTTTATTGCTTTATATGCTGTTACGTCTTTATACCCTTCAGCATTGAAAATATTCTTGTCCATATTAAACCTCGCTTTCCAAGTAACGATTGATGAAATACTGCTGTCCCTTGCCAGTAACCTTTGTAGTTTTGGAAATTGTAACGTGACCATCTGAATGAGTAATGGCAGTTTCTTTCACTTTAAATAAACCTAGTTCCATTGCCATTTGAGTTGGAGCGTTGTAGTCAGTGCCTTTACGTTTGATAAGATAACCCTCATTACGCAAACGCTCAAACAAACGATTCTGTCCGATTTCTAGTCCATTTCCTTTTAGCAGTTTTGCTAGTTCACCAATGAGAATAGTAGTATCAGAAACTGTAACAGCATCTGCAAATACAACCTTTGGAGTAGTTTTTGAAAGTTCAAGTTGCAACTGTTCTTTTTGCAAACGCTCCTCTTTTAAAGCTGTTAGCATTTTGATCCAAGCCTCTGGATTGTTCATCACTTCTTCTAGTTTCTCTGTGGTCAAATACGCACCATTTTCGCGAATGCTAGGGAGCACTTCTGAAGTAACCCAGCGTTTGAATTTTTTTGCTGTAGGCATTTTACTTGATAGAATGAGGCTGTATAAACCACTTTCGTTGATAATCCAACCTCCTCGTTGGCCTAAACTCGATAACGATTCGTTATTGAGTTTGTCATCTTCGTCTACATGATCGGATAGAGCTTTACTAGAATTGGTATATCCTAAAATCTCCGTTACATCTTTGCCAACGAACCAAGGTTCATCACCCATTGCCACTGCTCGTACTAAGCCAAACTCAGCGTTTTGAAATACTTGTAAATCTGTCATCATAATGACCTCCTGAAATTTATTGAGGGTTAAATTTAAAAGGTTTATCCTTTTCCCTCTAAATCCCAGTCAAAGAAAAAAGGAGGTTTTTAAACCCCCTTAAAACGTTTTAATCTTTTTTATAAAATTCACACTCATACCCATCAGCACGAAGGAGCAATCCTTCTGCCCAAGGAACGTTTCTACCCATTTGTTCGCAAACAGCATTAAGTGACATTCGCTTATCGCACTCAATCACCACTTCATCATGAACATGAGCCACAATGCTACAATTTCTTAGTGTGTTAATTGCATACATCAAAATATCTCTACTAATTGCTTGTACTATATTTTCTACAAACTTAGGTCCATAACTATCTATTCGTTCCCATTTTTTAGTTGCTCCTACTCCTTCATAGGTAACATTTTCACCACCGAACTGATTCTCTCCAATTCGTGGTTTAACATAAGCAAGTTTTCTTCCTGATGGAAGGTGAATGAAAAGAAATCCACTTTGATAAGTAAATTTAATGCCATGAGTACTTGTTGCAACTCTTTGTTTCACACAATCTTTTACCGCTTTATCTACATCCCACCAAAGCATGTTGATTTTAGGATTTGCTAATCTCCAAGCATCCACCAGTGGTTTTAATTCTTCTTCAGCTATGCCAATATCCAATGCACCCATAGCAGTTAAAGCACCAACTGATCCACCGTAACCGAGAGCAAGTTCTGCGATTTTACCTTTTTGTCTTAAATGCCCATTAACACCATTTTTCTCAACTGGAATCCCAAACATCTGTGACGCCGATGCACAATAGATGTCCTCACCACGTTCAAAAACATCTAATCTCCACTTTTCACCTGCAAGCCAAGCAATCACTCTCGCCTCAATGGCCGAGAAGTCCGATACTATAAACTTTCTATCACCTTGCGGAACAAAAGCTGTGCGTATCAGTTCTGATAAAACTTCAGATGGGTTATCATAAAGCATTTCTATTGCATCAAAATTTTTACTTTTAACTAGTTCTCTTGCTTGTTTCAAATCTTGCATATGATTTTGGGGGAGATTTTGCATTTGGATAATGCGCCCTGCGTATCTACCTGTTCTGTTTGCACCGTAAAATTGAAACATTCCTCGAACTCTACTGTCTCTACACACAGCATTTTCCATAGCGGTATACTTCTTAACAGATGATTTTGCTGTTTGCTGACGCAGTTTTAGCACTTCACAAAGCTTGGATGGAGCAGTTTTTAAAACTTCTGCCACATCTTTTTTACCAAGACTATCAACTTCAAGCCCGTTTTGTGAAAGCCATGTTTTCATTTGCATTACAGAGTTTGGATTTTCAAGACCAGTAAGTTGTTGCATTTTTGTTAGTAAACTAGATTTAGTAAGTTCATCAAGAGCAATAGCATTTTTTACAAATTTCATATCCACAGCAATACCACGATCATTAATTTCTTCGCTGAGATGATATTCTTCCCATATTTCATTTGGTACAGGAAAGCAAGATAATTTATTTTGTATTTGCATTTCCACTTCAACATCTCGTTTGTTGTATTCTTTAAACTTATCCCATTTTTCTGTATCGTGTATTGTTAGATTGCGTGTTCTTCCACCATTTGTTTTCGTTGGTGAGCAAGGCTTACAAAAATATGAAATAAGGGATTTACCTTCAGATAACTTTTGTTTTTCTAAACCTAAAACTGCACCTATCCCTTCAAGTGATAAAGGGAGTCCAAGAGTTGCTGCCCAAATAAGAGTACAGTACCAACTTTCAGGTTCTAACCATTCATCAAGATATTTAGAAATGCACACTCGCTCAAAGGTTGCATTAAATGCTGTTTTGATAACTTCTTCATTTGATAAAGCCTCAACAATTTCACTTGGAATAGTTTCACAGTTTGCAAGATCTAGTACAACAACATCTGCACCATCAACACTGTATGCAAACAGCAAAATTTCAAAATCTTCACTCTCAGCATATTTATAAACACCGCATTTCTTTAAATCCACACTGCTATAGGTTTCTATATCGATTGATATTGATTTCATCTTATTTTCCTTTCAAAAAATGGGTGATGGACTTATTCCACCACCCACTAATATTTATTTGTTTAATTTTTCATATCTTTTTTGCTCGTACTCTTTACGTTCTTTTTCGTATTGAGTACGTTTTCTATCTTCAATAGTGATAGAAATAAACATCACAGAGCCACTAATTGCCATGGTGCTAAATGCTACTGTTAAAATTGCATTTAAAATCATTTCCATTGATCTGTTCCTCCTTATGCCAAGAAATCATCATCGTTCATTGTGGTGAAATCGTCAGTAGCATTTGTTCTACCACCTAAAGGTTCACCATCACGGATTTTTTGAATGTTACCAAGACCACAAGCAATACCTTTGTTGCCATTAGAGTTAAATGCATAGAAATTTAATGAAACTCTACCATAGCAACCACTATAAACTTCGTTTCTATCAAGGATTGGCTTAACAGTTTTATCTACAATTTGAGGTGGAGTTGTGCTGTTAGCATTAAGGAAATAATGTCCTTTGTATGCCTCATCATCACGTTCTACATCACCATCTCGAAGTGGTAATTTGATGGCTGCTTTGTTTGGTTTTTTACCACCAAATTTAGAAATTCCTTCTTCCATTGCAGCATCGATTGCTTTGTTAATTGCATCAATAGTTGCCTTATCATCTTTAGGGATAAGTACGGATACACTATATTTTTCTGGTCCACCATTGATAGATACCGGCTCCCAACCGTGGAAGTATGAAAGACGTGTGTTTGCTCCTGTAATAACCTTTGTATTGTTTTGTTTGTTCATAATATTAATCTCCTATTTCGTTAAATTCGTTTTCTGCGTTTGATACGTTTACTGCTTGTCTTTTATCAGAACTTGGTACTAATGTTAATTTCCCTTGAGGTTTCACGATTAAGTTACCAAGTATCTCCTGAAACACCTTTTTACCCATTAACTTTTCCATTTCAGTTAAGGTAATCAGGCTTTGTTTATAAATATCCAAATATCCATGCTCTTTTGCTATTTCTGCTACTTGTATTTCATCTGAATATTTACGGTTACTTCTTCCTTCTACAACTTTAAAACCATGCCACTGTTTACCATGATGAATTGCAGACTCTGCTGCATAAGCTGAGATGTCATTTGCCCATTTTGTAAGTTCGGCTAATTTCCCCAAGATTTCTTCAATCTCACTATCCAAAAGAAGTGGTGGAAGTTTAAACTCCATTTGTGCCAATTTCAAGTTTTCTTCTGCTCTTGCTCGGCATTTAACAGATGCTCTGCAAAACTGACACCACTCACCACTACAAAAATCACCTTCACCATTTATAGCAAGTTCTGCCTTTACTTTCAGTTCGTTTTCTGCCCAAGATTTTAGTTCATTAGCTGGTATCGTCCATGTGCTAATGTTCTCTCTGCG
>JBKEBX010000054.1:0-2001 GCA_047973385.1 Lachnospirales bacterium | reverse complement strand
GTCTCTGTCAATAATCCTGTTTCATGGAATGTATTTGTATTAGAAATATGAACAGCATCAGATATAGTAACAAAATTATCCGTACTGCTCTCCCATCTTACAACATCGCCTACCTCATTCTCTAGTCGCAAGTATGCAGAACTTCCCGAACAAGTTGTTATTGTAGTGTCTTTATCCATTGTTACTCTGCCGGGATACAAATCACCTCCTACACTTATAGGATATACCGTCACACCTATTACATCACTGTACCCCTCTCCACAAACTCCATTCCCTGATTTTAATCTATAATAAACAGTTCCTGCTACTGATGTCGGAACTGTATAGCTTATACCACTCCCTAAATCAGCATTGATTATATTTGTGAAAGCAGCATCTGAGGCTGATTGCCATGTTACAGCTCCTACATGTCCGCTGACAGTTAATACCGACGAGCCATCAATACAGACTTCTGTTTGACTAGCTACTATTGTACCGGCATTACTTAGCGGAACAACATTAATGGTTAGCTCGTCAACAAGGCGTACAGTATAACAAGATGAACCCAAAACTTCCGGATTACCGGTTATCACATAATAAGTTGAAGTGTCTGTAGGACTCAAATTGGTAAAATCAATTGCATTACCGGTTCCCCAAACAGTGTCTCCAAGCATAGAATCATCTGCTTTATTATACAACAAATAGAAATAACCATCCTGACTGCTAGTCAGACTCGGTACTGTATCTTCTCCAATACAAATATCTATAACTGAATTAGTAAACACTAACGTGGCATCAGGAGCCGCCACCGGCCCCCCATCAGCAATGTCTGATCCGTCGGCAGGAAAGTGAGAGTGAGCACCATTTTGGTCGCCTACTATTCCGTCGCCCCAGCCTTTGTTGATAAGTGTTTGTCGAGCAGCTTCGGCAGAACAGTACATACTGAGCCCCCCCTCGAATTTAATATTCTCGGCGGCTGTGCCTTCCTCTACTTGTGCTGCCCAACCAATGAGCAAAGAATCGTAGTTGGAAGAGGAAAGCTTAGCGTCTCTAAGGAAATATTCCGCTGTTTTTAGAGACGAGATATTCCAGTCATGGAGGTTCTGGTCGAAGGCTTCTGCTTTATAAAACATAGCACTCATATCCTGTACGTTTCTCATGTCCCAACCCGAAATATCTTGATTGAAAGACTTCGTGAGGGAGAACATATTGTTTGTATTAGTACAGTTTGTAAGCTCCCACCCTGAAATATTGATATCAAAGTTATCTGTTTCACTAAACATCAAATACATAGTTTGAACACTACTCACATCCCATTCGGAAATATCTGCGTTAAATATCTTAGCTCCTGCAAAGGTAGCAAGCATGCTTGTAATATTGCTCACCTTCCATCCGGAAATATCTGCGTTAAAATTCACAGCATTTTTAAACATCTCATCAATCCTACTTACTTTGGTCATAAGCGTATCCCATGTGGACAGAGGAGTTCCAATTAGAGCTGTACATCCGGAAAACATCCCGGTCATAATTACACCATCTTTAACTACGGGTATATCGCTAGCTTCTAGCTGCACATCAGTACACCCCAAAAAGGCTCCATAGAAATTAAGCCACTCTCCGGTTCCCCATTTATCGATTGATTTAAGTCGAGACTTAAAAAGAGGATCCACATGGGTCATTAGAATATGTGGAAATCCATTAATAGAATTAGGATATATTTTTACCTGATACTCTCCGGTTGAGGAATAGATATGCTCAAAAGTATTCATTATACCCGCAGCGTTGAACGTTTCAGTTGAACCATCCCCCCAATCAATCGTAAAATCATAGGTAAGCGTTTCATTCATACCTATAACTATCTTTGCATTATTCCCTACAATGCTTGTTATCTCCCACGTAGTTGTGAATGGCTCATAAGCCTGAGCCCGCACAGTTGTTGCTGCGCTAAAAAATGCAAACAATGCAACAGCAAGCGATAACACGTTTTTTTTGTATAAAGCAATCATATCTATGTTTTTTATC
>JBKEBX010000044.1:0-47639 GCA_047973385.1 Lachnospirales bacterium | reverse complement strand
TCTCACGGCACGACCTCTCGACTACAATGCCCCCCCAGTCACGACTGCCCCGAAGGGAAGTCCTCCGTCTAGGCCGGTCAGAAGGATGTGAAGTCTTGGTAAGGGTCACCGCGTTGCATAGCATTAACCCACACGCGCCCCCGGTTGTGCGCGCCCCCGTCAATTCCTTTGCGTTTCAATCTTGCGATCGTACTCCCCAGGTGGAATACTTATTGCGTTTGCTGCGGCACCGAATATCTCTACCCGACACCTAGGATTCATCGTTTACGGCGTGGACTACCAGGGTATCTAATCCTGTTCGCTCCACACGCTTTCTTGACTCAGCTTCAGTTGCAGTCCAGTAAGACGCCTTAGCAACTGGTGTTCTTCCTAATATCTACGCATTTCAACGCTACACTAGTAATTCCGCTTACCTCTCCTGAACTCTAGTTATACAGTTACTTGTGCTGTCTTGGAGTTGAGCTCCAACCTTTCACACATGACTAGTATTACCGCCTACTCACCCATTACACCCACTAATTCCGGATAACTCTTGAACCATAACTATTACCGCGGCTCCTGGCACGTATTTAGCCGGTTCTTCTTACTTTGGTACCGTCATTTTTTTCTTCCCAATCGATAGAGGTTTACATAACGAATTACTTCCTCCCTCACGCGGCGTTGCTGCATCAGGGTTCCCCCCATTGTGCAATATTCCCCACTGCTGCCTTCCGTAGAAGTCTGGACCGTTCTCAGTTCCAATCTGGCCGTTCAATCTCTCAATCCGGCTACCTATCGTTGCCTTGGTGAGCCTTTACCTCACCAACTAGCTAATAGGCCGCGGACCCATCCTTTACCAATTATATTCTTTTCTTACTTTATCATGCGATAGCGTAAGCTTATCAGGTATTAGCACCTATTTCTAAGTGTTATCCCTGTGTTAAGGGTAGGTTATCCACGTGTTACTCAGCCGTCCGCCACTAAAGATATAAAAAACAAGTTTTCTATATCCTCCGTTCGACTTGCATGTGTTAGGCACGCCGCCAGCGTTCATCCTGAGCCAGGATCAAACTCTCGTTTATAGTTTGTATCCACTCAGACAATCTGACTTGCCTTTGTTTCTTTTTGTTTCTTTTTTTTATAGTAGTTCGAAACTTCTACTTTCTGAAATTCTTTTGAATTTTCCGAGTTGTTTTGTTGTTTTCGTCTATATTTAATTTTCAATGTTCATCTGTTTTTCGTCGTCCTCTTTTTCTCAAGGACAAGATTTATTATATCAAGTATTCTATCCTTTGTCAACACTTTTTTGAAAAAAGTTTTAAAAAATTTTTTTATGTTAATGGTAAAATGAAATGGGACACTAGATAAATAAAAAAAATAGATAAAAAAATCATAGCGAAAAATTTCAAGCTTTGTTACTTCTTCACCAAAACTTGCGATTATTCTTCATACTTTTCATCAAAGGCTATCTGCATCTCATCGGATAAAGGCATATGGGTCTGGTTTATTCTTGTGTATATATACTCTACATCTTCTATGGCTTCTTCCTTCGTATATGTATCATCTAAGTCATATGCTGGAAGTTCAGATATCCTCTCTTCGTAACTTCTAGTATCAAAGCTACAACTTGCCACACCTACAGTATAAACTATTGCCATAAAACATAGCTTACTTTTCATAATCATCCCCTCCTCTTTATATAAGAAATAGCCCATTTTAAAAGGGCTATTTCTTTATTTCTTATTAGTTTTATCAAATACAATCTCTTTAAGGAAAATAGTAATTAAAACAAATCACTATCTTTTGGAGGGATAACGACATAACTACCACCGTCACCAGGGTGACACTGTTTCCTTGTATAATCATCAGTCCTAGTTGCTATATCGTCACTTTTCGTTGTGTATGCAAACACCGTAGATGAAAGCATGAGGCTAAAATCCACTATTCCTAAAACTGCTCTTTTAATTTTCATAATAAAACCTCTTGTTAAAGTAAAGAATTATAAGTAAAAATCAGCAAAATAATAACATAACTTGGTTCAAAATATACAATATCGATATTTTATGAAACTATTTAATTTTAAAAATAACAGTAATAACATAATTAGCTAACATTTTTCTTGTTATTATCCATATTATAACAAAAAAACACAAAAGTCATGCATTTCATGAATTTTCGCACTTTTGACAAACATAGAAAATGATGACGATAAAACCTTTCCACAATTTTTTTGCTATGAAAATGGTTTTTTCTATATTTTGCAAGATAGCCAATAACATATTAGGCATTAAACAAACAATTAATTTTACAAAAAAAATGACTTAAATACAAATGTACTAAATCACTTCTTTTCATTTTATTATTTTTTGCTATTTTTACTTTCTATTAACTCATACAACTTTTTCATAGCACAATCTAATCCACCAACTTCATTTATTAGATTAGTATTCACTGCTTCTTTTCCATACAAAATGGTACCTATGTCACTTGCTAACATATCTGTTCTAAACATTAAATCCTTAAGTTTATCCATTGTAATTGCAGAATTTTCAACAATAAAATCAAAAATACGTTCCTGCGTTTTGTTTAAACTTTGATATGTTTGCTTAGAGCCTATTACTAGGCCGTTCACTCTTACAGGATGTAACATCATTGTAGCAGACTTGGCTATAAAAGAATAATCCGTTGAAACGGCTAGAGGTACACCAATTGAGTGTCCACCCCCTAAAACTAATGATACAGTAGGTTTTCCTATTGTCGAAATAAGTTCAGCAATGGCAAGACCTGCCTCAACGTCGCCACCAACAGTATTTAAAATAAAAATTAAACCGTCAATTTCATCATCTTCAGACATCTCTATAAGTAAAGGTATAATATGCTCATACTTTGTACTTTTATTATCAGGAGGTAAAACCATATGTCCTTCAATTTGTCCAATTATATTTACAAATTGTATATTACCCTTTTCCTTTTTAATTTTACCCGTATAATGCTCATCCATTTTACTTTTTGAATTGTTTTCAACTTTAATATCTAAATCTGATTCATTTTCTTTTTCTTGATTAAATAAATTTAACATAAAATCACCTCAACATAAGTATGTACATTTATATTGATTTTATACTTTATTTAAAAGATTTTTTAACTTTATTTATAAATTCCAATTCCATCGTATCTGCATATCTATATTCGCCCTCTTGTAAGTTTTCATCTAAATCAATTTCACCAAATGTTACTCTTTTTAAATTTACAACCTCACAGCCAATACTTGCAAACATTTTTTTTACTTGGTGAAACTTACCCTCGGTTATGGTAACATAGCATTTAGAAACACCATTAACCTTTTTACATATAATCTCAAGCTTCGCCTCTTTAGATGTATAATCCTTAAAAACAATACCCTTTAAAAACACATCAATATGTTTTTCTTCAAGTTCACCTATAACTTCAACATAGTATTTTTTTGCAACGTGGTGTTTAGGCGAAAGTACATAACTCCCGAACTTACCGTCATTTGTAATCAAAATTAAGCCCGTTGTGTCCTTATCAAGTCTGCCTACTAAAAACAAATCATTTTGTTTATATTCATCATTAAGTAAATCAAAAACTGTTTTACATTTATCCTTTGTTGCAGAAACAACACCCTTTGGCTTGTTCATAACAATATACACAAAATCTGATAAGTTTAGTTTTTTCCCGGCAACCATAACTTCCATGGTATTATCAATTTTTGTGTTTTTATCTGTAACAGTAACCCCATTCACAGAAACTGCACCCTTTTTTATTATACAATGAACTTCTTTTCTACTTCCAAGTCTTTTATTTACTAATACTTTATCTAATCTTTCCATATGCACCTACTAAACAAATAAGAAAAAGAGGCTAGATAGAAATTTCTTTCTATTAGCCTCTAAATCAACTTTTTAAAATACAACTAAAGAACTTTTTATTATTCTTCGTCGCTATATTCTTCGTAACTACCTTCATCATAGTTATCATCATAACCATCATCATAACCATCGTCATAACCATCATCATAGTTATCCATTGGCTCAAGATCTTTCATAGAAAGACTAATTTTCTTGTCAGCTAAATTAAAGTCTATTACACGAGCTTCAATAACTTGACCGATTTCAAGAGCATCTTCAACTTTTTCAACGTGTCTGTTAGAAATTTGTGAAATGTGTAAAAGACCATCTACACCGTCTAATAGCTCTATGAAAGCACCAAAGTTAGTCATTCTAGCAACTTCACCCTCAACAACAGAACCAACTTCAAATTTAGTTGACGCAATTGTCCAAGGATCGTTAGATTCATCTTTAAGTGTAAGTGAAATTTTTCCACTTTCCTTATCTGCATTAAGCACGATAGGTTCAATCTCTTGACCTACTTTAAGTACATCAGAAACTTTGTTAACTCTAGACCAAGCAAGTTCAGATATATGTACTAAACCATCAACTCCGCCTAAATCAACAAATGCACCAAAATCAACAATACGAGAAACAACACCTTTAACTTTTGAACCTTCAACAAGTGTTTCAAAAACTTTGTTTTTGATTTCTTCTTCTTCTTTAATCGCAAGTTCTTTTCTCGATGCTATAATACGTCTTTTAGAAGGTTCAACTTCAATAATATGGAAGTCAAATTCTTTATCCTTATAGCTTGATAAATCTCTTACAAAGTTTGCAGCAATTTGAGATGCAGGTACAAAAACAACAACATTGTTAATTAAAGCTTTAGCTCCACCTTTAACAATCTCAGTAATTTTACCTCTAACAACTTCTTTGTTCTCGCAGATACTTTCAAATGCAGCGTACGCTTTGTTAGCTTCTAATCTTTTTGTAGAAAGTGCAACATTTCCCTCACCATCATTTATTTTAAGAACATAACACTCGATATCGTCGCCCTCTTTAAATAAATTTTCAGCAACTTCATCAGGGTTATTAGAAAGTTCATCTTTTGAAATAATTCCATCAGCTTTATAACCAAAGCCTACATAAACCTCACCATTGTTTACGCCGATAACAGTTCCTTTGATAGTTAGTCCTTGTCTGATTGGTTCGCTCATCGAAGCATCTAACATTTCTTCGAATGATTGATTTTCATTAATATTTTCGTTCATAACAGCAATAGCCTCCTTTATTAAAGCTAGTGGCGTTGACGCACCAGCCGTTATACCAATTTTAACATTTTTTTTAAAAATATTCAAGTCTATTTCGTAAATGTTTTCTATAAAATAGGTATTTTTACAGTTTTTTTTGCAAATTTCAAATAATTTAGTTGAATTTGAGCTATTTTTATCTCCTAAGACAATCATTGCATCAACTTTTTTGGAAATTTTTTCCGTTTCTTTTTGTCTAATACTTGTTGCCGAACAAATAGTATTAAATAAATCATATTCTAAATCTATATTATTTAAGAAATTTAATATTTCATCTAACTTTTTTTGATTGAAAGTAGTTTGAACTACAATAGAATATTTATCCGTCAAATCAAAATCGTATTCCATTGCTTGTTCTATTGTTTCAATACAAATAGCCAGTTCATTTTCACAGTTACCTTTAATGCCAATTATCTCAGGATGATTTTTATTACCAATAATAATAACTTTATTATCTATACTTTCCTTTTCAACAATCTTGTGGATTTTTTTCACATATGGGCATGTACAATCAATAATATTAATATTTTCGTGTTCAAAGTCTTTATAAACGCTTTTTCCAACACCATGGGCTCTTAAAATCACTTTATTTTTTTCATTTAAATTCAAAGAATTTTTGCTTTCAATAGAAAAAACATTTTTACTTTCAAAATCAGAAGTTACATTTTTATTATGAATTATTTGACCAAAGGTAAATATTCTTTCTTCTTCATTTTTATCAATTTCTTCATATACTTTATCAACTGCTTTTTTCACACCAAAGCAAAAACCAGCAGATTTAACTAAAATTATTTCCAAACTATACACTCTTTCTTTTTTCTTCTATAATTTTAAATACTTCTAAAGTAACTTCTTCAAAAGTTTTCTCACCATTGTCTATAAAAATTGCATCATCTGTAAATATCAACGGTGAAACTTCTCTATTTTTATCACGTTCATCTCTTTGCTCAATAAAAAATCTTGCTTCATCTATGTTTACATCTTCGCCCTTAGCGGATAACTCCATAGTACGTCTTTTCGCTCGCACCTCACTTGAAGCATCTACATAAAGTTTAACATCAGCTTTTGGTAATACAACGCTTCCAATATCTCGCCCGTCCATAACAATATCATTATCACTTGCAATTTTTCGTTGTAAGTTTACAAGAATTTCTCTAACTTTTGGCATAACAGAAACCCTTGACGCATTTTCACCTGCTTCAATTGAGCGAATAACATCGGTTACATCTTTACCATTTAAAACAATTTTTTGAGGATATACAGAATGGTCAATTTTCAAATCAATATTCTCTGTTATTTTTGTTAGCTCATCTTCTTCATCTTTAACAAGGCTGAAACCTTTGTTTATTGCATTTAAAGCAACAGCTCTATACATCGCTCCAGTATCAAGGTATAAAAACCCATATTTTTTAGCAATTTCTTTTGCAATAGAACTTTTACCAGAAGAAGTAGTGCCATCTATGGCAACTTGAAAACCCATATTACTCTCCTCTCACAATATCCGGACGAAGTTTTTTAGCCTCGTTCATATATATATGTTGTACATCTTTTTGTTTTTTATTACTATTAAACTGTATCATAATCCTTATACATTTCTCCATAGAATTTTCTATATATAGTTCATCATAACACATAAGCGAAGCATTTACAATACCCAATTTTCTTGCAGCTACTGCAGGGTATACTTTATCTAAATCTTTTGTCATAGTAAAAAAGCAAGATATTATATCATCGATTTCAATTTTATTTACTTTTAAAATCTCTTTAAGCAAAATTTCTGTTTCTATTAATATGTTTTCTTTACTATTTTCTCTTACAGTAGTAGCACCACGAACCGAAACCATTCCAAATTCCAATTCCACTTTATAATCTATACTCAAACCACACCTCTATAAGTCCATTGCACATAAATATGCCGTACTATATACTACTTGTAGGTTATATCCACCTGTTAAACAGTCTACGTCTATAACTTCACCCACAAAATATAATCCATTTTCTATCTTACTCTCCATAGTTGAAGGGTCAATTTCTTTGACATTTATGCCACCTGCTGTTACCACTGCTTCATTATAACCATTGTCGTATTTTATCTCAAGCTTTAGACATTTTAAAGCTTTTACTATTTTTTGTCGTTGTTCCTTTGTTATCTCATTCACCTTAGTTTCCCCATCTATATCTATATATTTTATAAATACAGGTATAAGTTTTTTAGGTAATAACTCATCAAAGGAATTTTTCAAAGTTTTATTTATATTTTTATTAAAATCTCGTAAGATTCTTCTATCTAAATCATTTTCATTTAATGCAGGTTTCATATCTATTTCAATGTAACAATTTTTATGATAGTTTCCTGCAAAATACCTTGAAATCGTTAAAATTAATGGTCCTGTAACACCAAAATGAGTAAACATCATCTCGCCTAGCTCAGAATACACTTTCTTACTATCTATAAAAGCTCTAACCTCAACATTTTTAAGGCTTAAACCTTGTGCTTTGCAAAAAATTTCACTTTCTTCCATTACTTGAAGTGGGACAAGTGAAGGATAAAGTTTTGTAACTTTATGCCCCATAGCTTTTGCAACTTTATATCCAAAGCCCGTTGAACCTGTTACAGGGTAACTTAAGCCACCTGTACAAACTACAACTTTATCAAAAGTACTTTGCTTATTATTTATTGTAACTACATATTTTTCGTTTTTCTTTACAACTTCTGTTACTTCACTTCCAAGTTTTATGTTCACTCCAAGTTTAACCAAAGTATCTTCAAGGGCATGAACTACTGTTGACGATTTATCAGATTTTGGAAAAACTCTATTTCCTCGTTCTACTTTAGTTTTCACACCTATTTCATTAAAAAAATCCACTGTATTTTGTGGAGTAAAAGAATAATATGAAGAATACATAAAATACGGGTTTCCAATCGTATTGCTAATTAAATTCTCTACATCACAAAAATTTGTTATATTACATCTTCCTTTGCCTGTAATATACAACTTCTTGCCTAACTTAGAATTTTTTTCAATAATTGTAATATTATAATTACTTTTTTCCCTCTTCGCAAATATAGCGGTGAGCATTCCTGCAGGCCCACCACCAATTACACAAATATCCATAATCTCTACCTTAATCTATATAATGATTTTCACCATATGTGCTATGTTCGGTCCATAATTCTTCAAGAGTATTAAACCTACCCAAAACATTTTCTTTATCTTCTAAAGAAATGGCTACAAGTAATGCGTTAATAAGGCTCATCGGAGAAACAAGACTATCAACTAGGCTCATCATTTCCGTTTGACTTGTTAAAACAATATCCGAAAGATTAGCAACAGGCGAAACTTCTGTATCTGTTATACCAATAATCTTTGCTCCCTTTTTCTTTATATGCATCGCAGAGGATACGGTTCTTTTAAAATATCTGGGAAAACTAAATATTACACATACATCTCTTTCATCTACATCTATCAAAAACTCAAAGTTTTCACGTAAATTCGAAATATTTACCATTGTAACATTTTCTTTCATAAATCCTAAGTAAAAACTAAAAAATGTGGCTAAAGCATAGGAGCTTCTTCCACCAACTACATAAATATTTCTAGCACTATTAATACTTTTTACAGCGTTATCAAATGACTCACAATCAAGCTCTAATAAATTTTTTTCAAGTCTGCTTCTATCTAAATCCATAACTTTTTTCAATATATGACTACTGCTTTTATCAAGTTTTCTTGAAGTAGCACTCATTCTCTGTTCAGCTGTAAGCTCTCGTTTAATTAACTCCTCTAAGGCTCTATGAAACTCAGGATATCCTTCAAAACCAAGCTCCATAGCAAATCTAACTACCGTTGATTCACTTACTCCTGCTAATTCACCAAGACCTGCCGCAGTTAAAAAAACAGCTTTATCATAATCATCAATAATAGTTTGTGCTATTTTCTTTTGTTTCTTACTTAGCGTAGGTAACCGTTTGCTAATATTATCCAATAAATTTTCAGACATAAAATACCCCTTTTCCCTATATGGCGACCTTGCAAAATATATAAAAATCCATTTTCATAGCAAAACAACGTCTTTGTGGCTTTTAACAAAACCCAAGGAAATGGCATATCATCACTATTTCCCACCTTTGTCAAAAGTATGAAAATTCTGTTTTCTTTTGCAATGTGCCATCATTTCAATTTTGCAACGTTTCCATATACAATACTCTGTTTATATTATACAAACTTTTTACAAAAAACGCAAGATTTTATTTGAAAATATTCAAATTTCCTCATCAAACATCTTTTTTTCAGAAAATTTTAAGCTGTAAATAACTTTGAAAGTTATTACAGCTTAAATAATTTAATTATTCGTTAACAGAAACTTCTTCCGTAACTTCTGTTTCTTCATCAATGGTAACTTCTTCCGTAACGCCACCAGTAATTTCAATATTGCGATACATTGTCATACCTGTACCCGTTGGTATCAGCTTACCAATGATAACATTTTCTTTAAGACCAGTCAGATGATCAATTTTACCTTTTATAGCAGCATCAGTTAAAACTTTTGTTGTTTCTTGGAACGAAGCAGCAGAAAGGAAAGAGTCTGTTGCAAGTGATGCTTTTGTAATACCAAGTAATACATGATCACCTGTAGCAGGTTCTAAACCTTTTTCAACCAGTTCTTTGTTAGTTTCTTCATAGTCTAACCAATCAACATATCTACCAGGTAAGAAGTCTGTATCTCCAGAATCATCAATCTTAATACGCTTAAGCATTTGTCTTACAATTACTTCAATATGCTTATCATTTATATCAACACCCTGAAGTCTATATACACGTTGAACCTCTTGTAACAAGTAGTCTTGTACAACCCTAACCCCACGAATTCTAAGTAAATCTTGTGGATAGATAGAGCCTTCTGTAAGTTCTTCACCAGCTTCAATATAATCACTTGTAAAAGCTTTAATTCTTGCACCAAAAGGTATTTGGTACTCTTTAAGCTCACCTGTTTCACTGTTGTTAACATATATAATACGTTTTTTACCATCATCAGACATAGAAATCTTACCAGCAATTTCAGAAATTATAGCAAGACCTTTTGGTTTTCTTGCTTCAAAAAGTTCATCAACACGAGGAAGACCTTGTGTAATATCTGTATTTGAGGCAATACCACCATTATGGAAGTTACGCATTGTAAGCTGTGTACCAGGCTCACCAACAGACTGTGCTGCAATGATACCAACTGTTTCACCTTTACCAACAACACGACCACTTGCCATGTTAGCACCATAACACTTTGTACATATACCAATTCTAGAACGACAAGAAAGAGCAGTTCTAATTTTAACCTTTGTAATTCCTGCATTTTCAACAGCTTCAGCTTCATCAGGTGAAATCATCGTATCAGCAGCAACTAAAAGTTGCTTAGTTTCAGGGTGGTAAACTTCTTCAACGTTCCAACGCCCTCTAATTCTATCACAAAGTGGTTCAATCGTTTCATCGCCGTCCATAAATGCAACTACTTCAATAAACGGTACTTCTCCTCCATGGGCACAGTCATGTTCTCTTACAACTATATCTTGAGAAACGTCAACAAGACGTCTAGTTAAGAAACCTGAGTCTGCAGTTTTAAGTGCCGTATCGGCAAGACCTTTTCTTGCACCATGTGCAGAAATGAAGTAGTCTAAAACTGTAAGTCCCTCACGGAAAGAAGCTTTGATAGGTAATTCTATTGTACCTCCACTTGGGGAAGCCATAAGACCTTTCATACCTGCAAGTTGCTTAATCTGGCTATTAGAACCACGGGCTCCAGAATGTGCCATCATAAACAGGTTGTTGTACTCTCCAAGACCATCTAAAAGCGCTTTAGTCATCTTATTATCAGCTTCACGCCACGTTTCAATTATATGTTTATGACGCTCTTCATAAGTGTATCTACCTCTTTCATATTCGAAAAGGATTTTATCAATAATTTCTTCAGCATCACCTAAAATTTGATACTTAGATTCTGGTATTTCCATATCAGAAATAGAAACTGTAAGTGCACCCTTTGTAGCATATCTAAAACCTAGATGTTTGATATTATCAAGTATTGATGCTGTATCCGTTGCACCATAACGGTTAATACATCTATCAATAATTCTACCTATTGCTTTTTTATCACAAAGGAAGTTTATTTCATATTTCAAAGCATTTTCTTCCAAAGTTCTATCTATAAAGCCAATATCCTGAGGGAAAATTTCATTAAATATAACTTTCCCAACAGTTGTATCAACTATTTGAGTTATTTTTTCTCCATTAAATTCACCTTTACGTTTAACTTTTATTTTAGCATGAAGACTTATTATGTTATTTTCATAAGCAAGTATTGCTTCCTTTTCATCAAAGAATATCTTGCCTTCACCAATCTCTCCCTCTTTTTCAAGAGTTAAATAATAAATACCAAGTACCATATCCTGAGAAGGTACAGCAACTGGAGCACCATCTGATGGCTTTAACAAGTTATTTGGTGAAAGTAGCAAAAATCTACACTCTGCTTGTGCCTCAACAGATAAAGGAACGTGAACAGCCATTTGGTCACCGTCAAAGTCTGCGTTATATGCAGAACAAACAAGAGGGTGAAGTTTTATAGCACGACCTTCAACTAAAATAGGTTCAAATGCTTGAATACCAAGTCTATGAAGTGTAGGGGCACGGTTCAACATAACAGGGTGTTGCATAATAACTTCTTCTAATACGTCCCAAACAATAGGATCAAGTTTTTCAACCATTCTCTTGGCAGATTTTATATTAAGAGCATGAGCTTTTTCAACTAAAACTTTTATAACAAAAGGCTTAAACAACTCTACTGCCATTTCCTTTGGTAACCCACATTGGTAAATCTTGAGTTCTGGACCAACAACGATAACAGAACGTCCTGAATAGTCAACACGTTTACCAAGTAAGTTTTGACGAAAACGTCCTTGCTTACCTTTTAATAAATCTGATAAGGATTTTAAGTTTCTGTTACCAGGTCCTGTTACAGGTCTACCACGTCTACCATTATCAATTAAAGCATCAACAGATTCTTGTAACATACGTTTTTCATTTCTTACAATAATATCTGGAGAACCAAGAGCTAACAATCTATTTAAACGGTTGTTTCTATTTATAACTCTACGATATAAATCGTTAAGGTCAGATGTTGCAAAACGGCCACCATCAAGTTGTACCATAGGGCGAAGGTCCGGTGGAATTACAGGAACATTGTCAAGTATCATCCATTCAGGCTTATTTCCACTTTGTCTAAAACTTTCCACAACTTCTAGTTTTTTAAGAATTTTAGTTTTCTTTTGCGTAGAAGCATCAACAAGGTCAGCTTTAAGTTCAACAACTTCTTTTTCAAGATCAATTCCTTTTAAAAGCTCTTTTACAGCTTCTGCACCCATACCAACTCTAAAAGTGTTACCTAACTCATTATATGCATTTCTATATTCTGTTTCTGTAAGAATTTCTTTATAAGAAAGTCTTGTATCACCTGCATCTAAAACAACATATGATGCAAAATATAATATTTTTTCTAAATTTCTAGGTGACATACCAAGTATTAAACCCATTCTTGATGGTATGCCTCTAAAATACCAGATGTGAGAAACAGGAGCTGCAAGTTCAATATGACCCATACGTTCACGTCTAACCTTTGCTTTTGTAACTTCAACACCACAATTACTACAAACTACACCTTTATATCTAATCTTTTTATACTTACCACATAAACATTCAAAATCTTTTGAAGGTCCAAAAATTCTCTCGCAAAATAAACCATCACTTTCAGGTTTTAAAGTACGATAGTTAATTGTTTCAGGTTTTGTAACAACACCTTTTGACCATTCTCTGATTTTTTCAGGAGATGCAAGACCAATTTTAATTGAATCAAAGGCAAGGTTTTGTTCGGCTTTTTGATTTGTCATAATTTATCCCCTTTCTATACTTCTAAATCTTCTTCATATTCAAAGTCAGCTAAATCCTCATCATCATCATCAAAGTCAAGATCCATATTAAAATCATCATCAGAGTCATCTTCTGGTGCATCTTCATCAATAATCATATTGTTTTCAAGTACACTATCGTCACCTTGTCTAATAGAGGCATTTTCACGTTCTTTCTTTTCAGCATCGTCCATATAGAAATCATTTAAATCATCTGGTTCTTCATATGTGTCATTTATCATAACTTCTGACATATCTTCTCTTAGCAATCTAACATCTAAGCATAGTGCTTGAAGTTCTTTAAGAAGAACTTTAAAGGACTCTGGCACACCTGGTTCAGGTATATTTTCTCCTTTAACAATCGCTTCATATGTGTTTACACGACCTACAATATCATCAGATTTAACTGTCAAAATTTCTTGTAGAGTATATGCTGCGCCGTATGCCTCAAGAGCCCAAACCTCCATCTCACCAAAACGTTGTCCACCAAATTGCGCTTTACCACCAAGAGGTTGTTGCGTAACAAGAGAGTACGGACCTGTTGAACGAGCATGGATTTTATCATCAACCAAATGGTGAAGTTTAAGGTAGTGCATATAACCAACCGTAACAGGATTGTCAAATTCATCACCTGAACGACCGTCACGAAGTTTAATTTTACCCGTAGAGTTTAAGGGAACACCTTGCCACTCTGTTCTATGGTCTTTATTTTCTTCAAGGTCATCAAAAACTTCTTTAGAAAGTTTATCTTTCCATTTCTCTGTAAATTCTTCCCACTCAAAATTAACATAATCGTTAGCAATTTCAAGAGTTTCCATTATATCAATTTCCGTCGCACCATCAAATACAGGTGTCGCAACTTTCCAGCCAAGTGCTTTAGAAGCAAGACCTAAATGGACTTCTAGAATTTGTCCTATGTTCATACGAGATGGAACACCAAGAGGATTTAAAACGATATCAACAGGACGTCCATTAGGTAAAAACGGCATATCTTCAACAGGTAAAATACGTGAGATAACACCTTTATTACCATGACGACCAGCCATTTTATCACCAACAGAAATCTTACGTTTCTGTGCAATATAAACAGTAGCACTCTCATTAACACCTGGTGAAAGTTCATTATCACCATTTTTACGTGAGAATGTCTTAACATCAATAATTATACCAGTTGCACCATTAGGTACTCTAAGTGAGTTGTCACGAACTTCACGAGCTTTTTCACCAAAAATCGCACGAAGCAAACGTTCTTCTGCAGTAAGTTCTGTTTCACCTTTAGGTGTAACTTTACCAATTAATATATCGCCTGGTTTAACTTCAGCACCAATTCTTATAATACCATTTTCATCAAGGTTTTTAAGTGCATCACCAACATTTGGTATATCACGAGTAAATACTTCCGTACCAAGTTTAGTTTCACGAGTTTCCAAAGTATATTCTTCTATATGAATTGATGTATAAACATCATCTTCAACTAATTTTTCTGATAAAAGTATAGCGTCTTCATAGTTATACCCTTCCCAGTTCATAAAAGCAATAAGTGGATTACGTCCAAGCGCAAGTTCTCCACCCTCAGTAGATGGCCCGTCAGCTAAAACATCATCTCTTTTAACTTCTTGACCTTGCTCAACAATAGGTTTTTGATTTATACAAGTACCTTGGTTTGAACGTATAAACTTTGTAAGTTTATATATATTTCTACCACCTTCAACGTTTCTTACAATAATCTCATTTGCCGTTACTCTTTCAACAACACCATCTTCTTTGGCAATTACAACAACACCTGAATCTTTTGCAACTTTATATTCCATACCTGTTCCAACAATTGGAGAATCAGCTTTCAAAAGAGGTACAGCTTGACGTTGCATGTTGGCACCCATAAGAGCACGTGTTGACTCATCATTTTCAAGGAAAGGAATAAGGGCTGTGGCAACAGAAACCATTTGTTTAGGAGAAACGTCAATTAAGTCTACTTCATTAGCATTAACTTCTTTTATGTCCTCACCAAATCTTGCAACAACTTTTCTATTTGCAAAATATCCGTCACTTGTCATTTTTTCATTTGCTTGTGCAATAGCAAATTCTTCTTCGTCATCAGCAGATAAATACATAACTTCATTAGTAACATATGTTTTACCATCTTCATGAGCAAGTTTTAGATATGGTGCTTCTATAAAGCCATATTCATTAATTCTTGCATAAGTAGATAGGGCATTTATAAGACCAATGTTTGGGCCCTCTGGAGATTCGATAGGACACATACGACCGAAATGTGAAAAATGGACATCACGCACTTCAAATCCTGCTCTATCTCTTGACAAACCACCTGGTCCAAGTGCTGACAAACGTCTTTTATGTGTAAGTTCTGACAATGGATTGTTATGGTCCATGTATTGAGAAAGCTGTGAAGAACCAAAGAACTCTTTCATAGCCCCTGTTACAGGTCTAATGTTAATTAAGTTTTTAGGTGACATAGTTTCTTGTACATTTATAGTCATTCTTTCTTTTACAGACTTTTCAAGTCTTGTTAAACCAATTCTATATTGGTTTTGTAAAAGCTCACCAACTGCACGAATACGTCTATTACCTAAATGGTCAATATCATCAACTCTACCAATAGCATAATCTAGGTTCATTACATAACTCATAGATGCTAAAATATCATCTAAAATTATATGTTTAGGAATTAAACTATTTATATTTTCTTTTAACGAATTTTCTATATCTGCATCTTCAAGACACTCAACTAAAGCAGGATAAAAAACATTTTCATTTATACCAACTGTACTTGGATCTATATCATAAGCCGCTAAATATTCTTTTGCATCAACCATTCTGTTAGAAATAACTTTTACATTTTTTCTAGCTTTAGTGTTTACACTAACACCATGAACACCTGAATTTTGAATAGCAATAGCCATTTCTTCTGTGATAAGTTCACCTTTTTTAGCAACTACTTCTCCAAGACTTTCAACATCTTCAGCTAATACAGTCCCAATAATTCTTGTTTCAAAAGACAATTTCTTATTAAATTTATATCTACCAACACGGGCTAAGCTATATCGTTTACTATCATAAAACATACTGTTAAGTAGTGAGCTTGCAGAATCAATTGTTGGGGGCTCACCTGGTCTAATTTTCTTATAAAGTTCAATCAAACCTTCTTCTCTTGATTTTGTTGCATCTTTTTCAATGGTAGCAATAATTTTCGGGTCATCACCAAAAAGCTCTAGTATTTCTTGGTCTGTGCCAAGTCCTAAAGCTCTCATAAGTACCGTTACTGGCACTTTTCTTGTTCTATCAACATGAGCTGAAAAAATATCATTACTATCTGTTTCGTACTCAATCCACGCACCACGAGATGGTATAACCGTTGCAGTAATAAGCTGTTTACCAACTTTATCATACTTCATATTATAGTATATTCCTGGAGAACGAACTAACTGTGAAACTATAACTCTCTCAGCACCATTTATAATAAACGTACCTGTTTCAGTCATAAGAGGGAAATCACCCATATGAATTTCTTCTTCTCTAATTTCAGTTTCTTCACCTGAACGTATATGAAGACGAGCTTTAACATTCATACTTGTAGAATATGTTGTAGCTCGTTCTTTACATTCCTCAATAGATAAGTTTGGCTCATCTTTAAGTTTAAAACCAACAAACTCCATAGCCATCTTTTTATCAAAAGATTCTATCGGGCTAATTTCTTTAAAAGCCTCATCTAATCCTTCTTCAAGAAACCATTTGTAACTTTCCTTTTGAACTTCAACAAGGTTTGGCATTTCAATAATTTCTTCAACCTCTTGATAACTCATTCGGTGAACATTGCCGTAATCCTTTTTATTAATTGTTCTTTTTCCCATTGATTGCACCCTTTCAAATATGGATTTTAACACAACATTGTAATTAATATTTCTTGACACAACGTCACAATTCGCATTATATCATTATATCATATATATATACACAAGTCAATATCAAAACTCGAGATATAATTCTTAGAAAACAAAAAAACTGACTCTAAGAATAGTAAAAACTAAAACGCCTTAGAAGTCAGCACTTTTATGTATTATTGAAATTATCGCTTATTAAAAATAGGCGGTATATTTATTGTATTTTTTGTAATTGGAGGCAAACCTTTATTGTTAGAGCTTGTACCACTTTTAGCCTCGCCAACAATCGGAACTTCTCCAGTTGAACCAAATTCAATAGAATTATTTGTATTTAAGATACTATCTTCATACAATTCTTCATCTTCAAGTTCTTCTTGTTCTTTTTCTTGTCTAGCAATACGTTCTTTGCCAACACCTGTTACAATTGTTGTAACTAAAACTTTATCTCCAAGACTTTCATCTTTATACAAACCATTAAAAATTTCTGGTTCATCATCAAGATATTTACGGAAATCCGTAAACACTTTACTTGCTGCTTTCATGGTAGATTTAGCTGAATGAATAGCAACCATAGCACAGTTACCACCTATAATCGTTTCATCAACAAGAGGATTATTAATAGCCATTTTAAGTGCCGTTTCAACGCCCTTAGAGCCACTACCTTCACCTACACCCATGTACGCAAGTCCAGAATCACCTAAAACTTTTCTAAGGTCATTAAAGTCAAGATTTATTGTACCATTTTTAAATATAATACTTGTTATACCACTAACACCTAAAAATAGAATTTCATCTGTTTTCTTTAATGCGTCTACATCTTCTGTTTCGTCATCAACAATTTCTAAAATCTTATCGTTAGGTATAATTATGATACTGTCTACATTTTTCTTTAAGTTTTCAATACCCTCAATTGCTCTTTTAGGACGCATCCCCTCGAAAACAAATGGTCTTGTAACCACAGCAACAGTCAATATTCCCATTTCTTTTGCGATTTTAGCAACAACAGGGGTTGCACCTGTACCTGTTCCACCACCCATTCCAGCAGTTAAGAAAACCATGTCATAACCTTCAAGTGCCGCAGCTATTTCACTTCTCGACTCTTCAGCCGCTATTTTACCAGCCTCAGGATTACCACCAGCACCTAAGCCCTTTGATGAATCCATACCAATTTGTATTTTCTTATCAACTTTTGAGGCAAACAAATCCTGATTATCAGTGTTTACCACCATAAAATCAACAAATTCCATACCTCTATTTATCATATGATTAACAGCATTATTACCTGCTCCACCTATTCCAATAATTGCAATCTTTGGCATAATTGCACTTTTATTCACATCTTCAATTACTATTTCACTTTTAAGCATGAATCCACCTCCAAAAAACCTATCATCTTATTATATAATATTTTTCAGAAAATTCCAAGTCTTTTTTAAGTTTTTTTTATTATTTTTCAAAAAAATAACTAAAAACGATTAAATTTAAAGGTAACAAATTTATAAAACGAAAATATTCGACAAAAAGTTTCAAACATTTTTGTTAATCTAGTATAATAGTCACCCTTGCTTCGTCATCCATATTTTCATCAAGATATACACCACTATATATTTCTGCACTATCGTCGTAAACAGTACTAAGTTTATTATACATCTGCGATAAAGTATTCATTGATACTTTTTTACTTTGTATTAAAATTATTAAATATTTACTATTTATCTCGTCAACATCGTACAAAGTATTATCAACAGCATTTTTAAAAGCCATTTCACAAGGTTTATCACCTTTTCCTAAACCAATCCCCACATAAGTCAAAGAACACGCACCTAATGCGATGTTCAAATCAGAAACAGTAAGATTACTATTTAACTTACCATACAAAATTTTATCTAAATCTTCGTACAAATTATTTACCAATTCAAAATAACATAACTCTCTGTTGTTTAAAACTATAACATTACAATTTTCTCTTAAAAGTCTAATAGCTTCTAAATCAGTATCACTAACTAATGGGCATATTATCATTTCTTTATTTTTCAGTAAAGTTGAAATTTTCTTTACATAACTTATATTCTTGATATTAGAAAAATCAGAAATCACGAAAACAATTTCGAAATCTTCAAGAAAAATATCACACTTGTTTTTAACACTCGCAAAAGTACCAAATTTAATATTATTGTTTTTTAAAACAGTATCTATATCTTTTTTCTCATCATTTTCATCAAAAACTTCCAAAAACAAAATCTTTTCATTATCTCTAACACTTTTAATATACTCCATATAAAACACCCCCAAATAAATTTGACAACTTGCATATCTTGAAGGTGCTAAAAAAGGTTAAAAAATTACACTACCATAATTTTTCTTTTGGACTTTATCAGCACATTCACATATCCTCACTGAAAACTGGGTTACGCTCAGGATACCTTAAATCTAATGTTCCAGCAGTTTCATATGTAAGTTCCTCATTAACAATAGCATTTATCCACGTCATTTTAGTATTTATTTCTTCTGTTGAACCAAATAGAACTTTTATATTATTTATTGTAATAACAATATCGTTTAAATCCCCTAGGTTTATATTTATCACCTTATCTCCAAAATCATACAATTTAAAAGCATTTGCTAGAGATACAGCTTTCGAAAAGACCTTTTCATCATATGTAGAAAGTTCTTGACCTTTTACAGCTTCTTTTATATTTAAATTTGTAAAAACAGGATGTATTTCTTCAATAGAATTACTAAGATCAAGCACAACTCCCTCACTATCTAAATGCACATATATACCGTCACCATACATTGCGTAACCAATACATTTTCGTTCTGTTATGTCTATCACAAGTTCATTCGGCAAATTCCTGTATACATCAGCACTTTTTACATATGGATAGGAAACAAGTCGTTTCTCATATTCTCTTGTATTTACAGTAAAAATATTTACTGTATCTTTATCAAATATATCTAAATAAACTTCATCTTCTGTCAACTTACTTCTACCATTAATAACTACAGTTTTAATATTAAAAACCGGTAAAGCCATAACAACTATGGCTAAAATCATAAGTAAAACAAGTATTACGAAAGTTTTTTCCTTTAAATTTTTCATTTTATTCACCACTTATATGGCTTCACTCACAAAATATAAAAAAATCTATTTTCATAACAAAACAGCTGCTACCTTTGACAAAACTCCTTAAATGTTGTATAGTCGTCATTTCAGTCATTTGTCGAAAGTATGAAAATTCGTTTTTCTTTTGCAATATGCCATTACTTCAATTTTGCAAAGTTTCCAATATGTAAAATAACGTTTTCTGCACTTTTAATGCCTTCAATAGCCGATGTTGTAATTCCACCTGCATATCCAGATCCTTCACCTGCAAAAACTATTCCTTCTATATTTGAAAACATTTTTTCATCTCTGTCTATTTTAACAGGTGATGAACTTCGTGTTTCAAAACCTGTTAAAACACTGCCGTTTTTTGTGAAACCCTTTATCCTTTTATCAAAGTCAACAAGTCCCTCTTTTAAGCTATCACACAAAAACTTAGGCAAATGCTCATTAAAATCTACAAAGTTAACACCTGGCTTATAGCTTGGCTGAACCCCTTTTAACCTTGTTGTTTTAACACCTTTTATAAAGTCCTCTGCCAACTGACAAGGTGCATAGTAGTTTCCTCCACCTATGGAAAAAGCTAATCTTTCTAAAGTTCTTTGAAAATCAACACCTAAAAGCTCATTTGGTGTATTTTCATCTAATCTAAAATTATCATAATCTTTAACATCAACAGAAACTAAAACAGCCGAATTAGCGTTTTCAAAGTTTCTTCCAAAGGTGCTCATACCATTTGTTACAACTGTGTTTTCTTCACTCATAGAAGGTAGCACCTCACCACCTGGACACATACAAAAAGTGTAAACACCTCTACCATTTTTAAGGTGAGAGTTTAGCTTATATTCTGCTGAAGGTAAATTTTCCTCTTTTTTATATGTATTTTTATACTGACACATATTTATAAATTCTTGCTTATGCTCAATTCTAAAGCCCACAGAAAAAGGTTTAGGCTGAAGTTTTACACCATTTTTGTGAATCATAAAGAAAGTGTCTCTTGCAGAATGTCCCGTTGCAAAAATTACATATTTAAAATCCTCTCTATATGTATTTCCATCTTTTTCAATTAATAAAGATATATCTTCATCTTTGTTAAAGTCAATTATTTTGCTATTAAAATTCACTTTACCACCTAGACTAATAACTTCATTTCTAAGGTTAGCTACAACTTCAACAAGTTTATCTGTACCAATATGTGGCTTACTATCGACCAATATACTTTCATCAGCCCCAAATTTAACAAATTCTTTAAAAATATAATTTATTCTTTCATCTTTAACATTTGTGTTTAACTTTCCATCTGAAAAATTTCCTGCACCACCTTCGCCAAACTGTATATTGCTATTTACATTTAAATCACCTTTAGTTTTCAAAGCCTCAACAGTTTCTATCCTTTTTTCAATTTCTTCACCTTGCTCAAAAACAACAGGCACAAGACCAGCTTTAGCTAAAATCAAACTTGCAAACATACCACAAGGTCCAAAACCTACAACTGCAACCTTTTCCCCTTTAACTTTAGATAGCATTGGCTGATACAATTTCGGCTTATAAATCGAAACATTTTTATTGTTACAAAACATTTCTTCATTTTCTGACTTAAGTGTTACAATAAGCGAATAAACATTTAAAGGGTTACCTTTTTGTCTTTTATCTTGAGATTTTTTTAAAATAGTTATTTTTTCTATTTCACCCTTTGTAACGCCAAGAGTTTTGGAAACTTTATTTTCAATTGCATAAAACTCACTTCCAAGTGGCACTTTAATATTTGTAATTTTTAACATATTCACCTATTCTTCTATAATTTCATCTTCGACTATTTCAAGACCTTTACTTGTTTTTTCAACAGTTATATAATGTTTATTTCTTTCAAAATAGTTCTTATTTCTAATTTTACCAGTCCACTCCTCATAGGCAACACAAACAAAATGACCTTCCGAATCAAAGGCATATGAATCTACTATAACACCAAAGTTAGCTCTATTTGACAAGTCTTCAGGCTGATAAAGTTCCCTTAAAGTTTGATCTTCTAAAACCTCATCGCTAAACCCAGTAATTTTTGAGTAAATCAATTCGTTAGATTTATATTTTAGTCTATTTAGTAAAGTTTCTTCAACAAAATCCGTATATTCAATAATATCTTGTGGAGGCTGATTTCCATCTTCTCTTAAGTTTAAACTTACAGCACTACCTTCTTCAATAATATCTATTTTATTTACAATAAGTTCCATTCTATCGCTATTTAAGTTAGGTATCTCTTGATGTTGAAATAAAATGTCTGTACCTATTATTGTGTGTTTCGGTTCTCCTTGAATTTCCACAACGCTACCATCACTTAAAGTTAGTTTTAAGGTTGTATCAACAATTATCTCTACATTGTTTTCATCATTACCCATATCAACTTTTGTATTATCTTCTCCATGTGCAACAAGTACAAGTAAATCATTATACTTTCTCATTCCCTCAAAATACACACTATATTCATCGAGTTCTAAGGTTTCAGCACTTGTAAGCTCTCTAAGTAGTAGATTTTTCGTATTTAGCTCATAATCAGGATAAAATACTCTATAAAAATTCGTAAAACCTATTTCAACTTTAGAATTTAAATTATTTAACACACCAAACGAAAGTTTACCAAGTATCATTTTATCTTTAGTATCATCATGCTCTCCAGTTTCAATAATATCCACCTTTGAACCTTCGCTAACAAAAGGTATTTTAACATTTCCTTCTTTTAGATAGAGATTTTCAGCCACGTTTTCAGCAGATAAATCATAACCTATATCGTCACCAGAATATGTAATCTCAAACATGACATCAGACCTCGATGAAGAAAAGGTAGCATTGTGTACAATCATATCAAATTTTTTCTTATCATTTGCGAGATTAAAAGGTTCAACGTGATACTTTACATAAGTTCTCATTATCGGTTTATCAACTTTGAAATTAAAATAAATATTTTCGTCCGAGTCCTCTGTACTAACTTTATTATACATAAAAACCAATCTAAAGTTGATAATTCCTTTATCTAAGCCCTCAAATGCAATAACTTCTTGTTCAACAAAATCTTCTTTAACATATGTTGTATCTGTAAGGTATTTCTTACCTGTTTCATCTATTAAAACCGGTGTAAAGTTTTCATAATCAATTTCATTCTCAAAATAGAATTTAGTATTCAAAGTATCGATTTGAATTTTAAGTAAATTATTTGTTACACCGTCCATATAAAATTCATAATTTGTGTAAATAAAGTTAGAATTATTTGTAACAGACCCCGATTGAGAAATATCAATCTCAAGGGCATCAGTAGCTCTATAACGACTTATAGCCGTTCTAACTAATAAAAAAGTTACAATAAAAAGAGATATAATAACACATACTTTTAAAGCCCTAATATAATATTTAATATCAAGATTTGCAAAGAAGTTCTTTACATTTCTAAATACCTTTCTTATACTGAACCTTTTACTATCAAGCACCTTGTCATATTCTTTTTTAACAAACCCCTTTTTAAGACTCCTAATAGCTTCCTCGTCTATACCTGAGGTATCATCATCATTTTTATTTTTAAGTGGCTGTTCACTAAAAATATCATCAATGTTATTTAAAGACAATATTACCCCTCCAATAAATATATTTTATATAAATATAACAATAGCTGCAGACAAAACAGATAAACTCATCATAGCTACAAGCATAAGTGCCACAAATCTTCTCATTCTAGCTTTTTTATCAACTCTCTTTTTAGGCTTTTGATTATTCATTTCTTTTTTCATTTCTTTTTTCATTTCTTCTTTACAACTTACCCTTTCTTAACTTTAATTATATTTTTCATAAATCGTGACATTTCTGCCTTTTCATCATTTTTTTCTTTAATTATAGATACAAATAGTTTATTTTTAGCTCTAGTTAAGCCTACATAAAACAAACGTCTTTCTTCTTCAAGATCATATTTATGACTATCTCTTTCATAGGGTATTAACCCCTCGACTGCACTAATTAAAAATACACTATCAAACTCAAGCCCCTTTGCACTGTGTAAAGTTGCAAGGGTAACACCTGTTAAGTTTTCTTTATTTTCTTGTAAATAGGTTTCCACTTCTTCAATATGCTTAAAGTAGTCTTCAAAAGTAGTATGACGTTTCATTTCTTCTTTTAACTCGTCTATTATCTTATAGTACTCTTTTAAATTAACCTTTCTGTTTTCAGCATATTCTACAAGAAACTCATCATAACCAATCACATTTAAAAAATATTTAAAAGCATCATAAGGAGCTTTATTTTTTATATTAACAAGATGAGCTTTAAACTCAAAAATCCTCTTTAATCTCCATTCCGGAAGCCCTGATAGTTTAATAATATTTTCAACAAAACTACCATCTGCCTTACACATTTGCTCAACTAAAATTTTAGAGATAAATCTATTGGGTCTATTTACTATAAGTCTAGCTTGTTCTTTATTATTTGGATCATTAGCTAAATTAATATATGCTATAAAATCTCTGAAAATAAAATGTTTATGTATATTATAAAATCCATCTTTTACAATAAAGGGAATGTTAAATTCTAAAAAAGTTTCAACTAAAACACTAGCTTGCATATTTATTCTAAACAAAACAGCAATCTCCTCATATGAAACACCCTTTTCATGTAATTTTAGGATTTTTTTTGCTATAAATCTACTTTCATCAAATACAGTTTCAGATGACAAAAGGGATAATCCAACATCTCCATCACGAACACCTACTATATCTTTATCTAATCTATTTTCATTTTCTTTAATTACCTTATTAGTGAAATTGATAATATTATTCGTTGAACGATAATTTGTACTTAGAGCTATGCTTTTAGCTTTTGGATAGTCGGACTTAAAATCAAGCAAAAAACTGGGGTTAGAGCCTCTAAATCCATATATGCTTTGGTCATCATCGCCTACTATAAAAAAATTATCATGGTTTAAAATAAGTCTTACACTCTTATACTGAACTTCATTTATATCTTGAAACTCATCAATCAAAACGTAATCATACTTACTTTGCCATAACTTACGAAACTCTTTATTTTCTAACAACTCATAATAGGCAAGTGAAATCATATCATCAAAGTCTATATATCCATTTTCCTTTTTAAAACTTTCATAAAAACAATATATTTTGTAAAATTCATTTTTAGAAAAAAAGTATTCAACTTTCTCATTTTCTTTATAACATTTAGATTTTAACAATGTATATTCTTTCAAAAACTCTGATAAAGTATCTTTTTCAAAATAAATCTTGTTATTTACACAAATCTCTCTTATAGATTTTTCCTTTTCTATCTCATTTAACAACTCAGCATTTTTATACTTTGGATTTGAACGTAATACCATATAAAAAAGTCTGTGGAATGTTGCAAAGGTAACATCTGTATGAGCTTTTTCAACTAAATATAAAAACCTATTTTTCATATCTTGTGCAGAACTTTTAGTGAAACTTATAACTAAAATTCTACTTTCATCAATTCCATCATCAATCAACTTTACAACTCTATTTGTTATGACTGTTGTTTTTCCGGACCCTGGCCCTGCAACAACAACCATTGCACCTTCTTTATGTAATATCGCTTTTATTTGACTTTCATTAAAGTTACTTACTAAACTCATTATTATCCATTCTTTCAAAAATAATTTTACTTATAGCAACACTGCATAATTAAAAAACGGAACACTATATAAAGAAAATCAAATTTTCATACTTTTGACAAAAAGGTTGTTAGTTATGAAAATGGATTTTTCTATATTTTGCATAGTCGCCTATGTATATAATACCATAAAATAAAGTTTTTGAAAACAACTATTATTTTTCGGAACACCATAAAATTAAAATAATGGCACATTGCAAACGAAAATCAAATTTTCATACTTTTGATAAACACCTAAAACGTCATCCATATGCAATTTGCACAATTTTTGTCAAAAGTCACAAAACCGTCGTTTTGTTATGGAAACGTATTTTTCAATATTTTACAAGGTCGCCATTTTAACTGTTCATTAAATCAAATTTAAGCAGTATCAAAAAATAATAATAGTATATAGTTGTTAAATATTACCTATTTTGTCACTTTTTTATAGAAGATTTTACTAAATTATAGACAAAACCTTTTTTTTAGCTTATAATATAAATATAAGATAAGGAGGTCAACATATATGGTTACATCAACAGATAATTATCTTTTTGCTATATTAAGTACACTTGCTGTTCTTTTTATTCTAGTGGCTTATATAAGCATAAAATCTAACAAAAATCTTAAAAACGTAAATGATAATATAAAAAAATTAATAGACGAAGAACGTGAGGCAAATTTCGCTCGTAACAAAGATATTGATGATTCATATTTTGTCGAGGCACATTTAGAATCCTTGCCTATATTAGAAGACCGTGTTCTTGATACAAAATATAATGCTGTGGAAAAATTTTTAATTAAAGAAGCACAACATAATGTGTTGAAATATGGCAATATGAAAATGATAAAAGGTAACGAACTTCTGTCAAACCTAGAAATCAAAAAGCAATTTGGGGCAAAGAGTTTGGAAGTTTTTGCTTTATATGAGCAAAACTGTGCTAAGTATACTAAATCTTTAAGAGAAATTTCCAAAATATATATTGATTTAAAAGATTACTCCACAGCTGAGCAATTTTTAATCGAATGTATTAGAATTGGAAGTATCAGCTCAGATACCTATATATTGTTAGCACAAGTTTATCACGAAACAAAAAAAGATGAAAAAATCCTCGAACTACAAGACTATGTAACAACAACTAGCCATTTTAGAGGGAATGAAAGTGGACGACAAAAAATATTAGAATATATTTCTTCTCTTTCACTTAGATAAATTTTAAAATGTGCCGATATAAATATATACTATGTCAGTTATTTTTAAAAGGAGGTTATGTTATATGGATATACAAAGCAGAATAACTGGTTATAATAGGACTCAAACTTATGCTAATGACAACAAGTCAAAAGCAAAAGCAAAGTCCACAAGGGCTTCGACTACTGAAGCTACAAAGGAAACAAAAGAAACTTCACCAGCAGTTGTATTGGAAACAAAGAGCAGTGAAACTACTGGTACTACTTCATCAAGTTCAAAAACTTATACTGTGGATGAGAAAAAACTCAATCAGTTATATAATGAACATGATCAAAAAACTCAACAATTTTTAACTTTAGTTAATACTTTATTCAAAAAGCAAGGAGAAAGCAGTGCTTTATCTGAGCTTAATGTTGAATCAATTGACTATTCTGCACTTCGTGAGGGTATTGCAAATGGTTCTATTAAAGTAGATGCCGCAACAATATCGTCGGCTAAAAATGATGTCGCCGAAGACGGATATTATGGTGTTGAGAAAACTTCAGAACGTTTACTTAGTTTTGCAAAAGCTATTTCCGGTGGTGACCCTAGTAAAATAGAAGAACTTAGAAATGCTGTTGTAAAAGGTTTTGAACAAGCAGCAGGTGCATGGGGCGATGACTTGCCTCAACTTTCTAAAGATACTTTCAACGCAGCGTTGGACAAGTTCGATACTTGGGCATCTGAAAGTGGAGTAACCTTATCTGAGATTGAAAGAATGTAACTTTGAATTTTTTAAGGAGCTATATAGAAACTCGTAAATTTGAGAGTTCTATACAGCCCCTTATTTTTTTTATTAGGAAACGTTGCAAAATTGAATTGCTGACACATTACAAAAGAAAAACAAAATTCTCATACTTTCGATAAACACAGGAAATGGTGACCATATGCCATTTACACATTTTTGTCAAAAGCATATATTGTTTTGCTATGAAAATGGATTTTTCTATATTTTGCAATATCGCCTTATGCTCTATATAGCTCATTTTTTCTTTTTTTGAAAAAATGCAGAGTTTTATTCTTCATTTTTAACTTTACATCTATCTAAAATGACTTTTCTTGCCATTTTCTCAAGATTTGAATCAAGCTCCTCAAGTTCTATATCTACTTTATACTTTCTCTTAACAGCTCTTTTAATAAGATTATCACAAAGCTTCTCATTTTTAGCTAAAAGTGACCCATGTAAATAAGTACCTAAGGTATTTTTATAAACACACCCCTCATAACCATCTTCCCCGTTATTTCCAGTACCATATAAAACTTTACCTAATGGCTTACAACCTTCCTTTAAAAAAGTTCGCCCACCATGATTTTCAAATCCAACATATTTTTCTTTTGTAACCAAATCCTCTATAATTATATCGTTAATTATACGTTTGTCCCCTTTTTCAGTATATACAGGTATAAGCTTAAGTCCAACAACTTTATCCCCCGTTGATGTAACATAGTAATCACCAAGTAGTTGGTAACCTCCACAAATTCCTATAAGAACGCCCATATCTTCAACATAGTTTTTTATATCTTTTTTCTTTTGAAACAAATCACTCGAAACAATATTTTCTTCAAAATCTTGTCCACCACCAATTAAAGTAATATCCATATTTTTATAATCAAAATTATCATTAATACCCACATTAACTAAATTAGTTTTAATTCCACGTTGCTCACAACGATATTTTAAAATCAAAATATTTCCATAATCACCATATACATTTAATAAATCTGGATATAAATGACATAGGTTTAACTCATAGTTTTCCATAGTTCTCCTTTTAGCTATACAATTTGTTTACATGTTTACCCTTGTGTAATAATTTTCTTAGTTCAAGCATAGCTGTATATGTAGTAAAAACATACACCTTTTCACAATTCTCTTTATCAAGAACTTCAAGTAAATTTTCTAAAGTATTCACAACTAAAATATCTTCACGATTTACACCGGTAACTTGTAAACGTATTGCCATGTCATACCTTCTTATACCTGCAAAATACAATTTATTATACTTACTTGTGTCTATCTTTTCAAAGTTTACATCCCAAATCCACGATACATCACAGCCGTCAGCATAATTATCGTTTAGTACAAAAGCTATTGAGCTATCAACATCTTCAAGCAAAATACTATTTATAGCTTCATTATACCCAACTGGGTTTTTCACAAGTAACATGACAAGTTCTTTATTATTAAATTTTATTACTTCCTGTCTACCAAAAGCACTTTTTTGCGACTTTAAGCTTTCCAAAATATCAAAGCTTTCAAGTCCTAGCTCTTTACATACAGTATAAGCACATAAAGCGTTATATATATTATACAACCCACCAATTGAAAGTTCCGTTTTAATTTCGTCAATAACTACTTCACAACTATTTGCACTTTGACTTAAAATCTCATCAACACTATATGTCAAATCAGGTCTTGAATATCCACAATTTTCACAAAAATAATCACCTAAATGATTATATGTAACCGACTTATAACTATATTGTTCATTACAATCTCTACAATAACAACCTTCTGTATTTGTTTCAATCTTATTATCTAACTTAGCATTAAACCCAAAGAAAATTTTCTCATTTTTATTTTTAAGAAAATGAAAAAGTGGCTCATCACCATTTAAAATAAGTTTAGTATTTTCACTTGTTATCCCCTCTAAAATGAGTTCCATAGTTGTATACACTTCACCATATCTATCTAACTGATCTCTAAATATATTTGTAATACAGACAGCAACAGGCTCTATAACAGGTGTAACAAGTTTCAAGTTTGCTTCATCGATTTCTATAATGGCATACCCTTTATCTTCATCACTTTTATAATGTTTTATAAAAGTTGTAAGTATTCCATTATACATATTCGCTCCTGAACTGTTTGTTATAACTTTTTGTCCACTGTCCTTTAACGCCTTAACAATAAGGGAAGTTGTTGTTGTTTTGCCATTTGTCCCTGTTATCAACACAACTTTATATCCCTTTGACACATAGGCTAACAAATCACTATTTAACTTTCTCGCAAACATACCAGGAAAGCTTGAACCTCTATGTAAAAGGTCGGTCATTACAAAAATAACCATTTTTGTTATATATATTACAAATAAATTATAAAAATCTTTCATACTAATCTCCAATATCATAGAAAATGGCTACAAGGGTATTTAAAACCTTTATGTAGCCTTTTAAATTTACAATTAAGCCTTTTATCTTTTCACTTTATCGCTCATTATTGTAGCTTTTTTCTTTTTCGTATTTTTTGATGTCATTGCACCTTTTAAATTACTTTTCATTTCCATTTGGCAATCTTCACAATACATACCTGTTAAAATATCTATACCACATTTTGCACAAGGTATTTTTATAGCCTCAAAATCCACACTACCTAAAAAACGACCGTCCCTAACAAATTTTATAATTATTTTTTCTGGAACATTTGTTTCATCGGCAATTTCTTGTATAGTTTTATTAGGGTTATCCACTAAAAATTCATATACAATATCATACATTTTTTCTTCTTCTTTTAAACAACTATCGCAAATAGGCGAATGTATTCTATTAAACAATCTTTTGCATCTAGCACAATTTGCAGGAGCCATACGCACACCTCTTTCATATACTTCTATTGTAAAATATTTTATAATACTTCCATTATACCTTATATAATCATAAAAATCAACTTTATGATTTCCTAAAATTTATACAAAATACTCACTTAATACGCTTTGGGTTTTTTCTCCATAACCAACAGTAAAATATGCATTGGTGGAAAGTTCAAAACCTCCAAACTTCCCTATTCTTGGCATTATTTCTATGTAGAAATAGCCTTCATCTAAATTATTAAAGTCATTAAACAAAATATTATAGGAAAAATCTTTATAAATATCTTTATATGCTAAAATCAGTTTTCTAATTTTCTTAGCAAATGACTCAAGCTCTGCCACAGTCAAATCACCATAGGAGTTAACTTTACGTTTACTATATATTCTACACATTAAATTAGCCTTTGAGGCACATGGAGCAAAAAGAACTGTACTACCACTGTCATCAACAACGTATAAATCTTTATTGTTTTCATTAAAATAATCAAAACCATATTCTTCTTTATATTCTTTCATACTGTTATAAATAGTCATATTTTTAGGTGAATTTCTCTTTAGTGCCGTTACTTGCCAATGGCAATGATATAATGTTGCACCTGATAAATTCCCTTCATTTTTAAAAATTTGAACATGGGTAAATCTATCTTTTATACTATTATAGAAATCTCTCAAAGTTAACAAAGCATTATAAGTATACTCCCACTCTCTATCTTCAAGCTTTAAATAATGGTCATAATCTGTAACCATAACAAACTGTTCCCCATATCCTTTTGGTATTGCAGGATATTTGTTCTCTATTATTCTAACAGTACCATTTTCTATAACTAAATCACCTATTTTATCTTTATCACAAAAGGGGCAATTACTTAAAGATTCCTTTGCAATATCACTATTTTTAGGATTTTTATAGTTAAAAGGACGCATATTACGGTTTGGAGCTATATATACTTCTTCTTTGGTTAAAAAATCTATATCATATAAATTATTTTTCATAAATATGCTCCTTACTATATGCCCATTCATCTACATTATAAAATAAATTATCATAAAATACTTTTGCATTATCAACTTCACCATCTACAATAAACACATCGTACTTATAAAGTAACGGTATAAAAGTAGTTGCGCTACTTAAAAGACTTTGAATTTCCCTATGTTTACTCTCAAACTCGTCATTTGTTGTAACAACTGATATTTCTTCAATTAAAGTGTTTAAACTTTCACTTCCATAAGAAAAAGGATTGTTACCTGTAAACACTTTCATAAAAAGTTGACTTGAATCAACTACCATACCACCTATAAATAAATCAAATTCTTTATTGTTTAAAGCCAAAATATATTCTTCATATCCAAGTGATACAATATTTGTTTGTATCCCTATACTTTCAAGACTTGATTGTAATATATTAGCTAAATGCACCCTCTCTTCATTGTCACTGTTTACTAAAATATTAAAATTCGCATTATAGGTTTTACCATCAATAGTTTTAATTCTTGTATTTGTAACACTATTTAAAATATATCCATTATCATCAAGTAATTTTTTAGCCGTAGATACACTTTTTGTAATCGGTTCTATATCATCATTGTAAAGCCAACTATTTGGATTAACCCCCGTATTTGTAAGTTCTCCATAATTTACATATACATCTTCTAAAATATCCTCATAGGAAATAGCTCTAGATATAGCTTGTCGCATATTTATATCTTGTAAAAGTACATTATTATAGTTAAATCCTATAAACTCTAATTCATTTCTGTCATACGCAAACACTTGCGATTCATAATTTTTCTTATATTTAAGCCATTCATTAGGGCTAGTTAAAGCACTATTTATTATACCGTTTTCAAAGGAATATATTTCTGTAACCTCATTATCTATAACGGTAAAGTTAATTTTTTTAATGTTAGGTGTACCGTCATCATATGGATTATCAGTAAAAGAAAATTCTAAATATTTATCATTAACATCTAATAAATAATTCCCACTACCATAGGGCATAGAGTAACTTGTACCTTCATAAGTCTTTGATGAAACGATAGGAAAGCTTAAGTCTATTTCATAAAGAGGAGTATTAGATGCAAAAGTTAATACTATTTTTTGTATACCATCCATGTTTCTTACATTATAGCTACTTATATTTCGAACTTTATCCTTATAATATACATTTTCATCAGCATTTATTAAAATTCCAATGGAGTTTGCAACGTCTACGGCTGTCATAAGCTCACCATTTCCAAAATATACATCTTCTTTAAGACCTATAACCAGTTGTCTTGTAGTCATATCAAGAGTATAATCGGCCACAATATCAGAAGCCCATTTCATGTTTTCATCAAAATAAAACAGCTTATCATAAACTAAATTCAGTTTTTCAACTACATCTACATCATATTCAAGTAGTGGATTTAAGGATGTTACAGGGCGGATAGACATAGACATTTCTTCCATTTCAATTACTTCCGTTACTATTTCTTTATCTTCTAAATCATTTGATGGTATAGATTCAATTGCAATATTTGAATTACAACTACTTAACACGCCTATAACCATCATTATTACGCTAATTTTTACAATTTTTCTTATCATTATTTTTTAGTCACCTATTATCTTTAAATAAACATCGTATATTTTTGTTTTTAATTTAACTTTTTTCAAGTAGCCCTTTGTTTCACCAAAGGGTATTTCATCAGCTATTATAACATCTGAATTCTGTTCAATAAGCCATTTAGAAACATTCCCACTACCTGCATTATAAGCCGCAATAGCTGTATCTAAATCATCAAACTGCTCTATTAAATTACTAATATACCAACAACCAAGCTCAATATTCACATCAATATCAAAAATATTATCATAGGAATAATCTTCAAGACCTATAATTTTAGCTCCCCAATCTGATGTAGTTTCCATAAGTTGCATATAACCCCTTGCACCCGCACTAGAAACGGCATATTGGTCAAACTTACTTTCAGTATTGATAATAGCAAGAACTAAAGCCTCATCAACACCATATTTCTCGCTATATTCATGTGCTTTTTCTACAACATCATCAGGAGGTATATACGTTTTTGAAACTTGATAGCATATATATATAAATAGAATAAAAATAATAAACTTAATGATTTTCATTTTTCACCTTTTCAATAACACTTTGATTAAACACTCTTTGACTTTCTGAAATATCATTATTTTCTATAACCACATCACAAAAACTACCTAAGTAAACTTCATCTGTTTGCTTCTCAAGTCGTTTAACAGCCTCTACCTCACTCAAACTATCCCTTAACATAATACGATTTTTTTTACTTTCTAAAGAAGCTTTAATCAGTATATTAACATCACATAAATCATACAAACGACTTTCTATAAGTAAAGCTGCATCAAGAAAAATTATATCATACTTTTCCTTATTTTTAAATAGTAAAGCCTTAATTTCACTAATAATGTATTTATGGGTTATTTTGGTTAACAGATTAAGTTTAACTTTATCAGAAAAAACTACTTCACCTAATTTCTTTCGAGAAATTTCTCCGTTTTCTAGTACTTCATTACCAAAATTCGAAAGAACTTCTTCCTTACATTTATCCATTAAAAGAACACTATGACCTATTTTATCAGCGTCAATAATATATATATTGTAGTCACTCTTAAATCCATTTACTAAAGTGCTTTTTCCACTTCCAGAATTTCCCGTTATACCAAAAACCATATATTCTCCTACTTTAGTTCATACATATTATCGCCCGTACTTAAATGAACTTCTAAAGGTACTTTTAAAGTTATAGCTTTCACCATTTCTTCTTGTAAGATTTTAGCAACTATATCTTTTTCATCTTTATAGGTTTCAATAAGTAGCTCATCATGTATTTGTAATATTAATCTTGATTTCATTTTTTCTCTTTCAAGTCGTTTATCAACACTTACCATAGCAATTTTTATAATATCTGCTGCACTTCCTTGTATAGGCGTGTTCATAGCAATCCTTTTGCCAAAACTTCTTTGTAATCCATTACTTGATTTAAGTTCTGGAATAGGTCTAATTCTATTTAATATAGTAGTGGAATAACCTTTTTCTTCGGCACTTGAAACTATTTCGTCAAGATAGGTCTTTACTCCACTATAAGTTTCAAAATACTTATCTATATACTTGGCTGCCTCATAATTGCTAACTTTTATATCTTCTGCAAGACCAAAAGCAGATATACCATAAACAATACCAAAGTTAACAGATTTTGCATTACTTCTTTGTCTACTTGTAACCTCCTCTACATTACAGTGAAAAACTTGGGAAGCCGTTAAAGTATGTATATCTATATCATTATTATAAGCATCTATCAACATTTTATCATCAGATAAATGTGCAAGTATTCTAAGTTCTATTTGACTATAATCACCTGTTACAAATATATAATCATCATTTTGTGGTACAAAACCTTTTCTTAAACTTCTACCTTGTTCGCTTCTTATAGGTAAATTTTGCATATTAGGATTTATTGAAGATATACGCCCTGTTGAAGTAACTTTTTGTTGGAACTCAGAATGTATTTTACTATCATCTTTTACACAATCTAAAAGTCCATCAACATAAGTACCTTTTAATTTCACAAGCCCTCTATATTTAATAACATTTTCAACAATTGGGTGATATGCCTTAATTTTTTCAAGAACTGTTATACTTGTAGAATAGCCCGTTTTTGTTTTCTTCGAGCCTTTAAGCCCTAACTTTTCAAAAAGTATAACGCCTAATTGACTTGGACTATTTATGTTAAATTCCTCTCCTGCAAGTTCATGTATAATTTGTGTTAAATTATCAATTTCAACTTCTAAGTCCTTACCAAAATTTTCAATTTGTTCGACATCAACTTTAACGCCATAGTTTTCCATTTTTCCAAGAACAGTAGCAAGAGGAAGTTCCACATTATAATACAAATCCTCTAAATCTTTTTCTTTTAGTTCCTTTAATAAAACGTTATAGGCTCTAAAGTTGGCATCTCCTCTACTAGCAAAAAATTTATCTAAGTCAGAGGTTTCAACCTCATCATAAGTCTTCTTCTTTCTACCTTTTCCAAGTAGCTCCTCATCAGTTGTAAGTTTTTTATCAAGTAAAACCCATGCTGTTTCTTCTATTGAATAGTTTTTCAAAATAGGATTTACAACATAAAGAGCAATACTATTATCAAAATAATTTTTAATATTAATTCCCATATCATTATTCAACATCAAAGTGTAAAATTCTTTATAGTCAAAAAAAACTTTTAAAATTTTTTCATTTTCTAAAATATTTCCTAAAGCTTTTACAGCATCTATAAAGTTTTCTGAATACACAAGGTTAACACAACCATTAAAGTATAGTGAAGTGTAATTCTTTCCACTTTCCTTATCTATGAAATTATAAATATAAATTTCATCTAAATCCCCAACATTTTTTAAATCTTCAATAGATATTTCTTTAAATTCTAAATCTTTTTCAACAATTGGAGCTTTTGACAAAAAGCTTTTAAACCCTAATCTTTTAAATTCCAAAATAGCGTTTTCATTGTAAAAATCCTTTATAAGTAATTCTTCAATCGCATATTTCAAAGGTACTTCACGATTTATAGTTGCAAGTGTTTTTGACAAGATAGCTTTATCCTTTTCTAGTATCAAATTTTCTCTTGCTCTTTTAGGCGTAATATCCTCACTGTTTTCTATTGCATTTTCAATAGATTTATATTCTGCAATAATTTTTAATGCACCTTTTTCACCAATTCCCGTAACCCCTGGAATATTATCAGAACTATCTCCCATAAGTGCTTTTACATCTATAAACTCACTTGGTGTTACTCCATATAACTCAACAACCTTATCAAAATCATAAACTTCTGTTGTTGTACCTTTTTTCGAAGTTTTAGGTATCATAATCGTAGTTTTATTACTTGCAAGTTGTAAAGTATCTTTATCACCACTTAGAACAACAACATCATTTTCGCCTTCTAAATCCTTTGAGATTGTACCTAGAATATCATCAGCTTCATACCCTGCAAGTTCAAAAGTTTTGATATCCATTTTAGTTAAAACATCTCGAATTAACTTAAATTGTGGGATAAGCTCCTTAGGTGGCGATTTTCTAGTTCCTTTATAATCTTCAAACATTTCATGTCTAAAAGTAGGCTTTGCCATATCGAAAGCAACAGCTATATGTGTAGGATTTACTTCCTCTATAAACTTAAACATTATTGATAAAAAACCATACACACCATTTGTATATTCACCCTCACTATTCGTAAGAGTAGGTATTGCATAAAACCCTCTGTTTAATATACTGTTTCCGTCTATTATTAATATTTTATTCATATTTTCTCCTTCAAAATCAATGTACCAAAATTGTACCATTTTCCTCACATTCATTATACACTTTTTTCATAATAATTTCAAATATTTATCTATTGACTTATCTGACATAAAGTGCTATAATTAAGTTGTTGATAAATATTATCAATAACAAATATATAAAAACACTGAGTTTTACGATATATTTTGGCTAAAAAGTGTTTAAATAATAATGGTATATTAAATTCTTAAGGAGGAACAATTTTATGAAAAAATTTGTATGTAGTGTTTGCGGTTATGTTCACGAGGGAGATCACGCTCCAGAAAAATGTCCACAATGTGGAGTTCCAGCATCAAAGTTCAATGAAGCTTCTACAGACTCACTTTCTTGGGCTGATGAGCATCATATTGGTGTAGCTGAAGGCGTTGATCCACAAATCGTTCAAGATTTAAAAGATCACTTTATGGGTGAGTGTACAGAAGTTGGTATGTATCTTGCTATGAGCCGTCAAGCTGATAGAGAAGGTTATCCAGAAGTTGCAGAAGCTTACAAGCGTATCGCTTGGGAAGAAGCAGAGCATGCTGCAAAATTCGCTGAACTTTTAGGCGAAGTTGTAACACCATCAACTAAGAAAAACCTTGAGCTTAGAGTTATGGCTGAAAACGGTGCTTGTGAATCTAAAAAAGATATTGCAACTCGTGCTAAGCAACAAAACCTTGACGCTATCCATGACACAGTTCATGAAATGGCTAAAGACGAAGCTCGTCACGGTTGTGCATTTAAAGGTTTATTAGATAGATATTTCGGTTAATAAATACATAACCCTATACTTTTTATAAATTTCAAAGGACTATAAAATTCGTATGTTGAATTTTATAGTCCTTTTTAGTTGGTAACCTTACAAAACATAGAAAAATCCATTTTCATTGCAAGACAACAGTTGCTTTTGACAAAAATAGTGGAAAGGTTATATTATCGCCATTTTATTCGTTTCCTGTTCTGAAATTTCCACAAAAAAATTGACATACTGCTTTTTGCAACTATGCCAATTTTTTTGTGTGATTTTATTTTAAGGAATATTGGCTTCATTGCAAAATATAAAACCATTTAATTTTCTTTTGCAATGTGCCGTTCTTTTAACTTTAGGCGTTGCCAATTCCAAAAAAGCTATTTAAATGATTATCTTTGAACACGACCTGAGCCATCTCCTCCAACTAAAGCTTCAACTTCTTTAACACCAACGTGATTGAAATCACCTGGTATCGTATGCTTTAAAGCAGATGCTGCAACAGCAAATTCAAGTGCATCAGATGCTGATTTACCTGAAACAAGTCCATAAATCAAGCCACCTGCAAAAGAATCTCCCCCACCAACACGGTCAACAATTCTTACTTCATACTTTTTAGAGTGGTGAAAGTTTTCGCCATCATAAATTAAAGCACTCCAACCATTATCAGATGCTGAATGGGATTCACGCAAAGAAGTTACTACATATTTAAAGTCAAAAGTTTCTTTCATTTCTTTAAAAATCTTTTTATAGCCATCAAGCTCTAACTTACCTGAATGTACATCAGTTTCACCTGGTTTAAAGCCTAAAACTTTTTCTGCATCTTCTTCGTTACCAATACAAACATCAACATATTGCATAAGGTCACGCATTACACTTTGAGCTTCTTCTGGTGTCCATAGTTTTTTACGGTAATTTAAATCAACAGACACAGTTACACCATGTTTTTTAGCTGAAATTAAAGCTTCTTTAGTAAGCTTAGCACCTTCTTCACTAAGTGCAGGTGTTATACCTGTAAAATGGAACCACTTTGCATCTTTAAAAATCTCGTCAAAATCGAAATCTTCAGATTTAGCTGTTGCAATAGCCGAGTTTGCTCTATCATATACAACAGTTGAGGCACGCATAGATGCACCTGTTTCAAGGAAATATATACCTACTCTATCACCACCACGAGCAATATAGTCTGTGTTCACCCCAAATTGTCTAAGTGCATTTACTGCCGATTGTCCAATTGGGTTATTAGGTAATTTACTAACAAAATGTGGCTCTAGACCATAATTAGCAAGTGACACAGCAACGTTTGCCTCGCCACCACCATAACAAACATCAAAACTTTGTGACTGTTGAAATCTTTTATGTCCTGGAGTAGACAAACGCAACATTATTTCTCCCATAGTTACAACTTTCATTATTTCTTTGCCCCCTTAACTATTTCTACATATTTCTTTGCACGTTCTATAATTTCCTCACTACTACCTTTTGTAAGTCCACCACCAACACCAACAGCAACAGCCCCTGCTTCAATCCATTCATGAGCATTTTCAAGGTTAACGCCACCTGTTGGCATAATTGAAATATTTGGAAGTGGTCCTCTTATGTCCTTTATAAAAGAAGGCTTAAAGTTGCTACCAGGGAATAATTTTATTAAATCTACACCATGCTCTAAGGCTTTAATCATTTCTGTTGTAGTCATACAACCTGGTGTATATGGAACATGATATCTATTGCATAAAATTGCTGTTTGTGAATCAAATGCAGGGCTTACAATAAAATCTGCACCTGCAAGAATTGCAATTCTTGCCGTTTCACTGTCTAAAACAGTACCCGCACCAATTGTCATTTCATCTTTAAAAGTTTCTCTTAGAGTTTTAATAGCTTCTGTTGCACCAGGAACTGTATAAGTTACTTCAATGGCTGAAATCCCACCTGCTAAACACGCCTTTGATTTTGCTAATGCGTCTTCAATGTTTTCACCTCTAATTACAGCTACTACACCACCATTTACAAGTTTCTGCAAAGTTTCTATTTTTTTCATAGGTCACCTCTTGTTTTTTATAATTTAGAACATTTCATTCATTTTTACATGGTCCATATCATCAAATTCTATATTTTCTCCACACATACCCCAAATAAATGTGTAGTTACTTGTTCCAACACCACTATGGATTGACCAACTTGGAGATATAACTGCTTGTTCATTAGCAACAACTAAATGTCTAGTTTCTGATGGTTCACCCATAAAGTGCATAACTCTTGTATCTTCTTCCATATCGAAGTAAAAATATACTTCCATACGTCTTTCATGAGTATGACAAGGCATAGTATTCCAAACGCTTCCACTTCTAAGTTTAGTCATACCCATAACAAGTTGACAACTCTCGCATACGGCTGGGTGAATGTATTGGTTTATTGTTCTAACATTTAGGTTTTCTGCATCACCTAAGTCAACTTTTCTAGCGTCAGCTAAAGTAATTAACTTAGTTTCGCAAGGTTTGTGTGCAGGACTACTATTAAAATACAATTTAGCAGGATTTTCACTTGATTCAGATTTAAATTCAACTTCCTCAGTTCCCATACTAATATATATAGCATCTTCTTTATCAAGGATAAACTCTTTTCCATCAAGAGTAACGATAGCTTTGCCACCTAAATTTATTACACCTGCTTCACGTCTTTCAAAGAAAAAGTTAACGCCAAGTTCTTTCCCCGCACCAAGTTTAATGCTATTCTTTACAGGCATTATACCTCCAGCAATAATTCTGTCATTGTGCGAATATACAAGGTTTGCAACATCTTCTACAAACACACTTTCAACCAAGTAATGCTCTCTAAGTTTTTGTGTATCATAGTTTTTAGAGTCCGTTGGGTGTGTTGAATATCTAGTTTCTAGTTTCATTTAAAAATACCTCCCATTTATAATCTTTTGTAAATCACATTATTATCTTACTACATCTTTTCTACTAAAAATCATCTTGTATACAAGATGTATATATTCTTATTCAAAAATTAATATTAGCTATTTTTATATACAAAATATATAAATCTTTAGCTAAAGTATAATTACGTCCATATTATAACAACTTATTTTAAAATAAATTATAAGTTTCTAATAACTTTAGTTGAATAAATAATAAATATGCAAAATTATTCATTTTACTATTTTTCCATTTGCTATTGTAAAATTATCAATTATAGTGTATCATATATACATGATAAATGCAATATATTTTATAAAATAATTTTGAAAGGTTATTGTTTTGAAAGAAAATTTAAAAGAAAAATCATATAAGTATATAAAAAACAAAATCGTAACTTGTGAGTACCCTCCCGGTTTCTTCCTTGATGAAAAAGTTCTCATCGAAGAAATCGGTGCGTCAAGAACCCCCATAAGAGAAGCACTTAACAAGCTCGAGCAAGAAGAATTACTTCAGATATTACCTAAAAAGGGTGTGGTTGTGACGGAAATCACTCTTAAAAGCATTGTGGATATATTCCAAGTAAGAGTAACTTTGGAACTTGATGCATTCGAAAGATTTTGGGATAATATAAATTTAGATTTTATTAACGAGTTAAAAGAAGAATGTATGCACTTTAATGTTGATACAGATGTTACTGTACATGATGACAAATTCCATGATTATATTTTAAGTTTATATGACAACAAGTATATTAACTCTTTAGATAAATTAATGGAAAGCCAACTACAACGTCATAGAGTTATCACAACTAACAAATCTATGGGGTGCTATGAAGATACTAAAAATGAACATTTAGAAATATTTAATAATATTTTAAAAAATGATAAAGAAACTGCAAAAGAGGCACTTAGATATCATCTCAATAAATCACAAGATCGAACTATTTCGGCTCTTTTGAAACTTTCATAATATAAGGAGGATTTATGTTTAATTTAAACAACAAAGTGGCAATTGTAACTGGAGCAAGAACCGGACTCGGACAAGGGGTAGCACTCGAACTTGCAAAAGCCGGTGCTGATATAGTTTGTGTTGGCTCCACAAAAATGGATGAAACTGTTGAAAAAATAACTAAACTAGGAAGAAAGGTGCTTTTTATACAAGCCGATTTAACTAAAACTGATAAAATTCAAGAAATTGTAGATTCTACTGTTAAGGAATTTGGACATATTGATATATTAGTTAACAACGCAGGTACAATAAGAAGAAACGATTCCGTTGACTTTACCGAAAAAGACTGGGATGATGTTATGAACTTAAATCTTAAGACATTATTTTTTCTATCTCAAAAAGTAGCTAAACAGTTTATCCTGCAAGGTAATGGTGGCAAGATAATTAACATAGCTTCACTTTTATCATATCAAGGTGGAATTCGTGTTCCTTCATATACCGCAAGTAAAGGAGGAGTTAAAACTCTAACTATGCTTATGTCAAATGAATGGGCTAAACATAATATTAATGCAAATGCTATTGCACCAGGATATATGGTTACAGACAACACAGAAGCTCTTAGAAATGATGAACAACGTGCAAGCGAAATCTTAGGACGTATTCCAGCAGGACGCTGGGGCACTCCTGAAGATATAGGTGGAACTGCTGTATTTTTAGCCTCAAGTGCATCAGATTACATAAATGGATTTACCATTGCTGTTGACGGTGGTTGGCTAGGTAGATAATTTGTTACAATAAAATAAGGCAATGTTATTAAATTAAGAAAAATAGCAAGTATAAATATGTTAAAATATTATATACTTGTTATTTTTTTTGCACAAGAAATACATTGGAAACGTTGCAAAATTAAAATAATGGTATATCGCAAAAGAAAAAGCAATTTTTGTCAAAAGCAGACGTTGTTTTTCTATGAAAATGGATTTTTCTAAATTTTGCAATGTCGCCATTGTCTTTTATAAAATATAAACATTCTTATTTTTACAATATCATTGAGCCGATTACACCAGCAATTAATAACGGAATATTAAAGTGTATAAAAGTTGGAATACATGTGTCTGTAATATGGTCATGTTGCCCATCTACATTAAGACCAGCCGTTGGACCAAGCGTACTATCTGATGCTGGTGAACCAGCATCACCTAACGCACCAGCAACACCGATTAATAAAGCTATTGCAGCTGGAGAGAATCCTACGGAGACACCAAGAGGAACATAGATTATAGCAACGATTGGAATCGTACCAAATGATGTACCGATACCCGTAGTTATAATTAAACCAATAATCAACATTACAATTGCAGCAGTCAATTTACTCATACCACTAATTGAATTAACTAATTCTTCTACACCACCTGTTGCTCTTAGCACAGAACCGAAACCAGAAGCAGCAAGCATAACAAATGCAATGAAGCCCATCATTTTAATACCACCTAATACAGTTTCATCCATGTCTTTGTATGGTATAGAACCGAATGCTATCATTATTAATAAACCAATTAGAGCCCCTAATGGTAAAGCACCTGTAGTATCAACTGCAGATGAGTTAATAGCGATTAATTGAATCGCAAATGCAGCAATGGCACCAATAGCCGCCCCCCAGTGTTTCCTAGTCATTGTAGTATCTACATTATCAATATCTTGCCCTTCAATTTGTATAGTTTTATATTCTCTAGGTTTTCTATAGGAATAAAGTACAGCAATCAATAAACCAATAACCATACCCAAAGCTGGGATAATCATGGATTTCCATACATCTCCTGTATCAAAAGGAACACCATTATCTGTCATTGCCCCCGCAATAATCCCATGGAAAATGAAACCGAAACCAAATGGTAAAGCCATATATGGTGTTTGAAGACCAAAAGTTAAAGCAGTCGCAACGCCACGTCTATCAATTTTCAATTCGTTCATCAAAGGTAATAATGCTGGAATTAAAATTGGAATAAATGAGATATGAATCGGGATTAAGTTTTGAGATAAACAAGCAATACCTGCAATAGCAAATAGTAAAACAAGTTTAGCTTTACCAAAAACAGCCTCAAGTTTTTTAGAAATAATTAATGCAAGACCAGATTGTTGAATAGCAAAAGCTAATGCCCCAAGTAAAATATAACTAAGAGCAGTTTCTAAGTTTCCGCTCATACCGTTGATAAACGTAGGAATTGTACCAACTAACTCTTCAGATGCACTAAATAGAGGCATACCAGCAATCAAACCCACTACAACTGTAGCTACCATAATAGCAAGTAAAATATTAAATTTAGCTAAACATAATGCAACCATGACAATGACGCCAATAATAACAGGATTTGTTAACATAATTTTGTGCCTCCCAAAAGTTTTTTGTTAAATATGTATTCAATTTTTACTAGCTACATTATTATATTACTTTTTTCATATTACTCAAAAATGAATAAGGTTATAAATCAAAATAGATAGTTTTAAAAAAACGAATTACTTTCTTCTGTAAATCTTAGTGTCCTACTATCTTTATTAACTTAACGATATGGCTTCATTGCAAAATATAGAAAAATCCATTTTAATGGCAAAACAACAGCTTTGCGACTTTTGACAAAAATTGTGGAAATGGTGTATTATCGCCATTTCCTGCGTTTGTCTAAAGTATGAAAATTTGGCTTTTCTTTTGCGATGTGCCATTATTTCAATTCAGCAACATTTATATATGTAAAATAGGAGGCTGTAAGAAAACTCCCATAATGTGAGATTTCTTACAATCCCTTTGGGTTTTAAAGAAACAATAAAGTTTCAATGAAGCCCGATAAAATAAAGCTTTTACGTGTATAAAAAATACACAAAAAGGTTTATTTTTTTAAACAGACAGAGAAAATTCGCATTTCTAAACAACTCTTTTTAATTTATTGTCTATTGAAATAATCAAGTCCTGCCGATGGCTCAAAATAAGTTCTTATGTAACCATCTGTTGATAAAACAACATACTCATTTGTTTCTTCTAGGTAAAACAAATAATCTCCGTCTTCTTTTTCAGTTTTTCTAAGTGCATTAGGGTCATCAATAACCCTATTTGCCCCTTCTAAGTACTCATCTGCGTTAGCATATTCAAATTCAGATTTATGTTTTTCAAAATGAGATTCCCATGTATCATCATTTCTAAAATAATAATCCTCTTCAGCAATAGCACTTAAATCAAAATCTTGACTACTTTCATTACTACTACTTTGGTTTGTTGTTTGGTTATCATTATTTATGTTATTATCACCATTTAACACGCCTAAATCTTGCCCGGTAAAAACTAGATACAAAGCTACACAAACAGCTACGGCAGTACCACCTATGGTTTTTTTACTACCTTTTTTATTGCTTCCAGTAGTCCCGTTGCTATTTCTGTTGCTATTTCCGTTACTTGATGATTTATCTTTTCTGTTTTCTTCTCTACATTTTTTACATCTTTTAGGTAAATCATAATTTTTACTTTTATAATATTTTATATCATCTTCAGTAATTTCAAAATCATCACCACATTGTTTACATTTTTCTATCATATTAACTCCTTAATTACTTGTGTAATTCGGTGCGTCTTTTACAACACTAATAGTATGAGGGTGTGATTCCTTAGAACCTGCAGCCGAAATTTCAATAAATCTAGCATTTTTCACTAATGCATCTATGTTTTCAGCACCTAGGTAACCACAACCTGTTCTTATACCACCTAATAATTGATATAAAGTATCGTCTGTACTCCCCTTATACTCTTTTACAGCTTCAATTCCTTCAGGAACGTATTTTTTAACTTTAGATTGGAAATATCTATCTCCACCACCACGCTCCATAGCAACCATAGAGCCCATACCTACATAGGATTTATATAATTTACCATTTACATTAATCAACTCGCCTGGCGATTCGTCATGACCTGCAAGTAACGAACCTAGCATAACTGCACTTGCACCAATGGCTAGAGCTTTTACAACATCTCCTGAATATCTTATACCACCGTCAGCAATTATGGAAACACCATACTTGTTAGCTTCTTTTACGCATTTCTCTATTGCTGTAAACTGTGGTGCACCTACACCACTAATTATTCTTGTCGTACAAATAGACCCACTACCTATACCAACTTTTATAGCATCAGCACCTGCTTTAGCTAAAACTTCAATACTCTCCTCATTTACAACATTACCTACGATTATATCAACATTATATTTTTCTTTGATAGACTTTGTTACTTCAATAATAGATTTTGAAAACCCATGTGCACTATCTATAACAATTGCATCTGCTCCACCTTTTACAAGAGCATCAACTCTATCCATAGTTTTTTCATTTACACTAACAGCAGCAGCTACAAGTAGTCTGCCCTCTTTATCTAAAGCCTTGTTACCATATTTATTATACTTTTTCAAAGTATCAAGTGTAACTAACCCTTTTAACTTATTTTCTTCATCAATAACAGGAATTTTTGTAAGCTTAGAGCTATAAATTATTTCTTCAGCCTCATCATATGAAACAGAAGAATTAACCTTTACAACGTTCTTTGTCATCTTATCTTTAACTTTGCAATTAAAGTCATCAATAAATTTTAAATCTTTTTTAGATATTATACCTTTTAAAGTATGTTCTTCATCTACAACCATTAGGCTTGATACATCATATCTTTCTAACATATCAACAGCGTTATATAAAGTGTCTTCTTCATTTATATAAAATGGATCTTTGTTTACAAGTAATTCATACTTTTTAACTCTTTCTACTTGTTCTCTTTGCTCCTCTATGGACATATTTTTATGTACAACGCCAATACCACCATTTAAAGCCATTTGTATCGCCATAGCTGATTCTGTTACTGTATCCATAGCTGCAGACATAATCGGAGACTTCAAACTAATATTTTTTGTAAGTTTTGTTTCAATTGAAACATCTCTCGGTAAAACCTCGCTATAACTTGGTAACAACAATACATCATCAAAAGTATAATACTTTTCCACTCTTTCCACCTAACCTTTCAATTTTCTTACTTACAACAATACTAACATATTTCTGTAAATCTTTCAATATTTATTAAAAAATAATTCTTCTTCATTTGTTAAATGTAATTAGAAAATATTATGTATAGTCAAATATACTTTCCTTCAAGTGGGGCTAATTTGTGCGATTAAAAATAAATGGAGTTTTTAGAAGTGAGATTACTCTTCACTTTCTTCTATAATGTTAAAGTCTAAGAGTTCTAAGCAATAAAAAGTATATTCTCCTTCATTATACGAAGAAAATTCTCCAATCACTTCGATTTCTTGTTGATCTTGTGGATAGTCATCGGGATACACTCTTTCGCCTTGCCACCTAATTTCCAATCCTGTTTCACAACAAGCCGTTGCATCAGGTATAACAACAAAATGGTATTCAGCTAAAGTGCTTGGGTCTGCAGTGGAAGTATAAAAACCCTTTGCTTTTACGATTTTCCCAAGATTTTCTTCTGGAGAATATACCATGTCATAAACCTTTGTATATACCATCACACCACTTAACTCTGTTAAGTCAACATCAACATCTATCTCACTATCTTCATCATTACTATTTGCATTTTTTGTATTATCTACATTCTTATCTATGTTTGTAGCCGATACCTCATCAGTACTACAACTACATAGAGATAAGGCAACAAACAGCATAGTAAAATTTCTTACTTTTTTCAAAAATACATCTCCTTAAATTTAATTCCCCATATGGCAACAATGTTTAAATCTATGCCTTATTCCCTAACCTTTTTACTTAATGATTATAACATAAAATAATTTCCAATGGGAATTACAATGAACTTAACGAAAAGATTTGCTTTTCAATCTTTGAGTTTTAGTTTATTATAACATAAAATAATTTCCAAAGGGAATTACAATGAACTTAACGAAAAGATTTGCTTTTCAATCTTTGAGTTTTAGTTTATTATAACATAAAGTAATTTCCAATGGGAATTACAATGAACTTAACGAAAAGATTTGCTTTTCAATCTTTGAGTTTTAGTTTATTATAACATAAAATAATTTCCAATGGGAATTACAAT
>JBKEBX010000007.1:0-2809 GCA_047973385.1 Lachnospirales bacterium | reverse complement strand
TGTTTTCGTCCCCTTATGGGGATTATTTGTTTTTAATTATGAGCGTTACGGCAGTTAAAGGAGGCATATAAGTTTTCGTCCCCTTATGGGGATTATTTGTTTTTAATGGGATAAAAAAAAATATACGGTGGTTGAAGCCGAGTTTTCGTCCCCTTATGGGGATTATTTGTTTTTAATTAATATGAATAAGAAAACAAAGGCTGAATTACAAGAGTTTTCGTCCCCTTATGGGGATTATTTGTTTTTAATAATATTATGAAAACAACTAAAAAATATTATATAGAGTTTTCGTCCCCTTATGGGGATTATTTGTTTTTAATAGAGCAATTAAAAAAAGAATATAGAAAGCTTATTGTGTTTTCGTCCCCTTATGGGGATTATTTGTTTTTAATTTTGTTTCTATTACATCTATAGAAAACTCGGTGTAAGAGTTTTCGTCCCCTTATGGGGATTATTTGTTTTTAATGATTCTTTCAACTGTAACAACTGCAGAGGATGCATCGAAGTTTTCGTCCCCTTATGGGGATTATTTGTTTTTAATCCTAGGTCTCACAACGCCCATGAAATAAGAGCTAAAAGTATGATTTGCGTATGGTAGCTAAAAAAAGCATAAATTTGATATGAATTATAAAATCATGAATAAAAAACCTTGATAAAAGGTGTCTACACCTATCGGATAGTAAGCTTACATAAAACATTAAACTACGTTTACATAAGCTTACTACTATTATACTATCAAAAGTTAAATTTGTAAAGACTATCTTATCAAGACAGGTTTATATTTTTTTCACAACTATCACCGTCAAGAATACTTAAAAACAAATTTACTTGATGTTCTATTGAAGTTCTATAATCCATGGCACTACCGTCTAAAAACTTGTGGTAAGACGCCATCTTGTTTTCATATTTTCTTATAAATTTTCTCATAGCAAAGGGAGTTATAAAAACACCATAATCATTTTTAGTAAAATCATCAATATGAAATTCATTATTTTTAAACATATTTATAACCAAACTATCGACAATGATAGGCCTCCATTCTTCCATTAAGTCCGAGCAAAGAGCTTGATGACCATTTTGTAAAGAATGCAAAACTGGTATATATGGGTTTAAACGCTTACTTATAATAATACTACACAAATCGTTAAACAACAAAGAGTATCCAAAACTAAGTACAGAGTTAACCGCATCTTTAGGAGGAAACTTAGTTCTTTTAGTAAACTCAAACTCCTTTGGAACTATACTTCCAACTCCTTTAAAATAGAGTTTAGCAATATATCCTTCAACGCCCATAAGTTCACTTACACTTTCTACTCTATCAATCTTCTTAATCATATATGAAATTTTGTTAATCACAATTTCAATGTCATTATTTTTTAAGTTTTTATTATATCGCATTAATATTGTTTTTTGATTTTTAGTTTTTCCTAAAATTATTTTTTTAGCAATTTCTAGTTTTTTATCACCTTGTTCATATAGTTTGAACTGCTTATATTGTCTAAGTATATTATAACTTTTAACATTTTCAAGTCTACCAACAAACTTACCATTGTATCCAACCCAGATAAAATTAATATTATCATTTAACAAAGCCTCCATAACGCCATTTGTTACTACTACTTTACCAGTTATAACTAAAGTTTCAATCAATTTTATAGGAACTTCTTGTATAATCTTGTTATCTAAAGTAATCTGAACTTTGTTCCCTGACTTGTTTACAATTGCACCCGGTTCAATAACATATACAATCATTGTTCACCTCACTATACTATCAAAACTGCCTCATTGTAAATTTTAACATCAGTGCCATATGTATTTATCTCTGCACTACCTGAAAGTTTATATACCCTAAGAGAATCTGTTGAATTATCAATATGAACTAAACATCTAGTAACTAGTTCTTTTAACTGATTTGCACTTATAACACATTCAAAAGCAGATTTTTGTACACGTTTGCCATACCCCTCTAAAACTTTAGAAAGTTTAGTTCTTTGTTTATTGTCCACTACATCATATATTAGTAAAACCAGATATGACATACTTCTTTGAGAATAACCACTTGGCAAATCATAAAAATCACTATCATAAACAAAACTACCCAAAAAATCACATCCCATCTATTTTAAAAACTTTTGTAAATCTTCGTTTATAAGCTTGTAACTTTCAAAACAGTTACTATTTAAGTTTTTATTTAGTTCTAAATACAATTTTTGCATGCTGTTAAAAACTTTTGTAAGACTTACTCCCGTTTTATATTCAATCGTTTCTTCATCAAGCATTTGCATATTATGTGCTACAACATTTCTGATTTCTTTTGTAAAAACATACAAATTTTCACAGTGCCTTAAAACATCTTTATCTCTACATTTCGCTTGTATAATAAAATACAGATGTGAGTAGCTTAACGATACACCATTTTGTAAACATCCATATTTTGATTCCATTTTATCTTGTATATCTTCATCAAGTTTGTTACAGTATATTTTACCATTTGAAACTGCTTTACTTAAATCATAGTTCAACACACTACATACATATTTTTCAAAAAGCAAATCAACAATAGGCGTTATACTCCTCGCAAAATCTAAATATTGTTCTTTTTTTATTTTTATTTCTATGTTGTTAATATATTCTAGACTTTCATCAACGTTATTATCTACATATCTTTCAAATCTTTTCATATTTTTTACTGCTTCTCTACATTCTTCTACACTAACATCGATTTTGTATTTGGCAAACTTTAGGAGATTTATAACATCACTATCAAAATAGTTTTTGTTACGCTTTGCTATTTGCAAAGCCACAGAAT
>JBKEBX010000009.1:0-114369 GCA_047973385.1 Lachnospirales bacterium | reverse complement strand
ATATTGATACTAATACAGATATTGATGTTGAATCTGAGGCGTTACCTGATGTAGTTCCCGAAGTGTTACCTGAGGTTTTACCTGAGGTGTTACCTGAGTTAGAGCCTGATGTTATTCCTGAATTAGAGCCTGGCACTGAAATTAATGTTGATACTGAAATTGATACTGAAATTGATGTTGAAACTGAAATTGATACTGAAGTAGTACCAGAAGTGTTGCCTGAGGTTCTACCTGATGTAATTCCTGAAGTGTTACCTGAGATTCTACCTGATGTTCTACCTGATGTAGTTCCTGAGGTTCTACCTGATGTAGTTCCTGAAGTGTTACCTGAGATTCTACCTGATGTAGTTCCTGAAGTGTTACCTGAGGTTCTACCTGAGGTTGTGCCTACTACACCAGTTCCTACTGTTGTAACTACTTTACTTGGAGAAGTAAGAACAGAAGCACACCCATATTTGACTTTTCAAAAAACAAGTAGTGGTGGTGCTAGAGTTTACCAATATACTGACATATCATATACTGATATAGTTATTCCTGATGCAGTTGAAATTGATGGCGTAACATATCCTGTTACTGAGATAGGTACAATTTTTTCCGGAAAAGGAATCAAAAGTATTAAAATAGGTTCAAACGTAGAAAAAATTGCGGCTGGTGCATTTGAAGTTTGCAGCTCACTTGAAAGTGTAGATTTCAAAGATAACAATAAACTCACTAAAATAGATTATGGTACATTTGAAAACTGTACTTCTTTAAAAAGTATAGAACTTAAAAACAATATTAGCTCAATTGGTTCAACTGCCTTTATAGGTTGTACATCTTTAACTAGTGTTACAATAGACGGTTTAAATCCTACTACAATATCTAAGAAAGCCTTTAACGGTTGTAGCTCTCTAGAAACTGTAGTTTTAGGCAATAGTGTAACAACTATTGAAAGCTCTGCATTTGACGGACTTTCAGAGTTAAAAACAGTATATTTTGGTACAGGTATCGAAACTATTGGTGCAAATGCTTTTCAAAACTGTACAAAATTAGCTAAAGTTGATTTATCAACTTCTAGTAACTTGAGCCTGGTTGATGGTAGTGCTTTTATTGGTTGTGTAAGCGTATCAGAAGTTACGTTTAACTCTAGTAAACCACTTACAATAGGCTTTAATGCCTTTAAAGGTTGCACAAGCTTAAGTGACTTAGACTTAACTAGTGTAACAAAAGTACATAAGTACGCTTTTTCTGAATGTACTAACCTATCTGTTTTAAACATACCTAGTACATTAGAAGACATAGGATCCAGTGCCTTTTCTAAAACAGGTATTATTGATTTGAACATACCAGATACTGTATTGAAAGTGGAAGGAAAAGCTTTTGAATTATGCAAGTCTTTAGAGAAAGTTGTTATAGGAAATGGTGTTACTTACTTAGGTTCGCATTCATTTGCAGGATGTAGTTCATTAAAAGATGTAAGTATCGGCGATGGTCTTGAAACATTGTCTACTGGCACTTTTGCTTGTACTAGTATAGAAAAGCTTAAAATCGGAAGTAGTGTTACTTCTATTGGCAGTAGTATTTTTGCAAACGAATATCAAGGATATGCAACTACAGAAATGAACTTAACCGAACTCATTATACCTGACAATGTTATAAAACTTGGCAATAAAGCATTTATGGGATTTAAAAACCTTGAAACTATTGTAATTGGTAAAGGTGTTGTTGAAATGAGTACGTCGACGTATACGAGTTATGCTACCTTTGCAAATACAAAAGCACCAAAGTATTTGATTGTAAAATCTACATCTCTTAATGATAAATATAATTATTTGTTTACTGACGATAATTTACCACAATACATATACTTACCTAGTGGAACACAAGATTTAAAACTAAATAGTGATACTACACCTTATAAAAATAAATATGTTAATTTTACAGATTTTACAACAGTTGATGATTATTCTGGAAATAGCAACTATGTTGCTATTACAAAGGACATTGACGGAAAATATATATCCGCTTCTGGAATAGATGGAACTTTATGGAAACTTCTACCAAGCACACAATATAATATAACTGTTAACTTAGACGGTGGTCAAAGTGCAGATATATCTGATGGTACACAAATACCTTTTTATGAGGGTACTCCAAAGGCTATAATGACTAACAATTTCAGCGAACCAACAAAAGCTGGTTACAATTTTGTTGGTTGGGAATTTGACGAAAGTAGTAGCTTTTCAGAAAGAAATGTGCTACCTGAAAGTTTAAGCGAGTATGCTCCTTATGGTACAACAAACAGACTTTATGGAAACGGTACTGTAAAAGCTATATGGAGTGAAAAGCCTGTTAGCAACTACACTGTTAACGTTGACCTCGATTTGTTCGGTAAAGTTCAAGAAGATGTTACTACACTTGAGGGTAAATATGTTGATGGCTTAGATACAAATTTTGTAGAATATACTGCTCCTGAAAAAGACGGCTATGTTTTTGTAGATGCAACTTCAAAAGATGGAACTGTTGTAGTTGACGCCTTTAACAACAAGATTGTTTTCACACCTAATGAGGGCGTGACTGACGGTGCTGTATATAACATAGTTCTAAACTATATGGTTATAGATGACGGTGGAACTGATGTTTTAGAAGATATTCCATATAAGATTAACCTTGATGTATCTGTTGACGGAAAAGTTGTAAAAGATAACTTTAGAGTATATGATTTATATTATATGCCTAACAGTACAGACAATAATGTAAAATTCAATTTAAAAGAATTATTAGAAGAAATTGGATATACAAATTATACATTTGTTAAGGCTACTACTGAAAATGGTACTATCAAAACTTCTGATACAGAGTTTGTTTTCACTCCTAAAGTGATTACAGAAGACGGTGTTGTTTTTGATATTATACTAGACTTAAAGTCCCCTGTAAAACCTCCTGTTGTACCACCTGTTGAGCCTCCTGTTGAGCCTCCTGTTGAACCAAACTACAACTACAACAGTATTTTCAACGTTGATAACAAAGATGTTGACAAATTTGCGATTAACCCTACCTACACAATAAATGAAGAAAACCATACATTAACATTCGACTTAGATGAACTTAAAAAGGTTAAAGGTTATGACTTTGTGAATATAACTTCTGAAGAAGGTATAGTAGAGATTGTAGGCAATAAAGTTGTGTTTACACCATATACTGATAAAGACGGAAATGCTATATTTGACCTTAGAATTAACTACAAAACTGTAAAAAGCGTAAAGCCTACTACTCCATCAACAGATGATGAGGACGAGGACAACGACGATAATCGTGATTCTGGTGGTGGTTCAAGACCAAACATTGTTATACCTAAAACTACAACAGTTGTACCAGATACAAGCGTTGTAACTGATAGCGATGTCACTAATTCTGATAGTAATGAAGTTTCAGACTTTATAAACAATAACAAAAATGCTTTGTTGCGTAACTTCTACCCATATATTACAGGCTATGAAGATGATTCTGTTAAGCCTGATGCTGGTGTTACTAGAGGCGAAATCGCTGTAATGATTTATAGATTATACGGTTATGATTATGTTCCAAACCTTGATACAGAAGATATGTTCAGTGATGTTGCTGATAGCGACTGGTACGCTGAAGCTATCCAATTCCTTGTTGCAAACAGTAACATAGTTGGATACGCTGACGGCACATATAGACCAAACCAATACCTCACAAACGCTGAAATGGTAAAAATTTTAAAGAACTTTGAAAACTTTGAACAAGAATCCTTTGGTAGCAATGTTACAGCGGCTTCTGTTAACGACATAATTGAAGCTGGTGTACTTGGTGAGGACTATCAACCAAATAAAAAAGTTGAACGTTCAAAGTTCATAAAAACAGTTAATATTATGACTAATAGAACTTCTGTGTATTCTCAAGACAACACATATTTAGACCTTTCTGACCCAACTTATTGGGCATACAACGATGTTATGAGTGCTTCAAACTACGCTAACCCTATCACTTATGTGGAAAATGCTCTCGGTAGAAAATTAACCGAAGCAGAAGTTGCATTTGTTAAATCTGTTATCGCTTCTGAAACTGGTGTAGTTTTACAATAAACATTTTTACCACATTATAATAATTTTCTAAAAAGGCTATACTAAATAATATTGGTATAGCCTTTTTTAGGCTTTGCCATTTACTTTTAAATACATTTATGATAAAATTAGTTTAGTAAATAGTAGACAATATTGTAATACAATTTAACATTTTTTACAAGAATAGCTTTTTGTTAATGACGTCCAAAGTGGTCATTTTGCAATGTTGTATAATTCAAATTGTTACTTATTTAGACAACTTGATAAATGTTCCAATTTGTAGGAATGGCTAAAAATTGCACTTTGTCGCGTACTTAAAGGTACGCAAGAAGGGGGATTTTTTGTTAATGACGTCCAAAGTGGTCATTTTGCAATGTTGTCGTACATGGAAGGTGGTTTTGTATATATTATGAATAGTATCCTAAAAGAATTACTAAAAGACCTTTTTGGTATTGACGCTGATGATGTTGTTAGTACCCAAAATGGTGGGGATAAACAGCCAAAAAGACCAAAGAGAGAGAAAAAAGAAATAAACCCTAAACTTTTTTCAACAATTATGGTAGTTGGGATTTTACTTATTGTTGCACTAGCTTTTTTCAACAGTTTTTACACTGTTAGTGAACAGCAAAATGCCGTTGTTACAAGAGCTGGGAAAGTTAACTCTGTAAAAGGTGCTGGACTCCATTTTAAAATGCCTTTTTTAGATAATGTTGTTTATGTTGACACTAAAACTCAAGCTATGGAAATTGGTTATAGAACTACTTCTGACCCATTAGATAGTAGTGAAAGCTTAGAAGAAATTGATAGCGAAAGTCTAATGATAACTTCCGATTTCAACTTTGTTGTAATAGATTTTTTCGTTGAATATAAAGTAATTTCTCCCGAAAAGTTTGCCTTTGCAACTACTTCACCTATAAATATTCTTAAAAATGCTGTGCAAGCTGAAATCCGAAGTGTTGTTGCAAAATATAGCGTTGATGAGGTTTTAACTACTGCTAAGGCTGAAATCCAAAATCAAATTATGGAAAGTGCTAACCAAAAAGCAGAAGATTATAACATTGGTATTTATGTAGAAGGGGTTTCTATACAAGACGCTGAGCCACCTACAACAGAGGTTTCAAACGCTTTTAAAGCCGTTGAAAGTGCAAAGCAAAACAAAGAAACAGAAATCAACAAGGCTAACCAATATTACAACGAAGAGCTACCTCAAGCACGTTCAGAGGCAGATAGAACTATAAAAGCTGCTGAATCCGTAAAAGAATCTCGTATAGCTGAGGCAACAGGTCAAACTGCTCGTTTTAACGAAATGTTCTTAGAGTATATCAAGTACCCTGAAATAACTAAAACACGTTTGTATTATGAAACTATGGAAGAAGTCTTACCTGGTATGAAAGTATACTTAGATGACGGTAGTGGATTGCTTAAAACCCTACCTCTTAGCCAATAGAAAGGAGAAAAATATGTTTAAAAAAATATCAATTGTTTTTATCGTTATTGTTGCGTTTGTTTTATGTTTTTCCTCTCTATTTTTTGTATATGAAGATGAATACGCCTTTGTTTATAGATTTAATAGAGTTATAACTGTTCACTCTGAACCAGGTGTAAAGTTTAAAGTACCTTTTTTAGATACTAAAACTACTATAAAGAAAAACTATCAACTTTATGATATGAACCCATCAGAAGTTTTAACTAAAGATAAAAAAACAATGACTGTTGATAGCTTTATAATTTGGAAAATATCCGAACCTATGAAATATATTCAAAACATTGACACTTCTGCTTCAGATACTTCTGGAGCTGAGTATAAACTTGATAGTATTGTTTATAATGCAATAAAAAACAATTTAAGTACTGTTAATCAAGATGTTGCTATATCTCGTGATGAACAACTATCAGAGAATATTCTTAACGATGTAGCAAGTGGACTTTCAACATACGGTATGGAGGCTATTGACATACAAATCAAACAACTTGATTTGCCTGATGAAAACAAATCTGCTGTTTATAATCGTATGATTTCAGAAAGAAATCAAATAGCTGCAACTTATACGGCTGAGGGTAAAGAAGAAGCCGAAAAAATACGAAATAGTACTGACAAAGAAACGGCTATTATACTTGCCGAGGCTAGTGCTACGGCTGAAGAAATCATTGCAACTGGTGAAAGTGAATATATGCGTATTTTATCAGAAGCCTATAACACTGAGGAAAAAAAGTCATTTTATGAATATATAAGAAGTCTTGACGCTCTAAAAGTTACTATGGAACAAAGCGAGGCAAATGGTGAAAAAACCATTGTTCTACCTCTTGATAGCGAAATAGGTAAACTTTTTATTGGGCAAGAATAATTAAAAACAGTCAAACAAAATAAAGGGGTTGTAAAGAAATCTGAATTTTCTTTAAACCCCTTTTATTATATTATTATAAAGCAAGATTGATTTTTCTATTTTGTACTCTACTTTTCTATTCTTTCAAAGAAATACCAAAAAATTTTGTACTAAAAGTGCTATGCATTTCTTCAAAAGTTGTATAGGATACTTTCACTTTAAATTTTTTATTCCAAACCATACATAGACTATCGCATAATATTTTAGCATCTTGATGTCCTGTTTTTAAAATACTTGTAAAAACATAATACACCATAAACAAGTTAAAATTTAACAAATTGCTTTTTGATATTTTACCTTTTTTATCTGCATATTTATCATTTATAATATTTACAAATTGTTCCGAAACTTCCTTTGCTATTTTCTCTTTATCCTCTTTATCTTCTATATATTCAAGGATTTCTTTAAAATAATGTGAATGGGTATTGTAAAAATCAACAAAATTTTGTTCATATGTATTTTTATCAAGGTCTTTTAACCTTACATTCATATTTTCAAATATGCATTCAATTCCCTCTAACATAATACCCCCTACTTTACGCAACTATCTTTACAATTCTTTGTAAAACTTTTCTTGATTTTTTCAAACTGTTTTTATTTATTTCATTTTTGTAACTTACATCGTCTAAAGTGTACCAACTAGATATAATTTCTTCAAGTTCTTTAAATTCCTCTTGCAAAGGCTTGTTTTTTGATAATACTAATCTATAATTTTCATAAAAATAATATAAATCATTTAAAGAATTTTTATAATCTGCAACACATTTTGTGACTTCTTCATCGTCTCTATTATTCTTTTTTAAATATACATATTTATTTACAATTTCAAAGGATACGCCAATCTTATCAAGTAATTTTTTATATATAATATTTTTATTATCTTTTTTATAACTACTTTTTTCTATAAAGTATAAAACAACAATAGTTATAAGAGCAATTATGCCTATTTGAAACCATTGGTTATAACACATATATCTCCACCTCTCTATATTTTGTAATGTATCAAATTATACTATGATTTGATTTTAACATAAATTAATAAATAAGGCAATATATATGGTATCATTGCAAAATATAGAAAAACCATTTTCATAACGAAACAACAGCATGAAGTGGTGTATCATCACTGTTAAAACCTTGCCATATAAAAAAACTCCACATACTAAATACATAATATGTGGAGGTTGAAAAAGTATATTAAACAATACAAGACAAGATTCATATACTTTTTGTTTTTAATACAACAAACATAAATTATAAATCATAATAAAACTCATTTTATTATTAATACTTACATTATACACCTTAAAAACAAAAAATGCAAGTGCTTTTTAAAACTACTTGCATTTTTTGGTGGACTCACCTTTGATTAAATTACCTTTAAAAATCTTTTGAGATTTATATTTTTCATCATTTATCATCTTAAACAAAATTCGTGTCGTTTCTTTAGAAATATCTTCCACAGGTTGTTCAATAGTTGTAAGTTTAGGTATAAAAAATTTTGAAACTTCTATACCGTCAAAGCCGACTACTGATAAATCTTCTGGTATAGATAAACCTTTTTCATATATTGCACGACAAGCCCCAAGGGCTATACTATCAGAAATCCCATAAACTGCTGTTATATCTTCAAAAAAATCACTTTCCAAAATCTCGTTCATTACCCTATATCCGTTTTCCATAGAATACCCATCTATGTCATCTTTCATTGTAAAACATAGGTTTTCATCAAACTTTATCTTGTTTTTCTCCAAAGCTTTTTTATACCCTGAAAGTCTAAGGTGACCTATACTTGTATCGTTATCAGAGGCTTTGATTATGGCGATTTTTTCGTGTCCCATTTCACATAAATAATCTACAATTTTAAAGCTTTCCACCTCATCATCAACAGAAACAAAGGAATGTTTTTCTTCTTGTAAACTATCTGTTATGGCTATTGTTGATAAAATAAAAGGTACATTTATCTTTGATACCGATTGGTTATGGATAAAACTACCACCTAGAAAAATTATCCCACTTATTTTCTTTTCGTTTATAAGCTCAACAGCAACATCAACCTCATTTTCTAAAAGGTCGATTTTATGAAGTAAAAAGTTATACCCTTTTTTCTGAATTTCTTCCTCAAAAGTAGTAATCATTTTACTAAAAAATGGGTTGCTTATACCTTTTATTAAAACGGCAATCGTCTTTGTATCAGTAATTTTAAGATTTCTAGCGTTATTATTTGGGGTGTAGCCATATTCTTCCATAACCTGTAAAACTTTTGTCTTCGTTTTAGGGCTAATATTGGGGTGGTCATTTATCGCTCTCGATACTGTACTAACACCTACTCCCGAAATTTTGGCTATATCTTTAATCGTAATCTGCGAAATGTCAATCACCCCTCTCTTTAACGTCCATATATATTATTTACACATTTTATCTTTTCAGAAAGTTCATTACTAAACTCATTTTTCTTCATTCTCCACGTCCAGTTGCAACCTATTGTTGATGGCGTATTTATCCTACAATCGCTATCAAGCCCTATATAATCTTGCATTGGAATAACTGCTAGTTTTGAAACACTTGATAAAGCTAAACGTATAAAATCCCAATGGATTTCTTCATCTTTGCTATCATAGTTATCTAGGTATTGCAAAGACTTTTCTTTATCATCTTTATTCAGATTTTTATACCAACCTACAATCGTGTCATTATCATGAGTTCCTGTATATACAACAGAATTTTCAATGTAGTTATATGGCAAATAGTCGCTTTCTTCACGAGAATCAAAGGCAAACTCTATAACTTTCATACCTGGATATTTTGTATCATGCAAAAGTTTTTCAACAGTATCTGTAATATAACCTAAATCTTCAGCAATTATATTTACATCGCCAAGTTCTTTCTTAACAGTATTGAAAAAGTCCATACCTGGACCTTTTTCCCATTTACCATTTACAGCGTTATCGTCTGCATATGGAATTGCATAATATTCATCAAAACCTCTAAAGTGGTCAATTCTAAGTACATCATAGATTTCAAAACATTGTTCTATTCGTTTTATCCACCAAGAATATCCTGTTTCTTTATGTTTTTCCCAATTGTAAATAGGATTACCCCACATTTGTCCAAGTGATGTAAACTTATCTGGTGGACAACCTGCAACAGTTATTGGAGTTAAATCATCGTTCAAATCGAATAAGTGAGTATTAAGCCAACAATCTGCACTATCTAAAGCAACATATATGGGTATATCACCTATTATGTTTACACCTTTTATATTAGCATAGTTTTTAAGTTTTTTCCACTGTTTAAAAAAATTCATTTGTAAAAACTCATAAAACAATATATCATCAGCTAAAAGGTCTTTGTAATATTTTATTGCTTCATCAGAACGATACTTTATATCATCGTCCCATAACAACCATTCTTTGTTATCAAACTTGTTTTTTATCGCCATATATAAACAATATTCTTTAAGATATACTGATAAATCTATTTCTTTATTTTCATTACTTTTCTTCCAATTTTCAAAGGCAATCCTTAAAACCTTAAATCTTGAATTATACAACTTACTATAATTTACATTTCTATCATCATCACCAAAATCCACATCTTCTATGTCCTTTTTTTCAAGTAACCCTTCAGAAACTAAAGTATCTAAGTCTATAAAATATGGATTGCCTGCGAATGTGGAAAAGGATTGATATGGCGAATCTCCATAACTTGTAGGACCTAGAGGCAATACTTGCCAATTTTTCTGTCCCGATTTCTCTAACATATCAACAAAATCATACGCTTCTTTTGAAAATGCTCCTATTCCATAATTTGATGGAATACTAGAAATAGGCATTAGTATACCACTTTCTCTATTTTTCTTGCCCATTTAACATTTCCTCCTGATTTTTATGGCGTTTTCCTATCCTTTAACAGCCCCAGCTGTTACGACTTTTATTATGTATTTTTGACAACTTAAATAAAACAAAATAATCGGAACAATAGCAAGTACAAGCATAGCCATCATAGCTCCCATATCTATTGAGCCATATCCACCTTTTAGGTTTTGTATAACCATAGGTATTGTACCTTTTTCTTGTGGTAAAATCAAACTTGGTAAAAGATAATCATTCCATATCCACATTGTATTTAAAATTGCAACTGTTATAGCAGTAGGCGAAAGTATCGGAAAAACTACTTTAAAATATGTTTGTAGTGGATTGCACCCGTCTATCATGGCCGCTTCTTCAATCTCAAGAGGTATACTCTTTACAAAGCCTGTAAAGAGAAAGACTGCTTGACCTGCTCCAAAACCAAGGTACAAAACTACTAAACCTGGTACAGTGTTAAGCCCTATGTCGTTAGCAACTTTTGACATTGTAAACATTACCATTTGAAAAGGTACAATCATAGAAAATATAAACACATAATACATGTTTTTTGTAAAAACATTTTTAACTCTAACTAAGAACCACGCTGTCATTGATGTAAATATGATTATCACTATAACTGATACCACTGTAATGAACAGTGAACGCCCAAAAGCTTGGGGAAATCCTGTTTTTGCAATACCCTCTATATAGTTCGTAAGACCAACAAAGGTTTCACTATTCGGTAGTTGAAAAGGTGCATCACTTATATATAATTTACTTTTAAAGGAGTTAAAAAACACTAATACTATTGGGAATATAAAGGCAACAGTCAAAAATGATAGTGCAACTGTTAAAAACTTCGCCATTCCTTTACTTACTTCTAGTTTTTGAATTTCTTTGTTTTTATTCTTTTTAACCATTAATGTTCAACCTCCCTTCTTCTTGTTAACGCTAGTTGAGTTATGGCAACAGCTGCAAGCATTACAAAGAATACTACTGCTTTAGCTTGTCCTACACCTTCCCAACCTACTCTACCATAAAAAGTGTTGTAAATATCAAGGGCAAGCATAGCCGTTTGCTTACCTGGTGCTCCTGCTGTAAGAACTAAGTTTTGGTCAAATAGTTTAAATGAATTTGTAAGTGTTAAAAACAAACAAATTGTAAAAGCTGGCATAACCATAGGTATTGTTACATTTTTTAAAACTTGTGTCTTTGTTGCTCCATCTATCTTTGCAGCCTCTATAAGCTCACCTGGAACGTTTTGAAGTGCCGCTATGTATATAATCATCATATATCCTATAAGTTGCCAGTTCATTACAAGTACTAGCCCCCAAAAACCATAGGCTGCACTAAAGGATAAAGTTACACCAAAGTTCGCTAAAATACCATTTAAAAGGAGTTGCCATATGTAACCAAGTACAATACCACCTATTAAATTTGGCATAAAAAATACTGTTCTAAAAAGATTTGTACCCTTTATACCTCTTGTTAAAATATAGGCTAATGTAAAACCAATAATGTTTATTGATGTTACTGATACTATTGTAAATTTAGTTGTAAACCATAGAGCATTTATGAAATTTTTATCTAAAAATATTTTCCTATAATTTTCAAGCCCAACCCATGTTGCATCATTTACTGTTGTAAACTCCGTAAATGATAAATAAATTCCTAACCCAAAGGGTATAAGAAAAGCTATTACAAAGGCTATTAAAGTTGGTAGTAAAAATATAGGAAAATATTTACTAATTGCTTTTTGCATATGTCCTCCTTTTTAAAAAAGGTGAGGCAGAACGCCCCACCTGATATTTGTTAATTAGTTAATCATAGATTTTTCAAAAGCCCAATCTTCAACCATTTCGCTTACAACTGCGTCCCATTCCTTTGTACCTTGTGCATATTGTAACAATGATGCTCCAAAGTTATCTTTAAATGTTTGGCTAGGGAATGATGTAAAGTTCCAAGTTACAGAGTAGAAACCTTCTTTGTTAAGGTATCTATCGATTTCTCTTGCTAACGGATCAGTAGGTTTTTCTGCATCTTCAAATGTATCAAATGGTGCAATAAATCCTAAGTCATTTGTTACATAGCTCTTACCTGTTTCAGATGTAAAAATCCAATCTATAAAGTCGATTGTAGCTTGTTGGTCTGCTTCTGATACTTGTGAGTTAACAGAGAAGAAGTTTTCTGTACCAACAGCAAGACCTTGTTCTTCTTCACCATCTACACCTGTGTAGATAGGTAAAAATTTAATATCTTCTTCAAGCACAGTGTTTCCGTCTACTCCTGAAATTTGTCCCCAAGCCCAGTTACCATTTTGAACCATAGCTACGTTACCAAGTGCAAACTCAGCCATAGAATCTTCAACTGTTTTTGCTCCTACCATTGTTCTTTCTGTAATTGAGTTATCTAAATATAAATCAAAAATATTTTTAAAGTTATCAGAATATCTAAAGTCGATTTCTGCTTTGTCACCTACGTTATCATCTTTATACTCATAGTAAATTGGAATGTTAGCTAAATGTGTTTGCCATCTCCAATCTTCTCCCGGTGCAAATGATGTTGAAGCAAAAACACCCTCTATACCAATTTCATCTTTTCTTGCTTGCATATCAACAACGACTTCTTCTAATATGCTATAATTGTTAATATCGTCCATTGATGTAGCTTTTGCACCATCTAATGCAAAATATGTATTCATAATTGCGTCATTGTATATAATTCCATAGCCCTCAACTACATAAGGTATACCATATACACCATCATCAGTTGATACAGCCATTCCTTTATCTAAAAGCTTATCATAAATCGCTGTGTCGCTTAAATCAAGGCAATAGTTCGCCCAAGATTGATAACCAATAGGACCGTTAATTTGGAACAATGTAGGTGGCTCACTTTTAGCAATTTCTGACTTTAAAGTTTGCTCGTATGTGTTTGCTGCTGCCGTTTGAACTTTTACAGGTACTCCTGTTTCTTCTGTATATGCTGCTGCAACTTCTTCCCATATTTCTGCAACTTCTGGCTTAAAGTTTAAATAATATACAGAGCCTGTTTCTTCTGTATCTGTAGCTGTGTCTGTTTCTGTTTCTGTTTCACTTTCTGTTGCCGTATCATCTGTTGTATCAGTTGTACTACTTGTATCTTCAGAACTGCTACAAGCTGTAAGCGTTCCCACTGTAAGTACACAAGCTAACGCCATTGCTAAATTTTTTCTCATTTTCATTTAAAATCCCTCCATACAATAAATCGATATTTGGTATCGTTACCATTGTATAAATACTATAACATGCAAAAGGCAACATTGCAATAGCAAGAGAAAAAAAACAAAAACTTTGTACATAACTTACATTTTTTTAATATATTTTTATGCAAAACTCATAAGTTGTTTTATAGGCACTAGTTTGTGCAACAACTAAAAAGGACTATAAGTAAACTCACATAATGCGAATTTTTTTACAGTCCTATCTTAACAGCAACGGCAGTTATACCTTTAGAATCTTGCCATCTATCTGAAATTAGTACAACAGCTATCTAAAGCAATATTTTCCCCATAAAAACCATTTGGTACTATATCTTTATCAACAACGTTTATATGTGCACCTAACATACCCATCCAACAAGTGTACACATACAAACCCTCTTCATCAGGTGTGAACTCTATTATATTTTCACCTAGTTCTAGCTCTTTTTTGAAGTTTAAATCATCACTTACAATTTCATAGTTGCAGTTGTTTAAGGAATCATCTGCATTAATAATTAATTTTGTCGGTACACCTTTTTTTAAATTTATTGTAGGGAATGCATTACTTTCTAAATCAAATTTTATGACTTGAACTCCCTCATCCATATATCCCTCAACTTCTCGTAGTTCCTCTACTCTGTTGTTGCTATAATTAACTTGTTCATAAGTACTTGATTTTATAAAATCATTGTCCTCTGTATCCCCATATAAATCAATTTTATCTATTACAAAAACAGAGCCAAAAACCACTACAACTATAACTACTGTACTATTTAAAATCTTTTTCATATTTTCCTCCTTAATCAACTATATTGTTTGGTAAATAAACAATAAACTTACTTCCATTGTCCAACTCACTTTTCACTTTTATCTCACCTCCATGAGCCTCTACAATGTTTTTACAAATGGATAAACCGATGCCAAAACCCTCTACTTTTTTTACTCGAGATTTATCAATTCTATATAAATGTTCAAAAATTAATAATTGTTCTTTAACTTCAATTCCTATGCCGTCATCTTCAACTGTAAAAATATAACCCTCTTTACTTTTCTTTAGAGTGATTTCCACTTTACCTCTTTCATCTGTATATTTTAAGGCATTAGATAATAAGTTTGAAACTACAGATTTTACTTTTTCTTCATCTGCAAAAATAAAACAATCTTTTAGTTCTTCTACGTTGTATTTTATTTTAATTTCTTTTCCCTCATAAGAACTTGCAAAGCTACCAATACATTGGTTTATAAGCTTATTAAAATCGAAATTTGTTTTTACAAGTTTTACTTCTTTGTTACTTTTTTCTAAAAGTTCGTCTACATTTTCAACCATAGTGTATATTTGCTTAATTTCATTTCTTAAGTTTCTTACTTTTTCTGTTGTTAAAGGGAAAACACCCTCTTCCATCCCCTCTAGTGTAGTTAAAGCACAAGTAAGTGGTGTTCTTAGCTCATGAGTATAATTTATGGACAATTGTTTTTTTATTTGTTGCTCCATTTCTAATTTATCTCCAAGTGAATTTATAGATTTTACTAAATCTTCTATATCTTCAATATTGCTTTTCATTTTTATTGTTTCTCCATAGTTACCCTTGCCGATTTCATAAGCTTTTTTACTAACTTTTTGTATAGGTTCAGATATGCTTTTTGCGAAAAAATAAACTATAATACTTGTGATTACAAAAAATATAAATCCTATAATAGATATTGCTGATTTTACTGCTTTTAAAAAAATAACATCAAATTCTGTGTAATATATAGGACCATAGTACCCTAAGGTAACGTAACCGTATACTCCTGTTTCATCTTCTATAATATATTTTTCTTCTTTATATTCCCCCTCAACATATGGATACACACTTTCTAAAGTACTTTCCATTTTAGATAACATTTTATTACTTTCATTTGGTATAATATCACTTATACAAAGCAACTGATTATCAACATCTGTATTTACCATTAAAATCAAACCATCATCTAATGCATCAACACCTATTTTATACAAATCATCATAGCTAGGTGTTTCATTATCCTGAAACAGTTGTAACACATCTGATACAATTTGCTCTGAAGTTTCCAATCTGTTGTTTAAAACATATTTATCAAAATTAATTTTAAAAATATAACTCGATACACTAATTAAAGAAAATATCAAAATCATAATTAGGGAAGTATACATTATAAGCAACTTATATTTTAGTTTAATCTTCATTTTATTCTCCAAATCTATAACCTACGCCTCTAACTGTCAAAACATATTTGGGTTTTCCTGTATTATCTTCGATTTTACTCCTCAAATTTTTTATATGTGAATCTATCGCCCTATCATAACCGTCAAATTCTTCACCTAGTGCGATTTTTATTAACTCATCTCTTGTAAAGATTTTTTTAGGATATTTAGCAAGTGAAAAAAGTATATTTTTCTCGCTTTTCGTAAGTTTACATTGTTCCCCCTTTTTTATAACCTTTTGTTCATGGAAATTTATTTTTAAGTCGCCATTATTAAACTCTGTATAGTTACTTTGAGAAAAGTTGTTTACTCGTCTAAAAAGGGATTTTACAGTTATGGCTAACTCCCTTAAACTAAAAGGTTTCGTTAAGTATATATCTGCCCCTATCTCTATACCGTTTATTTTACTATCTATCACAACCTTTGCTGTAAGCATTATGATAGGTATATTTGAATTTTTTCTTATTTTTATACAAACATCTTCTCCACTTATTTTTGGCAACATCAAATCTAATATAATCATATCTACATCATTTGCGTCAAATATTTCAAGTGCCTTTTCTCCGTCACTAGCTATAATTGTTTTGTACCCATTATTCTTCAAATAATCAGAAATATTTTCAGCAATTGTTTTTTCATCTTCCACAATCAATATTGTTTCTTCTGTTACATTCATTTTATACCTCATATATTTTCTCTTTTACTCTATGACTGTTATTGTCGCTCTAATCATACCCATCCAACAACTGTAACCATATACCCCCTCTTCATTTGGTGTAAACTCTATAATGTTATCACCTACTTCTAATGGTTTTTCTATGCCATATTCTCTGATTTTTATCTCATTATTACAACCGTTTAAAGTTTCATTTGTTGCGTTTATATGCCAAAGTACTTTTTTGTCTTTTTCAACAACTATATCTGGGTAATATCTAGCTCCTAAATCTGTATAAATTGTTTGTACATCACCTTCAACTTGGCTTACTATTGCATTTTCACTTGCTGTTTTTTTCACCAAAGAACTTGTATCAAAACCAACTAAGGCTAAACCTCTATTTGCCATCACAAAGCCCATAACCAACACCAAAACAGCCGATACTTTCATAAACTGCTTAGCTAGACTTGGGTTTTTAAACTCACCGATTTTACCGAAAATATACATAAGTGGAACTGTTCCTATACTAAAGAAAAACATTGATAATGCACCATTTACGAAACTTCCTGTTGATAAGGCATATATTTGCATAGACTGTAAAGGACCACAAGGCATAAATCCATTTAACAAACCAACCACATATGGACCATTTCCATTTTTCTTTAAATTTCTAAATCTTTTAGGCATTTTGGGAATGAACTTCCTAAAAATATTATAACCAAATAGGTTTAATCCCATCAATACCATAAAACAGCCTACAATAACATATAGAAAACCTTGACTATTTGTGGATAATGAAAAAATCGAACCTATGAAACCTACAATCCCCCCTAAAATTGTGTATGATGTTACCCTACCTAAATTATACATTAAATTAGGAGATTTCGCATTACTATCTTTAAAAGCTATACACTGGGTTACGTTTATTCCACCACACATTGCTACACAATGAAATGACGTTAAAACACCAATGACAAACAATAAAAACAAACTTGCATTTTCATCAATGACTGGTACATTTGCGACTAAACCACTTATCACACTATATATACTACCTATTACATTTATCCTAAAAAAATGATTTATTACATAGTTCCCACCTAAAATTATTATTATAATTTTTATTATATCATTAAAATCATAGCTTGATACATTGTTATGATTTTCTCCATGGTTTACTACTTTGAATCCCTCTTTTTTTATGACTTTCTCTAGATCATTTACTGTAACTTTGTTTTCATCAAACTTAACTTTTGCTATACCTTTTACAAAGTCTACTTTTACAGATACTATGTCTAGTTTTTCAAGTGCCTTATATATTGTTTCCTCGCAACTTACACATTGCATACCTTTTATATATATTTCTTTTTCTACCATTCCTTACCTCTTTGGCTTTTCTTCTTTATTTACCTTGCAACAATCTAGTTTATTGTTACCAAATTCTTCATTATTTGCTTTTACTAAAGTTTTTATAAAATTGTTATATGCTTTTTTAATTTTTGAATTTTTCATAATATATCTCTCCTTTATTTTAAAAAATTTGTTACAACGTTGCTTGTACTATGTTGATAAGTTTATTTTAAACAAACAATATGTAGATTATATGTATAAATTTAATAATTTTATTTTTTTTAACTTTTTAATGCTTTTAAAACTACGAATTTTGGTAAAAATCATAATATATAATGGAAAGTAAAAATTTTAATGTATAAAAATCAACAAGACATTGTTGCAAAAAGCAATTTTGCAAAATTTGTAAGGTAAATTCAAGTCGTTTAAAAATTCGGATTTTTCTACATATAATCTACATAGACACAAGTTAAAATAAATTTATAAAATATATAAAACGTTGCCAAATAGAAAAAAGGAGATAATTATGAATAAACAAAAAACAACTTTAAAAATTTTAGGAATGCATTGTGCCTCTTGTTCTGCCAATGTAGAAAACACTGTTAATAAGCTAAATGGTATTGTTACATCAAACGTGAATATTGCCACAAACAAAGGGACATTTGAGTACGACGCTGACACCATAAGCCTTGATGAAATAAAAAAGGCAATAGAGGGCTTGAGTTATCAAGCTAATGAAATAACAGAAAATTCCACTGATGATGTGGACTATCACGAAAAGGAAATGAAATTGTTACTTAAGAAATTTATTATTTCTGCAATTTTTACAATACCCCTTTTATATATAGCCATGGGACATATGGTAGGTCTTCCACTACCTAGCATAATTATGCCTGATATGAACCCCTTAAACTTTGCTATTGCACAAATCATTCTTGTTATCCCTTCATTTATTGTAGGTATAAACTTTTACACAACTGGAATAAAGTTATTGTTTAAAGGCACTCCAAATATGGACTCTTTAATTGCCATAGGTACAGGCTCTGCTCTTGTTTATGGACTTTTTGCAACATACAAAATTGCTATGGGTTATGTGGAATTTGCCAATAATTTGTATTTTGAAACAGCTGGGGTTATTATCACTTTAATATTGTTAGGGAAATATTTAGAGGCTGTATCAAAAGGTAAAACATCAAACGCAATTAAAAAACTTATTGGTTTGTCACCTAAAAATGCTATGGTAATAAGAAATAATGAAGAAATCTCCCTACCTATTGATGAAGTTGTTGTTGGAGATATTGTAGTTGTAAAGCCTGGAGAAAAATTCCCTGTTGATGGAATAGTTGTTAAAGGGTCAACAACTGTTGATGAGTCTATGCTTACTGGCGAAAGTATCCCCGTAGAAAAAAACACTGATGACAAGGTAATCGGTGCTAGTATAAATAAACAAGGTATGGTGCATTTTGAAGCCACAAAAGTCGGCAAAGATACTGCTTTATCACAGATTATACAATTAGTTGAAGATGCTCAAGGCTCAAAAGCTCCAATAGCCCGTCTTGCTGACGTAATTTCACGCTACTTTGTACCAACAGTTATCTTTATAGCTGTTCTTGCTGGGCTTAGCTGGTTATTAGCTGGTAAAGATGTAGTATTTGCTCTTACTATATTCATTTCTGTTCTTGTTATCGCTTGTCCTTGTGCTCTTGGTCTTGCCACTCCAACGGCTATTATGGTCGGTACAGGAAAAGGTGCAGAGTACGGAGTTCTTATAAAAGGAGGTAAACCCCTTGAAACGGCACATAAAGTTGAAACTATTGTTTTTGATAAAACTGGAACGATTACTGAAGGTAAACCTATGGTTACAGATATAATATCCTTTGGAAATATAGAAAAAGATTATTTGTTACAACTTGCTGCCTCTGCTGAAAAAGGTTCAGAGCACCCACTTGGTGAAGCAATTGTAAACAAATGCAATGAAAAAGCTATAAAGTTGTTTGAACTTGAAAACTTCAACTCAATTACAGGTCATGGTATAGAAGCTACAATTGACAATAAAAATATTTTACTAGGTAACTTAAAATTGTTATATGATAAAGAAATAGAAAATACTTTGGAAGATAAAGCCAATACATTGGCTGATGAAGGTAAAACCCCTATGTATGTAGTTATAGAAAACAAGTTAGAGGGTATAATCGCTGTTGCCGATACTACAAAGAAAAATAGTAAACAAGCTATTGCTAAACTTCACGATATGGGTATAAAGGTTGCTATGATAACAGGTGACAACGAACGAACTGCAAAGGCTATCGCCAAAGAAGTTGGCATAGATGTTATCCTTGCAAATGTTTTACCATCTGATAAAGCTAATGAAGTGAAAAAGTTGCAAAACGATAACACCATAGTGGCTATGGTTGGAGATGGTATAAATGACGCTCCTGCCCTTGTACAAGCTGATGTAGGTATTGCTATCGGCTCAGGCACTGATGTTGCCATAGAGTCTGCCGACATAGTTTTAATGAAAAGCGATTTGTTAGACGTTGTGACTGCCTTACAACTTAGTAAAAAAACAATTACTAACATTAAGGAAAATCTATTTTGGGCTTTCGCTTACAACACTTTAGGTATCCCTGTTGCAGCTGGTGTTCTGTACTTATTTGGTGGACCTTTACTAAACCCTATTATCGCTGGTGGTGCTATGGCTTTTAGCTCTATCTCCGTTTTGCTAAACGCTTTAAGACTTCGAAATTTCAAACCTAGTTTTTAGTCTAAAAATATGTAAAATGGCACATTGCAAAATAAAAAATCAAATTTTTTATACTTTTGACAAATGCCCGAAATAGTAAAAACGCCCTTTCCACATTTTTTTGTCAAAAACCACAAAGCCGTTGTTTTGTTATGAAAATGGATTTTTCTATATTTTGCAAGGTCGCCAAATAAGCTAAAGCCACAATGTGACTTTAGCTTATTTATTTATAAATTAACTTTAATTTCTTAATTATTTACTTAAAAATCGTTGTGTACTCAACAATTGAGTAACAAACATTTTTAACCGAATTTTGTAAAGCTTTAGTCGTTCCCACTGGGTCTTTAGAATAATCATCCTTTAAAGTCCTTAAGGTTGAACTTGGAGTTATGTTTGTAAGCATAAGTTCATTACCATTTCTTATAGCATTATTAGCATTCATAAAACTACCTAAAACAGCATCCGATGTAACGAAACCATCAAATCCCCATTCAGTTCTTAAAACATCAATTAATAAATCCGAATTAGCACCACTCCACGTTGGACCAATATGTATAAAGCTTGACATTGCACCTTTTGCCCCACCTTCTTTTACAGATATTTCAAAAGGTCTAAGATATATCTCACGGATAGCTTGTTCATTCGCCCAAACCATAACACCTGAACGAGCATTTATTTCTTGTTCATTTAAAGCAAAGTGTTTCATAAATACAATTATATCTTTACTTTGTGCTCCATCAATCATGTTTGCACCCATTTTACCTGACAATAGTGGGTCTTCAGAAAAATATTCAAAATTTCTTCCACCTTGAGCAGTTCTATGTATATTCATACCCGGTGCATACCAACCATGTACACCAAGGGCATTAGCCTCTGAGCCAATAGACTTGCCCATTTTATAAGCTAAGTCGTCATTCCACGTTTGCGCAACCACAAGTTCAGATGGATAACCAGCAGCAACTAGTTTTTTGAAAAAGAAGTTAATACCTGCTGGTCCGTCAAGAAGAACTGTTGGTGGTACTCCAAGTCTTTCAACTTCCAAAGTTCTCCAACCACCATAAGTTACATATTCCATCATTTCTTCTGTGGTAAACTGCTCTACAAAAACATTCCACTTTTCATCGTTTATATCGATACCTTTCATATCTGCCAAAACTAATCCATTATCAGCATTTGTAGTTGGCATCTCTCCTGTATCAACTTCTGGTTGCAGTTGATTTTTCTGAATACTTTCTTCATCAATTTCAAAACTTATATCCTCACTACTTGGGTAAGTTCCTTCGAAATCAGATCTTGATAAATAAGTCAAACCACCATTTGCGTAATCGAATTGATTTTCAATTACAGCATTTGTAACGCTGTCGTTTTTATATATTATAGTTTCACCTAATTCAGCATTAAAACTATATAAATGTTCATGAACATTTTTACTTACTAAGAATTCATAGTTTCCTTGTTCTAAAACATATGCTTCGTTTTCATACATATCATAAGAAGCCATATCACGAGTTGCAAACTCAATAGTTACAATTTCCGAGTCACCTTTTTCAAGTAATCCAGTCTTTGCATAACCTGTTAACAGGATAGATGATTTTTCTATTCCACCTTCAGTATATGGTGGTTTACAGTATACTTGGACAACTTCTTTACCAGCATTTTCCCCAATATTTGTAACTTTGACTTCAATCTTTATGTTTTCTCTGTCAAAAGTGTTACTTACAACTTCCCACTCAAAATCAGTGTAGCTAAGTCCATAACCAAAAGGAAATTGAACTGTTTGATGATAACCTTCTTCGTTATCCTCAAACACAGTTTCATAGTATCTATACCCTACATATATGCCTTCTTCATACTCAAGTTTAGCCATTTTATGCATATTTTGATACTGATAATCTCCAAAGTTTTCGGAAGCCGGTGCAGTACTATTATCATATACATATGTATCCGTAAGTCTACCTGATGGATTTACTTTTCCACATAAAATATTAGCAAGAGATAAAGCACCTCTTGGTCCTGGCGTTCCTATCATAAGTGCCGAATTAATATTATCAAAATCATTCAAAAAGCCTAACTCCATTGCGTTTCCAGAATTCACTACAACAATGACATTAGAAAAATTATCATTTAAAATTTCAATAAGTCTTAATGTGTTTTCATTTACTTTCAAATCTTCAATTTCTGCATCTGAAGACTCTGTACTTTCACGAGTTACAAACACAATAGCATTTTTCGAAAAATTCTTTGCATTTTCTATTATATCATATGTTAAATACAAGTTTGGATCAGGTTCAGGAAATGTTGATGATGAGAAATATGAAGAAATCACACTCATAATTCCTGAAGATTCATCATCAGAAGTTTTTACATTAAATTCCGTATTAACATATAAATCATGAAGTTCCGCATTATACTCGATACCTGCCATATCTAAACCTTCATAAAAATCTATTGATCTTGATGCATCAATTGCACCTGAGCCACCACCTGCTAATCTAATATGATTACTTGCAAGACTAAAAACATTAAGTTTATTATCCATAAGAGGTAATGAGCTATCATCATTTTTAAGAAGAACTATACCCTCATCAGATATAACTTCCCCAAGTTTTTCACCTGTTTCTCTTGCAAACACAGCCTCTGAATTTTCAGAGTCAATATTAACTTTAGTAAGTGCGTAAACATCTCTTACATATGGAAAACCTATATATGAAACACCACAAAAGCAAACAAACAAAACTGCCAAAAAAACATACTTTATAGGACGTCTTTTTAACTTTTTAATATATCTATCCTCTTTTTTTGCAAGCTTTTTCTTTTTACCATGTAATTTATTGACTTCTGTAACTCTTTGAACAGTTTTAACTTCATTTTGAGCTTCAAACTTCACTTTAGCTGTTTTTCTTTTTTGTTTGTCCATGGTTTTTAGAGAATCTTTAAATTCCCTTAAAGCATCTTTTTCTTCTTTATACCTCTTTCTTGCATTAACCTTATATTCTTTCATAATTACACCCCAAAATACTTACTATTCTTAACAAACATTTTTAATCCATTTACAAACTCACCATTTACCATAAGTAATATGCCATCGAGTTGTGCCATGTTAATCTTTCCCGTCGACATTCTTGAAACACTTCTAAAGGGCAACTCTAGCACAAAGTATACATTATTTGCAAGAATTGGCTTGCCTATCACTCTAAAAAACTTATTAACAGATAAAATTGAACCGTATAAACATTTACCAAAAACACTCTTGTCTTTAGCTTGTACAATCATATCATTATAGCTAAGGTCTTTGTTTTCATCCCATAAAGAGCTAGGTATTTTCTCGCCATACAGCAACTCAAAGTCCTCTTTAGTTATATTTATAACATCTTTATTATAATACTTTAAAAGCTTAGTTTTTTCTGCTTTGGATTTCAACTTTAAACCTATAACTTCAATAGGTTTTTTGAGGTGAATATCCCTTGATGATGAGCCAACTAAAATATCATATTTTCCATCTTCAATAACCCAATCATTTTCTTTTATATCAAAATGAGAAAACGCATGTTCATCTAAAACAAGTGTAACTTCTTTACTCTCTCCTTTTTCAAGCTCAACCTTAGCAAAAGCTTTCAACTCCTTCTCGGCTTTAAAAGTCTTACTTCTTTTTGATTTAATATATAGTTGAACAACTTCACTTCCCTTGCAGTCACCTATATTTGTAATAATCGCTTTTGCTTCATTACCCTCAACTGTTAAATCACTATATTTAAAAGTTGTATAAGACAAGCCATAGCCAAAAGGGTATTGTACTTCTTTTTTAGCACTATCAAAATACCTATAACCAACATAAATGCTCTCTCTATGTTCAGAAGTAGCTTCTTTACCTGGAAATATAAGTGATGATGGAATATCCTCATATCTTAGTGGATAACTTTCGGATAATTTACCTGACGGATTTACTTTTCCACTTATAACATTTGTCATGGCAACACCACTACCTTGACCAAGTAAATACCCATGTACAATAGCTTTACATTTATTTGCAAAAGGCATTTCAACAGGCGAACCACCTGACAATACCACAATTATATTTTTGTTTGATTCATATAATTTATCCAGTAATCTCAACTGATTTTCGTTAATTTTCATGTGCTTTCTGTCAACACCCTCAGCCTCGCTACCTTCATCTAACCCTAAAAATAATATAACTTTATCAGCATTTTCTGCTAACACACAAGCTTTTTTTGATAAAATATTACTTGTTCCACCAAGTCTTTTATATCCTTTTTGATATCCAACTACATTATATCCCTTACTTGTAAACACATCATAAAAATTATCCAACATATAAGGATTTATGAGTGAACTACCTGCTCCTTGATATCTTGATTTTTTTGCAAAATCGCCAATAATAGCAATTTTCTCTTCTCTATTTTTTAAAGGTAATATACCATCATTTTTCAGTAACACAATACATTTACTAGCAAGTTCAACGGCTTTTACATGGTGTTCTTCCATGGTAAAATCAGTCTTTTTTACATTATCTTTTACAGTATATATAACATCTAAAAGCTCATCAACTCTTTTATCTAAAACACTTTCTTCTATTTCACCTTTTTTAACACTTTCAATTATCCCTTTGTCCGTTTCTCCGTTTGTAGAAGGCATTTCAAGTGCGTTTCCAGCTTTAAGTGCCAAAACCCTATCATTGTTTCCACCCCAATCTGTAACAACTAAACCGTCAAAACCCCATTTATTTCTCAAAATGTCATTAAGCAAATATTCATTTTCATTGGCGTAAGTTCCATTAACTTTGTTATAAGAAGTCATTATAGACTTAGCTTTTCCCTCTTTTACAGTATATCTAAAGCCTTCTAAATATATTTCATGTAAAGCTCTTTTATCAACTATTTCATCAATAGTCATTCTATGTGTTTCTTGACTATTGACAACAAAATGTTTAGGACAAGCTGAAATGCCATTACTTTGAATACCCATAACCATAGCACTTGCCATTTTTCCAGACAAATAAGGGTCTTCACTAAAATACTCAAAATTTCTACCACAAAGTGGATTTCTCTTTACATTAAGCCCTGGTCCTAAAAGCACGCTAACATCCTCGTTTGCTGCCTCCTTACCTATGTACTCTCCAACTTCTTTAGCAATCGATACATCCCAACTGTTTGCAATAGTTGCAGCTGTTGGAAAACAAGTTGCAGGTATACTCTTGTTAAGTCCCAAATGGTCAGCTTTACCGCCTTGTTTTCTTAAACCATGTGGACCGTCTGTTAACATCATAGATGGTATGTTCAATCTTTCAAGTTCTTTTGTATTCCAAAAATTAGCACCTGACATCAAAGAGGCTTTTTCTTCTAATGTCATTTTATTAATAATATTACTAAATTTAAGTTCTGCCATAAACTCCTCCTTGAGCTACTATTAATAGTACTAATCTCACATTTTTTATAAATAACTTTACATCGAAATTACAATATTCTTAAGTTGTAGCCTTGTTTACGAGGCTAGGCTTTAGTTTATTATATCATAAAGTAATTTCAAGGAAATTACAATATTCTTAAGTTGTAGCCTTGTTTACGAGGCTAGGACTTTAGTTTATTATATCATAAAGTAATTTCAAGGAAATTACAATATTCTTAAGCCGTAGCCTTGTTTACGAGGCTAGGGCTTTAGTTTATTATATCATAAAGTAATTTCAAGGAAATTACAATATTCTTAAGTTGTAGCCTTGTTTACGAGGCTAGGGCTTTAGTTTATTATATCATAAAGTAATTTCAAGGAAATTACAATATTCTTAAGCCGTAGCCATGTTTACGAGGCTAGGGCTTTAGTTTATTATATCATAACATGCATATATTTACAAACAATATTATAACAAAAATAGAATTATAAATAAATTATATTTATATCAAACAACATAAAAAAACGTAGTAGCTATTTTGCTTCTACGTTATAAAGTCTAACTTTTTAGAGTCATTACAACCACTTTTTTATAATTCACGAGCTAGTATTTCGGCAACATCTCTAGCAACTTCCGTTGTAAATCGCATGCATTGTTTTTTATGACCAAAAACATTATTTTTAAAACCACTTGTAAGCACACTGCAACAAGTAACCTTATTACGCTCTTTAAATTTTCCAATCATTTCATTGTTAAGCTCAAGGCAATTTAATACAACAGGGTCATTTGGACCATTACCCTCTGTTCTACCGAAGAAAGCTGAAATTATCATAGAACCACCTGAAACAGCACCACAAAGACATTTGCTTTTACCAACACCTACTGGAAAGCCAGATGCCATGCTGATTTCCATATCAGAGAGTCCCATGTTAAGATTATCATTAAAGGCTTTTATGATGGATTCAGAGCAAAGTAAACCACCTTTATCATAGTGATACTCTGCATCTTTTACAATTTTTTCTACATCTATATCCATAAAACCTCCCAATTTGATTTAAATTGTTTATTATGTATTTTTAAAGTTCACGAGCAAGTATTTCAGCAACGTCATGAGCAACATCTTTAGTAAATTGAACGCATTGTTTTTTATGCTCCCCTACACCAAAATCCATACCCTTAGTTAAAACACTACAACAAGTAAGTTTGTTTCTTTCTTTAAACTTTGCAATCATTTCGTTGTTAAGTTCAAGACATTTAACTGCAACTGGATCTTTTGGACCTTTACCTTCTGTTCTACCAAAATAAGCAGCTAGTATCATTGAACCGCCTGAAACAGCACCACAAAGACATTTGCTTTTGCCAACACCAACAGGAAAACCTGAAGCCATACGTATAGCCATATCCGAAAGTCCCATGTCTAAGTTATCGTTAAATGATTTAACAATAGCTTCAGAACAAAAAAGCCCACCTGTGTCATAGTTATCAGCTGCGTCTTGGGCAATTTTTTCAATATCAATATTCATAATGTACCTCCTAAAAAAAATAATATATGCCTAGTTATATTATATTACAATACAAAAAATATGTCAATGTTTTGTATTGTAATATGTAGGATAATTGACAACTTACATGTTGTATTGTATAATTATTTTAAGGAAAACACTCACTAATTGTTGTTTTTTTTAGAAATATAATTGCTCAGGAGTGAATATGAAGAAAAAAACAAAAGTACAAATTATAAATAAAAGTAGACGTCTTTTATTGGAAACTGATTTGAACGAAAAAGAAATTGCAGAACTTTTATGCATTTCTGAAGTTTTTTTACGTAAATTATATAAGTGCCATTTTGGCTACCCTCCAAGAACATATATTCGAAAAGTGAAACTAAAAAAAGCTAAAACTATGATTAGAATAACCGATTATTCTATTACAAAAATCGCTGAAGAAATCGGATATACAAATATTAGTAAGTTTTCTTATGCTTTTAAAGTAGAATTTGGCTATTTGCCTAGTGAGTACAGGGCGAAAATTAAATAAAAAAGTTGTAAAAATGATAAATATATCGTTTTGGAGTAGTCATTTTTACTGTAATGTTATATAATTGTAGTACTAAACAATAATAAAAAACGGAGGTAAGAATTATGTATGAATGGATAAAGAATGAAAAAACTATTGCTTTTGCTGGCGGTGTAGCAGCAGGAGTTGTTGCACTTGCAACTTTAAAAGCAAAGAAAACTAGAGAACTTGCTGTAAAAGGTCTTGCAAAAGGTATTATTATTAAAGATTCTGTTGTTGAAGAAATTTCAAATATACGTGAAGAAGCTGATGATATTTGTGCAGAAGCAAGAGAAGAAGCTCAAAAACACTGCGAAAATGTAGAAGAACTAGAGGAAGTTGAAGTATAATAAAGATTATTATAGGAGGATCATATGAATTATACAATCGTATGCAATCAGCCTAACAGACTTCGTATTCGCTTTGGTAAATATATTTTTACAAAGGAGCAATGTTATGGATTATGTGACATGCTCCTTTCTTTTGATGATATCTATAGTGTAGATGCCAATGTGAAAAATGGTTCGTTATTGGTTGAATATAAAACAACAAATGCAAAAAACAAGGTTTTAGATTATTTTGCAAATTTAAAAATTTGTGATATAGTTAAGGGTAAACCAAATGAAGAACAAAGAAATCAGGAACTAGAGTATGAGTTTAAAAAACGTGTAGTTTATACTACAACTAAGCATTTTCTTAGACAAATCTTCATACCTACAAGTGTTTCAAAATATTTAATATGGTATAGAGCATTACCTTTCTTAAAAGAAGGTTTCAACTCTTTATGCGAGGGCAGAATGGATGTTGAATTACTTGATGCAACTGCTATCGGTGCTTCGCTACTCAGTAGTAATCATAGTACAGCATCTTCAACAATGTTCTTACTTAATATTTCAGGTTATTTACTTGAATATTCCAATCTTAGAGCTAAAAATGCCCTTGAGCAAAGTTTAGCTATAAATGTTGAACGTGTTTGGTTAGTAAAAGATAATGTTGAAATAGATATTCCTATTGCTAAACTTAGAAAAGGTGATGTGATAAGAGTACGAAAAGGTAGTATAATACCTGTTGATGGCACAATAGTAAATGGTGATGCATTGCTAAATGAGTCTACAATGACAGGAGAGCCTTTACCTGTTCACAAAGATATAGACGGAACTGTTTTTGCAGGTACAATACTTGAAGACGGTGAAATAGATATTTTAGTTCTTGAAATAGGTGAGAAATCTAGAATTTCTAAGATTTTACAACTTATAGAAAATGGCGAAGAAACCAAAGCTTCGATACAAGGCAAAGCCGAGAGAATGGCTGACGGAATTGTTCCGATTAGTTTCGCTACTTTCTTTGGTACACTTGCTTTTACAGGTAATATGCAAAGAGCTTTATCTGTTCTTATGGTTGACTTTTCTTGTGCGATAAAACTTACAACACCAATCACGATTATATCTAGCTTAAAAGAAGGTGCTGGTAAACAAATAGTTGTTAAAGGTGGTAAATATTTAGAACTTTTATCAAAAGTTGATACAGTTGTCTTTGATAAAACTGGAACACTTACAAATGCCGTTCCAAAGGTTTCTAAAATAATTGTTATGAACGATAACTATAACGAGGATAAAGTTCTTCGTATTTCTGCTTGTCTTGAAGAACATTTCCCTCATAGTGTAGCTGCTGCAATCGTTTCTGCTGCTAAAGAAAAGGATTTAGTTCATCCAGAAGACCACGAAAAAGTTGAATATATAGTTGCTCATGGTATAGCAAGTAGTTATAAGGGAGCAAGATCTATTATAGGTAGTAAACACTTTATTTTTGAAGACGAAAGTATCCCCTATCCTGAAGATAAAAAAGAGTGGCTAGAAAAAGAAATAGGTATTGATAGTGCCGTTTATCTTGCTGTTGACGGTGAACTTGTAGGTGTTGTATGTGTTAGTGACCCACCTCGTGATGATGCTAAAGAAACAGTTACGCTTCTTCGTCAAGAAGGAATAAAAGACATTATTATGATTACTGGAGATGGTCAAGGTACGGCTAAGTATATAAGTGAGCTAATTGGACTTGATAAATATTATTCTTCAGTTTTACCTGACGGCAAAGCTGAAATTATTAATGATTTGAAGGCTAAAGGTAAGACTGTTCTTATGGTTGGTGACGGTATAAACGATGCACCTGCATTAAGTCAGGCTGATGTATCTCTTACAATGCGTGGTTCATCCGATATTGCAAGAGAAGTTGCTGATGTATCAGTTTTATCAGATGATTTGATAAAAATAGTTGTTGCTAGAAAACTTGCTAAAGCTAGTATGGACAAATTGTATAAACACTACCATTATAATGTATACTTTAACACAACTTTAATGGGACTCGGTGTTTTCGGTATAGTGCCGGCTACAACATCAGCGTGGTTGCATAATGCATTTACTGTATTTATTGCAGGAATTTCAACTCAAAGTGTTTTAAAGGATCAAAAATAGTTTAACTTAAATTTTAAAAGGACTACAAAAATCGCATCATATAGCGTTTTTGTAGTCCTTTTTATAATAACATAATACAAACATTCTATGTCAGCAAAAATATTACACCTAAAAATATTGGTTGATGTAGCACATAAATAATCAATGACCTTTTACCTATAATACTTAAAAATGAATTTTTAAAATTATAAAACCATTTAGGAAATCTATTATTTGCAATAGGTTTAGCTAGTGCTGTTCCACCTAAGAAAACAAAGAAAAATGGTATTAAGGGAAAGTAATCCGTTGACATGAACCCCTCTGCTTTTATACCTATTGGATATAAATAATATAAATTCGTCGGTAAATCTATATGCATTTTATAAAACAAAAAATTCAGTTCTCCTTGTGGAAACCTATATGTTATAAAATACAACATCATGGAAACTATATAAACAAATTTCCAAGAAATTTTGTCCAGAACTTCCCGTAAAAACTCATAAAGCATCATACTCATACCTATATAAGAAATTACTCCAAAAACAATTATACCGTCTGGCATAAATATAGAAGTAAGTAAAGTTATACTCTCTCCTAGCAAATATAAAACAACACCTCGCCTTAATGAATTTCTTGAAAAAGTCGTAGAAATTCCTGAAACTGTAAATAAAATTATAAGGAAAAAAATATGTATAATATTCATAGTTTTTGAATAGAAAAAAGGTATATTTATACCAACAAAATATATTAAATCATATATCAAATGATATACAACTACAAAAATCATAGATGCACCACGCATTACATCAAGTATTTCTATTCTATTATTTTTACTATATACCCTATTATTCATCTTTTCTCTTTTCTTCACATAGCATAACAACTTAGCTGGAAACGTCTAAAATGGCAACTATATGCCATTTTCAGAGTTCGTCAAATCCATTGTTTTGCTATGAAAATGGATTTTTCTATATTTTGCAATGAAGACATACAACTTTACAAAATCCATAGAAGTTGTGTGATATATTTCAACATCTCACAACTTCTATGTTTTAATGTTTAGTTAACAAATAGGATTAGTTTAATCAAATTCTTTAGTATTTTCCTCAAGAGGTGAATCTTTTATCACTCTGTCGTTTTTAGTATTATTCACCATCTCTACATATTCTTCGTATGAAATACCAAGTTTTGTTGCACGTCTTCTATAACGTTTTTCTAATCTTCGTTCATCACGTTCATTTACTGTTAAGTAAATTACTGGAATAAGTATCAACGTTACAAGAGTTGACAAAGTCAAACCAAATATAACAATTGTTGATAAACCTTTCATCATTTCAGAACCTGAAGCTTTTGATAAAAGCATAGGTACAAGTCCCAAAACAGTCGTTAAAGTAGACATAAGAATTGGTCTAAGTCTTATTGGTCCAGCTTGTAACAACGCATCTTTTGGCGTGAAACCATCTTCTTTTATAAGGGTATTTGTATAATCAATAAGTACAATCGCATTGTTTATAACAATACCCGCAAGCATTATAAGTCCCATAAAACTCGTCATTGAGAAGTCTTCATTTATGACAACTAGACCAAATAAACCACCTGTCATAGCTATTGGTAAACTGAACATTACTATAAATGGATATTTATAACTCTCAAATTGTGCTGCCATTACCATATATACAATCAAAATAGCTGCTACAAGTGCATAACCTAAAGAAGTGAATATTTCTGCCATTTCCTCAGCTGTTCCTGTATAAGCCCAATAATACCCCTCTGGCATTATATAACTTTGCATTTGTTCTTCAAAATATGTTTTAACTGAACCTGTATCTAAATCACCAGTTCCAATTGAAATAGTTTCATATCTTTGTTGATTCATACGATTTATAGATACTGGTATATCTACAACCTTAATTTCTGCAATATCAGACAAAGGTATATTTGTACCCATAGCTGTGGCAATCGATATATTTTCAAGATCTGTTAAGTAGTTAAAATTATCTTTACCTTGAGAAACTCTAACGTCAAACTCTGTACCTTCAGCTCTATAAGTTGTAGCAACGCTACCTTGTATAGCCGTTTGAATAGTTGATGATATGGCAGTAGAATTTATACCATAAGCCGTAGCCTTTTGCTTGTCAACATACACTTCTGCTTGTGGTGATGCACTTGCAATTGATGTTGATACTGCACCTACACCTTCTTGCTTCGATACAATAAGGGATAAATCTGTAACAACTTCTGCAATTGTGTCTAACTCGTCACCATATACTTGTATATCAACTGTTGAGCCACCAAAAGAACCCATTGACATACTTGAACCACTAGCTGAAATATCAGCACCTGGAATACTTTTAGAATCTCGATTTACATAGGTGGCAATTTCACTTGCCTTTCTGTCACGTTCGGTTACATCTGTTAAAAACATATATATAGTACCTGAATTTGTGGAAGATGAGCCACTAAGCATACTTGCACTATCTCCTCCACCTATCATAATAGTCATATTATCAACTTCAGGTAAATCAATATATCTCTCAACTAACTCGTTAAGTTTTTCTTCTGTTTCTTTTAACTCAGTACCCTCCGGTAAAGATACGGAAATCGTAACCAAACCTTCGTCCATTTCAGGAATCATAACAAAACCAAGAGTTGCCGCTGCAAGACCTGCCGTTGCAACAATAAAAATTACAACAATTAAAACAACTGTTTTTTTGTATGTTAAAGCTTTTTCTAATACATTTTTATATCCACTTTCAAGCTTTACAAAGAAATTTTGAAAACCTTGAATTAATGGGTTAACTTTACCTTTTTTAAGTTCTTTTTCCTCCGTCGTCTGTAAGAAAAGACTTGATGCCATCGGTACAAAGGTAAGTGCAATAACAAGCGATGAACCAAGAGAAAATGAAATTGTAAAAGAAAGTTCATTGAAAATCTCTGCTGCAAGTCCTCCTGCAAATGTTAATGGTAAGAAAACTGCAACAGTTGTAAGTGTTGATGAAATAACAGGTGCTGCAACTTCCTTAGCACCAAGTATAGCAGCATTTGTTTTACTATAACCATTTTCAAGTTTTCTATATATACTTTCTATAACAACAATAGAGTTATCTACAAGCATACCTATACCTAGTGCCAAACCACCTAAGGACATCATGTTCAACGTAAATCCTGCGAAATTCATAAGTAGAAACGTTGAAATAATCGAAACAGGCATAGCAACACCAACAATTAATGCTGCTCTTATATCGTTTAAGAAAATCAATAATATAATTACAGCAAGAACACCACCAATTAAGGCTGAACTTGTAACATTATTAAGGGACATTTCAATGTAATCTGCTGAATCTATAAGCATAATCAACTCAACATCTTCCATTTCATTGTTTATATTTTCTATTTCTTTAACTAAGTTTTTTGATACATCAACGGCATTAGCTGTACTTTGTTTAGAAATATTTATAAGTATTGCATCATTACCATCTATTATACCCTTAGAGTCTTGTTCCTTATAGTTAAACTCAATTTCTGCTATATCGGCTAGAAAAACTGTTCCATTTGATGTAGGAATAATTATATTTTCTATATCTACAAGATTATCAAGTTCTCCAACTACCTTAATAGGCAAGTTTTTATCACCTTGCTGAACATTACCAACAGGTATAGTATAGTTTTCTGCTGCAAGTAATCCTATAACAGTTTGCTCACTTATTCCATAACCAAGCATTTTTTGTTCATCAAGCTCAATCATAACTTCTTTTTCTTTACCACCAGAAGTTGTAACATTCGCAACACCGTCTTGTCTTTCAAGGCGATTTAAAATTTTATCATCTACAATAGTCTGTAACTCTACTAAACTTTTAGTTTCAGACTTAGCACCAATCATTATACTCGACATTTGGGTAATATCTATTTTTAGCACCATTGGATCCGAAGCACCTTCGGGTAAATAGGAACTTACCATTTCAACAGCTTCACGCATATCAAGTGCAGCAAAATCAATATCAACAGTATCTTCAAAAGTAAGTATAATTATAGAACTTCCATAACTTGATATACTTTGTAATGTATCGACACCTGTAATTGTACCCAACGCACCTTCTAAAGGCTCTGTTATAAGGTTTTCTATTTCTTCCGAACCAACACCACTGTAAGAAGTTTGAACAATCGCAACAGGTATGTTCATATTTGGTAACATGTCTAAATTTATATTAAGAAAGGACAAAACACCAAAAACAACTACAATTAACAATATCATTGTTGTTGTTACAGGGCGTTTTACTGACATTTTAATTATATTCATCTTCAACCACCCTCTACTACTCTACAACATTAATATTTTCACCGTCAGAAACATAGGATTGACCCTCGACTATAACTTTATCACCATCAGATAATCCATCTACTATTTGAACATAATCTCCGTTATCAATACCTAAAACAACTTCTTGTTTAACAGCAACTCCATCTTTATCAACGTATACATAATCTATGTCTTCATCAGATAAAACTGCACTTCTATCTAAAACAATACTATCCTCTGCTTCTTCTATAACAAAAGAAACCTTAGCAAAAGAACCAAGTAAAATATCTTCATCATTATCCACTACAACTTTCACTGTATATGTACTTGTTTGGTCAACTGAAGGTGAAATAGTTTCGATTGTCCCCTCAACAGCTTCATCTAAACTATCAAATTCAACATAAACAACATCACCAACTTGGGCATTGTTTATAACTCTATCTGTAACTTTTACACTTGCTGATATTTTATCCTCAGACATTATTTGATAAGCTATACTTGAAGTTGTTGCATAATCTCCCTCTTTAACGCCAACCATGTTCACAACACCACTTACCTCTGCCTTTACAGAAGTATCATCTAAAGCTTTACTAGCTATGTCATATTGTAACTGGGCAGCTGCAAGAGTATTTCTAGCACTTTCTACGCCAAGATTTGCTTGTGCTTGACCCTCACTTACCACTTGATTTTGAGTTATAGAAAGAGATTCTCTAGCTGTTGCTAAATTATCTTCTAAAGTTGCAATATTAGAGTTTAAACTTGATATATCATTTTGAGCTTTAACCAAGCCCATTTGAGCATTTGTGTATTGATTTTTAGCTGATTCAACTGCCATTTCTGACTGTTCGTGTTCTATTTTAGATTTTAAACCATTATCAAATAAAATCTTGCTTCTTTCAAATTCTTCTTCAGTAAGTTCAAGGCTTTCCTTTGCAAGTTGTTCAGTTTCTGTTGCCGATTCCAATGCAACTTCTAATAAAGGTATATTTTCTTTGGTAGTAGCAATATTTGTTTCTAAAGAAGTAATATTTGATTCAAGTTGTAAAATATTCGCTTCATATTGTCCACCAGTAACAGAATTTGCCGTAAGTTCAGCATTCTCCACCCCAACTCTTGCTTGGTCAACTTGTTGAGAAAGTTGTGAAAGTTGGTCTTCTATGCTTTCTCTATCTAGGTCAAAAAGTACATCGCCTTCTTCAACATAATCACCGACTTCAAAATATGTATTTTGAACTTTTGCAACCATAGGCGAAATAACATTTTGGCTATCATCAGCTTGGAATTGCGTTGTATATGAAAGCATTTTTCTTATCTGAGAAACTTTTGCCGAGTCAGTTTTAACAGCTGTATATACTTCTTCTTCAACAACTTCCTCCCCATTTTGACAACTTACTGTTGCAAGTCCAAGTGTTGCTATAATTATACTTGTAAAAATTTTACTTTTAAATTTCATACATATCCCTTTCTGCTTTACTGATTTATTCTAATTCTTTAAGCATTAGCTTAACCACATTATCTATTTTATCAATGATTGTGTATATTACAACCTGTTCTTCTTTATCATAGGTTTCTATGTCACTAATAATACTATTCGTCAATTCTTTGCGAATTTCCTTTATAGCTTTTATTGCATTGTCTGTAAGATACAAGTATTTCCGTCTTTTATCATTAGAGTCAACTATTTTATCAACGTATCCTTTTTCCATTAAATTGCTAATTTGGGTACTTAAAGCTGAACTTGTAGTTCCGGAATTTTCTGACAACTCTTCTATTGTGTTAACTCCTAAATCCAACATTCCTAAAAGTTTACTTTCATTAACGGACAAGTCAAAATCAAGGGTACTAATTGCCATTTCAGATTTTCTATCAAAATACTGAGTAATTTTAAGTATTATTAAAATAAGATTATCAAATCTATTTACTTTACCCTTAATCTTATATACAACCCCAAATAATTTTCCTATTTCTATTATTTCTAATGCAATTTCTTTGTTGTTTTGACTTTTTAGTTTTGAAAAGAAATGTTCTTCTAGTAATCTTATTTGTTTTCTAAGTATCTTTTCACCATTTTTTGTAATTTCAAAAAAAACATTTCTACCATCACCCTCAACGTCAGATTGATGCTTTTCTACATAACCTAAAGTTTCAAGTTTTGACACAATAATCGAGATATTAGATCTTGATAAGCTAAGCTCATCAGCAATTGTACTTGTAGTATTTATTTTTTTTCTACTAATCAAATACAAAATACTAAATTGTCTTTCTGAAATCAAATTCTTGCTTTTAGAGTTTTTTTTGAAATCTTTTTGGTATACTTTTTTACATAAGTTATTTACATTAACTTCAAGTTCAAGTATAACGTTTCTTAAGTTTTCTTTTCTTACTTCCAATCTTATACCTCCAATTCCATAAAAATGTAGTACATCTATAAATAAAGTTTTATCCTAAAACAATTTTACGATAAAATCAATTATTTGTCAAGTTTTATATTCACTTGTATGGCGACCCTGCAAAATATAGAAAAATCCATTTTCAAAGCAAAACAACGATTGCTTTAGATAAAACCCAAGTAAATGTCATATCAATATTATTTCCTGCCTTTGTCTAAAGGATAAAAATTTGGTATTTCTTTTGCGATGTACCATTATTTCAATTTTTTGGCGTTTCCATATGGATTTCCCAATATAACTCAAACAAAAAAACTATAAAAAAATTCAAATTAAATCTTTTTATAGTTTTTATACTTGCTTAATTTAAGGTTGAGTCATATTCCATAGCAAGACGTTTCATTTCACTACTTGCTTTTTTAGTTTGCTCAGTTATCTTTGCCCCTCCTATTAACCTAGAAAGTTCTTGTATGCTTTCCTCAATATCTAGGGACTTAATGTTTGTTATAGTATTTTCACCCACAACTTCTTTGGAAATACATAAATGTATGTCTGACATTGAAGCGATTTGAGGAAGATGTGTAATACAAATAATTTGATGTGACTTACTTAGCAATTTAAGTCTTTCAGCTACTTTTTGTGCCGTTCTACCACTTACACCTGTATCAATCTCGTCAAAAACAAAAGTTTCTATGTTATACCTGTGTGCTAAAACGCTTTTAAGTCCTAACATAACACGGCTCATTTCGCCACCACTAGCTATTTTATCAATAGATTCAAGTTTACTCCCCTTGTTCGTTGATATTAGAAAAGTTACCTTATCAAATCCGTTGTTGGTAATTTCTTTAGTCTTGGTAATATCAACTTTAAAATCTACATCTTTCATACCTAAGCTCTTTAGAACTTCAACTAACTCATCAACAATTTTCAAGCCACAATCATATCTTATTTCACTGATTTTAACGCACAAATCATTAATTTTAACCTTAAGACTTTTTTGTTCCTGAGCAAGTCTAATCGCTTCATCTTCGGATTCTTCTATTTCGCCTTTTTCTTTTTTTGCGTTTTCCATAAAAGCTAAAATTCCACTAACAGTTCCACCGTACTTTTTACCAAGACGGTTTATACTATGTAATTTTTCGGTAATTTCTTCAAGTTCTTTTTCATCACCTGAAAGATTATCTTTATACAAAAGTAAATCTTTTTTTACATCTCTCAAATGCTCATTTGCTGTAACAATATTATCCATAATTAAATTAATTTCTTCGCTATCGCTATCAAAGTCTAAAATTTTTGAAACTTCACTTTCAACCTCAGATAATAAATTTATAACGCTATTACTATTTTGTCCATAAGTTAAAATTTCATAAGCATTATTTGATGCAGTTGTTATCTTTTCAATTGATTGTAAAAAATCTCTACGACTATGTAATTCTTCATCTATACCCTCATACAAACTAGCTTCTGAAATTTCATTTATCTGATAAGTAAGTAAATCAAGTTTACGTTCTCTATCATTTGGATTGCCCGATATTTTTTTTAATCTAGAAGCTAAATCTCTATATTCTTTTAATGTGCTTTTCAAACTATTTTTTAGATTGTCTAAGTTTTCGTCAGCAAAACAATCAAGTAGTTCAATATGATGTTCCTTATGTAATAATAATTGATGTTGATGTTGTGAGTGTACATCTAGAACAAAGGATTTTAAATTTTTCACAATTGTCACTGATGTAAGCTTACCATTTACTTTAATTACACTTTTACCGTTTTGTTTAATAGTTCTGTTTATATAAATTTTACTTTCTTCGTCGGTTTCAATAGAATTTTCATTTAAAAAACCTAACAACATTTTATTTTTACTGTTAACTGTAACTACCACTGTAACTTCAGCGTAATCCTTAAACTTACCTATAACATCAGCATTGAACTTTTCACCAAATACGAAGGAAAGCGAGCTAAGCAACATAGATTTACCCGAACCTGTTTCACCACTAATAATATTTAATTTATCATCAAAATCAATTTGAGAGTTTTTTATTAATAAAAAATTTTCTATAAGCAAATTCGAAATCATATATACCTCTTTTAAATAAATTATCTTTGTATTTTATCCCTAAGAACTTTATAAAAATTCTTCTCGGTCGTTTTAACTATTATAACGTTTTTTGTAGATTTTTTTATATATATTTTTTCTTCATCATTTAAGTAAAACAAATTTTTTCCGTCAACAAACAATGTTGCATCAGACCCTGTATCACTTACAGTTATGCAAATTTCATCATCACCAGAAACAACAAAAGGTCTTGCAAAAATAGCATGAGGTGATATAGGTGTAACTCCAATAACTTCGCAATCAGATTTTAAAATAGGTCCTCCTGCCGATAAGTTATATGCTGTAGAGCCTGTTGGCGTCGCCACTATAAGCCCATCTCCACGAACTGTATCCACATGAGAATTGTTGATTTCTATATCGGTAATTACCATATTATGTTTGTGTCCTTTTGCAATACAGACATCATTTAAAGCTATAACCTTATGATTTTTATAGTTACATTCTAGCATCATTCTCTTTTCTGTAAATGTATCTCCTGATAAAAGCTTATCTATACCACTTTTATACTTATTTTTATCAACATCTGTTAAATAACCTAAATTACCTATATTTATGCCATAAATCTGTGCATTATAAAAGTTACTATGTTTAATTTTATTTAAAATTGTACCATCGCCCCCAATTACAATGGCATAATCACATTTTTCAAAAATTTCAGAAATAGTCATTCTAGTATATTTCTTTGTATTGACACAGTCTTCTACAAAAATTTCAACGCCGTCACGTTCAATATGACTACAAACTTTTTTTGTAAAAATAAAATTTACATCTTTTTCGCTATTTATTAAAATACCAACCTTTTTCACAAATCTACCCCCTCTTTAAATGAACCAAAAACTCCTCATTTCCATCTCCACCTAAAATTGGAGAACTTATGTGTTTTACAACTTTCAAACTAAAATTTTCATAAAACTCTAAAACAAAACCAAGAGTTTTTAAAGTAACTTTTTTATCTTTTACAACACCTTTTTTACTAAGGAATTTCCTACCAACCTCAAATTGTGGCTTAAACAAAATAACTAAATCACCATCATCTTTAAGCATAGTACTAAGTTTTTCTATTAATTTTGTTGTTGAAACAAAAGAAACATCAACTACAATTATATCTACTTTTTCACAAGAAAAATCTAAAATATTAGTATTTTCATTTAAAAAAACCTTTGGATTTTCAGCAATCTCTCTTTCCATTTGTAAAGTTCCAGTATCAACTGCATAAACTTTTTCAACACCATTTTTTATTAAACAATGGGTAAATCCACCTGTTGAAGAACCAACATCAAGGGCAATTTTATCCTTTACATCTATCTGAAATTCTTCTAATGCTTTTTCTAATTTTAAACCTCCACGACTAACATACTTCAAAAAATCACTTTCTAAAATTTCAATATTTAAAAAATCTTCATCTGTTAATTTAAAACTAGACTTTAAAGGTTTTTTATTATATAAAACTTTATTATCTAAAATTATTTTTCTTGCTTTTTCACGACTAATATTTAGTTTTTTTGAAAGCAAAATATCTAACCTATATTTCTCCATTTTCAAACCTATTTACTTCATTTAAAATATTTTCAACTGTTATTCCAGTGTATTCTAAAAGTTCAGAAACGCTACCTTGTTCAACAAAATTCTCATAAGCAAATACTATAAAATTATCAAAATCATAGCCCATGCCCTTTAACTTTGATAACAATATCGAGCCATATCCATTAGTTTTTATTCCATCTTCAAGCACAATAATATTTTTGTACTTTTTTAAAATCTCTGATATTTTATCAAATTCAGTTAAAATCCTTGGATTAACTATGCCAAGTTTATCATTTTCAGCTTCATCATATACATTCAATGCAATTTTCATAAAATTACCAACGCCAACAATACAAGTACTTTCTCCAACTTTGACTTCTAAAGGTGATGTAACATCTTCATATTTTAAATCATTTTCAATATAATATTCAACATCTTCGGCTTTTCCTCTAGGATATCTAATCGCAATTGTTCCTTTTTGCTTATTAACAGCATAATCTAAGGAATATTCAAGTTCTTTTTTTGTGTATGGTGCAAGCATCTTCACATTAGGTATTGATGAGAAAAAAGCAATGTCAAAAATACCTTGATGAGTTTCTCCATCTTCACCAACTAAACCTGCTCTGTCAACTCCAAAAACTACATGTAAGTTTTGTAGTGCAACATCATGTATAATTTGGTCATAGGCACGTTGAAAAAAACTCGAATATATAGGCACAACAGGTATAAAACCTGAAATAGCCATTCCACCTGCAAAAGTTACAGCGTGTTGTTCTGCAATCCCCACATCAAAAAAACGATTAGGAAAAACTTTTGAAAACTCATCTAATCCTGTTCCATCGCACATAGCAGCTGTTATACCTATTACTTTTTCATTTTCTTTAGCTATCTTAGTTAGCCAACTACCGAAAACATCAGAATTACTTATAGATTTTTCTTTTAATGAATTTCCTGTTTTTACATCAAAAGCACTTATTCCATGAAACTTACCAGGATTTTTTTCAGAAAAAGAATATCCTTTACCCTTTACTGTTTTAACATGTAAAATTACTGGACCGTCAATTTCGTTTACAGCCTCCATGGCATCTACTAACTCATTTATATTATGTCCGTCAATAAGCCCGTAATATTTAAAGCCTAAATCATCAAAAAAACCTATTTCTCTTTCACTTACAAGGTTTCTTATGTTTCTTTTAACTTCGCTTATAATACCAATTGTAACATCTGAACCAATAGGTAACTTTTTCAACAAACTTTCCGTTCGTTCTTTCACTTCAATATATTCTTTATTAATCCTAACTGTATTTAGACGCTTAGATAAAGCTCCAACATTTTTAGAAATACTCATCTCATTATCATTAAGTATAACACAAATATTACTTTTTAGCCTACCTGCATGGTTTATCGCCTCATAAATCATACCACCTGTTAAAGCACCGTCACCAATAACTACAAATACTTTATCATCTTCGCCTTTCAACCTTTTTGATTCGGCAATGCCTACACCTGCTGAAATAGATGTAGAAGAATGACCTGTGTTAAAGGTATCATACTCACATTCAAGTGTTTTAGGAAAACCACTTAAACCTTTAAATTTCCTTAGATTTTTAAACTCTTTCTTTCTTCCTGTTAAAATTTTATGTGTATAACTTTGATGACCTACATCAAAAATTATTTTATTTTTTTCTAAATTTAAAACATAATGCATAGCTAAAGTTAGCTCAACAACTCCAAGATTTGAACTTAAATGTCCACCCGTCTTACTTAAACTCTTTACAAGAAAAACTCGGATTTCTTTGGCTAAAATTTCAAGTTCCTTAATGCTTAATTTTTTTACATCGGAACTTTGATTTATACCGTTTAAATACGTCATTTTTTAAACTCCTAATTATATACTAAACAAGCTATTAAGATACCTAATAATGCTCCAGAAATTACTTGAACAGGTGTATGCCCTAAAAGTTCTTTTAAATCATCAGTTACATTAAAATTATGATCTTCAAACTTTTTCACAATAGAGTTTAAAAGTTTTGCATGTAGCCCTGCTTGTCTTCTTACACCTGATGCATCATACATTACGATAAATGAAACAATAGTTGCAAGCGCAAAAATATCAGAATTAAAACCGTTTTGAAAGCCTATGGCTGCGGCACAAGCCGTAATCGTTGAAGAATGTGAACTTGGCATACCTCCACTTGACATCATAAGTTCTAAATCCAATTTACCATTTCTTATTAATTCTATAATAATTTTAATAATTTGTGCGACTGTCCATGATAAAATAGCAACGCTAAGCACTTTATTATATCCAAAAAATTCAGCCATTTACAAAACCCCAATCTTAAAATTCTTTTATAGCCATAAAAATCAAATCTTCAAAAACTGTATTTTCTTTTCCAAGTTTTAAAATTATAGCTTTAATTTCTTCTTTAGTATTATTAAACACTTTCATGCTCTTTTCAACTCCCAAAACAGAAACATAAGTAAGTTTATTATTTTTTTCATCAGAACCAGCTGGTTTTCCTAGTTCTTCCGATGTTTTCAAGCAATCAATTAAATCATCTTGAATTTGAAAAGCCAAACCTAACTTATGAGATAAATCTTCTAAACAATGCAAAACACTTTCATCTGCATCTGCAAGTATAGCCGCCGTATATATCGAGGCTAAAAAAAGCTTACCCGTCTTGTTTGTATGAATATCTTCAAGATATTTAAGCGTATCATTTTCTTTAGCTTTTATATCAAGAACTTGTCCTTTTATCATGCCTGACGAACCACTTGCCGAAAAAAGTATATCTAATGCTTTGAAAAATCTTATATATTCTTCCTTTGTATAAGATTTTAGAAGAATTGCCTTTGTAATTGTTTCCATAGCAAAATTTAAAAGTCCATCACCTGCGAGTATAGCCATATCTTCACCATAAACTATGTGATTAGTTGGTTGGCCACGTCTTAAATCATCATTATCCATAGCAGGTAAATCATCATGAATTAACGAATATGTGTGAATATATTCTAAAGCTAAAACAAAGGAAAATACATCAGAAAGTTCAAAAGAGCCTTTATTAAATTCCTCAAAAGTCACCTGAAAAAGAAGTGGACGCAATCGCTTCCCACCTGCTTTCACACTATATAACATACTTTCTTTTATCTTATCTTCAACATCTCCAAAACACAAAAAATTTTCTTCTAGTTTTTGATTAATATTTTCAATTTTATCTAATATTTGTTTTTTCATACCTACACATTTTCCGAAGATTTTTTTATATGAATAATCTCTTGTTCAAACGCCTCAAGAGATTTTTTTTGAGCATTAATATACTCAACACCTTCTTTATATAATTTTATAGATTTATCAAGGGATAAATCGGAGCTTTCAAGGCTATTAACTATTTCGTTGAGTTTATCCATTCTCTTTTCATAAGACATTGCCTCTATTTGTTTTTTTGTAGCCATAGCACTACTCCTTTTTAACTTTTTCAACTTTACTAAATATTGTACCATCTGAAACTTTTGTAACAATTTTATCATTTGGCTTTACGTCAGATATTTTTTTAACTACTTTATCCTCTTGCATAGTAACACTATAACCCTTTAGAATATTATTTACAGGGCTATTTGCTTCAAGTAACTTCCCTATATAAACAAACTCATTTTTATAGAGTTTTTCTTTACTATCAATCATAAAATTAAGCTTATCTAATATATTTTGTAAATTTACTTCTTGTTGTTTTAGCAAATTATCAGGGTTTACGAAAAATTTATTATTTTCTATTTCAAGTAACTCTTGTTTTGCAAAAATAATCTTTTGTGAAACAATAGTATCAAAAACATTTAAAAATCTATCTAACACATCTAACATTTCTTCTCTTAGAGGGAAAGCAACTTCTCCAGCCTCCGTTGGTGTAGCACATCTTAAATCTGCTACCATATCGGAAATTGAAAAATCTGTTTCATGTCCAACAGCAGAAATCAAAGGTATTTTACACTTAAAAATACTATTCGCAACTTCTTCGCTGTTAAAAGGTAAAAGGTCCAAAAAACTACCTCCACCACGTGCTAAAATAATCAAGTCTATATGACTTAACTTGTTAACTTCATCAATCGCCTCAGAAATCTCAAGATTTGCATTTTCTCCTTGTACCTTTGTATGATATACGAAAATTTTTATACTTTTGTTTCTTCGCCTACTAACATTTAAAATATCTTGTAAAACAGAACCTGTATCACTTGTGATTATAGCTACATTTTTAGGATAAACAGGTATTTGCAACTTATTTTCATTTGAAAAATAACCACTTTTAAGCAATTTTTCTTTTAACTGGTCAATTTTAAGTTGCAATTCACCATATCCAAAAGGTTTCATAGAGTTGCATATTATTTGAAAAGAACCCGTTTTTTCATATAGTGTAATTCTTCCCCCAACAATAACTTTCATACCATTTTCAACAGAAAAAGGCAAAAGTCCCGCACTACCTTTAAACATAACACAATTTATAGATGCATTTTCATCTTTCAAACTAAAATACATATGTCCAGAATAATGGGACTTTAAGCCTACAACTTCGCCTACAACATAAAAATTACTCAAAATTACATCATTTAAAAGTAAATTTTTTGCATAATTATTTAATTGTTCTATAGAAAAAGCTTTAAAGTTTTGTTCCATAAACATAACCTACTTAACATCTTCATTTTTTGCTTCACTATTCTTATTTTCTTTAGTAACTTCTACTTCGCCATTAATTTCCTTTAAAATTTTACCAAGTATTCCATTTACAAATTTATATAAATTTTCCCCACAAAATAGTTTAGCAAGTTCAATAGCCTCATTTATAACAATTTTCTGTGAAGTTTCCTTTGCATATAAAAGCTCATAAATTGCAATTCTAATAATAGCAAGTGGTTCAGGACTAACACTTCTTACCCCTTGCTTTGCATTTTTCTCAATAAATTTATCAATTTCTTTAAGGTTTTGATAAGTTCCACTTACATATCTATATATAAATGAATAATCACTATCACTAATTTCACTTCTTTTTATTCCAACAAAATCCTCAGGGTCATTTCTTGGAACTCTTGTTTCTTCAAGTTCTTCTATAATTTCAACTTCTTCTTCAAATTCCTCTTCTTCAATAAACTCCACTTCATCTTCACTGGATAAATCTACTTCAGGAGTTCCTACTGCTTTTTTTCTAATTTCTAAAGTTTCAAAATATTTGTTCATTAATTCTTCAATATTGATTTCAATCTCATCAAAATACTTGAATTGAAAAACGATATTAAAAATATGTTGTCTTGCTGTTTTTCTGCTAATACCCATAAGTAATCCTATTCTATTCTAAATTTGAAACTTTAATATCAACGCTACCAACTTCAAGACCAAGCATAGTTTCAATTGCATTTATAACTCTTTGTTGGATTTGTGTTGTAACCTCAGTTATTTTAGCATCAACCTCTAAAACTGTATTTATCTCGCAATTTACAACATTATCAAAAACTTCAACTTTAACGCCTTTTGCAAAGTTTGTACGTCTATGAAGTAGCTGAATATTTGCAGGATATGACTCAAGATGATTAACAACACCTTCTGTTTCATATACAGTAGTACCAATAATTACAGCAATAACTTCATTCGATATATTTATTTTTCCAAAATCATTTCCAGAAATAATATTTGCATCATTCATATTTTATTTTCCTCCTATAATCTATGTGCAAAGCACAATATGTTCATTTTATATTATTATAATATAATTGTATCAAATTTTGTTAATTAAATCAATAGTTTTACATTCAAAGTTTAATATACATTAAATATTCCTTTGATGTAATTTATTGACTTACTATATATGTTATGATAAACTGTTTTTATAAAAATTGTTATTATTTTCTTAATTAGTATTAAAACATTAAATATTGAGATAATAACCAAAAGGACAATTTTTAACTAAAATTACTTTGTAATAATAAAATATAAAAAGGTGGTGATTTTTTGTTAAGTAGACGCTCTAAAGATATTATGTTTTTTTCTTTTGTTTCAATTTGTCTTACCCTTGCTTTATTCTATTTGTTCGGTTTTTTATTCCCAAGTAACAATGATGTAATAGATTATAAAGTATTCACTGAATATGAAGAAATAAACGACTATTTTTATAGCAAAATAGAAGCCTTTGACGATAGCTCAATATCAAGAAATATAAATGTTAAAGATTTTGATTCAAGTAATCCTCTTAAAATAGGTGTAAGTAGAGAATTTTTATACTATTTTTCAAAAGATACACAAACCTATGGTATATTCTACCTTTATATAGATATATTAGAAAATTATTTTGATATTCCAATTGAAGTTTCAGAGTATTCTATTTCCACAAAACCATCAAGCTTCGATATTGTTTTGACTAGCGAATATGATGATGTTCTAGAATCTACTTTTTTAAAATCACCTATTCTTTATGATTCCCTATATATATACGGTTTAAGCCCATATAATGATTTAGCTCAAGTTGAAAATTCAACTTTTTATTTACCAAAAAAATATGAAACTGGCTTTAACAAGTACACAAATATTGTAAGTTCACAAAAGGGTAATCAACTCTTGATTACAGACAATGATTTTACTTATGATTTTGAAAGCAATGACAATGAATATTACGTAAGTAATAAGCTGTATGCGTTGCAAAACCCAAACACCGACTTTGACTATGTTAATGATAGTAATGCAAGCTATACAATCAATGCATATTATAATAATAAACTTAATACTTTTTTTGTAAATGAGCTTAATGATTTTTTTAATAACGATTATATTTTAAATGTTTTTAATGATTATTACAACAGCATTTTACAAGTTGAACTTTCAAACAACACTTTTTTTACAAAAGAAGAAGTGGATTTTATAAATCAAACTTATGAAAACCCTCTTGTTTTTGATATGAATGTTAACCAATCTATACTTGATAGCGAACTTAATGGCAATTTCAAAGGACCTACCTACAATGTTTGGAATAAAATTTCTAAACTAACAAATTTATCCTTTGAATTGAATGTACGCTCAGATAAAAATGTAAAAGAGATTTTAAATAATCTAAACGCTATAAATGGAACACTTTTGACTCTTAACTTAAAAGAAATCCATGATAATCACAACAACATAAATCTAGGATATAGCTCCAACTTAGTTCTTATAGAAATTATTTCAGATAATAACGAATTAATAAATAAAAGAATTAATAATAAAATCATAGGTATTGCCGATTCCTACATTTTTAATGAAGGCGATGTTTTAAATATTTACAACTTATCTACAAAAAATTATAACTCAATATATGACGGTATAGAAGCACTTAAAAACGAAGACATCGACTTCTTTGCAACGACATATGATGAGTTTCAAGTTTTAATTAGTCAAGAAAATTACTATAATCTAGAAATTAACACAATTACCGATTATAAAGTGTTTTACACAAGTCTTGTAAATAACGATTATTCAGGCAACCTTACTGCTTCTATTGCAAACAAAGCACTTTTAGTTATAGATAGCAATAAAATTTTTAACTCATATATTAAAAACGAAAACACTTTTACAAAAAGCTTTATTGATATGAAAAAAAGAATAACAAGCTTAAATTTAGCAAATACAATTTTTATCGTAGTTGTCGTTTCTTTAATTGCTTTCATATTTAACTTGCATAGACGCTTAACTAAAACTTCTAAAGAACTTTCCATAATCGAAAATGTAGCCTATGAAGATAGTTTAACAGCACTTAAAAATCAAATAGCCTTTACAAGCGACCTAGATGAAAATTATATAAAAGGAACTATTTTCGTTGTAAATATTAATGACTTTAGAAATATTGATGTTAAGTATTCTCACAAAACAGGTAACTATGTTTTAAAAAATCTATCTTATACATTACTAGCTTTTTCAATTGAACATTTAATGCAAGTTTATAGAGTTGGTAACGACACTTTTGCCCTTACAACAAGTAAGAAAATATCATATAACAGTGCTATGGAAATTTCAAAAGACCTTATAAATGCAGCAAAAACACCAATCGAAATATATGACCTTGATACTTTTATAAGTATTGATATAAGAATTGGGGTTTCAGCCGTTGACGAGAACACAACTAGCGAGATAGCTTATTATAGAGCTGAAACGGCAAGTATAGATGCTAAAAAACTTTTTGAAAATAATAAATTACCTGTTATTATTGATTATTAATCAATTTACAACCAAGGTCGGTCGCTTACCTGAGCAGTAAATTGCTATGCAGTTTACGACCAAGGTCGGTCGCTTACCTGAGCAGTAAATTGCTATGCAATTTACGACCAAGGTCGGTCGCTTACCTGAGCAGTAAATTGCTATGCAATTTACGACCAAGGTCGGTTAAATCTATACGAAAAAAACACTACATCTAATAAAATGCAGTGTTTTTTTCATTTATTTTTTAACTTAAACTTTCATGAATAGAATGTGCTGCTGTTTTACCACAACCCATTGCATATATAACAGTTGCTGCACCAACAGTTGCATCACCACCTGCATATACGCTATCTACTGTACTTTTCATCTTATCATCAACAACTATACAGCCTTTTTTGTTTGTATCAAGTCCTTCTGTCATATTTGCAATAAGTGGATTTGGTCTAGTACCAATAGACATAATAACAGTATCAACATCAATTACAAAGTTTGAACCTTCAATTGTCTTAGGGCTACGGCGACCTGACTCATCTGGTTCACCAAGTTCCATTTTAACACACTCAAGACCAACAACTTTACCATTTTCATCACCAATTATTCTAACTGGGTTAGTAAGCAACTTAAGTTCAACAGCTTCATCTTCAGCGTGATGAATTTCTTCAAGTCTTGCTGGCATACCTGCTCTATCACGTCTATACACAATTGAAACTTCTTCTGCACCAGTACGTTTAGCACATCTAGCAGCATCCATTGCAACGTTACCACCACCTACAACGGCAATTTTCTTTGAATCTTGTATTGGTGTTTCATACTCTTCTTTATATGCTTTCATAAGGTTAATTCTTGTTAAGTACTCATTTGCTGAATATACACCAAGTAAACCTTCGCCTTCAATATTCATAAATGATGGAAGACCTGCACCTGTTGCTATATAAATAGCCTCAAAGCCTTCTTCTTTAAGCTCATCAATCGAAACTGCACGTCCTGCAATTGTATTAAGTTCGAACTTAACACCAAGAGCTTTTAAAGTATCAACTTCCTTTGCAACAATAGCTTTTGGAAGTCTGAACTCAGGAATACCATATATTAAAACTCCACCGATTGTGTGGAAAGCTTCAAAAACAGTTACATCGTAACCAAGTTTTGCAAGGTCACTAGCACAAGTTAAACCTGATGGCCCACCACCTAAAATAGCAACTTTTTTACCATTACTTTGTGGTTTCTGGATTTCTTTTTTTACATTTGCCATGTTCCAATCAGCAACAAAACGCTCAAGTCTACCAATACCAACAGACTCGCCTTTTATAGCTCTAACACAACGCTCTTCACATTGAGTTTCTTGCGGGCAAACACGTCCACATACTGCTGGAAGTGAGTTCGTGCTTGTTATTATATCAAAAGCTTCTTCAAACTTACCGAAGGCAACGGCACGAATAAATTCAGGAATACGCACATTTACAGGACAGCCCTCAACACAAGGTTTATGCTTACAGCCTAAACAACGTGTAGCTTCTTCAATTGCCATTTCTTCAGTATAACCTAAAGTAACTTCTTCATAATTTTTGTTTCTTACATTACCTGGTTGCTCAGGCATAGGAACTTTTTCAGGCGACATATTAGGCTTAAACTTTTCGTTGTTTTCATAAGCCTCTGCTTGTTTATCAAGGTTACATACATGCTCATGGGATTTAGCTTCTTCACCTTTAAACAATGTATTTCTTTGCATAAGTTCATCAAAATTCACAAGATGTCCATCAAAGTCAGGTCCATCAACACAAGCAAACTTCATTTCTCCACCAACTTCTACACGGCAACAACCACACATACCAGTACCGTCAATCATGATTGGATTTAAACTTACGATAGTTTTAATGTTATGTTTTTCTGTTACTTTACAGACAAATTTCATCATAACAACAGGTCCGATAGCTATAACTAAATCATATTTACCTTTTTCAGCAACAAGGCTATCAAGTTTATCAGTAACAAAACCTTTTTCTCCATAACTTCCGTCATCAGTTGTTATATAAAGGTTTGATGAATTTTCCTTCATTTCTTTTTCAAGTATAATAATATCCTTGCTTCTAAAACCTGCAATAATATCAACTTCAAGTCCAATAGAGTGTAAATATTTTGCTTGTGGGAAAGCTATTGCACAACCAACACCACCGCCAACTACTGCTACTCTTTTAACATTTTCATCAACATGAGTAGGAATACCTAAAGGCCCTACAAAATCTTGAATAAATTCGCCTTTTTCTTTTTTTGACAATCTATAAGTTGAACTACCTATAGTTTGCAAAATTATTGAAACTGTACCTTCTTCCTTATTTGTGTCAGCGATTGTTAGAGGCACTCTCTCCCCAACCTCATCAATTCTAAACATAATAAATTGCCCTGGTAAAGCTTTTTTAGCTATTCTAGGAGCTAAAACGTCCAGTCTAACAACGTTTTCACTTAACACTTCTTTGTTAATTATTTCATACATGAATTCGAACCCTCCAATTTATTGTAAAAAATCTACATATACCTTCTTGTAGTTTAATATATTAGCATTTAAAAGTCAAGTGATACCTACAATATTGTTTATTTTTTCACTCTATCATATACAATTTTAACAATGTTTTTGCTATTTTTTTAACTTTCTAGCATATTTGCCATTTTATTTAATACTTTTTTCTCTATTCTGGATACCTGAACTTGACTAACACCAATAATAGTTGCTACATCACTTTGGGTTTTATCGTTAAAATATCTAAGTAAAATAATTTGTCGTTCTTTAGCCTCAAGCTTTCCAATAATTTGTTTTAAAGAAATTTTGTCTATTATTTTATCTTCATTATCAATATTAGTTTTTTCAACTTTATCTATAAGCAAAACAGGTTGTCCATCTCCTTGATATGCCGTTGCATAAAGACTTTCAACGCCTCTTGTCGCCTCAAGAGATAAAATCAAATCATCAATATCACAATTTAAAAAAGTTGCGACTTCGCTCATTGTTGGTGAACGACCAAGCTCTTTGGTTAATTTTTCTATAACAGCCCTCCCCTTAATCGCCAATTCTTTTAAAGGTCTGCTAAGTTTTATTATGCCATCGTCACGTAAAAAACGTTTAATTTCTCCAATAATCATAGGAACAGCGTAGGTCGAAAACCTTACGTTAAAAGATATATCAAACTTTTTGATACATTTTATCAAACCCATAGCACCGATTTGAAACAAGTCCTCATTCTCAACACCACGATTAGTAAACTTACCTACACTGCTCCACACTAAGCCAACATTATCCTCAACTAAAATTTCTAAAGCCCTTTTATCACCATCTTGAGCCATTTTTATTAATCTAGTTGTTTCACTGTGGCTTTTATAACTTTTATCTTTAGTTTCTCCTATACAAAAGCTATCTCCTGTATCTAATTCATCAACTTTTGTATCTTTCTTTTCAGTTTCTTCTACAACATAATCAAGTACTTCTTCCTTTACATTTGTCATTATATCCACTCCTACATAGAGTTAAATTATGCTAAAACTTCAGCATCCGTTGAAGCTATTTTTTCTTCAATTTTAGTATTTACTGCCGTACTCTTAGATGAAATTTCTTTACTCATAAGAATACGAGTACCTACATTTTTTAATGAGATAACTTTTACTTCGTCCATAAAAGTTTCCATTACAGTAAATCCCATTCCTGACCTTTCTTCTTCAGGTTTTGAAGTATATAAAGCTTCACGAGCCTTGTTAACATCGGCTATACCAGTGCCATTATCAACACACTCTATGTACAAAGTTTTTCCATCACGTTTAAGATTTAAAGTTATATCACCGTTTTGATTTTCATATCCATGGATTATGGCATTTGTTACAGCTTCCGAAACTGCCGTTTTTATATCAATAAGCTCATCTATTGTTGGGTCAAGAGCTGTCACAAACCCAGCTACACATATTCTTGCAAAACTTTCATTTTCGGAAACACTTGCAAATGTTATACTTATCTCATTATCAAATTTCATATATATCACTCCTTTAATTTTACAAATTTATATAAGTCATAGAACTTTTCACATCATCACAAATTGTAATTATTTTACTTAGTCCTGCCATATCAAAAATACGTTCTACTTCGTATGTTAAACCACAAGCAATAAATTTACCATTCATAGCTCTTACAAGTTTAAATCTACCAATACACATACCTATGCCTGATGAGTCCATAAAATGAACCTTAGAAAAATCAAATATTATATTTTTAAGATTTTTATCTTTATAAATCTTTTCCACATTTTCTCTTATAATTTGTGCGTTATGGTGGTCAATATCTTTATTTATACGCACAACTAAAGTTTCTTCAAGTATTTCAATCATATTTATTTCCTTTCGTAATCTAAAATTTAAGTTCAATAGTTGTTATATGGCTTCAGCAACAAAATATAGAAAAATCCATTTTTACAACAAAACAAGGGATTTGTGCCGTTTGTAAAAAGTATGAAAATTTGACTTTTCTTTTGCAATGTGCCATTGTTTCAATTTTCTGGCGTTACTATATATATTTTATAATATTTAGAACGCATATTTTGTCGCAATAAAAAAAGAATGTAAGAAAATTTTCTTACATTCTTCGACTTATTTTTTAAATTAAAATTTATCTACAAGTTCTTTAAACTTATCCAGAGCTAAAGATATAGGTTTTTCACTTGTCATATCAACTCCAGCTTTTTTGAGTATTTCAAGTGAATAATCACTTCCACCTGATTTTAGCATACCCTTATATTTTTCAACTGCACATTCACCATTTTCTTTAACTAATGCATTAAAAGCAAGAGCTGCCGAGAAACCTGTTGCATATTGATATACATAAAAACTATTATAAAAATGAGGAATTCTAGTCCATTCATATCTTATTTCTTCATCTATTTCAACTAGACCACCAAAATAAAGTTCTAGAAGTTCCACATATATATCAGATAGAGTTTCAGTAGTAAGTGTTACTCCTTTTTCTGCAAGTTCATGTGCTTTCATTTCGAATTCTGCAAACATAGTTTGACGGAAAATAGTACCTTTAAACTGCTCTAAGAAATAGTTAACTAAATGTTTTTTCTCATCTTCATCTTTACTTCTTTCAAGAGAATAATCCATTAAAATACTTTCATTAAATGTAGATGCGATTTCAGCTAAAAATATAGTATACCCAGCATTTTCAAAATCTTGATTAATGTTTGAATAATGGGAATGCATAGCATGACCAAGCTCATGTGCCAAAGTAAACAAACTGTCTGTTGTATCATTGTAGTTCAACATAATATAAGGGTGTCCTGTATAACTACCCCAAGAATATGCACCACTAACTTTACCTTTATTTTCATACACATCAATCCAGTTATTATCAAAACACTCATTTGCATATTTCACATAGTCATCACCTAAAATTTTAACACTTTCAAGAACTTCTTTCTTTGCTTCATCATATGGGATTTTACGCTCTGAAGATTCTACTAAAGATACATACAAATCATAAAAATGTAATTTATCAACACCTAAAATATTTTTTCTTTTTTCTAAATATTTATAGTATTCTGGTAAATATTTATGCACTGTTTCGATTAAATTTGTATAAACTTTCTTATCAACATTTAGTTCGAATAGAGCAGCTTCTAAAGAACTTGGATATTTTTTAGTTTGAGCGTAGAAAACATTACTTTTTACCTTACTGCTATATAGCGTAGAAGTAGTATTTTTATGTTTTCGATAGTAACTATAATACTGCTTATATGCCTTTTCTCTAAGCTCTCTATCTTTTGATTGTAAAAATACAATGAAATTACCTGATGTAAGGGGAACTTCTTCACCTTTTTCATTTTCAATCATACCATAATTTGAGTCAACATCATTTAGCATACTATATACTTTGTTAGGTGTTTCAGCCATAATTCTAGTTGATGCTAAAATTTCTTCAATTTCTGGACTTAAAGTATGCTCTTTAAATCTAAAAAGGTCTTTTAACATATGTTTAAAAGTAGCAAATTTCTCCGAGAGCAAAACTTCCTTTGCATATTCATCTGTAAAGAAAGGGATACTTGCTGTTATGAAAGATGTAGCTGTTGAAAAATCAACTGCTAGTTTATCAGCTTTTCCTGCATAACCTTGATATTTCGCTATATTTCCATCTTCATGAGATTTCATATTTGCATATACATATATGTTTTCAACTTTTTCACCTATATCCACAAATTCTTGTAATGTTCTTTCTAGGTTATTTATATCTGTTAAGTCCGTAGGTTTAAAGTCCTTTACTCTTTTTTCAACTTCTTCAAAAGTTTTTTCAAAAACATCATCACTTACAAACATTGATGATAAATCCCAAAAAAAATCGCTATTCATTTCACTTCTATTCTTTTCCATTTTTACCTCCAATTTACTTTTTTCTAGTAGGGGAATTTCTAAAACAATTATATATTATTAATTACCATTCGTCAACTTAACTAAAGTCTATCCTTACTAATTTATATTATTCCACAAAATATTATAAATGATTTTCTATGCGATAATAAGTTATATTGTTATGATTTTAGTGCCATGTTATACTGTACTTACCAAAAATATGGAAATTTGTTTGTAATTATGAAAAAACTTAATGATAAAAATGATTTAGAGAAAAATAAAATAGAGTTGATTGAACTTTCAACACGATATTTTGGGTATGTAAAATTATTCATTGCTGTTGTTTTAGTTATTATTTTTATGTTTTTGTATTTAATTTATAAAAGTACCACTACTCAAGAACCAAAACTTACTGATAATTCTACAAATAACCCCACAACAATAAGTGCAGTTGATGAAAATGCGACTACGGTTGTTACTGTTTATATCGCTGGAGAAATAACTAAACCTGACGTTTATGAACTTCCTGAAGGTAGCCGTATAGACGATTTAGTCAACTTAGCTGGTGGCTTTACCGATAGTGCATACATAAAAGATATTAACCTAGCTAAAAAACTGTATGATGAGGATTATATATACATTTATAGTAATGAGGAGATAACTAGCCCTACATATGAAAGTTTAGAAAACGGAGAACTTCTTGTAAACATCAATCTTGCTACAAAGGATGAACTTATGCGTATAAATGGCATTGGTGAAGTTACAGCACAAAACATTATTTCATACAGAGAAGAAATAGACAGATTTTCAGACATCGAAGAGATAAAAAATATTTCTGGTATTGGAGATAAAACCTTTGATAAATTAAAAGACTATATTACAGTAAGGTGATTATGAATAAAAGAGAAATTGGCTCAAAATATGAAGATTTGGCAACTAGCTATTTAATTAATAAAAATTATGAAATTTTAGAGCGAAATTATACAAAAAGATGTGGAGAAATAGATATAATTTCTAAAAAATCCAATATTGTTACCTTTGTAGAGGTTAAGTACAGAAAAAATAGTATTATGTATTATCCTAGAGAAAGCGTTACATCAAAAAAACAACAAAAAATTATAGAAACTGCAAAAATTTACATTTATGATAACGAAATATATTGCAATTGTAACTACATCTTTGATATAATAGAAATAGTTGGTGATAATGAGATAAACCATATTATAAATGCTTTCTCATAAAAATTAGGAGGATATTTTAAAATGAATAAATATGATTTAATTAAAAAGATTCGTGAACTTATGGTTGTACATAACCTCGACACTTATGTAGTTACAAAATTCGACCCACATATTAGCGAGTATGGACCTGCACATTATAACTATGTTGGTTTTATATCGGGTTTCACTGGTTCAACTGCAACACTTACCATTACACAAGATGAAGTTTGTTTATTTGTTGATGGAAGATACCATATTCAAGCAGATAGCCAAGTCAAAGATACTGAAATCAAAGTTATGAAACTTGGTAAAAAAGACGTTCCAACTATGGTTGAATATGTTGGCAAAGTTTCAAAAGATAGCGATACAATAGGCTTTATTGGTGAAACTGTACCTCAAAGTATTGTTAAACAAATGGAAGCTAAATGCAAAGATGTAAACGTTAATTTTATAGGTACTATAAATATATTAGATGAACTTTGGGAAAATCGCCCTAGTCTTTTAGATAACAATGTTTTTGAACATGAAATTCAATTCACTGGATTATCTTTTGAGGATAAACTAAAAAATGTTTATGAAAAAATGGAAGCTGATAAAACTCATACCTATATTATATCATGTCTTGATGATATAGCTTGGCTTTTAAACCTTAGAGGCAAAGGTGTATCAGCTGCCACTACTTTTAGAAGTTACTTGATTATAGATAAAGACATTGTAAAATTATTTGTTGATGATACAAAATTTGACAATGTAAATTTAAGCGATAAAATAAAAGTGTATCCATACGAAGATTTTTATAAAAATGTTGAAAATATACCTCATACTGTAAAAGTAGCTTTAAAATCAAACTCAAATTCGTTGATTTTTTCATCAATTAAATCTGAAGATGTTTCAAGTTTGACTAACGATTATACAGAAATTCTAAAATCAATAAAAAGTGATATTGAACTTAAAAATATAGAAAATGCATATCTGAAAGACTGCGTTGCTTTAGTTCGAGCAATAAAGTATATTAAAGAAAATGCTACATCTTTAAATGAGTTAACTGTTGATGAAGTTTTATATCGTGAAAGAAGCAAGGAAGAACATTATGTTATGCCTAGTTTCTCAACTATTGCTGGTTATAAAGAAAATGGTGCTCTTATGCATTATAGTGCAACAAAAGAAAATCATAGTGACCTTAAAAACGAAGGATTTTTACTTATAGATTCTGGTTCACACTTTTTAGACGGTACAACAGACATAACAAGAACAATTGTACTTGGAGATATAACTGATGAAATGAAAAGAGATTTCACACTTGTTATGCGCTCTATGTCAAACTTGCTTCGTGCAAAATTCCTAAAAGGCTGTACAGGTGTTCAACTTGATATGTATGCTCGTATGCCTATGTGGGATGTTTTATCCGACTATAAATGTGGTACAGGACATGGTATAGGTTTTTGCCTTAACGTTCATGAAGGACCAAACGGTTTTAGTAGTAAAAGCACTGCTGTTGCAGAGCCGAATATGGTTTATACAAATGAGCCTGGTGTATACATCGAGGGTAAATATGGTATTAGAACTGAAAATACTATGTACGTTAAAAAAATTTCTGAAAATGATAATGGTGTTTTCTATGGTTTCGAAAACCTTTCTTACTTCCCTATTGACCTTGACGGAATTGATAAGTCCTTATTATCAGAAACTGAAGTTAACTGGTTAAATGACTATCACAAAGCTACTTTTGAAAAACTTTCACCTTTCTTAACAGAAGATGAAAAAGCTTGGCTTAAAAAAGAAACAAGAGCTATATAATTAAACAAAGGACAATAAAGTTATTCTACAGAGAATTTCTTTGTTGTCCTTTTTATATCCATTTACAAAATTACATTTTTATGATATAATTAAATGTATTTGTTTAAAATAAAAACAAGTATTCGTATAATCCTTATAATATGGTTGAGGAGTTTCTACCTAATCCCGATAAGATTAGATTACGAGGTAAATTAATATAAATTTATAAAGCTATTTTTTTATAGCTTTGTTATTGTGTTATATTAAGCCTCGTAAATAATAAATTTACGAGGCTTTTTAACTTTCTATATCTTATTCAATGGAGGTCGTTATGGAAAAAAACTATGATGTTATTGTTGTAGGTGCTGGACCAGCTGGTATTTTTACTTGTTATGAACTTATGCTTAAAGCACCAACTCTTAAAGTATTACTAATAGATAAGGGGCTTGATATATATACAAGAAAATGCCCTATTCTTGAGAAAAAAATAAAAAAATGCCCACCATCAAATGCAAAGCAAGATTTTGCTGGGTGCTACCCTGCTTGTTCTATTACTGCAGGTTTCGGTGGTGCAGGTGCATACTCTGACGGAAAATTTAATATAACTTCAGAATTTGGTGGTTGGATGCAAGACTACTTAACGAACGATACTGTTGAAAGTTTAATCAATTATGTTGATGAAATAAATCTTAAACATGGTGCAACTACAACTATCACAGACCCTACGACTGATAAAATAAAAGAAATAGAAAGAATTGGATTATCCACAGGACTTAAACTACTTCGTGCAAAAGTTCGTCATCTTGGTACAGAACAAAACCTTAAAATTCTTCAATCTATTTTTGAAGCTTTAAAGCCAAATATAGATATGATTTACAAGACTAAAGTTCAAGATATCCTTGTAGAAAATCAAAAAATAACTGGTGTTGTAATAAACGACGAAAACATTAATGCAAAAAAAGTAGTAATCGTTCCAGGTCGTGACGGCTCTAAGTGGCTTACTGGAATTTGTGATAAACACAATATACAAATGACTAATAATCAAGTTGATGTTGGTGTTCGTGTTGAAACATATGATGAAATCATGGTTGATATAAATGAGCATTTATATGAAGGTAAGTTTATCTATCATACAACAGTTGGTACAACTGTTAGAACTTTTTGTTCAAACCCTAGTGGTCATGTTGTTGTTGAAAACCACTCAGGAACTATGCTTGCAAACGGACATGCTTTTAAAGATCCAAAACTTGGTTCAAGAAATACAAACTTTGCTCTTTTGGTATCACATCAATTCGATGAGCCATTTAATGAACCCAATGAATACGCACACGCCGTTAGTAGTCTAGCTAATAAACTTTCTATGGGTAGTATAATTGTTCAAAAATATGGTGACATCGTTCGTGGTCGTCGTACAACGGCAAAACGTTTAAAAGAAGGGTTCATACGTCCTACTTTAGAAGAAGCAATTCCCGGAGATTTAGGGCTTGTACTTCCATATAATACTATGAAATCTCTTATAGAAATGATGGAGGCACTTGATAAGGTTACTCCTGGAATAGCAACAGAACATACTTTATTTTACGGTGTGGAGGCTAAGTTTTATTCAGCACGACCAAAACTTAACGAAAATTTTGAAACAATAATAAATGGCTTGTATGCAGGTGGTGACGGTGCTGGACTTACAAGAGGACTTGCCCAAGCTGGTGCATCAGGTGTCCATATAGCAAGAGATATAATTAAAAACATTTAATTTTCATATGTAAATGTTGCAAAATTAAAATGATGGCACATTCAAAAGAAAAAGCAAATTTTCATATTTTTGACAAACGCATCCGTTGTTTTGCTATGAAAATGAATTTTTCTATATTTTGCAAGGTCGCCATATATAATTCATTGACAAAGGAGATTTTTATGAACAGAACAGTAGTTATCGGTACTCAATGGGGTGACGAAGGCAAAGGTAAAGTAACTGACTATTTAGCACAAAAAGCTGATGTAGTCGTGCGTTTCCAAGGTGGTAATAATGCAGGTCATACAATAGTTTTTGATGGTAAGAAATTCGCTTTACACCTTATTCCATCAGGTATTTTTAACCCTAATACAAAAAATGTTTTAGCAAACGGTATGGTTATAAACTTAAGTGCCTTTTTTGAAGAACTTGAAATGTTACATTCAAAAGACGTTACAAACTATCAACTGTATGTTTCAAATAGAGCTCATGTTATTATGCCTTATCACATTGAACTTGACGGTGCATACGAGAGCCTTAAAGGTAATAAGCAAATCGGTACAACTAAACGTGGTATTGGCCCTTGTTACACTGATAAATCAAGTCGTGATGGCATAAGAATTTGTGATGTTTTAGGGGATGAAACAGCACTTTTAGATAAACTTAAGGATAATTTAGCTATTAAAAACATTATTTTCAAAGCACTTAATATGCCTGAGTTTGATGTACAAGAAATGTTTGATTATTTAATTGGCTTTAAAGAGAAGTTAGAAAAATACGTTGTAGATACTTCTGTTTTAGTTAATGATGCAATTGAAAAAGATGAAAAAGTATTGTTTGAAGGTGCACAAGGTGTTATGCTTTGTCTTGACCATGGTACATATCCTATGGTTACATCTTCTTCACCTACTGCAGCGTCTGTTGCGATAAACACAGGTATTGCACCACGTTTTGTAGATAGTGCTGTTGGTGTAACAAAATCATATACAACACGTGTTGGTGGTGGTGTTTTCCCTACTGAGTTTGAAGATGAAAGAGCTGAACATATACGTGAAGTTGGTCATGAGTACGGTACTTCAACTGGTCGTGCTAGACGTATCGGCTGGTTAGATACAGTTATTTTAAGCCATTCTAAGCGTGTTAGTGGCCTCACTTGTCTATCAATTATGTTACTTGATGTATTATCAGGTGTTGATAAGCTTAAGATTTGTATTGCTTACACCCTTAACGGCAAGGAAATTAAAGAAATCCCTGCAAGTATCACAGATTATGAAAAATGTGAACCTGTATATATTGAACTTGACGGTTGGAGTGAAGATATTACAAAAGTTAAATCTTTTAGCGAACTACCAACTAATGCTCAAAACTATTTAAGAAAAATTGAAGAACTAATCGGCTTACCAATTAATATATTTTCAGTTGGCCCTGATAGAGAGCAAACTATTTTACTTGACACTATTTTTTAAGAGGGGTATTTATAATGATTGAAAGATATTCAACAGTGGAAATGCGTGAACTATGGTCTGAAAAAAACAAATGGAATGCTTTTTTAAAAGTAGAACTTTATACTGCCGAGGCATTTTCAGAACTTGGAGTTATACCAAAGGAAGATGTTACTAAACTTTGGGAAAATGCAACATTTAATATTTCAAGAATTTTAGAAATTGAACAAGAAACTAAACATGATATTGTAGCTTTTACTCGTTCAATTAGTGAAAGTGAAAATCTAGGTGATGAAAAACGTTGGATACATTATGGTCTTACTTCAACTGATGTTGTAGATACTGGACAAGGTTATATATTAAAACAAGTTTGCGAAATCCTTAAAGATGATATTGAAACTTTTATGCAAGTTTTACGCAATAATGCAATAAAATATGCAAACACACCTTGTATCGGAAGAACCCATGGTATACATGCTGATATTACAAGCTTTGGATTAAAATGGGCATTATGGTATGACGAAATGAATAGAAACTATAGAAAATTCATACATTCTTCTAAAGAAATTTGTGCCGGAAAAATAAGTGGTGCCGTTGGAAACTTTGCTAATACGCCACCTTTTGTTCAAGATTATGTATGTGAAAAACTAGAAATCACATCAGCACATATTTCAACTCAAACTTTGCAAAGAGATAGACATGCTGGATTTATGGCATCTCTTGCTCTTGTGGCTACAACAATGGAAAAAATTGCAACAGAAATACGTCATCTTCAAAGAACTGAAGTTCGTGAAGTAGAAGAAAACTTTTCTAAGGGACAAAAGGGTTCTAGTGCAATGCCTCATAAAAGAAATCCTATATCTAGCGAAAACATTTGTGGTTGTGCAAGAATTATACGTGGTTATATGAATACAGCTTACGATAACATGACACTTTGGCATGAACGTGATATTTCACATTCATCAGCTGAACGTATATATCTACCTGATGCAACATCATTACTTGATTATATGCTTAAAAGATATACAAAAGTTCTTGAAAATCTTGTTGTCTACGAAGATAAAATGCTAGATAACATAAATTTAACACAAGGAGTAATTTTCACTCAACGTGTTATGATTGGGCTAATCGAAAAAGGTTTAACTCGTGAAGATGCCTACGACCTTGTTCAACCCCTTGCTATGCAAGCATGGACAAATCATACCGGCTTAATGCAACTACTTTTTGAAAACCCTGTTATAACATCTACTCTATCTAAAGATGAAATAGAAAACTGTTTTACTTTTGGCTACTTCCTAAAAGAAGTTCCAACAATTTTAAAACGTGTAGGAATAATCTAGATTAAAATTTTAATTTTAAAAAAAGACTGTTAAAGATTTCTAACAGTCCTTTTTTTTATCTAAGATTTCACTTGTTTCTTTGACGTGTATACAAAATTACACGAAAGTACATGGTCAAGATGACCTATCCTGCAAGTGGGAGCTTGAACCCCCACTTTTGGTAGATTAACCTTTCCCGTCGCCTACGCTACACTTAGAGGCGGGGGTCTAATCTATTCGATTAAAGCTAATGACCAGAAAAAATGTTTTTTTTGCATTGCCATATAAACAAGTTCCTCTATCAGAGGTTGTAAGCTAACATCTAGCTGTTAAAGTGAGCGTATATTACGCTTCACTAACTCCCTCAGCTGTTCAGTTATCAAATACTTCTTCATTCCATTCGCCCTCTTGTTTAGCAATTATAGTTGTACAAATTGCATCACCAGCAACATTTATAGACGTTCTTGTCATATCAAGTATTCTATCAACACCCATGATTATACCAATTGCTTCAACAGGAAGTCCAACAGCAGTTAACACCATTGATAACATTACAAGTCCAACTCCTGGAACACCAGCTGTACCGATTGATGCAAGTGTAGCAGTTGCAATAACAAGTAAATAATCATATGCTGTAAGTTGTACACCAAAAGCTTGAGCAGTAAATACAACAGCAACACCTTGCATAATTGCAGTACCATCCATGTTAATTGTTGCACCTAGTGGAATTGTAAAGGAAGAAATTTTTCTTGATACACCAATATTTTCTTCTAATGTTTCAATATTGATTGGGATAGTTGCATTTGAGCTTGATACAGAAAAAGCAAACATCATTACACTTGAAAACTTCTTAAAAAATTGTATAGGACTTTTCTTTGTAAATATGAAGAAAATACCCATGTATACAACAACTAAATGTACTCCAAGTCCAACAAGAACCGATACCATGTATAGTAACAAACTGAAAATTGCTTCAAAACCGAGGGTTGCAAATGTTTTTGCTACAAGACAAAATACACCTATCGGAGCAGCTTTCATTACAAGGCTTGTAAGAGACATCATAACATCGTTGAACTCTACGAAAAATTTTGCAACAACACTTTCTCTATCTTGATCAAGAGTAGTAATACTGATACCTATAAGTACAGCAAAAACGATTACTGGTATAACATCACCATTTGTAAGTGATGCAAAAATATTAGATGGAATCATATCTAATATAACCTCTGTAAAAGGAACTCTTTCGGAAACTGTATATTCACTTACAGCTAAACTTGACATATCAAGTCCTACACCTGGATCAAAGAAGTTCGCAACACCTATTGCAATAACTATAGCAAAAGCTGTAGTTGAAAGGTAAAATGCGATTGTTTTACCACCTATTCTACCAAGTCGTCGTGTATCACCTATAGCAATCGTACCTGTAATAATAGATGCGAATATCAAAGGCATAACTAGCATTTTCATTAATGCTATAAACCCATTACCTATTACATAGAAAACACCGTTAATAAGTAGCGTATCTTTTATAAATCCATCTGCTAAAAAACTATGGATTAAAACTCCTGTGATAGTACCTAAAAGCAGTCCTATCAAAGTCAATGTTGTGAAACTTAATTTTGTTCTTTTTGACATATGAAACCTCCCAATTTCCTTCGCAATAATGAAATTTTCAAAAAAAATATTTCATATTTCTAAATATTTTCTTAATAAATCAATCATTAATCGCTTTTATTTTTTATATTATATGCTTCTATATACCTATTGTACACTATTTTTATTTTTTTTGCAAGAAAAATTTTTAAAAAAATCATATTCAATAAGAATTTTTAAAATCAAAACATTGCAAAAATCCGTTAATTGTTATTATTCTAGCTAGTAAAATATTGCAGAATACTATATTTTTTTTAAAAAAAATAATTTTTATCGAAAAACAGTTTAAGAATTAATATATCTATTATGAAATATTTAGTAATAACTACCAAATAATCACATATGCTTAATTCGATATTATTACCCTTAAAAACAGTAAGAATAATTATTACTATATAAATGCTTACAGTTTACTAAAAATTGTATGAAGTAACTAAATGTGTTTTTTTTGTGATAAAAGTGTGTACTTTCTCTATATAATATGATAAAATACTTATATAAATATAAAATATAAAATATAAAATAGTAAAGAAGGAATGCTAATGCAAAGTAATAGTATAGGAGATTTATATCTAACGGATTATCGTTTTGATGATTCAAAATTATGGGAGGTTTCAACTTTCGATGAAGCTTATTCCCTATTTATTAGCTATAAATATCACAACTTAAGTATTGATGATTTTAAAATGTACGTTGACTCAAAAACATACTTTTTTTCTAATGGTGAGAAATATCAATTTGTTTCGGAACTTAAAAATGGTATTGCAAATTTTGCGTCGTCTGACTCAAGCAAACAAAGAATTTTTTTTGTATACGGTATCGGTGCAATACTTGTAACATTTCTATCTTTTTTAATCTTGAATTACTCTTTCTTGGACATTATAGGAGTTATAAATAATATTTCAGAAAGTGATTCCGATTTTTTAGTTAACAGTTTTTTTATTGGGCTTTTTGTTGTAGTAACTTTATCTGGTATGTATTATATGCTAGTTTCTACAAGTAAAAGTTTTATTTCAAAACAAACTCTTGACTATAACACTAAAAACAAAATAGATTTTTATGAATTACTTATAAAAACGTTAAACTAATCAATTATGAAGAGGGCTACTGAAAAACTCACTAATGCGAGATTTTCACTAGTTCTTTTTTTATATTCACTGCATTTTGTTAAATCAAAGTTGAAGTTATACAAGACTATCAGTTACTAAAACGCCCTATAAACATACCCTTTATTAGTTGTTTTTTTTTATGAAATGTGGTAAAATTTAAGTAGTGTAATTTAAAATTTTAATACTTTAGGAGGTGTAAATACAATGGCTCTCTTTGGAAAATCAAAAAAAGATGATTTAGATGAAGTTGTTGAAACAAAATTCGATGATTTGGAATTAAATGTTAAATCTGAAGTTCATAAAAAAGAAAATGAATTCGATAATAATGAAGATGAAATTGAATCTATTGTATCTTATAGAAGAAATGAAAGAAACAAACCTGTTAATTTCAAAGAATTACCCGATGTCGCAAAAATCTTAACGAATAACTACCCTCTACTAATCAATGAAACTAAGTTATTGGTTGATGATTATAACGCATATGTAAAACAACATTTGCGTTTTTGTAAAATTTTATCTACTGATTTAGATGATAAAGATAAAAATATACCTATTTTCTTTGCACATATGCTAACAACAAAACGTAAAAATGTTAAATATGGAACTTATGTTGGTTGGAAAATGACTTTCGATGAAATAGTTTCTGAAATAGAAGCTTTAGTTTTAAACTATTTAACTAACAAAAAAATTGATTTAAAGTCTTTAGCTTATGTAAATAAAAATGATGCTAATAATGTTTTAGAAGTCATCGATGAATATTTAAAGAAAGAACATTTAACCCTTGTAAAACTAACATTGGAATCAACAAGTTTTTACATTTTCGTTGCACCTATGCGTGATATTTTCCATTTAAAAGCATATGGAGATAGTATGAAGATACAATTTGTAGATACTTTTTAGTTTTAAAATAGGTTAAGCGAAAAGGAGAAATTTATGAAAGTAATTTTAAACGCTGACGTTAAAGGCGTTGGTAAAAAAGGTCAAATTATAAATGCTAATGATGGATATGCTAAAAATTTTTTATTTCCAAAAAATTTAGCTGTTGAAGCTACTTCTGGTAATGTTCACGCTCAAAATAAACGTGATGAAAAAGCAGAACTTGAGCGTCAACAAATTTTAGATGAAGCTAAAGAAGTGAAAAAAGCTATTGAAGATGTTGAAGTGAAATTATATGGAAAGCTTGGTAGTGGAAAACTTTTTGGTTCATTCACAAATAAGGAAATTGCCTCAGAACTTGAAAAACAACACAATATAAAAGTAGATAAGAAAAAAATAACATTAAAGTCACCTATTAAAAATATTGGTGAGTTTGCTGCAATAGTTAAGCTACACCCTAAGGTTACAGCTGATTTAACTGTGAAAGTTTTTGAGATGTAGCTATGAGCGATAAAATTCAACAATATAAAACACCAAGTCATATTGAATCAGAAGACGCAATTTTATGTTGTATGATTATGGAAAAAAACTGCTTAATTGCAGGTCTTGATGCTTTAGATTCCGATGACTTTTTTACGGCTAGTAATCGTCATATTTTTATTGCTATTTCTGATTTGCATTATAAAAACAAAAGCATCGATTTAATTAATGTTAACAATGAACTCTCTAGTAAAAATTTACTTGAGAGTATTGGTGGTGTTCAAAAATTGTCATTGCTATCTACTGTTGTCCATACTACTGAAGGGTTTGAATCCTATATAGAAAATATTCTTGAAAAATCTAGACTACGTTCAATAATTTCTATGTGTGAAAACTCTATCCAAAATTGTTTAAGTGGCTCTAACGATAGTTATAAAGTCCTTGAGCATATTGGTAAATCAATGCTAAGTATACAAAGTAAGTTTCGTGATGATGAGTTTGTAAACCTTATTGATGTTATTCAAAATGTAGTTGGTAGACTTGAACTTTTAAGTGAAGAAAATCAGCTTATTACTGGTCTTCAGACTCATTTTAAAGATTTTGATAAAGCCACAGCTGGTCTTCAACCATCCACTCTAGTGTTAATTGCAGGACGTCCTGCCATGGGTAAAACGTCTTTCGGTTTAAATATTGCTCAAAATCTAACTTTAGATGGTAAAAAAGTTGCATTTTTTTCCCTTGAGATGTCTAAGGAGGAACTTGCAACAAGAATATTATCAAGTTGTTCAAATGTAAGTTCTGAAAAAACTAGATCCGGTAACTTAGTTGAAGAAGATTGGCAAAATGTTGTTGACTTTTTAACACCCATTTCAAACACAAATATGTATATTGATGATACACCTGGCATAACTATTACAGAAATTAAGCGTAAGGCTAGAAAACTTAAAGATAGAGTTGGTCTTGACGCTATATTTATAGATTATTTGCAAATTATGTCAAGTCATATACGTTCAGATAATCGACAACAAATTATATCCGAAATTTCAAGAGAGTTAAAAATAATGGCAAAGGAGTTTAGTATTCCCGTTATTGTACTCTCTCAGCTATCACGTTCCGTTGAACAAAGAACAGGCGACAAACGCCCTGTTTTAAGTGATTTAAGAGAGTCTGGAGCAATTGAGCAAGATGCTGATATTGTAACTTTTTTGTATAGAGACGAATATTATAATGCTGAAAGTGAATACAAAGGACTTGCAGAACTTATAATTGCAAAACATAGAGCTGGTAGTACTGGTACTATTTATTTATCATGGAATGGTGATATAACTACATTTAAAGACGCAATAAATCCTAACACATATGTTCCTGATATGTAATATTTAATATATAGAAAGGTTAATCTTATGAAAATTTTAATCGAAAGAGCTAGAATAAAAGAAAGTTATGTAGTAGAAATTAGAAAACAATTTCCTGACTTTGAATTTTTATATGACGATGTTAAATTAGAAAACATCAAAGATATTGATATACTTATGTGTCGCCGTGTTTCTATAGACCTTATTGAAAACGCAAAAAACCTTAAAGTGATTTTTCTTCCTATTACAGGAGTTGACGGTATTCCAATGGAATATTTAAAAGAACGAAAAATACCTGTTATAAACACTCATGCAAAGGCTAAATATATTGCAGAACGTGGCATAAGTCTGCTATTTTCTGCCATGGGAAAAGTAATTCCTATGGATAAGAACTTGAGGGAAAACAAATGGGCTAATCGAAGCTATACTGACCTTTGGTACACTGTTTTTAATAAAAAAGTTGCTTTTTATGGCTACGGACATATTGGTCAAGAAATGGCAAGACTTCTTCAGCCTTTTAATATTGAAATATGCACTTTATCTCGACACAAAGGACGTTGCGAAGTTGAAGCACATAAATATTTTGATAATTTAGAAGAACTTGCTGATTACTGTGAAGTTTTACTTGTTTCAGCACCACTCAATAGTGGCACGAAACATACAGTTAACCTTGATATTTTAAAACGTTTAAATGGTCACGTTGTTAACGTTGGTCGTGGTTCAGTTATAGAGGAAGAAAGTCTTTTCATATCCTTAAAAGAAGGTATTACAAAAACTGCTGGTATTGATGTATGGTATACTTATCCAAAAGAAAAGGAAGACGTTGCTCCTTCTATTTACCCATATAACACTTTAGAAAATGTTGTTATGTCCCCTCACACTGCATGGGCAACAACAGAAGATGAGGATATTTTCTTAGATGAAACATTTGAAAAACTCGCTAACTATTTAAAAGAAAATTATTAAATTTAAGGAGAATTTTATGAAAAAAATTTTAATTAAAACAACTAAAATGAATGGTCATCTAGTAGTTAACATTCCTGTGGAAAGTGTAGAAAACTTCCGTAAAAAATTTCCAAATTATGATGTAGTTTACGATGTAGTAACTGAAGAAAATATAAAAGATGCTGATATTTTGATGTGTAGAGGCATTTCAGAAGAATTGATAGGAAAGGCCGAAAAGCTACAAGCTGTATTTGTACCACTTACAGGACTTGATAGTATACCTGTCAAAGCACTTGAAAAACGTGGAATACCTATTTTTAACACTCATGCAAAGGCAAATGTCATTGCCGAACGTGCTTTTTCACTTCTTCTTACATCTATGGGTAGAATTATACCAATGGACGAAAATTTAAGAAAAAATAAATGGGCTAATCGTAGTTATACGGACCTTTGGTATACTTTGTTTAATAAAAAAGTTGCCTTTTATGGTTTTGGACATATAGGTCAATATGTTGCAAAACTAATGTCGTCTTTCGACGTGGAAGTATGCACTTTATCACGTCATAAAGGTCGTTGTGATGTAGAAGCAGATAAATATTTTGACACACTTGAAGAACTTGCTGACTATTGCGAAGTTTTAGTTGTTTCTACTCCACTTAATGATGAAACTCGTGGTAGTATAAACCTTGATATTTTAAATCGCCTAAATGGTCATGTTGTTAATGTTGGTCGTGGACCAATTATTGATGAAGAAAGCTTATATAATACTTTAAAAAATGGAACAACTTTAAGTTGTGGTCTTGATGTATGGTATAACTACCCTAAATCTAATGAAGATATTTGTCCGTCAAATTTTCCATTTAATGAACTTGATAATATTGTAATGTCACCACATAGTGCATGGGCAACTACAACAAATGAAAATATTTTGATAGATGATATATTTACTCAAATGAGTAACTATTGCAAAAAGTAGTATTGTAATAACCAAGAAAATTTGTTATAATAATATCATATACATGACAAAAACCATACAATTTAAATTAAAGGAGATAAGTTATAATGACAATTACAAAAAATGAGAATCTCGCACATAATACTTTACGTTTCTTAAGTGCCGATGCTATCCAAAAAGCAAATTCTGGACACCCTGGTTTACCTATGGGTATGGCTAACCCTACTTTCGATTTATGGGCAAAAGTTTTAAACCACAACCCACAAAATCCTGATTGGGTAAACCGTGATAGATTCATTTTATCAGCTGGTCATGGTTCGGCTCTTTTATATTCTTTAATGCATATGTTTGGCTATGATGTTTCTATGGAAGATTTACAAAATTTTAGACAGTTTGGTTCTAAAACTGCAGGTCACCCAGAATATACACATATTAAAGGTATAGAAGCAACAACAGGACCACTTGGTCAAGGTATAGCTATGGCTGTTGGTATGGCTATGGGAGAGAAAATTGTTAGTGAGAAATTCAACAAAGATGACATTAAACTTATTGACCATAATATATACGCACTTTGTGGAGATGGTTGTATGCAAGAGGGTATTTCTCATGAGAGTGCTTCCCTTGCTGGAAGTTTAGAACTTGGAAAACTTGTTGTAATTTATGACAGTAACAACATTACGATTGAAGGCGATACTGATGTAGTGTTTAACGAAGACGTTAAAGCTAGATTTGATGCGTACAATTGGCATACAATTCTTGTTGATGATGCAAATGATAGTGAGGCTTTCTTAAAAGCTATTGAAGAAGCTAAAGCAAATGAAAAACAGCCTTCTCTTGTTATCGTTAAATCAACTATTGGATTTGGCTCACCTAATAAAGCCGGTAAATCAAGTGCCCATGGCGAACCACTTGGTGTTGACGAAATTAAACTTGCTAAAGAAAGCTTAGGCTTCCCTTACCCTGATAACTTCGCTTTCCCTGAAGAAGTTAAAACATATATGGAGGAAGTTAAAGGCTCACTTGCAGTAAAAGAAGATGAATGGAAGATTTTAGAAGCAAAATATAAAGAGCAATACCCAAATGAATACAATGATTTTGTATCTTTTAATAATAATGAGTTACCAAATCTTTTAGACAATGAAGATTTTTGGACTTATGAAGGAGATATTGCAACTCGTGTTTCTTCATCTAAAGTTTTAAATAAGTTAAAAGATTTAGTGCCTAACCTTGTAGGTGGTTCTGCCGATCTTGCTCCATCAACAAAAACTGTTATGGAAGGCTTAGACTTTTTCACAAGAGAACATACGGGACGCAACTTGCACTTTGGTGTTCGTGAACTAGGTATGACTGCAATGGCTAACGGTCTTGCTCTTTATGGTGGCTTAATTCCTTATGTATCAGGATTTTTCGTATTTTCTGATTACATGAAACCTGCAATGCGTCTATCTGCAATTATGGGACTTAGAGTTATAAATATTTTAACACATGATAGTATTGGTGTTGGTGAAGATGGTCCAACACACCAACCAGTTGAACAATTGGCTATGCTTAGAAGTACACCAAACCTTACAGTATTTAGACCTTGTGATACAAAGGAAACTGCAGCAGCTTGGTACCTTTCACTTACAAGAAATAACCCATCTGCACTTGTTTTAACTCGCCAAAACCTACCACTTTTAAAAGAAACAGGTAAAAACGCTTTAAAAGGTGGTTATATTGTTCGTGATACAAGTGGTACACCAGATATTATTTTAATCGCATCAGGCTCTGAAGTTTCTTTATCTTATAAAGCAGCAGAAGAACTTGAAAAAGAAGGTATAAAAGCAAGGGTTGTTTCTATGTTATCCCTTGAAATCTTTGAAGAGCAAGATGAAGCATATAAGCAATCTGTTCTACCAAAAGAAGTAACAAAACGTGTATTTGCTGAAGCTGGTTCAAGCTATGGATTACACAAATATATAGGTTTTGAAGGCAAAACACTTACAATTGATACTTTTGGTGCATCAGGACCTGCAAATCTTGTATTTGATGACTTTGGTTTCACAGTTGAAAACCTTGTTAAAATTGCTAAATCATTATAAGAAAATATCAGAGGCAACTTGTTTTGTCAATATCAAAAAAATATAAAAATTAGACTACATAGAAACTCCCTAAGGTGAGTTTCTATGTAGTCTTTTATTTTTTAAAGAAAAGTTGACGTTACATGGCGATATTGCAATATATAGAAAAATCCATTTTCACAACAAAACAACAGCTTTGTGGCTTTTTACAAAACCCAAGAAAATGGCTGTATCAATGTAGTTTCCTGTGTTTGTCTAAAGTATGAAAATCCTGTTTTTCTTTTGCAATGTGCCATCATTTAAATTTTACAACGTTACCAAAATTTATTCTTAATAACAAGAAAAATTCTAATATTCAACTTCCAAAATATATTGACAGACGATATATCATATGATATTATATATATAAAGGGGTCGATAAAATGTTAGTAATGTCCGATGTTTTACGAGGGTATACAGAAACAATTATACTCTCACAGCTTGTAAACGGTGACAACTATGGCTATTCTATAAACAAGAATATCCAAAAAATCACAAATAACGACTTAGAGCTTAAAGATGGCACTTTGTACACAGCCTTCAAACGTCTTGAAAAAGAAGGTTTAATCACTTCATATTGGGGAGAAAAAGATGTTGGTGCTAGACGACGATACTATTCTATAACCACATTAGGAATGCATATTTATAAAGAAAATGTTGAAGATTTTTTACGAGCTAATAACCATATGAAAAATTTACTTAAACCCCAGATTATAGATTATAGGTTATAGGTTATAAGGAGGTCTAAAAATGTATAAAAATTCTAGAATAGAAAACTATGTTGATTCTATTTTTAAGACTATACCAACTAGTATATCAGCAATTGAACTTAAAGAAGAGCTAACAACAAATATGAATGAACGCTATGAAGATTATTTAAACAAAGGCTTTTCTAAACAACAAGCTTACAAAGAAACTATACATATGCTTGGAGATGTAAATGAGTTACTTAAGGAAGTCATTCCAACTGACACCTTTCTCATGGAAGTAGACAAATATAGAAAACGCAATTCAATTTTAGAGGCAGTCGCCACTGGTATGTACATTGTTTGTGCAATACCTGCTATTTTGTTTGGTGCTTTAGGCGTTCCATTTTTACTAATACTTGTAGCTATTGCAACGGGTATATTGATTTATGCCGACGCCTCAGTACCTATTGATATAAAGAAGTATATCGAAAAAATAGATAAATAAACAAAAGGCTATAAAGAAATCTCTTTTAGAAATCTTTACAGCCTTTTATATTAAATATATGTTTCAACTTCTTGCAAATGCCCTTTTAGAACATAATAAATCTTTTTATCTTTTATTTTATTCCTATAATATTCTATAAGCAATTCATCATGATAATCACCGTTATGTACAATTATAACATCACAATTAGAGTTGTTTATAAAATTTATTTGACTTTCAAAAAACAAATTATTATTAAATATATTTTCAATATCTTCTTTTGTTTTCCCCTTTAAAAGATGTAATAAATCATCTAAAATAGATGTGTCTATTTCAACTAAAAACTTTTCCATACCACTTAAAATAACTAAAATTTCTCCTCTGATTTTAGAGTATCTAAAGACAATTTCAAAACCATTTTCATGAAAAGTTTTAGCTATATCAACACCCTCATGACCTTTGAAAGAATCAGGATTTACTTTAAAGAAAACACTATTACTTCTTATCTTGTAGTGGGCAAGTATAGTTTTCCAGTTTTCAACATCAGATTTCGTAATAATCCGATCAGATGCTTCATGTATAAATACCATTTCTCGTAGGTTTTTACCCTTTAAACTTACTTTATCAATTATAGAACATAGTTCATCAAAAATAATTATACTGAGGTCGGCAAGTAGCTTAGGGTCAACAACTTTATTTTTAAGATTGTCAAAATCTACTACTTCTCCATCTACTTTAAAAATAGGTTTTAATGTTCCACCAACAATTTTCCCATTTTCTGTCACAGGTTCCATGTGGCAAAGTAGTTCTTTCTCATCAACGGCATCAGAAATCAATTTTCTAAGCTCATACATTTGAGAATAGGAATCCATCAATTTTTCTTCAACAGTTATAACTTTTCCCTTATCAGTGTTTTTAACAATCATCATTGTATAATCAAGAATATCTATAATTTCTTTAAAAGATAAATGACCATATTTACTTAGGTTCAGCACAGAAACACTCATACTAAGCATTACATCAAAATCTTCAACTTCAACATAAGTGTTTAAAACTTTTTTAATCTCATCTCTAAAATCAAACAATTTATAATTATAAATTACTATAAATCTATCTCCCGTGTTTCTAAAAACTTTAACATTTTTAGGGAACTTATGTAAAAAGTCAGCTAAGTATCTTATAACCTCATCACCTGCAGAATGTCCATAAATATCGTTTATAACTTTCATATCATCAATATTTATAAGTGCAATTGCCATATCTTTGTTGAATTTATACTTTTCAACTTTTTTCTTCAATTTTCTTGAATTACTAAGATTAGTCATCTCGTCAACATTTGCTTTTTGAGAACTTCTAAGAGTTGTAATTGTTAAAGTTACAATTACAACGAACAACACAATAGTGATCATTATAGCAAGTCCTGAAATAAGCTCTGTTTGGGATTTATAAAGATCACGCACAGAAAAATCAGAAGATAAATATTTATCTATAATGCTTTGATTATCCATATTTTCAAGTGCCATGTTAAACTCATTTATAAAGCTTACACTAAACTCATCACGTTTAAAAGTAAAGAGAAAATCAAGAGTCGGAAGTTCAATTTCTTCGATAACTACAACATCAAGTAAAGTGTTTGTAAAGGCATACTCATTAAACAAAGACAGAGGAACAATTGCGAAATCAATATTCCCCTTTTCCACTGCTCTTATAACTTGTTCTAAAGTTTTATATTTATATAAATCTTGATTTGAATACAAATTTTCCTTTGTGTACCAATCATAAAATACATTATCTATAACTGCAATTTTATATGAATATAAATCAAGTAAACTTTCAACTTCAACTTTTTCACTATTATCAAGACCTATGACAACTTGTTTACTTTGTAAAAAGCTACTAGAATTTATAAAATTATCATCTATACTCTCATAGTTTATAGCAGGTATAAATAAATCGTATTCTTCACCTTGGGAATTTGAATCAATTATGTTTTGTGAATCTTCAATAGTAACAAAATCTATTTCAAAATCTATATTTGAGTTCTCAAAAATTTTTTTTAATATATCAACTTGTACACCTATAACTTCACCATCTTCGCCTTGATAAACATAGGGTTTAAACTCTCTAGCTTGTATTTTAACGGTTTTGTTTAGTTCAAATTCTAAATCCTTTGAACGTAACGACACAACTTCATCTACAACGCTAGTTTCATATGTATTTATTTTATTAACTAAACTTTCGTTAAACTCTTTATCCAGAAGTAATTTACTTACAGCACTTATAAAATATCCATTACTATTATCCTTTACAGCTATATGGATATATGGTGTGTTTTCTTCAATTTTTTGAATGCCTATTGTATCTATTTCGCCAAGTTGCAAGTAATTAGAAATATCGCTTATAAAAAATGTAATAGTATCATTTTCTATAAGTAAGGGAACATCTTCATCTTCTGTTACAGCATATAAAGTAACATTATCATTTGCACTATATTCATTTTGCACATATTCACCATAACTAGCATTTTGTGGATAACCAATAACTATGTTATCCTTTGTTTCAAATATATAATCATATACATCAAAATTATATTTGTCTTTTTTAAAAAAGAAATGTAAATTGTATCTAATTATAGGATTTGAAAAGTCAAGTTTTTCGAAATTTTCAGATGTTATAGGTACATTAGTACTAAAAGTCAAAGTTTCATCAACCAAATCACTAACCATAGTTAAACTGTCACTATACTCTACTGCCGTACCCTCAAGATTAAATGCGTTTAAGACTTCTTCGGCTATTATAGAATAGACCTTATTTTCAGGTATAACACCATATTTTATGCCTATTTTTGAATACTCTAAAATCGCATTTTCTTCTTCTTTACTTAACTCAATTCTGCTAATTAACTCTTTTGATTTTTGTATGTCTTCTTGAATCTCTTCATATTTATTTTGTAAAATAGATATAACAAACGCAAGGCATAATCCAATCAATACCCCAAAAACTATATATGCAATTTTTCTACCTAATACATTTCTCATATACCCTCGCTTTTATACAATATTATCTAATCATCTCCAATTTGACTACCACATTTGCAACATAAAACATCTTCTCTATCTTTATTCAACACACTTTTTATACCCTTTTCAAAAACCTCATCATCGTCTAAAGATTGGAGTTCTAACTCCTCTAAAAATCCACTTGATATAATACCTGTTGGAAGTGCAACTATACCAACTCCTGCAATCGCAACTATACCAGCTAAAACTCGTCCTGCTGGTGTTATCGGGTATATATCACCATAACCTACTGTTGTAAGTGTTACAACGCCCCACCAAAGTGTAGATAAAATATTAGGAAAGTTTTCAGGTTGTGCCTGATTTTCAATGTAATACATAAAAACTGACGTAGATAAAATTACAATAATCATAATGGCTGTTACAGCAGCCAAAATATTACTTTTCTTCTTTAAAACTTCACCGATTAACTTAAAGGAGCTAAAATATCTACCTATTTTTAGAAGTAGCAAAAATCTTATAGCCTTTGCACCTGCTATATTTACACTTAAATTAAAAACACTTGCATATATAGTATAAAGTGCCAAAATTTCCAAAATCGCAATTGGCGTAATCACTGTATAAAAAATGGCTTTGCTACGGCCGACACCTTGAAACTTTAAGTCCGACACAAAAATTCTCAGCAAATATTCTAAAGTAAAAGTTATTAAAATAAGTACCTCAACGGAATTTATAAAAGACTCCATTAAAATACTTAACTCAACATCTGAAGGTCCGTCAAAAAAAGACTCAAGGACTATGATTAAAACGTTTACAACTATCATTGTGATTATAAAAATATCCACACTGCGACTTAATAAATCTCCTGAGTCATCTTTCTCTATGCATTTATATATTCTATACCGTATTTTTTTTAACTTATTATCCATAAAATACCTTGACCTTTACTTATAGTATATATCTTTTTACATTTTATTTCAAGTACATTTTTTTGCAAAAAAAAAACAAGTCTTAGACTTGTTTGGCTGTGTAATAATGGCATATGTTTTTTTAGGTCACAGCAATTTTAATGTATTAAATAAAAATTTGTATTTGTGTTAACTTTTACTAACAACTATATAATACCATATTAAAATTATACTGTCAATAGTTTTTCTAAAAAAAGTTTACAAAATTTAACTTTCTTTATACTTATCCCATAAAAACTTGTAGTTTACTCGTAAAAATACAAAAATCACTGAAATTGCAATAGCAGATTTAAGAAATGACATAAATACACTTCCACCACTTGTATATACTAAATAAAGTTCTAAAATAGCCGAAACAAAGAGAAACAAACATACAAACACATTTATATTATACATATAAATAGAAAGTTTAGAAATTTCACATCTTTCACCAAAAATTTTTCTTATCATTTTTACTCACCTCATTCATAAATTATTACATCAACATTTAAGCCTTTATTATTAACTTTATCTATATCAACTTTTTCAAATAATTCTAAAGGCACACTAATCTTTTTATCATCACCATCAGAAAAATAACGTTGCTTAGGATTCCTATCAAAATGATTAAGCCAATATCTAAGGTCATAATACTCGTTGTTTGTACCTCGTATCCTTGGAACTTTGTATTTGTTAAACATTAAGGAATAGGGATTACTTGACAAATTATCATCAGGCGTTGCCAAAAAAGCAATATCATATTTATAACTCAATCCATTATAACTATTTGAAAAAATTTCTTCTAAATACTCATCATCTTCTGGATATCCGCCATAGGCATACGCATATGCTCTACTGTTATACTCTCCATAGTTATACATAATCGTATGGTTTAAGCCAATTTCTTTAATTGCATCTTCCTTAGAAAGTTCAGCAATATTACTATGGGAATAACTATGATTACCAAGGTCATAACCTAAATTTAACAAATAAGAAAACCTATCATACAAATCACCTTCTCCAACAAACTGATCATATTTGTTATAAATAAAAAAGGTTGCCGTTTTCCCAAAATCTTCATGGTTTTTACTAAATTCTTCTATAATCCAAAGTGCCGTATTCTCTTTAGCTTTATATGTATCACCGTCTTTTACAAGACTAAAAGCAGTACTTAGTCCATCATCAAAAGTAAGCACAACAGGAGTCGTACCTTCAGGTGTATTTAAATTTCCATTTATATAGTCATCAAGAGATATAAGACGGTAGTTTTTATCATATAAACTTTGTAAATCATCTTTAAACCCCTCTATACTTCTATGTATTTTGTCATTAGAATTGTCTTTTGGAGTTAAGCCATGGTACATAAGAACAAGCACTTCACCTATTTCATTGTAATATGTATCTGATGTAGTGTATGTCACCTCTGACATATAAGTCAAAGGTGCATTATCTTCTAAAACTTCAGTTTGCTCTATATTTATATCATTTGTAGAAGTTTGTACTACATCATCAGGCACTAAGTTCGTTCCAATATCATCATTTGATAATAGACCAATTACACCAGATGCAATATAATATAAAGCAATTATACATACTACTGCATATATAAGGTATCTTGCTTTATTGTCCATACCGCTTTTATCCTCCCATTTTATTTTAAATACAATAAATCATATAATGTTTGCTTTTTAATATTAAACTCTTTTGCAATTTTTTCATATTTATCCAAGGAATTTAACCTTGCTTTTTCACTAACTTTTTCATCTTTATACGCAACAATTAAAGTATTTTTAGGTGTGTTACTTTCTTTAATAAACTCACTTATTGTAACTTTAAAACCTTTGCTTTCAAGTAACAAGCCACGGATACTATCACATAACAAACTTTGGAACTTTTCTTTTAAAATACCATGTGATAAAAGCGGAAAAAGTAAATCGTTTTTAACTTGTCCAGCAAGTTCTTTATGACAACACGGCACAGACATAATTATATCGCTATCCCATAAAACTCCAGAATATAAAGCATAATCAGTTGCCGTATCACAAGCGTGTAAGGATACCACCATGTTAACATCACTGTTGTTTTCCTTTTTAAAGTCTTCAATACTCACATTATAAAATTCTAAGTCTTTATAACCTATTTTATCTTTTAAATTATTACAATGTTCAATAACGTCTGATTTGATATCAATACCGATTATTTTATAGTTTTTACCTAAATACTCATTAAAAAAATAATACAAAGCGAATGTTAAATAACTTTTGCCACATCCTACGTCAACAATTACAGAATTATCATTTAAGTTTGAGTTTTTCGTTATAACTGATAATTGTTCCAAAAATTGATTTATTTGTACAAATTTCTTATATTTACTTTTATAAACTACCCCTTTATCACTCATCAAATCCAGTCCTACTAAAAAAGGATAAACTACACCCTCTTTTAAGATGTAGTTTTTCTCCTTATTGTGACTTTGAATTTTCTTCTTATTTTCACCCTTTGTAAAGCTATGCTTAAAATTTTTCTTATTCATTAAAATTTTGTGCATACCCTTAGTCGTATAAATATCACATTGTTTATAACCTTTTTCTAAAACTAAAACAAGTTCATTTATAAAATCATTTTTATTATCAAAGTTAACATGACGTACTTTGTCATCATAAAAAATCTCCATTTGATAAAAAATCAAGTTTTCCTTTGATATTTTTTCCTCAGCACATATTTTAAAATCTACGTTAGATTTATATATACGCCCATTAATATTTAATTTTATAAAATCCTGTGGACACTCAAAAATATCATTTAATAAATCTTTAAGTTTTTGTGCATCTATCATTTTAAATTTTCCTCATCAAAAACAACAGCAATATCAATATCATCACCTAAAGCTTCATAAATTTCATTTAAGGTTACTAAAAGTTCTTTTTCATTTTTCAAGAAGTTTCTAGCCGTTTTATTCATTTTGAGTTCTGTGTAGGCTCTTGATATTTCAGCCTCCTCGTCAAGTCTAGGGTTTCCGCCTTCAACAAGACTTGTCTGATACTCAATTTGACGTATCTTGTAACTGTTTATTTTCCCTTTTAACACTTCATCTTTATCAATGATATCATAAAGTCTTTTATATTCTTTATATAAATCACTATTAATAAATTGATTAGAAATTTCTTTAGCCATATTTACTAAATTATCCATATAACACCTCTTATATCTCCATAACAATAGGTAAAATCATAGGGCTTCTTTTTGTTTTCTTCCAAAGGAAGTCACGCATTCCATCACGAACAAGATTTTTAAGTAAGTTCCAATCACGCATTTCCGACATACTAACACCATCTACTATGTTACTTGCTACCTCTTTAGCCTCAATCAATAAAGCTTCCGACTCTCTTACATATACAAAACCACGAGTTATAATATCTGGACCTGCAACTAAAGTTTTTGTTGATTTTTGAATACCAAGAACAACAATCATAAGTCCATCTTCTGATAAAAGCTTTCTATCTCTAAGAACTACGTTACCTACATCACCAACACCCATTCCGTCGACAAAAACACGTCCTGCTTGAACAACACCTGTCATCTTCGCACCTTTTTTATCAATTTCTAAAACATCACCATTATTCATAAGGAATATTTTATTATTTTTCATACCTAAGGATTTAGCAAGTTCCTTATGTGTTTTAAGGTGACGATATTCACCATGCACTGGCATGAAAAACTCTGGTTGAACAAGGTTATGCACAATCTTTATTTCTTCTTGTTTTGCGTGTCCCGAAACGTGTATATCCATAACACCTTCATAAATAACATCTGCACCTTTACGAAGAAGTTCATTTATAACTCTTGAAACAAGTTTCTCATTACCTGGTATTGGAGAAGCAGAAATTACAATTTTATCTCCTTCTAGTATATCAACTTGTCTATGGTCAGATGATGCAATTCTTGATAATGCACTCATAGGCTCACCTTGTGAACCAGTCATTATAATAACCGTCTTTTCAGGCTTATACTCACCTAAATGTTTAGGTTCAATAAACAAATCATCATTACAATTTATATATCCAAGTTCTCTTGCTGTGCGAATAGCATTTATCATGGAACGACCAAGTATACATACCTTACGTCTTTGAACTTTAGCCGATTGAATAATATGTTGTATACGATGTATGTTACTTGAAAATGTAGCAATCATAAGCCTTTGTTTTTTCGATTCATTAAAAATATTTCGTATGATTTCTCCAACACTTCTCTCACTCATTGTAAAGCCTTTATGCTCAACATTTGTACTTTCACATAAAAGTAGTTTTACACCCTGTTTACCAAGTTCTGCAAATCTTTGTAAATCCATAGTTTCAGATTCAATTGGTGTATAATCAATTTTAAAATCTCCTGTGTGTAAAACCATACCAACAGGTGTATTTATAGCTAAGGCACAAGCATCAGCAATAGAGTGGTTTACGTTTATAAATTCAACTTTAAAGCACCCTATACCAACTGTATCACCTTTTTTAACATTTTTGATATTGGCTGTAATACCATGTTCTTTTAATCTGTTTTGCACAAGTCCTGTAGTTAACGGAGTACCAAAGATAACAGGTATATTAACCTTTTTAAGTAAAAAAGGAATGCTCCCTATATGGTCTTCATGACCATGAGTTAAAACTAAACCTCTAATCTTCTTTTCATTTTCTTGTAAATATGAAAAATCTGGTATAACTAAGTCAATACCTAAAAGGTCATCATCAGGAAAAGCCACACCACAATCAGCAATTAAAATATCATTACCATACTCAAATATAGTAATATTCTTTCCAATTTCTTGTAATCCACCGAGTGCAATCACTTTCAATTTTTTATTCTGATTTTGGTTATTTTTCTTTTTCCCATTAGCATTTTTATTAGTTCCATTGCCATTATTATTGTTTTGTGGTTTTTGTGGTTGAATATGTTTTTTTGGCTTATTACCATTACCACCATTACCACTATTGCCATTATTTTTATTGGCATTATTATTTGTCTTCGCACCATTATTTTGGTTCAAAGACGTAGTTACATTATTTTTGTTGTTTGTCAAAACATAACCTCGCTTTCTTTTTGTATTTGCTTAACAAATCTTGGTATCATTATACAAGTAACAACACCTAATTTATCTTAAAAAATCCAACATAAAAAGACTTAAACTTATTTTTCGCACTGTTTAAGTAAAATATGCTTAAATTAATATTCATCGTTAAAAAACCTTACTGAAAGGTTTTTTTAAGTTTTTAAATATAAGTTAAAAAGGGGCATATGCCCCTTTAAGCTATTCTTAAATTATTAAAATTATTCTTCATCTTCTTTAATCGAAACTTCAAAATCGTCGTTTTCAGAGAATAACTTAGCAAGTTCTACAAACTCTGCATCGTCATCAACTATATCAAAAATAGATTCATCTTCATTTGTTCCAACTTCTTTAAAGATAATGGCTTCTTCAACCTCGTCAACGTCTTTGCCTTCTTCCATAGGAACAGCTAAAATATAAGTGCTATCTTTGTATCTAAGTGCATCAATAATTACAAAAGGAATCTCGTTATCATCTTCATCTTTCATAATAATTACATCTAAATCATCTAGTAAATCATCATTTATTTCTTCGTTCATATCGTCCTCCGATTAGTTTTATTTTTTTATCGCTTTATAATAAAAATTTCTCAAAACCAAGAAATTTATAAAAATTCTTATTTAAATATTGCCTTAAAATCTTTTTTTTAATCACATTTTACCCTTATATTAATGGTTTTGGTGATGTGTCATATCTAAGAAAGACTGCAAAATAATAGAAGCTGAAATCTTATCAATATTATCTTCTTTTTTCTTCACATTATAATCAAGTTCACGCATAATAGAAGTTGCATAGTTAGTTGAAAATCTTTCATCTACAAAAACTACCTCGATTTTTTTCAAATATTTATTAAGTTTTTCTTTAAAAAGTCTAGTTTTTTCACATCTTTTTCCTTCAGTATTATCCATATTTTTAGGAAGTCCAAGAACAATTAGTGTGACATTTTCCGATTTAACTATTTCTTTAATTCTAGCTAATGTAGGTTTATAAGCATAATCTCCAGGTTTTTGTATAGTTTCCAAAGGTGAAGACATAGTTCTAGTAACATCAGATAAAGCAAGTCCTACATATCTTTCTCCATAATCAATACCAAGTATACGCATTATAGATTATTAAGATATTGAAGTACTATCTCCTCCAAAAGCTCATCACGTTCAAGTTGTACAATTAAATTTCTAGCGTTAGAATGACTAGTTATGTAAGTAGGGTCACCTGATAATAAATAGCAAACTATTTGATTCGATGAACTATATCCTTTTTCATTTAATGCTTGATTAACAATCTTTAAAACTTCTTTAGGATTTTTTTGTGATAAGATGTTCTCATCAAAAATCTGTGTATGTTGCATTTTATTCTTATCCATATTTACCTCCTTATAGGCTTTTGGAATACTTCAAAAATTTTACAAATTACTAAACTTCTTTAAAATATTCAACTATTTTGCATTATACCTCTATGTCTATTATATATTAATTATTGAAAAAAATCAAAGGTTTTTTTTATTAATTTACATAATTTCAGGAAAATAATTTTCCATCAATTGACTTTTTACAATTAACTGAAACTATATCACCTCTTGTATATTCGCCATTCATACAAACTTCTATATAATTTCTAGAATGACCAAAAGACTCTCCATCTACTGCCTTTTCAACAAGGACAGTTAGTGTTTTATCTATAAACTTCAGATTATATTCTTCTGTCATTTCATCAGATAAACTACGAAGCAGTAGAGCCCTTGAATCTTTTTCTTTTTTAGGAACTTTATCCCCAAAGTCATAGGCTTTAGTACCTTTTTTTGCTGAGTATGGAAAAACATGAATTTTGCTAAACTTAGCTTTTTTACAAAATTCATAGGATTTCTTAAAATCATCATTCGTTTCCCCTGAAAATCCAACAATTACATCTGTTGAAATGCTAGGGTTTTCATAGTGCTTTCTTATAATCTCAAGACTGTTTAAATACTCTTTTGTTGTGTATTTTCTATTCATTTGTTTAAGTGTTTTATCACAGCCACTTTGAAGTGATAGATGGAAATAGTCACAAACTTTTGAAAGCTTCGCAATTTGAGAAACAAAATCTTCCGTCATAAGATTTGGCTCAACAGAAGAAAAACGTATTCTTTCTATTCCCTTAACTTCATGTACTTTTTTAATAATTTCTAGTAAATTCGTGTTTTTCAAGTCTTTTCCATAGGAAGCTATGTGAATACCAGCTAAAACAACCTCTTTCACACCACTTCTTGCTAATCTTTCAACTTCTAAAATCACATCTTCTTCCTTACGACTTCTTATATTTCCTCTTGCATAGGGTATAATACAGTATGTGCAATATTGATTGCATCCCTCTTGTATTTTCAAATATGCACGAGTCATATTTTTAAATTCATCAACTTTTAATGGCTCAAAATCTCTTTCCTTCATTATGTCAGAAACAGTATTTACAAGTCCCATAGATAAGCTATAATTTGATACAAGATTATATATCTCACTTCTATTTTTAGTACCAATAATTATATTTATGCCTTCTAATTTTTCAATCTCCTGCGGTGCTACTTGGCTATAACACCCAGCTACAACAATAATTGCATCTTTGTTTTTTTCACGAACTCTGCGTATTATTTGTCGGCTTTTTTTCTCACTTAAATTTGTAACAGAACAAGTATTTATTATAAATACATCAAAAAAGTCGGAATTATTGCTTTCACTATATCCATTATCTGTAAAAATCTTTATCATAGCTTCTGTATCATATGAATTAACTTTACAACCTAAAGTATGACTTCCAATTACTTTAACTACTTGATTTTTTTTATTTTCTTTTTCCATAAACATATCCTTATTTTGAATAATTTCTCATTTTAACTCCTTATTCTAACATATATTATGGAAAAAAGCTATATATTTTTAAAATTTCATATCCTTTTCACTTATACATACGTTACTAATTTTGATAAGTTCCAAGGATATTACAAAAATATTTCTTTTTATTTACAAATATTACGTCAACTTATGTATAAAAAAAGTGTTAATATCATATTTGGCTAATCCTAATATTCACACCTCTTTTTATCTTTTTATTTCATTTCCGTAAAAAGTGCTATACACAAATACAAAGCAATAAACAGTCCATTTGTTATAATCGCTAAGATCGTTACTATAATTCTAACTGTTCTAAGTTCAAAAGGTGAGTTAAAATACTTATGAAGTCCTGAAACTACACCTAAAAACAAACGGTTTTCTCTATCTCTATAAAAGTCTTTCATCACATAACCTCCTATCATATCTATAACACTATACGTAAAAGTATACTTAAAAGTTTATATCAAATCATTTTCTTTAAAAGAATAAGCCTCATTAATCCCTACTATTATATGATCTAAAACATTCACATCATATAATTTTAAGGATTCAACAATTTTTTTAGTCATATTAATATCACTTTTTGATGGTGAAACATTTCCCGAAGGGTGATTATGCATTAAAATAATATTTGCTGCATTAAACTGGTTAATCACCGTTATCATTTTACGCATGTTAATGCTCACTTCACCAATTGTACCTTCTGAAATCTTTTCATAGCCTAAATATCCAAAATTAGTGTTTATACAAATTATACAAAAAGCCTCACTTTGCTCAAATTTCATAATGTCAAGACATAAAGCCTTTGATAAATCACAATTATCAATTTTATTTTCATAAGCCTCTTGTAAGTTATCACGTCTTGCAACAGAATATACAAGGTTTAACAAAACTGCTGTATTTTCAGTTAGTCCAGCTTCTATAAGAACTTTAGGCGGTTTTTTAAGTAATGTGTCAAGGCTTCCAAATTTGCTTACAAGTTTATCAGCAATCCCGCTTGTATCCCTATAAGGATAGGCATAAAATAACAAAGCCTCTAGAACTCGCCTATCAGAAAAATGCTCTATTCCATTATTCAGTATTTCAGTTCTTACTCTCTGTCTATGTCCTTGTCTAGAACTTTTTTCTTTATCAGCCACATTACCCTCTTACATCTTTTTGTACTTTTCAAACATATCAATATACTTATCAAAACCTATATCATATAAATCATCTAAAAATTTACTTAGATATTTTAGCGCTTGAAAAATCTCTTTTGTATCAATATTCTTTTCATTATAAACCTGCTCAAACTCGTCTAAATCAACAACCATAACTTTACCATCACGTATAATAACATCAGCAAGTAAATCAATAGTTCTAAGATAAGATTCGCCAATATCGTACTTAACAATATCTACATAATAATATTTAAGTTCATCATCTAAAAGCATTTTACTAACTTTAACATTATTTTCTATATCAAAAATAGAATATCCATTATTAAATTCTTTACCTTTTTTAAGAATATCCCATTTCGTAACAAGAAAATCCTTAGATTTAAAAAGTACTAAATCGTCTTTCAATTCAACATCTTCAAAAGGTAACAACCTTTTACGATATAGCTTAAATTTTTTATCCATTAATCAATCTCCAACTTTTCCTCTAAGTCTTTCACCAAAATTTCAAGAACTTCAATACGAGCATTGTGCTTTACATTCGCATCGATTACATACCATTTCGCTTTTTTTGTACTTGTATACTTTAGCATATCTTCATATGCAACCATATATTCATCCCATTTTTCACGATTTCGCCAATCTTCATCAGTTATCTTATGTTTTTTAAGTGGGTCTTCTTCCCTCGCCTTAAAACGTCTAAGTTGTTCATCCTTGTCCACATTTAAGAAAAATTTATACACATGTACACCATGTTGAGTTAAATGCTCTTCCACGTCATTCATTTCCTTATAAGCACGTTTCCAATCATCTTCACTACAAAAACCCTCAAGTCTTTCAACTAAAACTCTACCATACCAAGACCTATCAAATATAGCTATATGTCCATCTTTAGGAAACTTTTTCCAAAAACGCCACATATGATAATGGGATAACTCTTGTTTTGTTGGTGATGCAATAGAAAAAACATCATAGCCCCTAGGGTCAAGCTTTTCCGTAAGTCTTTTGATGTTTCCACCTTTACCTGCAGCGTCTTGTCCCTCATAGGCAATAACTAAAGCCTCACGCCTATGATATAAAGTATATTGAACTTTTCGCATGCGTTTTTGCAAATCATTTAACTTTTCTTTATAATCAGGTTTTTCTTCATATGAATGTTCATATAACATAGAAACATCTATCTTACTTTCTTCATCACATAAGTACTTTTCTTGTATAGTATTTTCTTTGGATACTAAAGCCTCAGTAAGCTTGTCTATTAAAAACAAATACGCTTCATATTCTGCTCTATCTCTATCATCACCATTTACAACACACCATCTTGAATAGTCACTTGTAAGTTCCAGGACATTTGTAAAAGCTTTTTTATACTTGTTATAATGTAAATTTTGTGAAAAATCTTCTTTTGATACTCTGAAACTTTCAAGCTTATCATCTGAAAGCTTTACAAGACGTTTCCCTTGTTCTTTTTTACTTATATCAATAAAAATTTTTGCTACAACTGTACCATTATCAATTAGCTGTTTTTCATAACTATTTGATAACTCAAAAAACTTCTTCAACTTCTTCTTATCACTTCTACCGTCTTTTTCAAAAGCTTTTTCATAGCCCGATAAAGCTCGTCTATGCCATGACCTGTCAAAAATCGTCATATGCGATTTAGACGGCTCATTTATAGCAAATGTATGTAGGTATGGCTTCATCTTATTTTTTTCATTTTCTTTGTTTATAGTAACAACTTTCAAAAATCTTGGGTCGAAAGGCTTAACAATCTTAGCAATCATATTCCCCTTACCCGACACAGAAAATCCGTCAACTATAAGAACAACTGAAATCTCTTTATTAATCAATTCCAGTTGTAAAGTTTTAAGTTTTTCATTAAGATTTTTAACTTCCGATTTAAAATCAAGATTTTCATCTATAATTTGTTTAAATTGCTCCATAAAAACCTCTTTTCTCTATTAAGAAAGGGAAAGTAAGAAATTATATACAAAATCCACTGCTTCTTTCTCATCTGCTCCATTAGCACTTACAGTAATTTCGAAATTATCAAGCATACCAAGAGAAATAACCCCCATAATACTTTTAACATTTGCAACCTTGCCCTCTGTGGAAATATGTATTTCACTACTGTAAGCATTCGCCTTTTGTACAAGCATAGCAACCTGATTAGTTTCGATACTAGTGTTCATTTGTAATTTTTTCTCTGTCATTTCTTTCTCCTCTCAAACTCTCGGCATACTTTTCTATTTTTTTAAGTCGATAATTCACTTTCGACTTTGATATAGGAGGAATATGCCTTTCTCCAAGTTCTTTCAAACTAATTTCCGTATGCTCACATCTAAGTTTTGCTGTTTCTTTTATATCATCACTTAGAGTATCAAAAAACTCTTTTTGAATTAATAAATTTATATCACTTATTTGCTTACTTGATGTTGCAACTGTCTTTTTCAAATTAGCAATTTCGCAGTTAACTTTGCGATTTACATTGTTTCTAACTTCTTTTAAAACTCGTACATCTTCATATATAAAAAAGGATTTACTAGCACCAAAAGTTTTAATTAAATCTGAAATAGTTTCAGCTTCTTTAATGTATACGATATATTTTTGATTAACCCTTTTAATTTTAGAATAAAACTCAATTTTTTTCAATATATATTGGATTTGTGTACATATCAAAAAATTATTTACTTTAATCTCAAAATGATAATCAATTTCAGGATTAGTTATATACCCTGTTCCTAAAAATAAACCTGTTATAAGTCCTTTATTTGCATTTGTACTTGATAATAAATATTTAGATATAAGCAAATCCTGTTTATCTTCATAAAAACCCTTAGAAAAATCTTCAAACAATTTGTCAAAAACTAAATTGTCATCAATTACTCTATCATTTATTTCAATTTTATGTAAACTACATATATATATTATTTTAATAGAAAAATCAATTTTGTCAATAGGTATATAAAATTTCTTCTGTTTAAAATCACAAATAGTTAATAATAAACCTGTTAAAAAACCTAAAGCATACTTTTTTTCTTTTAACTTTAAATCATTATCACATAAAATTTCTTCTTTTAATTTACTACTAAAAGACATAACATCACGCCTTTATTTTTTTGTCTATTTCTTATGTTCTATATTAATATGTTTTAGAACAATATTATAGTTTTCATCAAGAGTATTTAAATAGTCATATAAACCCCTAGCAATGGTTACAGAACGATGTTTTCCACCAGTACAACCTATGTTTACAACTAAAAGATTTTTACCCTCTTTAATGTATTTGGGAATTAAAAATTCAACCATATCTTCAAGTTTTTTCAAAAACTCCTGACTTTCATTAAAACTCATAACATAATCAAAGACCTCTTGGTCATTCCCTGTTTTTTCTTTCAATGAAGCAATATAAAAGGGATTTGGTATAAATCTAACATCAAAAACTAAATCGCTATCTGTTGGTATACCAAACTTAAAACCAAAGGAATTTATAGATATAACTATGTTATCATAAGCCTTTGCTTCATTATCTAAAATCTTTGTAAGAGTTGATTTTAAATCTCTATTGAGTAGCTTTGTTGTGTCAACAATATAGCCTGTCTCCTTAGCTAAATCACGAATGGTTTTTAAAATTTCACGTTCATTTGCAATACATTCTGATATGCTCTTAGTCTTGCTTAGAGGGTGGTTTCTCCTTGTTTCTTTAAACCTTTTCACCAAAGCATTGTCACTACATTCTAAAAATATAATTTTGTACTTAATTTCAATTGATGTAAGTTCATCGAGTGCTGAAATTAGGTCGTTAAATAGTTTTCCACCTCGTATGTCAATTCCAATTGCAACGTTCTCAATCTCATTATTATCATCGCAAATATCAATAAAATTCTTAATCAACTGGGGAGGTAAGTTATCAACACAATAATAACCAAAATCCTCAAAAAAGTTTAATGCCGCAGATTTTCCTGCTCCTGACATTCCTGTTACAATGCACAAATTCATAGAAATCACCTCATTTTCTTATTAAAACACAGAAATAGGAAGAAAAAAATAACACTTCATTACATTTAACTTAGTCTACCACCTCCTACGTACGCTTAGAGATTACTTATTTTGGCAATAAATCGCCGAGTTTTATATAATTTCTCCGTTTATCTGTCACGTAGCTAGTATGTGAAGGACTAGTATTATTTTTTTATATATTGACTTATTACTGCCGTCTTCTTTATCCAATAATTTGCACTTCTTCTTCTAACATAACATTTTCTTTTTCAAAAACAGTTTCTTTCACTTTTTCAATCAAACCAATAATATCATCAACAGTAGCATTTTCATAATTAACAATAAATCCTGCATGTTTCTCTGAAACCATTGCCCCACCAACACTTACACCTTTAAGTCCTGATGCCTCAATCAATCTACCTGCATAATCTCCCTTAGGTCTTTTAAAGGTTGAACCTGCACTAGCTTTATCAAGGGGTTGTGCATTACTTCTTTTTTCTTTATAGCTTTTATAAGTATTTGAAATCTCCTCTTTGTTGCCAAGAGAAAGTTCAAAAGTTGCACCTAAAATCACTAAATCTTTTTCCATAAAAGTACTATGTCTATAACTAAAGTTACATTGTTCTCTATTATACTCTAAAACTTCAAGAGTTTCAACATCTAAAACAGTAATACTTTTAACTATATCCTTTATCTCTGTTCCATAAGCCCCTGCATTCATGTAAATAGCACCACCTATTGTACCAGGAACTAGCATAATCGGTTCAAAGCCTGTAAGAGATAAATCCATAGCTTCAATCCCAACTTTTAACATAGATGCACCAGCCAAACATAAAACTTCATATTTATCATCTTCAACAGGTATAAAGTCAACTTTTGAAATTTTATTACCAATTTTTATAACTACACCCTTATATCCAGAAGATTTAAAAAGCAAGTTAGAACCTTTACCGATAAATACAAAAGGGATATTTTCCGACTTTAAAAATTCTAAAACTGTAACTATATCACTAACACTTGAGGGTGTATATAGAACCATAGCCTCACCTGAAGCTTTGAAACTCACATAATCACTCATATCAACATTAAAAGAAAAATCTTTTAAAATATCAGTATCAAACTTTTCTTTTATGTCGTCAATAAAACTTTTCATTATCTCTCCTATTTTTAACTATTATATGTAACTTGTAATACTTTTTATGCAAGTTTTATAAATTTTTATTTATGTTTCTCATAATTCGTTCGTCTAAGTCCTCAGCCGCATTATAACCCATTTTCTTCTGTCTATGGTTAATGGCTGCCGTTTCACAAATAATCGCAATATTTCTACCTGGTCGAACAGGTATATTGTGCATAGGTACTTTGTTTCCTAAGATTTCTATAAAAACATCTTTAAGCCCTAATCTATCGTATTCTGTTCCCGCTTTCCAATGTTCAAGATATATAACTAAATCAATTTGTTGAGTTTCCTTAACACTTTCAACACCAAAAAGCTCTTTAACGTTTATAATCCCAATTCCACGAAGTTCAATAAAATAACGTATAATTTCAGGACAAGAACCGACTAAAGTGCCTGATGAAACACGTCTAATCTCCACACTATCATCAGCAACTAAACGATGTCCACGTTTTACAAGTTCAAGTGCTGTTTCAGATTTACCCACACCACTTTCACCCATAATAAGCACGCCTTCACCATATATATCAACTAAAACTCCATGTCTTGTTGCTACAAGAGCAAGTTCGACTCTCAAAAATCTAAGTAACTCATCTTGAGTTTCAGTTGTTGTAAGGTCCGTTCTAAAAATCGGTATATTATATTCATCACAAGCCTCAACTATCTCTGGAAATGGCTCAAAATTTCTTGACAATAAAATAGCTGGAACTTTAAACTCGCATATTCTTCTAAAAACTGCAAGTCTACGTTCTGGAGATAATCGTTCTGCATAGGTATATTCAACCATACCAATTATTTGTATTCTATCTCTATCAAAAAAGTCAAAAAAACCAGTTAATTGTAGTGCTGGTCTATTTGTTTTAGGTTGGTCTATTACTGTTTCATCATATGTTGCATTGTTTAAAACTTCCCATTCAAATTTTTCAACAATACGGCTTAACTTAACAGCGTTTATAACGCCACTACCATGTACACTCATATATATCTCCATTTTCAAAAATTAATTTTCAACAAAAAATCCATACTACAATTTTATTATAAAATCTTGAATTTTGCAAGTAAAACCACATTATTTATCAAAAAAAACTACAATATTTTCTGCTACTTTTTGATTAATCTCAGGAACTTCCATTAATTCTTCTACCGAAAGGCTTTTAATCTTCTCTATACTTTCAAATTTCTTAAGTAACGCATTTCTTCGTTTCACTCCAACACCCTCTATACCGTCTAAAACCGAGTGTATATTGCGTTTTCTTAGTTTCTTATGATATTCTAGGGAAAATCTATGAACTTCATCTTGAATACGTGTTATAAGTTTAAATCCTTCTGAATTTTTACTTAAAGTTATTTCTTTACCATTAAATATCATGCCACGAGTTTTATGGTTATCATCTTTTACAAGTCCTACAACATAAATACCCTTTACATCAAATTCTTTTAAAACATCTAAAACAATATTCACTTGACCCTTACCACCGTCTATAAAAAAGGCGTCAGGTAAGTCTGAAAATTTCTTCTTAGCAACATCATTATTTTTCTCATCAATATAACGCTTTAGTCGTCTTGATATAACTTCACGCATGGATAAATAATCATCAGCACCTACCACAGTTTTGATTTTAAACTTACGATAATCATCACGTTTAGGTTTTCCGTCATAAAAAACCACCATTGAACCAACATTTTCATAACCTTGTGTATTTGATATATCATAGCTTTCTATCCGTCTAAAGCTTTTTTCAACACCTAGTGCAATTTGTATTTCTTCTAAAGCACCAATAGTACGGTTTTTCTCGCGAATAAGATTTTCCCCAAACTGTTCAAGGGAAATACTTGCATTTTCCTTTGCCATTGATAGATAGTTTTTCTTAAGCCCTTTATGTGGCACTTTAACTATTACTTTCGTTCCCTTATAAAGATTTAACATTTCAACAACACTTTTATCTTCAATATCTTGTTCAACTAAAATTTCCTTCGGAATAAAAGATGTATCTCTATAATATTGTTTTATAAATTCTGTTAAAACATCCACTCTAGAATTATTAATATTATCAGTAATAACTGATTGGTCACGACCTAACATTTTCCCTTTTCTTATATGAAAAACTTGAATAAGAATAGCATTATCATTTCTTGCATAACCAATTATATCTATGTTTTCTTCGTTGTTACTTTCCATAGTTTGCTTTTCCATCAGCTTGTTTATAGCGATTATTCTATCTCGATATTCCATAGCTTTTTCATACTCTAAATTTTCAGAGGCTTCTTCTAGGGAACGTTGTAAATCCTTTACAGTATCTTTAACATCCCCATTTAAAAAATCAATAATCTTATTTATATTTTCCCTATATTCTAAAATACTTATTTTTTCGTTACAAGGTGCAGGACATTTTTTAATTTGATAATTAAGACAAGGTCGTATCTTGTTCAAATCTCTTGGAAAAATCTTATTGCATTTCCTATGAGGTGCAATTTTTTCAAACAGCTCTACAACTTCATTTACAGCCATCATATTCACATATGGTCCAAAATATTTATTACCGTCAGTTTTATATTCACGAGTTATAATAACTCTTGGGTACATCTCATTTACCATAATTTTTATGTATGGATAACCTCTACCGTCTTTAAACATAATATTATATTTTGGTGAGTGTTTTTTGATTAAATTACATTCTAAAACTAAGGCTTCAACTTCCGTTGCTGTGACTATATACTCAAAACTTCGTATATTTAGGACAAGTTCACGAGTTTTATCATCATGTTTATCAATCCCAACAAAATAAGACCTAACACGATTTTTTAGGTTCTTAGCCTTACCTACATATATTATTTCATCCTTTTGGTTTTTATGAAAATACACACCAGGATTTGATGGCAATTTTTTCAGTTCTTCTTTTATGTCAAACATATTCATAACCTTTACATAAATTAATTTATTATTAAGTCGTAACCATGTTTTTTTGTCTAGGACTTAATAATATTATATTGGAAACGTTGCAAAATTGAAATGAAGCCTATTATCCTATTATATAATTTTAACATACACTATCTTTTATAACAAGTTTTAACCATATAAAAAAATAAACTTGTATACTTTAAATTTTCCGTCATATACTTAAAATATAATTTTAAAGGAGTGTACTATGAGGAAAAAAACAATAATAGAAAGTACAATAATCTTAACTGTTGCAAGTCTAATAACAAGACTTATTGGCTTTTTTTATAGAATATATATGAACAATGAACTTGGGGCATACAATATGGGGCTTTATCAAATGATTATGCCACTTTATACTTTTGCATGGGCTTTAATATGTAGTGGTTTTACAACAACTATTTCAAAACTTGCTAGTGAATATGCCTCAACATCAGATATAAAATCTCAAAAGAAAGTACTTTACTATGGAACTTTTTTATCTTTTCTACTTAGCGTTTTTGTATCTTTCATTTTTATAACATTTTCAAAGGAATTGTCCCTTAGTTTTTTAGATGATGAAAGCTATTACTTTTCTATTATACTAATATCTACATCTTTTCCTTTTATGGCAGTAGGCTCTTGTATAAGGGGCTATTTTTTAGGTCTGTATCATCCTGAAGTAACTTCCACAAGTCAAGTTATTGAGCAACTTTCAAGAATTGGCATCATATATTTGTTTGTAAATTTTTCAGGTGTTCTAACGATAAACATTGCGATACTTGGTATAGTTTTTGCCGAAGGTATTTCTTGTTTCTATTCAATATATAAATACATAACCTATAATAGCCATAGTAAAGCTTATAATAAATCAATATCTAAAGCTTTAGGGCATAGAAGAAAGTTTATTTTAAATGCAGTTTTAGTTTCAGCAATACCACTATCTCTAAATAGAGTAACTCACTCTTTACTACATACATATGAAAATCTTTTAATTACTGATAGCCTTGTAAAATACGGATATACAAGAGAAATCGCTATTGAGGAATTTGGTAAAATCTCAGGGCTTACTTTCCCTTTAATATATTTCCCAACTGCAATAATTTTATCAATATCCACATCACTACTCGCCAACATAAGTAGCCTAAAAGCAAGAAACAACTACATACGAATTAACGATTTACTTTATAAAGTTTTCAACTTTACTTTAATATTAAGCTTTCTATTTGTGAGCTTTTTTATGTCATTTGCAAATGAAATCGGCGACCTTTTATACAACACAAATATTAGTGTTTATTTGGTATGTTTTGGTGCGACTTCACCTTTTTTATATATGCATATGATACTAAGTGGAGTTATGAACGGGCTAGGAAATCAACTTAGACTGTTTGCAAATAGTCTTTTATCCTCTTTTGTATCACTCTTTTTAATTTACACATTAACACCTAAAATTAGTGTTTTTGGCTTTGTAATAGGCTTTTCAATTTGTGTGGCACTAAACACATGTTTAAACTATTTTATAATAAAAAGAGAATTAAAGCTAAACATCTCCATAGTAAAGTTAACATACAAACCTTTAATCGCTTGTATCATAACAATTTTAGCAATAAATACCTTTAAACTCAGTGTCACTGTTGCCCTAAACTTTTTTACCTTTGGGCTTTTCTCAGTCTTACTTTTTACCATATATGTTTTGCTACTTTTCGCCTTTGGTCTCTTTAACCTTGATGATATAGCAAAAGTCATATCTATGATAAAATCAAAGGGAGCAAATGAACAAAAGTTGTTTTAGTATATGGCAACCTTGCAAAATATAGAAAAATCCATTTTGATAGCAAAACAACAGCTTAACGGCTTTTGACAAAAATTGCGGAAATGTTGCATCATCGCCACTTCAGGCGTTTGTCAAAATTATGAAAATTTGTTTTTTCTTTTGTAATTTGCCATTGTTTAAATTCTGTAACGTTTCCATATAAAATTCTCTTGTTATACCAATTTTAAAAGGACTTCAAAGTTTTAATCTTCAAAGTCCTTTTATACTATTACTTATTTTATTGTAACAACCTCGTCATCAATCATCTTTTGGATAGAATTAAGTATTGCATATCTGCCATGTTCAAAAGTTAATCCTCCTTGAAAATATGCCACATATGGAGGACGTATAGGAGCATCTGCTGACAACTCAATACTTGAACCTTGTACAAAAGCTCCTGCTGCCATAATGACTTGATTATCATAGCCTGGCATATCCCATGGTTTAGGCGTAACAAAGCTATCAACAGGAGAACTTGCTTGTATCCCCTCGCAAAAAGCAATAAGAGGGTTTTCATCATTAAAAAGAATTGCTTGTACAATATCCGAACGTTTTTCAAATGGTTTCGGAGTAACTTTATAACCGATTTTTTCAAAAATATAACTTGCAAAAATCGCTGTTTTAAGTGCATTTCTTGTAACACTTGGTGCTAAAAACAAGCCTTGTAGCAAGGTTTGAGATATACCAAGAGTTGCCCCAACTTCTTTTCCAAGTCCAGGAGCTGTAAGACGAACAGCAACGTTTTCGATAATTTCACTTGTACCTACAACGTATCCTCCAACCGGTGCAAGTCCACCACCAGGATTTTTTATGAGGCTACCAACTGTTACATCAGCACCAAACTGCGATGGTTCATCACATTCAACAAATTCACCATAACAGTTATCCACCATTATGATTATATTCTTACTTATACCTTTAACTACTTTTATAACTTCAGCGATTTCAGATACTGTAAAACTTTTTCGTGTTGAATATCCCTTAGAACGTTGTATCATACACATTTTTGTATTCTTTGACAGGATATTCTTTATTTTATCTATATCCATTTTTTCTTCATTTATCAAAGGAATTTCCTTGTAATCAACACCCATTTCAATTAATGAACCTTTAGTTTTTCTTACACCTATAACTCCAAGTAAAGTATCATAGGGTGAACCTGAAAGGGATACAAGTTCATCACCTTTGTTTAGGTTGGCGAAAAGTGTAAGAGATAATGCGTGTGTTCCCGAAACAATTTGAGGTCTAACGATAGCATCTTCTGAACAAAAAACATCAGCATATATTGCCTCTAAGGTATCTCGACCTATGTCACTATATCCATAACCACTTGCATAGGTAAAATGACTATCGGATAATCTATTTTTTTGCATAGCTAAAAGAACTTTTTGCTGATTTATATATGCTACTTCGTCAATTTCACGAAAAACATCTTTTAAATCCTCAAAAGCTCTTTTTTCAAGTTTAAGTAAACTTTCAGTAAATCTATTATTCATAAGTGTTTTCTTCATCATCAGAGTTATCTATATTATACGCAAAAACTGAAGGGTCATTCGGAATAATAGTAGAAATTGCATGTTTATATATCATTTGTTTTTTGCCTAAAACTTCAAGTATAATAACATAGTTATCAAAGCCTTTTACAAAACCTCTATACTTTATTCCATTCATTAAAAACAATGTAATTTCCTTATTGTCACGTCTTGCATTATTTAAAACCATATCTTGTAAATTAAATGACTTACTTGCTCTCATATTAATCTCTCCTGTCTAATTCTCCGAGTATTTTATTTATCAAAGTTTCTTTATTATATACATCATTATTTAGCCAAACACTTGACTCTAAGCTCTTATTTCTAAACCAAGTTAGCTGACGTTTTGCATAATTTCTAGAATTTTTCTTTATAAGGTCAACTGTTTCCTCTAAAGTTGCTTTACCCTCAAAATAATCAAAAAATTCATTATAGCCAATACCTTGCATAGATACTAAATTTTTATGGTAACCTTTATCAACTAAGCTTTTAACTTCTTGTATCAAACCGTCTTTCATCATAATATCCACACGCATATCTATTCTATGATACAACTTTTCTCTATCAAAATCAAGTACAAATTGATAAACATCAAAATAAAGTTCTCTTTTTCGCTCAATTTTATTATGTATAGAGATTTTTGTTCCTGTTGTTTCGAAAAATTCTATTGCCCTAACAACTTTTTTCACATTGTTTTGGTGTAGCACTTTAGCACTTTCAATATCTTTTTTTTCAAGAATTTTATATAAATGGTCATTTCCTTTTTCTTTAGCAAGATTATATAGATGTTCTCTTAGTTTATCATCTTTTTCCATAAGTGTAAAGTCTGTGTTATACATAATTGCATTAGTATAAAAACCTGTTCCACCACAAAGTATAGGAGTTTTCCCCCTTGATTTAATATCTTCAATTGCGTTAAAAACTAAATCTTTAAATATAGCAATTGAAAAATCCTCATCAGGCTCTAAAACATCTATTAAATGATGAGGTATCCCTGACATTTCATCAATTGTAGGTTTTGCCGTACCAATATCCATGTATTTATAGACTTGCATACTGTCACAAGAAATAATTTCTCCATCTATTTTTTTTGCAAGGTCAATAGCCGTACCCGTTTTACCTGTTGCTGTTGCCCCTGATATAATTATTAACTTGTCACCTTTTTCAATATATTTATACATTACACTATCCTTTTAAACATTTTCTCAATCTCTTTTTTACTTAACTCAACAAATATGGGTCTACCATGTGGGCAATGGGTTAACCTTTCATTTAAAATATCTTCTATAAGGTTTTTAGCCTCAATAAAATCTAAGGCACGATTCGCCTTTATAGCAGCTTTACAGCTTTTCAAAATAACTGTATCATCTTTAAAATCGTACAAATTATCATTAGAATTAAAATCTCTTAATATATCATGGAAAAATCCAATATCTGTTACACTGTCAAATATCATAGGCATTGAGCGAATAGCAAAAATATTTTCTCCAAACTCCTCAATACCAAACCCGAACTTTTGGAATTTATCTATGTTTTCTTTTACAAAAAGACTTTCCTCAAAAGTTAAAACTATCGTAAGTGGTGTTAACAATATTTGAGAAACTACTTTTTCATCTTCAAGTTCTCTTTTATATCTTTCATAAATTAAACGTTCGTGTCCTGCATGTTGGTCTAAAAAATACATAGAGTCATTTTTTTGTAAAATCCAATATGTATTAAACAATTGCCCAATTATATTGTAATCATGCTTTACAACTACTTTTTTTTCTTTTTTAATAGGCTTCTTTTCGACTATGTCTGTAAATTTTTCCTTTTCACCTACATAACCGTCACCCCCACTATCTAAACCAACTTTATCATAAATTATAGAAGAAATCAAAGGCTTTACCTTTTCTTTAGGTACATCTTCTCTTAAAATCATATCTTCCGTATCTTCTTCAATTTCTATAATAAATTCACTTTCTTTTGTATGGGTATTTGTAGCTTCTGCAAAACGTATTTCCTTTACGTCCTTTTCTTCCACTTCAAATTTAGGTTTTACAAAATTCTTCTTTTCAACAAGCTTTAATGAGGGTAAATTGTTATCATCTAAAGACAAAGTTTTTCTTACAACTTCACATAGCTTATCATAAACAAGGTTTTCGTTTGAAAAACGCACCTCAAGTTTTGTAGGGTGAACGTTTACATCAACATACACAGGGTCAATTTCAAGGTTTATCACACAAAGAGGAAACCTCCCTATCATCAGCCTTGTACCATATCCGTCTTTTAAAGCACTATTTAACAATTCGCTTTTTATATATCTTCCGTTTATAAAAAAGTTAATCGCCTTTTTCGTACCACGTGAAACATCAGGTTTACCAATGGCACCATAGATTTTAACTTGACTATCCTCGTTATCAAAATATATTACAGATTTACTTATGTTTTTCCCAAAAACATCATAAATAACTTGTTCAAAGCCTTTTCCCATAGTTGATAAAGTCTTTGTGCCATTTACAACATAGTTAAATTTAATCTCTGGATTTGCAAGCATAAAAGTTTGCATAATATCAGATATGTAAGCACCTTCAACAGCAGGTTTTTTCAAAAACTTAAGCCTTGCAGGTACATTAAAAAACAAATTATTTACTACAAAAGTAGTTCCTACATGTGCGTTTACATTTTTTTCCGATACAATTTCACCATTTATAATTGTAAGTTCTATACCTAAATCATCATCTACGGTTTTTGTTGTTAAAATAACCTCTGAAACTGATGAAATACTTGATAAAGCCTCACCTCTAAATCCTAAAGTTAAAATATTGCTAAGGTCATCAACTGTTGAGATTTTACTTGTTGCATGACGTAGAAAGGCTGTTTTTACAAACTCCCTATCTATACCTGAACCATTGTCCGAAACGCTCATAGACGTTAGCCCGCCATTTTTCACTTCAACGGTAATTTGTGTAGCTTTCGCATCAACAGAGTTTTCAACTAACTCTTTTATAACGTTTAGTGGGCGTTCTACAACTTCACCTGCTGCAATTTTATTTATCAAATTATTTTCAAGAACTTTTATCTCAGCCAATACTCCACCTCAATTATTTTTCATTTATATTATCTAACTTATTTTTAAGATTAACAATAGTTTCAAAAGCTACAATAGGCGATAAAGTATTTACATCAATAGCTTGTATTTCTTCAACTAAATCAAAAGTTTGTTGTTCCTTTAAAGTAAGTTTTTTACTTTCCTTATTACCGTAATAGGTCTTAGACTTTTCTTTTTTATTACTCGAAAACTCAGTTGCACTTTCCAATCTATTTAAAATTGCATTAGCTCTTTTTATAACATCATTCGGGACACCTGCAAGCTTTGCAACGTGTATACCATAACTTTGACCAACATAACCAGGTTCAATTTTATGTAAGAAAACTACATTTTCACCATCTTCCCTTATAGTTATATGGTAATTTTTTATACCTTTTATGTTTTTTTCAAGTTCAATAAGTTCATGATAATGGGTTGCAAACAAAGTCTTTGCACCTAATATATCTTTGTTGCTTATATGCTCTAACACACTCCAAGCAATAGACAAACCATCATAAGTACTTGTGCCACGTCCTATTTCATCTAAAATAAGCAAACTATTTTTAGTCGCATTGTTAAGAATATTTGCAAGTTCATTCATCTCTAACATAAAAGTAGATTGCCCTGAAGCTAAATCGTCAGATGCACCAACTCTTGTAAAGAGCTTATCAACAGGAGATAAAACAGCACTTGTTGCCGGAACAAAGCAACCAATTTGAGCCATAACAACGATTAGTGCAACTTGTCTCATATATGTGGATTTACCTGCCATGTTAGGACCTGTTATAACAAGCAATTGGTTTTCATCAATATCTAAATTCGTATCATTTGGTGTAAAATTAATTTCTTTAACACATTCAACAACTGGATGTCTACCGTTTACAATTTTGATTTCGCCACTATCCACCAAACTCGGCTTAACATAGTCGTTTTTATAAGAAACATAAGCAAAAGATTGCAACATATCAATTAAACCAATAGTTAAAGCCGTTCTTTTTATTCTATCAATATTCTCAAACAACTCAAGTTTAAGTTGACTAAATATTTCTCCTTCAAGTTTAATTATTTTTTCATCAGCTGTTAAAACTGTTTCTTCAATTTCTTTTAACTCATTAGTTACATATCTTGAATTACCAACTAAAGTCTGTTTACCAATAAAATAATCAGGCACAAGTGATAAATGAGATTTAGTAACTTCAAAAAAGTATCCTAAAATTTTGTTGTATTTTATTTTAAGGTTTTTTATACCTGTTTTTTCACGTTCAGTATTTTCAAGATTTAAAATATAGTTACTACTATTTTCTTTAATCTCATATAATTTATCAAGCTCTTGGTTAAATCCACGTCTTATCAAATTACCTTCGTTAATTTTAACTGGAGCTTCAGGGTTTATTACATCTTTTATAAGCTTATGTAAATCATCTAAAGTATCAAAACTATTATAAATTTTATTTATTAAATAAACATCCGAATTTAGCAGGTTTTTTATATCTGGCAAATACTCAAAAGAATAGCCAAGTGCGTTTAAGTCTTGCCCATTTACTTGATTAAAAACTAATCTACCTACTAGACGTTCTATATCTTTTATTGTACCAAGTAGTTCTCGAAGTTCCTCAGTAAACAAAATGTTTTCATAAAAATACTCTGTTGCATCAAGTCTATCTTGTATTTGTTTTTTGTCGTATAAAGGATTGTCTATTGATTTTCTTAAATATCTAGAACCAAGTGAAGTTTTTGTTTTTTCAAGAGTTCCAAAAAGAGTTTTTTTCTTAGTTCTAGTATGCATATTTTCTGTAAGTTCAAGATTGCGTCTTGTTGAACTATCAATTTTTAAATTATCAGTTGTTTCTATAAGTTTAATAGAATTTATATGCTTTAGACTGTTTTTTTGTGTCATTGTAAGATATAGTAATAGTCCACCAAGTGCTGATACAACTTCAAACTCTTCATCAATACCATAGCCTTTAAGGTTGTGTACTTCAAAGTGTCTTTTAAGCCTTTGCGTACATTCTTCTATATCAAAATAATGATTACTAAGTACATTAGCTTTAAGCGAAAATTTATTTTCAAGTTCTTTTAAAAAAGGTAGGTTTTCACATACCAAAATCTCGCTTGGCGAAAATCTAGCTATTTCATCAAAAACACTACTCATATCTGAATTTGTACAAACTCCCATAAACTCACCATTTGTAATGTCACAAAAACTTATACCTATTTTTAAGTCTTTCTCATTAAAATAAACCATACAAATGTAATTGTTCTTATCTTCAACTAAGCTAGTTTCATTTAAAACAGTACCCTTTGAAACAACTCTTGTTACTTCACGTTTAACTATTCCCTTTTGGTCGTTAGGGTTTGAAACTTGTTCACAAATAGCAACTCTATATCCAAGTTCTACAAGTTTATTCACATAACCTTCAGAGGAATGGTGAGGAACGCCACACATAGGAGCTTTCTCACCACCTCCACAGTCACGTTTTGTAAGTCTAATGTCCAATTCCTTTGATGCTATAAGTGCATCATTAAAAAACAATTCATAAAAATCCCCTAGTCTATAAAAAACTAAAGCGTATTCATATTCTCTTTTTATTTCTAAATATTGCAATATCATCGGAGTATAAGCCATTTTTCACCTACCAAAACTTTTTTTTATTAATTATAAACATTTTGTAACAAAGTGTCACATATTAGTGACAACCACAGCTACCACTTTCACAGCCATCACCACAACTACCACCACAACTACAACCATCATCTTCAGTACCCATAATTGTGTTTTTAACAACTTCCATAACACCGTTAACAAAGCCATTAAACTCATTTTCTGCAAAAACTAAAGCTCCAATAATTGGGTCTTGTTTAAGTTCAACTGCCATTTCTGTAAGAGTCGATGTAAGTTTTGTAATTTCTTCTTGAGAAAGTTCACCTGATTGCATACTTTTTTGGACATTTGCATGGTATGCTTGATATTCAGCCATCTTCTTTTGCGATTCCTCTGATTGTTGATATACAGCTGTTGCATCTGCCATAGCTAAAGCTTGGTCAGAAGCTAAAATTAAATTTGCAAGTTCCTTTGCTTTTTCCTTGTAAACTGACATAATAATATCTCCTTTGTATATAGTTTTTTATTAATTATATAATTCACCAATTAAGTAAAATGTTTTAAAGTCAACAATTTTGACTTCTACGATTTTACCAATTAACGATTTATCATCACACTTAAAATGTACAAGGTTAAATCCTTCTGTTCTACCTGTTAAATATGTATCATCATGTTTTGACACATCTTCCACTAAAACTTCAAAAACTTTACCAACATTTTGTTCATTTAACTTTGCAATACTTTTGTTTAATCTATCATTTAAAGTATTAAATCTAGTTTTTGCCGTTCTCTCATCAATTTTACCTTCCATAGTTGCAGCAGGTGTACCTGCTCGAACTGAATATAAAAAAGTAAATGCAAGAGTATATCCAACTTTTTCTATAACATCAATGGTTTCCATGTTATCCTCATCAGTTTCACCTGGAAAACCAACTATAATATCTGTTGTAAATGACATATTAGGAATTGCTTTTTTAGTTTTTTCTACTATTTCTAAGTAGCTTTCCTTCGTATATCTTCTATTCATAAGGTTAAGTAGCTTTGTGCTACCTGATTGCATAGGTAAATGGAAATGATTACATACCTTATCACATTCAGCCATAGCCTTTATTAAATCATCTGATAAATCCTTAGGGTGACTTGTCATAAATCTTATTCGTCTAAGACCTTCAACTTTATTTAAAATACGCAATAAATCTGCAAATGACGTTTTTTCTTCAAGGTTTTTCCCATAGGAATTTACATTTTGACCAAGTAAAGTAACTTCAACAACTCCATCAGCAACAAGTTCTTCCACTTCTTTCACTATATCTGAAACTTTTCGACTTCGTTCACGCCCTCTAACATACGGCACTATACAGTATGTGCAAAAGTTGTTACAGCCAAACATTATGTTAACAGAAGCTTTATAGGAATATTCTCTAAGTGTCGGTAAATCTTCAATAATTTCACCATGTTCTTCCCATACATCAATTATCATAGAATTTGTTTCAAAATTAGTATATAAAAGTTCAGGGAAACGATACAAATTATATGTACCAAAAATTACATCAACGTGTTTATGCTTTTTCTTAATTGTTTCTATAACTGCATCTTGTTGCATCATACAACCACATAAAACAACTTTTAAATCAGGCTTCTTCTTTTTTATACTTTTAAGGTATCCAAGATTTCCATATACTTTGTTTTCTGCATTTTCCCTAATGGTACAAGTATTATAAAAAATTATATCTGCATCTGTTTCTTCATCAGTTTGCTCGAAACCCATTTCCATAAGCATACCAATAAGCTTTTCGCTATCATGAGCATTCATTTGGCAACCGAAAGTCACTGCCATAAATTTAAGTTTTTTTCCAGTTGCACTTTCTTTCTCTGATACAATTTCTTTTAACTTTTTTATATATTCCTTTTGTTTCTCAACCTCAAATTCTGAAGTTTTTGTTACTTCTCTTTCGCTCATTATTGTTCCTTCCTAACATTACATTTCAAAAAGTGATACTTGATTAGTTTCAGGTATACCTTTTAAAACATCTAAATCTTTCATAATTTGTATTACTGTTTTTGTTATTTTTGTTCTTTTTCTAAAATCATCTATTGTTTCAAACTCTCCGTTTTCACGTTCTTTAGCAAGTGCAATACCTGCATTTTCCCCAAGCCCTGCAATTGTACAAAGCGGTGGCATAATTTTTCTATCATCTATAAGAAACTTTGTAGGTTTCGCCTTATATATATCAACTTTTGAAAACTCAATACCACGCTCATACATCTCATATATAAGCTCTAAAACTGTTATCTTATTTTTCTCTGTTTGACTTGGTTTACTAAGTGCGTTTAACTCTTTTAGTAGTGCTAAAATATCATCTTTATCTTGACACATAGTTTCATAATCGATATCACTATACTTTTCTGATAAAGTAGCCACATAAAAAGCCTCAGGGTAATATAACTTATAAAAAGCAATTCTAACAGTCATCATAACATAGGCAACTGCATGACCTTTTGGAAACATATATTTTATTTTTTTACAACTGTCAATATACCAATCTGGCACGTTGTTATCAATCATTACCTGCTCTTGTTCTTCAGATAAACCTTTTCCCTTTCTTACGCCTTCCATTATTTTAAAAGCTGTAAGTTCTTCAACGCCTTGTAATATTAAGTATACCATAATATCGTCTCTAGTTGGAATAATTTCTTTTAAAGTTGCAACTCCATCTTGTACTAAATCTTGTGCATTTCCAAGCCAAACATTTGTACCATGGGATAGCCCTGAAATTCTAACAAGTTCCGAAAAAGTACTTGGCATTGTGTCAAGTAGCATTTTACGAACAAAGCTTGTCCCAAATTCAGGCAAACCTAAAGAACCAGTTTCACAACCAATTTCATCTAAATTTATACCCATTAAATCAGGTGATACAAAAAGTTCCATTATTTTTTTATCCCCCACATCTATGGTTGTTGGGTCAACTCCTGTTATATCTTCTAAATGCCTTAAAATTGTAGGCACATCATGACCTAAAATATCAAGTTTTAGTAGTCTACCTGATATAGAATGATAGTCAAAATGTGTAGTTACAACATCACTTTTCATATCATTTGCAGGTCTTTGTATCGGACAAAAGTTATATATGGAATTATCTGAAGGCACTACCATAAGCCCACCAGGATGTTGTCCAGATGATTTTCTTATTCCTATAAGCTTATCACGAACCCTGTTTATTTCAGCATTTCTAAGTCTTAGCCCCTTGTTTTCATAATAACTTGCTACGTAGGCATATGCCGTTTTATCTGCAAGAGTTGAAATCGTTCCTGCTTTAAAAACAAATCCTTTACCAAAAAGTTCCTCTGTATAATCATGAGCATGGCTTTGATATTCACCTGAAAAGTTAAGATCAATATCAGGTTCTTTATCTCCGTCGAAACCTAAAAATGTTTCAAAAGGTATATCATGACCCTCTTTACATAAATCCTCATTACAGTTTGGGCATTTTTTATCGGGCATATCACAACCTGATGTACCAAGATAAGTTTTAACTGTATCACTATCAAAATCAGTATACTGACAATTCTTGCAATAATAGTGTGGTTGAAGTGGGTTAACTTCTGTTATGTCAGACATAGTCGCAACAAAACTTGAACCAACAGAACCACGACTACCTACTAAATAGCCGTCTTCAAGACTTTTCCAAACAAGCTTTTGGGCGATTATATACATTACACTAAAACCATTTTTTATAATTGAACCAAGCTCACGCTCGATACGTTTCAAAACTATATCCGGTAATGGATTACCATATAGTTTATGTGCTTTTGCATAAACGATTTCTGTAAGTTCTTCATCTGCTTTTGGCATAAGAGGTGGGAATGTACCCTTTGGAACTGGCAAAATATCTTCTATCATATCAGAAATTTTATTTGTGTTTGTCACAACAATTTCAAGTGCTTTTTCATCACTTAAATAATCAAATTCCTTGAGCATCTCCTCTGTGTTTCTATAATACAAAGGTATATACTTATCTGCATCTTTAAACTTTTCAGCTTCTAAAATTATAGAGCGATATACATTATCTGAAGCATTTAAGAAATGTACATCACCTGTTGCCACAACTAATTTATTTTCCACTTCACCAAGATTTATAATACTAACATTAACTTCTACTAAATCTTCAAGAGTACAGTCATTCTTATCAATCAAAAACTGATTATTACCGAGTGGTTGCACTTCAAAATAATCATAATAATCCATTACATTTTTTGTATTGAAATACGGTAAATTATTATAAACAGATTTATATAACTCTCCTGCTTCACAAGCTGTACCTAAAATCAAGCCATTTTTATACTCATCAATAACAGACTTTGGCATTCTTGGTTGTCTATAAAAATAATCAATATGTGATTTAGAAATAAGAATATATAAGTTTCTAAGCCCCTCAAGATTTTTAGCAAAGATTATCCCATGACTTGAGCGAAGTCTTTTCTTTTCGATATTTTCCAAGCCAAATTCATTAAGGCTTTTAAGGTCTTTTATTCCAACCTCTTTTACCATTTCAAAAAGCTTTTGAAAAACTTCATTTGTTGCAATTGCATCATAAATAGCTCTATGATGATTATCAAGTGTAATTCCAAAATACTCAACAATAGTATTTAATTTATAGTTTTTAACATCTTTTATAAATGCCCAAGAGAGAGCAACCGTATCAATATATGGATTTTCTAAATCCTTTTTACAAATATCTTTACAGTTTTTGTTTATGAACCCAACATCAAAACTTGCATTATGTGCCACAAGTGTTGCATCACCTATAAACTCAATGAACTTAGGTAAAATCACATCAATTGTATCTTTATCTTTCAAGTCATTATCACTTATGTTTGTAAGCTTTTTTATCTCATCACTAAGGGGTTCATTAGGGTTTATAAACTCTGAAAATTCCCCAATAATTTCGCCACCTTTTACTTTAACAGCACCAATTTCAATAATTTTACAACTTCTATTTGAAAATCCTGTTGTTTCTACGTCAAAGACAACAAATTCACCCTCTAAATTTATATTATCTCTATACTTTACAATAGTATCTTTATCATCAATAACATAAGCCTCAACGCCATATAAAACCTTAATTCCAGCATTAGCAGCTGCAGAACTCATATCAGGAAAACCTTGAACAACACCATGATCGGTTATGGCTATTGCACTATGTCCATAGTCCTTTGCACGATTTATAAGCTCCGATACTGAAGGTATAGCGTCCATTTTACTCATGTTGCTATGACAATGTAATTCAATTCGCTTATTTGCTCTATCGTCAAACTTAGCATCTCTTAAAACACTAGCCTTAGTAACTTCACTACACATAACACTAAGTTCATCAGCATAGGTATCATAAACTACTTTACCACCTGCAATAATACCATTCCCTTTTTTAAGAATTTTTTTAAGATTATCTTCAAAAAACACAGGTGTTGCAAAAATCTTCATAGTAACAGCACTTCTATCGTCATAAACATCAAAAATTACAAGTTTTTTACCACTTCTTAGATCTCTATCTTCAACGTTACCTACAACACCTCTTATAACAATTTCTTCATTTTCTATAATTGAACTTTCAATTGTTCCTGTAACTTCAAGGTCTTCCTTAACTTTAATTTGTTTCATTGGACCTTTGTTGTATGTAACTTTTTTCTTTTCTACTTTTTCAGTAACCTTTACAGTAGATACCCCAGCCTCAAGTCTTTTTGTATTCCAAGAACTTCTTTTGCTGTTTTTGTGATTACTTTTATCTTTTTTATCTACCTTGTTCTCTTCGAATTTTACTATATAGTTTTCTGAAAATCTCTTAGAAATAATATTGCTTAAATCCTCATCTATTTTTCTATACGATAACATATCTATGTTTTCTTTTTTAAGTAATAACTTTATAATATTTCTTTCTTCATCAACTAAAATTCTTGAGTTACCTAAAATCTTAGAGCATACAGGAGAAACCTCGTATAAATGTTTTTTGTAATGTTCAAAAAAATCAACAATAGTATCTTTAAAAGAGCCATTATATTTATATATCAAATCCATTTCAAATTTAACATTCTGATCATAATGATTACTAATTTTCTCTATAGCTTTATGTATTTTATGCTCATTTAAAAAATTATTCGAAAATGCTGATATCTTAAACAAACTTTCCTCCTTGTAATGAGTAAGCTTGTACACCATAATATCCCTTACACTGTTTTCAATATCCATCGAAAATTCATATTCATCTTTGTTAAAAACTTCTATAAAGCTTTTACAATTTTCCAAAAAATCACCCTATTTTTTATTTTCTTCATACATGCTATATATTTCTTTAACTAGCTCGGCTTTTAAATCCTTTTCCTCGCATCTCTTAAAAAACTCGCCTTTTTTAAATATAAGTCCTACGCCTTTACCACCGGCTATTCCAATATCTGCCTCTTTTGCTTCACCAGGTCCATTTACAACACACCCCATGACAGCAACAGTTATATTCATATCAAGATTTTCTATTTCTTTTTCCACACTTTTCGCAAGTTCAATTAAAGAAATTTCTGTACGCCCACATGTCGGGCATGAAATCAAATTTATACCAAAAGTTCTAAGGTCTAAACTTTGCAAAATATCCTTTGCAACATAAATTTCTTCAACAGGGTCAGATGTTAAAGTAACTCGGATAGTATCACCAATCCCTTGACTTAAAATACTACCTATACCAACAGCTGATTTTATTGTGCCTTTTTTAAGAGTTCCAGCCTCTGTAATCCCTATATGCAATGGATAATCAACAAGCTCACTTATTTTTTTGTAACTCTCTATTGCAAAAGGTACATTTGAGGATTTCAAAGATAAAACTATATTATGATAGTCAAGTTCTTGTAAAATTTCAACATGTTTCATTGCACTTTCAACAATACCACTAGGTGTTACCCCACCATATTTATCGATTAATTCTTTTTCTAAAGAGCCTGAATTAACTCCAATTCTTATTGGAATATTTTTTTCTTTACAAGCTTTTACAACTTCGGCAACTTTTTCTTTAGAACCTATATTTCCTGGATTAATACGCAGTTTATCTACACCCATTTCAATAGATTTTAAAGCAAGTTTATAATCAAAGTGTATATCTGCAACAAGTGGAATACTTATTTGCTTTTTAATTTCTTTTATAGCAAGAGCATCTTCCATTGTAGGAACTGCAACTCTTACAATCTCACAACCTGCTTCTGCAAGACCTTTGATTTGTTTAACAGTAGCCTCAACATCTCTTGTTTTAGTTGAAGTCATACTTTGAATAAGTATAGGGTTATCTCCACCTATAAATTTATCCCCAATTTGTACAACTCTTGTTTTTCTTCTGTACATATCTATACCCCTTATAAATACACATTACAATATGTCATATACCTAATATCCATTAGATTTACGACATGGAAACGCCAGAAAATTGAAATAATGGCACATATTTTTAAGTAATCAAACATATTTTATATATAATAAATTTTTTCAAAAAAAAAATTATACTTTGTTTGAGTTATTAGAACTTAAGTTTAATTATAGCATAATAATATATTTTTTACAAACAAAAAAGAGGCTAGAGAGTTCTTGATTTTTATCAAATTCAAGCTGTCTAGCCACTTTAATTATTTTAAATATTATATATTTTTATAACTATTTAAAATCTCAACATCTTCCTTAGAAATTTCAAAATCAACATCAGCATTTATTTTCATATATTCTTTATGAACTGTTTTAGGAAGTGGTAAAATCCCTCTTTCAAGTAAGTATCTGATGCAAAGTTGCGGTAAAGTCACTTTATACTTATCTGCTATTTCGGTTATCTGCTCATTACCTAAAAGTCTTCCTGTTGCAATTGGAGAATATCCAGTAACTAAAATTTCATTGTCTTGACAATATTTTATAACATCTTCAGGCATATTTCCAATATATGTACAAATTTGATTAACCATAGGCTTAACTTCGCAATTTTTCATAATATTCTCTATATCAACTACGCCAAAGTTTGAAAGACCAATAGAACGTAAAACACCGTCTTTATAAGCTTCTTCTAATGCCTTATATACTTGTACATTTTCTTCAAAAAAACGCGAACCATCTTTTTCATGCATTATAGACCATGGTTTAGGTGCATGAATTATCATCATATCTATATAATCAGTTCCCAACCTTTTCAGCGAACCTAAAATCATTTCTTTTGCCTCTTCATAACTTTTTACTTCTGCAGGGATTTTAGTTGTTACAAAAAGTTTTTCTCTTTCTATACCACTATTTTTTATTCCCTTAGCAACACCTTCTTCATTTTCATAAGCAATTGCTGTATCAAGATGTGTATACCCTAGTTCTATCGCCACCTCAACAGCAGAAACAGCCACATCATTCGGTGTTTGCCATGTTCCAAGTGCAATACCCGGCACCTCTACTCCATTATACAATTTAAATACACCTTTATACATAATTCCCTCCACATATTTTATTTTATATTACTATTTTATTTTATCATTAAATCATGTAAATAACAATACATTTAGTAATATTATATATGATAAAAAAATATCAGAGTAAAATTTCTGAAATTTTGTTCAAAAACTTCAACTTCTATTGACATAATCTTATACATTATTTATAATATCACTATAAAGAACATAAGTTTTGAACATTATTTCAAAGGAGGACAAATATGTCACTAGCTTCATTAAAAAAAATATTAGGCGATGCCAAAGATAACGGCTACGCAATACCAGGTTTTGATGTTTTAGAAAAAACATCAGCAGAAGCCGTTGTAATGGCTGCTGAAAAAACAAACAGTCCAGTTATATTGATGGTTCCTGAGGCTGCTCTTCCACTTATTGATGCAGCTGAGCATTTCGAGTTTTTAGCTGCACTTGCAAAAAAAGCAAAAGTACCAGTTGCTTTAGAACTTGATCATGGTAAAGATATAGAGGTTATAAAAAAAGCAATTGATGCAGGTTTTACAAGTGTTATGATTGATGGCTCAGAGCTACCTTTTGATGAAAATGTTGCACTTACTAAAAAAGTAGTAGAAATTGCTCATGCATCTAATGTATGTGTTGAGGCTGAAATCGGTCATGTTGCTGGTGGGGAAGGTAATATGGACGGTGGAAGTAGTGTTGATGAAAGTATGTACACAAAACCTTTGGATGCAAAGCGTTTTGTTGAAGAAACAAATGTAGATGCACTTGCAATCGCTTTTGGTACTGTACATGGTATGTATAAAGGTACTCCAAAACTTAACTTGAAATTACTTGAAGAAATCAAAACTATGGTTGACGTTCCTCTTGTAATGCATGGTGGCTCAGGTGTTTCTGACGAAGAGTTCAAAAAAGCAGTTAAGTCAGGCATAAACAAAGTTAACTTTTTTACAGAAATTTCTATGTTAGCAGTTTCAAGTTCTGTTGAACACTGTATAAAAAAAGAAAACAAGCTTCACTTTGTTGAGCTTATAACAGTAGCAAAAAATTCTGTTGCACTTAAGGTAGAACATTATATTAATTTATTAAAATAAATAAAATTTATGGGGGACAAATATGTACAAGATATGTATTGATATAGGAACAACAACAGCAAAATGCGTACTTTTTGCAGAGGGTATTAACATGATCGCAGAATCTAGCCACGAGTATGACCTTATCAGTTCAAAGGGTAACTGGGTTCAGCAAGATGCAAATGATTGGTGGGATGCAACATCTAAGTGTATTCGTGATGTTGTAACACAAAGTAAAATAGATACAAAGGAGATAAAAGTAATAGGTGTTAGTGGTCAAGCTCCAAACTTTTTACCTTTAGATGCTGATGGAAAAACGCTTTGTGATTCTATCATATGGATGGACAGACGTACAGAAGTCGAATGTGCAGAATTCGCATCTAACATTAGTCCACAACGTGTTAACGAGATAACTGGTAATCAAATAGACGCTCTATTTTTACCACCTAAGTTTATTTGGTTTAAGAAAAACTATCCTGATTTATATGACAAAACTGCTCATATTTTATCAACTAACGGATTCATAAACTATAAATTAACTGGTGAGTATTCATATGATAAAACAAACGCATCAATGACTTTACTTTATGATATACATAATGATTGTTGGAGCAAGGAAATTCTTGATGCCGTAGGTATATCAGAAGCTATCCTACCTAAGCTATACAATTGCCCTGATGTAATCGGGTATACAACAAAACAAGTTGCCCAAGAACTCGGTATAGAAGAAGGAATCCCTGTTATTGCAGGTACGGTCGATACAATGTCAGGCTCGATTGAAGCTGGTATAGTTGCAAAGGGTGATGCATTTGAGGCTATCGGTACATCGTCATGTTTAACTGTTGCTTTCGATGAGAAGAATACTTCACCTTACCTATCAACAGCTATTGGTCTTAGCCCTGATATTAAAATAATGGTTGGTCCTATGAGTACTACCGGTGCCTCATACAAATGGTGTCGTGATGCACTAAGAGGTGGAGAAAATGATTATGGTACAGAGTATATTAACATGGAAAATGATATTCAAAAAATATCTCCTGAACCAACAAATATAATTTTCTTACCATATATGGCTGGTGAACGTGCACCTATATGGGATAGTAACGCAAGAGGTGTATTTTTCGGTTTATCTCTAGCTACTACAGAAGCTCACTTAATGCGTGCAGTTATGGAAGGTACTTCT
>JBKEBX010000049.1:0-18252 GCA_047973385.1 Lachnospirales bacterium | reverse complement strand
TAAGTAACAAGCTTTTCTTTATCTTTTTCTATTATTTTTTTACTAATTAATGTGTTTACAATATTTTCACTTTGCTTTTGAAACATTAAAACTTACGCATACTTTTTGCTTCTTCTGGCAATTACATTTCGTGTGCTATAAAAAAACAAGTTGTGTTATCACTAATAGCTACAACCCATAATGCAACCGTTGCTATACCCATTAAAACTGCACCTTTAGTACCTGATTTTAGCAATTTATCTATCATAAAATCTGTTCTCTTTATTATTAGTATATTACTTTCATTATAACATAAATTTTATTTTTGTACTTAACTTATGCGAAATCGTATCTTTTTTCAGCGAAATCGTTAAAATTAGACAAAAAGGGGCTGACGTTTAATAAAGGCTCCAAATAAAAAACAGCAGGTGCTTATGGAAATATGAAAGAAAACGATAAGTTAAGACGATTTAATTATCTCTCAAAATCAAAAGTTGAAAAAAAAATTCTTTTTTATATATTCGGTTTTAATATAAAGAAAATAAACAGTTTTTTATTTAAAGGATTAAAATCATATACTCCAAAAACAGCTTAATTTTCACTAAAACTCTAGTATTTACAAAGTTGTTAACTTTTTAAAAGCTTAAAATTTTTTTCTAACTTGGGCTATTTTATGGAGCCTAAAAATATTTTTTATTGATATTAATTTTTTACAATTTTTTTGCCATAAGTCCTTTTATCACAGTTCTGTGCTGTATGTACAAAAAAAAGCTGATGTGTAATGATTTTTTGGTCATTAGACGTCAGCCTCTTTTACTTATTTTTTACTTATTTTTTACTAACACATATATCAAAAAATCCACATATATCGCATTTAGGGCTTCTTGCTGTGCAAACTTTTCTACCATGAGCTATAACTTGTTGATTATATCTAATCCATGTATCTTTGGGCAATACTTTCATTAAGTCAAACTCAATTTTAACTGGGTCGCTTTCTTTAGTTAATCCAAGTTTGTTAGAAATTCTTTTAACATGGGTATCCACAACAACACTTTCAATCTTAAAAATATGCGAACGTACAACATTTGCAGTCTTACGACCAACACCCGAAAGTTTAGTTAGAGATTCTATATCACTTGGCAGTTCCCCATTATGATTTTCAAGTAACATTATAGCACTTTCTTTTATGCCCTTTGCTTTATTTCTGAAAAACCCTGTTGACTTCACATAACTTTCTATTTCTTCAATAGGTGCATTTGCATAATCATCAAGACACTTATACTTCTTAAATAAAACCTCTGTTACAATATTCACTCTATCATCTGTACATTGGGCTGATAAAATTGTAGCAAAAAGCAGTTCATAGGGCTGATTAAAGTTCAAGTAACATTTATCAAGACCTGGATAAAACTCATCTAAACGCTCTACAACTATTTTTGCCCTTTCCTTTTTTTTGATATGCACACCTCCAATATATTACTTCGTATCTTTATCAATTTCCTTTGAAATATACTTTTTCTGTTTTTCAGTAATCTCATTTGATTCTTTATCTATATCCCTTATTATTCTTTTAAATTTGTCATTATCTTTTATTTTGCAAATACTAGAATAATCACAATAGATACAAGTTGAGTTATCATCACTTAAACTTTTGGCAATTGGGCTAACTTTAATACTTCCATCTAAAATTCTATCTACACTATCTTTAACCTTATAATCAGCATATTTTAACATAAGGTCAAAATCATTTCTACTTATTTTTTTAGTCTTAGCATTTCTATCACTACCAATAACGTTTTTCAAATAACCTTGTGGATAAAAATCCTTTGTTTCTTCATTAATCAAACCCTTAAAGGCAAATTCTTCGGCTTGATTATAATATAAATTTTTATCATCGCCTTTAGAACTAAACTCTATGTCTTTAAGTATAGAATATACAGCACCACCAGGCACAAAGTTTTTATTATCAAATCTACTGTTCTTTAGAAAGGATTTATCTTTAACAATTAATTCTAAATATTTAAGTAGTTGTAAGTTTTTCCCTTCGATTAAGTTATTTATGTTTATGGCTTTTTCAGAAGATTTATAATCAACTACTCTAACAAAGACTTCATCTTCAACTTCTTTTATATCTACTCTATCTACAATTCCTTTATAACTTACATCATAGCCTTTGCTACTTGTAAACTTCTCCTTAATTTCAAGTTCCGACTCCTCGTATAAGAAAGGGTTTTGTGTAATATTTTCATCAGCAAAACGGTCATAAAATTGATTAGCAAAGTTAACCGTTGACCTTTTGAGAATTTTAGTAATGTTTTTTACATAATATCTAAATTGTGCTGTACTGTTTAGAATGTCATCTTCTCGGCTTTTGGAGTACATGGCTATATTGTCATCAATATATTGTTCGATAAAATTGTCAGATAAATTATTCATAGAAATATTATTCTCTTTTAAATAGTTAAAAAACTCCTCAAGCATCTTATGATAAATGTTGCCAAAGTCTATTGCCGAAACCTCATATTGCTCTCTTGGTTTCAAACTTAAATCATATTTCATAAAATGCTTATAAGGGCAATCATTATAGGTTTCAATCTTTGATATACTAGTTTTGTACTGATTATCATTAACTACAAAATCCGTATAATCAGCAATTATACTTTGAGAAAACTCCTTGTTAAATATCTTTTCTATAACACTAATGTTTATTCTGTTTAGTTCATTTTCTACTTTTTCCAAAAGTTCTATATCCCTTTGGTCCTTAGCTTCTTTTTGCAAAATACTTGTAAGAACTTCACCCAGACTTAATGTATTAACCGTCCTACTACTATCAACTTCTATACCTAGCATTTTTACTACTCTTGCGATTAACATAGAATACTTGTTTCCATCTCCATTAACATTTGCAATAGGATAGGATATAACAAGAGATTCTAAAGTTTTGTTTATGGCGTTATATACATTAAGGTTTTGAATATTCATATGCATAAAACTGTCAGTAAAGTACATAATATTTTTTTCTTTAAACTGCTCTATATCGTCATCATCAAAAAAAGTCTTACTTCCCATATATTTGGGATATAGCCCCTCAACTGCACCAATTATAAACATATGCTTTGTAGCCGAAAATCTACTTCTATACAAATCAACTACTTTCACAACATCTTTATTATTTGGAACATAACCAAATTCTTTGTCAGAAAAACCTATTTCAATAAGTTTTCTCATATCCGAAAAACTAACTTTACTATCTCCTACAAGTTCAATTATTTTCTCAAAAACATCTATAACATAATCCCATATTTGACTAGCTTCAAATATAGTCTGCTCTTGATTTTCTAAGTTAAATCTTCTTTGTAATTCTTTTTCAAGTCCACTTTTTAACAGAAAATTATACAATACTTCTAAAAAATCTTTAACTACAAAATTATCTTTTGTAAAATTCTCAAACGGAATTACATTTTCTATAAATCCCTCTCGAATCTTGTCGATTTTTTCCAATTCCTTAGTTGCATATTCGTTTAACTCATCTTCTTCAGCGTTAAATCCATTTAAATATTTAAAAGGCTTTTTATAGCTATTCCCTCTAATATTATATTTTAAAACATAATTTTCAAGCAATTCTATATCACTAGTTGTAATAGGTAATTCATCTCTTTTTAAAAAGCTACAAAAATCATTTTTAAGCATATCAAAAACAATTTCATAACTAAAGTTATATAAATACAAATCAAAAATATTAAATATAAATTTTACCAATTCATATTTTAAAATACTATCCTTTTTATCAATATAATATGGTATTTCAAAGCTATCAAATATTTTTTTTAAATACAAGCTATAACTATCTATATCCGAACACATAATTATAAAATCATTATATTTCAAATCATTTTCTATGATATTGCGATGTATAGCATTTACAATGTATCGTACCTCATCATTTTTGTTTTGCTTCCCAACAACCTTTACATTATCAAGAATAGGCTTATCCATAGGCAAAGTAAATTTATTATCAAAAAATCCTACTTGTAAGCCTTTTAAATAGCTATCTATTTCATTTTTTTCAAATAGTTCTACTATATAATAATCAATTTTCTTTTCTTCGATTGAGTTAATCATATTAAAAAAATCAATTAAAGTACGCTTAGGCTCAAAATATGGATCAAAATCTCTTAGATAATATTCGCCCTTTTGCATTTTTTTAAGATTAGTTTTTTCATCAATAGTTAACAGCAAACTTACATCAGAATTTAGCTCTTTTAAATTATAAATAATTCCTTTTAAAAGCTCCATTTCTCTTTTTAAAAATCCATTAAACCCATATAAATAAATCTTTTTATTTTTTAAGTATTCCCATTGCTCTTTATACAATATTTCAGCTGTTTGCTCAAGAGAATTTTGGTTTAGTAAATAGTTATTTTCTTCAAAAAATTGATTAAATTTAGAATATATTAAGTAAATATCTTTAAGTTTTAAGGATAAATAACTTTTACCATCATCACTTTCATATATCTCTTTTATTGTTTCAAGAGAGGTTTTTGTGTCTATAAGCTCATCAATGGTATCCATCATAGTTTCTACAAAACTTACTTTATCACATACTTTACCGTAAAAAACAAGCTCATTTTTTACATCAAAAATAGCCTTTTGCAATATTATTTTTTTACCCGTATTGTTAACTATATTCCCTACTTCACCAAACTCATTTGTAAACTGCTTAGTAAAACTTGTAAAGCTATGAATATTTGTATAAAACATAATCCCATCATCAAGCTTCTTCGCAATATTTGTTGTAACTTCATGGGTAAACTGTTCAGGAGTTATAACAATTGCTCCTTTGTAAGCTTCAGCTTCATTTTCAATTTTACTTATCTCGTCTAAAAAATAGTTTTCTAAACGTAAAATATTATTACTTAAAATAAAATTCATACTTCTCCTTAAAGTAGTCATAAAAAAGCAATCTCCTAAATAAAATATATTATTAAAGAATTGGAGGTACTCTTATGAGGCAAACAAGATTTATCGTTTTGTCAATGAAAAAAATCATCAAAATTTCATTATTATGTTTAGGTGCAGTTTTAATAATCGCAATTTTGGTATCAATGTTAAAAAAAGATACAAGTTCAGCAACTATAAACTATACCCCTGGTGAGTATAGTAGCACTCTCACCCTTGAAAACACAAGTCAACCACTGTATTTAACAGTAGTCCTTACAGAAGATTCTATAAAAGACATTTACATATCCGACTTAACGGAAGACCAAAAGATTTTTTACCCATTAATTAGCTCAACATTAGAATCTGTGAAAAATGAAGTTATAAAAAATCAAAACACTCAAATAACATTAAATCAAGATACAATGGAAACTTCTAAATTTTTATTAAATGCTGTTGAAGATGCTATAAATCAAGGTGTCATTTTAGAATAGAAAACAGAGGCTGTAAGGAAACTTACATAAGTGAGTATTTCTTATAGTCACTTTGGGGTTTAAAGAAATATTAAGTTTCTTTAAACCCCCTCATTTTTTTAGTTTTAAGATAACAGATTAGAGATTACCTTTACTCAAACAAAGCCCTAGCATAGTCATCACTGTTAAATTCTTGTAAATCTTCTATCTTTTCACCTAAGCCTATATATCTTACAGGTATATCCATATCATTATATATAGATATAATTATACCACCTTTAGCAGTGCCATCAAGTTTAGTTATAATAAGCCCTGTAACACCTGCAACTTCAGTAAATGTTTTAGCTTGGTGTACTGCATTTTGTCCTGTTGTACCATCTAAAACTAAGAACACTTCAACATTTGCACTTTCAAACTCAGTATCTATAATACGTCTAATCTTTCTAAGTTCATCCATAAGATTTTTCTTATTTTGTAAACGTCCAGCAGTATCGACTAACAAAATATCTGAATTTTTAGCCTTTGCTGATTTACACGCATCAAAAACAACTGCTGCAGGGTCAGACTTTTCAGCTTGTTTAATCAGAGGTACATCACTTCTATTAGCCCATACTTCGAGTTGGTCAATCGCCGCCGCTCTAAATGTATCAGCAGCTGCTAACATAACTTTTTTATCTTCTTTTTTAAACTTTGCTGCAAGTTTGCCTATTGTTGTTGTTTTACCTGCACCATTTACACCTACAACTAAAATAACTGTTGGGCTTTTATAGTCTATTGGCTGATTATTTTTTGACATTATATCAGATATTATATCTTGCAACAAACCCTTTATGGCATTTACATCTGTTACATTTTTTCTTTTTACGATTTTACGAAGTTCTTCTATAATATGTGTTGAAGTTTCAACGCCCATATCAGCCATTATAAGATTTTCTTCAAGCTCTTCAAACAAGTCTTCATCAATTTCTGTAAATGCACCAAGTGCGTCTTCTATCCCTGTAAATATAGCCTCTTTTGTTTTACTTAAACCTTGTTTAAATTTACTGAAAAAACCTATACTTTCTTCTGATTTATCTTCTTCATAAGTTTCTTCAGAAGCTTCTTCAACTACATCTTCTTCAGAATCTTCTTCTGTGCTTATCATATCTTCATTATTGGTTTCTATAACAATAGTTTCATTTTCTGAAACATAGTTTACAATAACTTCATCTGTTTCATCAGACTCCACATCTATGTCTTCATCATCTTCATTAGATTCTACTTTTACAGGAGGAGTTTCTAAATCAAGAGAAATTAAATTTTCAGGGTCTTCCATTAAACTTTGGTTAATTTTATCAAGTCTATCTTTAACTCCGTCTACAACCTCATCAAAATCTAAGGATTTATCAACTTCTTGTATATCTGATAAAATTTTACCTTCTTCTTCTTCAATTGGTATATCTTCATCAAAAATCTCAACAGATTCATTGGAATCTACGTCCAAAACATCACCATCTAATTGTTGATTTTCAATTTCTAAAACTTCTTCTTCCTTGTTTTCTTCTTCAATACCAAATAATTTTTTAAAAAAACCCATTATTTACCTCCAAAATTCCAACAGCTTAACTACTAAGCTATAATAAGCCAAATTTAATGGCTTCGTTGCCAAATCTAACTAAACTCAACAGATACAAGTGTTGAAACACCTTTTTCTTGCATAGTAACACCATACATAGAGTTTGCAGCTTCCATAGTACCATTTCTATGAGTTATAGCTATAAATTGCGTATATTTAGTGAATTTTTGTAAATACTCCCCATATTTAATGACATTGGCTTCATCAAGGGCAGATTCTACTTCATCTAAAATACAAAAGGGTGATGGTTTCATTCTTAAAATAGCAAATAATAAAGATATCGCCGTTAAAGCTTTTTCTCCACCTGATAGTAAGGACATATGTTCTAACCTTTTTCCTGGTGGTTGAGCCTTAATTTCAATATTTGAATCTAAAATGTTTTCACTATCACTTAAAACAAGCTTCGCTTCTCCTCCACCAAACATTTCCTTAAAAACATAATCAAAATTTTCTTTAATAATTTCAAATTGTGTCTTGAAAAGTTCTTCCATTTCCATAGTCAAACTGTTTATAAGTTCGAGAATATTATTCTCAGAATCAATTATATCACACCTTTGACCATTTAAAAAGTCAAATCTTTCTTTTACAGTAATATATTCTTCAATAGACTCAACATTTATATGACCAAGCTCTTTTATTTTACTTGATAACATTCTTTCAATACGCCCTAAATCCTTATCTTTAGCAAGTTCTTCTATAAATGGCTGTTCTTTAGCTTCAATATATGAAACATCATATTTATCCCAAATATAGTTATGAAAATCACTAATTTTGTTATCTTGAATTTCTCTTTCTTGAGTAAGTTTATCTATTGTTCTTTGAACATTATAAATATCTTTTTTGATACCGTCAATATTCCCTTGTAATTTTTTAACTAAAAAAGTTAAGTTGCCAATTTCCTCTGAAATATCTTCATAATCTGACCTTACTTGCTCTTTTTCTAAAATAAGGCTATCAAAATCACTTAAAATACCACTTATTTCTGTATTTTTAAGTGAAATGTTTTCATCATTACTTGCAAAAAGATTTTCTTTGTTAGAAACACTTTCTAATAGCTTATTTATTTGTGATTTAACATCTAAAATCTTTTGACTTCTAGCTTCAATATTTTTATTAACCTCAAGTAGATTAACTCTAAAATCTCCGATTTTTTCAATATAATTCTCTTTAAACCCAATGTTTTTGTTATTATCAACATTCAATTTATCAAGTTTTAAATTCACCTCTTTATATTTTTCCGAAATATCATTTAAACTATTAGTTAATGTCACAACACTTTCTTCATATTTATCAAGTGTTTTTTTGTGGTCAGATGTATTTGTCAAAATTTCATCTTTTTGTTTTGAAAGTTCTTCTAATGTACCCTTAAAGTTAGCACATATCATATAGTCTTCTTTTATTTCTAAAGTAATATTATTCTGATTTGACGTGTATTCATCAAGTTCATTACTTAATTTACTTAATTCATCAGATAGGCTTCTTTCCTTAACTTCCATAGGATTTAACTTACTAAAAATAATCTCTTTATCTTCTTTAAGTTTTTTAAGTTCTTCTTTTCTAAACAAAATACTGTTATTTTTAAAGTTTTTATAACCACCTGAAATTGAACCTGATGTATTAAAGTTTTGCCCATCTAAAGTTACAACTCTATATTTGCTACTATATTTCTGCGTAAATTTTATGGCACTATCCATATCTTCCATTACAATAATATTACCTAAAATACTAGACATAATATTTTTATATTTATCATCAAATCTAACTAAATCAATGGCAATGCCAATAAACCCATCTTCCTTAGAAAAATCATTATTAACAAACTTACCTTTCATAGAAGAAATAGGTAAAAAAGTTGCACGTCCTTTTTTGTTTTCTTTCAGTAGATTTACGCAATTTTTAGCAATGTTCTCGTTGTCAACTACAATGTTTTGAATATATCCCCCCATAGCAGTATCAATAGCCGGGATATACCTTTTATCAACATTTATTAGGTTACCCAAAATATCAATAACACCCAGTATATTCCTATCTAAAATAAACTTAACACTATATCCAACACCATCATTTTCCTTTATAGTATTTTCTAAAATGTCATACTTCTTTTGTATAGTGTCAAAATCAAAAGCGATTTTTTTCCTCTTATTTCTTGTGTTTTCTAAGTCAGAGGTTTTATTTATATAATCTTGATTTTTCTCTAAAATAAGTCTATCAAGTTTCTTATATTCTTCTTCATTTTCTTTACGTTTTTTTTCTTTAACCTGTAACTTAATATCTATTTCTTTATACTTTTTTTCATTTTCAACAGCCATAATATTAACTTGCTCTATTGTATTTTTAGTATAATTTAAGTTGTTTTTTGCAATCTCAAGTTCTTTTGATAGTTCATTTTTTTCTAGTGCAAACTTGGATACGCTACTACTAAATGTGTTTATCTCCTCTGCTATTTTATCAAAACTCTTTTTCATTTCAACAAATTCTGCTTCAAAGTCTGCTTGTTCTTTCTCAAGGGATGCTTTAGTTATTATAAAGCCTTGTTCTTCTTGCTCAAGATTTGTAATTTCTTTTTCAAATTCTGTAATTTCATTTAAATCGCTTTTTATTTCATTTTGTAACCTTTTTTGTTCTTCAGAAATATGTCTTATTCTTTCTTTATGTAAGTTGACGCTATTTGTTAAATCGCTTTTTTTAAGGTCAATTTCACTTATTCTTTTTAAGAAATTTTCTTTTTCAAGTAGTGCTTTTTCGTTTTTCTTCTCATTTTCACTAAAAAAATATTCTTCCTTACCTAAAGAAATATTGTATTTTTCTAGTTCTTCTTTTGCATTTAAAATATCTTTATCAAAAAGCTTTAGATTTTCGTATAACGAGCTACAATTTACTACATATCTTGTAATTTCTATTTTTCGAAGTTCGTCCTCAAGTTCTAAAAATTTCTTAGCTTTTTCACTTTGAACTCTAAGAGGCTCTACACGTTCTCCTAGCTCATTTACAAGCATATCTATTTTTTCAAGATTTTCACGCTCTTTAGCTAGATTATTTAAAGCTTCTGTTTTCTTACTTCTAAATTTAACGATACCAACAGCTTCATCAAAAAAGTTTTTACGGTCATTACCACGACTACTAACGATTTCCTCCACTTTACCTTGAGAAATTATTGAATATCCCGTTTTGCCAACACCTGTATCCATAAATAAAGTATTTATATCTTTAAGTCTACATTGTTTATTATTAATTAAATACTCATTATCTCCACTTCTAAAAGCACGTCTTGTGACGATTATTTCATCATATTCTATGTTAAAATATTTAGCAGTGTTATCTATAACAATACTTACTTCTGCAAAACTTAGAGGTTTTCTGTTTTCTGTACCATTAAATATAATATCTTCCATTTTAAATCCTCTTAGGGCTTTAGCTGATTGCTCACCTAAAACCCATAAAATAGCATCTAAAATATTACTTTTACCAGAACCATTTGGTCCAACAATAGCTGTAACACCCTTGTTAAACTCAATTTTCGTACGGTTTGGAAAAGACTTAAACCCTTGTATTTCCAATCTTTTTAAAAACATTTTCTACTAATCTCCAACTTGTAACTAAACATTAAATCTTTTGTATTTAGATATATTTAAAACTATACCCATCATAGATAACAAAAATAAAATACTTGTACCACCATAACTTATAAAGGGTAGTCCAATACCCGTATTTGGTATAGTATTTGTAACAACTGAAACATTAATAATCGTTTGCACTGCAAGCATTATAGTCACACCTGCTACAATCAATGAGCCAAAGGTGTCCTTTGCATTAACTGCAATTTTTACACAACGCCAAAATAGCAAACAAAAAATAGATAACAACAATGTTGCACCAAGAAAACCAAGTTCCTCGCATATAACAGCGAATATAATATCATTATGTGCTTCTGGAATATATTCAAGTTTTTGTCTACCTTTACCAAGTCCAAGTCCAAACGCTCCTCCACTTCCTATGGCAAGTAATGATTGAACTGTTTGAAAACCCGTATCTTGAGAATATTCAAATGGATTTTTCCAAGCAACAAAACGTGCATTATGATAACCTCCACTGGTGTTTAAATAAAGCACTAAAGCTGATACACACAGTACAATACCTCCAACGCCAATGGCTACAAGCCTTAAAAAATATGGACTTGCTATAAAAATCATACCTATACCTATAACTGCTAAAATTATAGTTGTACTAAGATTAGAGTTTAGTGTAAGTGATGATGGTAACAAGGCAAAAAACAATGCTTTGCAATAATCCTTAAAAGACCTTAACTTGTTACTTGATGACGATAAATAATACGCCATAAAAATTATTAATGCGTGTTTTGCAATTTCAGAAGGTTGGATTTGAAAGCTTGTGTTAGGTATACCTAGCCATCTTTTTTGTCCATTTACTTCTATACCTATAAGTGGAACTAACACCAGCATCAAAATCGTAACACCATATATAAGCTTTGGTAAAGTTGCATATTTTTTCAAAACTGTATAATTAATTATATTTGTAAACCCAAGTATAATCATAACAGAACAACCTATAAAAGCAAGAATAAACTGTTTTCTTGCGAAAAAAAACTCGTCACCATAATCTATACTAGCTGAATAGCTACTAGCTGAATATATCATAATTATCCCTGTAATAGTTAGAACCAACACTAAAATCATAAGAAAATAATCTGGGCTTCCCTCTGATACAACAATATGAATATTGTTTTGAAATCTCTTTTTTTTAGGTTTTTGTTTTGGTTTCGTTACATTAACATTTGAGCTAGGTCTTGGCTTTTGCTTAGGCTTTGAAGTTTTGGTTGCCTCTTTACCTTGAAGTCTTTTATCCGAATTACTTTTATATGTACTTCTTTTTCTTTCTGCATTATTGCCAAATTTTTCATTTTTGTTTTTTGCAGTAACTACTCTTTGGTTTCTCCTATTATTCCCACTGCTCATTATTACCTCCTAAGCTCGTTTATTGCCTTTTTAAATGCCTTTCCACGACTTTCAAAGTTCTCAAACATATCAAAGCTTGAGCATGACGGTGATAGAAGTACACAGTCACCAGGTTTTGCAACTTTAAAACCTTCTTCAACAGCAGATTCCAAAGTCTCGCATACTACAAAATTATTGTATCCTATTTTATTACAACAGTTTACAAACTTCTCCGTTGTATCACCAATTATAACAAGATGTTCAACACTTTTTGTTATCTCTTTTACAAATTCAAAAAGTGGTAATTTTTTATCATATCCTCCAACAATTAAAATTATTGGCTGGTTTACTGATTTAATTGCGTTTATTGATGAATCAGGATTTGTAGCCTTACTATCATTTATGAATGTAACACCATGAATTATTTTAACAAATTCAAGTCTATGTTCAACACCTTTAAAAGTTGATATAACATAAGCTATAACCGATATAGGTATTTCTAGAGCTAAGGACATAGCAACTGCTGATAATACATTTTCAAGGTTATGTTCTCCAATTAAAAGTATATCCGATTTTGCTAAAATCACTTCTTCTTTACCTTTAAAATTAGTATATATGCTGTCATTTTTCACATAAACACATAAAACATCTTCATCTATCTGCTCTTTACTAAAGAAAACAACTTTAGACTTCGCCTCTTTTGCCATTTCACGAGTTACATCGTCATCATAATTTAAAACAAGAAAGTCATTCTCATCTTGATTCATAAAAATACGTTTTTTTTGTGCAATATAATTTTGCATAGTTTTATGTCTTGATAAGTGGTCTTTTGATATGTTTAAAACTGCAGCAACTTTCGGCTTTATAGTATATGTACATTCTAGTTGATAACTACTAAGCTCTATTGTGTAAACTGAGTCTTTGACACTCTCTAAAGTCTTGCTTGAAAAAGCCTCACCTATATTTCCTAAAAGCTCACTAGATTTAAATTGTTCCTTTACTATTTCGCTCATTAAAGTTGATGTTGTAGATTTGCCGTTTGTACCCGTTATACCTACCAATCTACCTTTAAAATACCAATTTGAAAGTTCGATTTCCGATACAACAGGAATATTATTTTTTTCTGCTAGGTCAAAAAAACTCATGTCCGTTGGAATTCCTGGAGAAACAACGCATAAATCAAATCCTATAATTATATCATTTGGAATATCCATTATAAAAAGTTCTACGCCTCGTTTTTTAAACTTTTCAAAATCACTTTCATATCCCTTACTAACACTTGAAGTCCATACCGTAACAATTGCCCCTTTTTGAAGTAATAGAGGAAGAGTTGCCATACCTGTAATGCCAAGTCCACATACTAAAACTTTTTTATCTTTTAAGTCCATTTCTTCACCACCATTTTTTATTTCATATTTACAAATATTATATTATCAAATAACCAACTATACATCCTATTGCAGTAATTAAGTAAAATCTGAGAACAATATCTCTCTCACCCATACCTTTTTGCTCTAAGTGATGATGATATGGTGCCATTTTAAACACTCTTATACCTTCACCATACTTCTTCCTTGTATATTTAAAATATCCTGTTTGTATTATAACAGATAAAGCTTCAACAAAATATATTATACCTACAATTAAAATAAAAATTTGCAAATGTGACACAGTTGCTATACCTGCTATAAAACCACCAAGTGCAAGAGAACCCGTATCTCCCATAAAAACCTTTGCAGGTTTAAAGTTAAATATTAAAAAGCTTACTAAAGCACCAGTAATTATAAAGGGCAAGATCACTTCATCATATAAGCCCATTGTCATAAGAACAAAAGCAAAGAAAACAGATACTAAAGCCGTTACACCTGTTGCAAGTCCATCTAATCCATCAGTTATATTTACAGCATTTATTACCCCAATAGTAAATAAATAGAAAAATGGATAATACAAAAGGCCAAGGTCTAAAGATTTATTTACAAATGGAATTATCAAAAGTCTATATGAATCTACACTTGTATGTACATAAAATAAAAATAATGATGTAACTATAAACTGTGCAATAAGTTTTTCCTTTTGATTTAAACCCTCAGATTGCTTCTTTTTTATTTTAGCATAATCATCTATAAACCCTATGACACCACAAGACAACATAAATAATAACAAATATAAATTAACTTTATCTATATATATTAATGATGTAATAGTTATTCCAAGCAAAAAAATTATACCACCAATAGTAGGTGTTCCTTGCTTAGCTAAATGAGTTTGTGGTCCATCTGTTCTTACTTGTTGCCCAAACTTAAAACGTCTAAGCCATGGTATAACAACCGGTGCAATAAAAACAGTTATAACAAAAGCTACAACTCCTGCAATAGCTGACATCTGTAAAATATTTGTATCTTGATTCATAATAAAATTAACCTTTCCTATTTAGTACCTAAGTATTTTTTTGCTATTTCAACATCATCAAAATGTATTTTTTCTGTTCCAATAATTTGATAATCTTCATGACCTTTACCTGCTATGATTATAAAATCATTTTTTACAGCATTTTCTATGGCATATTTTATAGCTTCTTCTCTATCTATAATTTCAACGTAACTGCTCCCACTTACAACACCTTTAGTTACATCGTTTATAATATTCATAGGTTCTTCCGTTCTTGGATTATCAGAGGTGATTATTGTAAAGTCCGAAAGTCTTGTTGCAATTTCACACATAATCGGTCGCTTTGTTCTATCTCTATCACCACCACAACCAAAAATTGTAACAACTCTACCACTCGTTACTTCTTTAGCTGACTGTATAACTTTTTCAAGTGCATCAGGAGTATGGGCATAGTCTACTACTACTGTAAAATCTTTTTCTGATGGTACAGTGTACATCCTACCAGGCACACCAGCCATACTTTCAAAAACTCTTCTTATTTTATTTGCAGAAATCCCATAGGATATGTTTGCAACTAAAACAGCACTTAAAGCGTTATAAACTGTAAACTTACCAGGTACATTTAACTTAAATTTCTCATCAACTCCATTTAAATTAACTGTAAATTCTACATATTTGTCTGTTACAGTTATGTCTTTAGCTTTAAAATCACATTCTTTGTCATCTTCAATAGAATATGTATAATTTTTTGCAGGGCTAATTCCTACAAGCTTTTCCCCCCAAGAATCATCAATATTTATAAATGCAACATCGCACATTTTAAACAACTTACACTTTTCATCAAAGTAATTATCCATCGTTTTATGAAAATCTAAATGGTCTTGAGTTAAGTTTGTAAAAACACCTACTTTAAACTTCAAGTTGAATACTTTTTTATAATACAATGCATGACTAGTAACTTCCATAACACAGTTGTTTACATTTTTACTTTTACAATAATCTAAAATATCAATAAGTTCAACATATTCTGGAGTAGTTGATGCCGTTATAGACTTATCTATTTTTTCATCTTTACAATATACTCCAAGTGTACCTATCGAACCTGCATAAATACCGCAATCATTTAGTATCTTATGGATATAATGCGTGGTACTTGTCTTACCATTTGTTCCTGTAACCCCTATAAGATTTACATCGTCATTATACTTGTAAAAAACTTTAGAACAAAGAGCGAGTGACTCTCTACTATCTTTTACAACAATATATGAAATATCCTCCATAGATTCTAAACCATAAGGAACAAAGTTCAAAACAAAAAATCTTGCACCTCGTTTGTATGCCTCTAAAACAAAATCATGGCTATCAACCACTGCACCTTTATATGCTACAAACATAGAATTTAAATCGCACTTTCTCGAATCAATATAAATACCTGTAACATCAACATTCTCAACTTCTTCACCTATAAATAAATTAGAGTAATTGCTTATACAATTTACTAAATCTTTAAAAACCATTCTTACCACCTATTTTATTATATTATTTTTTTTATTTTTTATTACATAAGCATTTCAAAACACTTATATATAATTATACCTTATATTTGCTAAATTTAAAATAGTTTTTGCAAATTATATTTAAGTTGACCTCTTAAATTTTCATTTTTTATTTGTAATATCAAATCCCCTTACTGTTTAATATTACAACCTAACAAATATTCATTGTAATTTAACACGAAAATTCAGCAAAAAAACATCAAAATTTATATAATAGTGACATAAATGTCCCATTTTAGCTATTGAAAATCATTTAAAATTGTTGTATTATATTATAGCAAGGAAAATAAGTTAGAACTAAAAATATAACTTATTCCTTAAAATCACATTTATATAACATTCAATATCGAGGAGTTCTTAATGCAAACACAATTATCAAAATTTAAAGAAAACAATTTAACAATTAACAATTTATTTCCGAATATTAACTATGAAGACATCTCCAACTACGATTTAAATATTTTTGAAGAAACATATTTTGTGGAACATATCCCTGATTCTAAAAAAGAACTGGAGAAAAAAGTATGTTCCCTACTTGAGTCTGTTGGTATTACCATAAAATTTGATGGCTTCGCTTATTTGGTTGCAGCTATAACACATGCCCAGGACAACTTTACTTACAGATTGAGTCTTACTAATGATATTTATCCATATGTATCTACGGTTTATAATGTTAGTCAAAAAAATATCGACAGAAGTATAAGAAATGCAATCAAGAGTTCGAAACTTACGGAAATTTACGATTTAGATAATTGCTTCATTCTGCAACTAGACCTCGACAAGGCACTTAGAAACAAAAACCCACTTACTAACAAAAGTTTTATTCTAAATGCCGCATACTACATTTATAAAACTACAATGTAGCTTTTAAAAATAAGAGGGCCGTAAATAAATTCTGTTAATGAATTTTTTACAACCCCCTTTTATTTTTATAACATTATGCAAATCATACCATTAGAATTTTCATTCACCATCTTCTGTAAACCTTCTTGCATCTTCATTTGCGTATCTTCGGGCATTCTATGTAACTTTGTTTGTAAACCTTCTCTCACCAATTCTTGCATGGATTTACCAAACATATTCAAGTCCCATATTTTTCCGTCATCTTTTTCCATTTCAGTTTTTATATAATCAATTAAATCAAGGCTTTGTTGCTCAGTGCCAACAATTGGAGAAATTTCTGTTTCTATATCTGCCCTAATAAAATGTAAACTTGGTGCCGATGCCTTTATTTTAACCCCATATTTATTTCCATGTTTAACTATTTCAGGTGTAGAAAGTTGCATTTCCGATAATAAAGGACTTACAACACCATAGCCTTTGGCATTTACTTGGTCAAGGGCGTTACTCACTTTATCAAAGTCTTTCTTTGTTCCTGCAAGGACTTTAATTTTACCAAAAAGCTCATATTCTGAACTGATATCCATACCTGACATTTCGCTTAAAACTTTATAAAACAAATCTCCATTTACATCAATATATACTTTAACTAATCCCTCACCAAGACTAGTTGTTTCAACATATGCTTTTTTTATAACCTCATTATCTTTTACATTTTCAACTTTTCCTTGAATTTCCACTAATTTATTTACATCTAAAACCATTTCTCTAATGTCTTCTAAAATCCTAGCTTTCAACCAATGGTCGTTACTAAGAGTTTCAATCCATCTAGGGAAATTAAATGTAATTTTCTTTACAGGGAACTCATATAGAATTTTCTCTAAAATGTTGTGAATATCCAAACTTCTTGTTTGCTCTATATTCATAGGAACAACAGAAACCCCATATTCTTTTTCTAGCTCCTTTTGTAAAGTCACTGTTTCTTCTGAAAAAGGAGCAGTGCTGTTTAATATAACAACAAAGGGTTTACCCATGTTTGTAAGCTCTGTTACTACCCTACGTTCAGCCTCAACATAATCATCTCTATGTATTCCACAAGCACTACCATCAGTTGTAACAACAACACCTACTGTTGAATGCTCCATTATAACTTTCTTTGTTCCAATTTCTGCCGCCTCTGTAAAAGGAATCTTTTTATCACTCCATGGCGTGTTTATAAGTCTTGGCGTACCCTCGTCTTCTAGCATACCTATGGCACTATCTACAACATATCCAACACAATCAATTAGCCTAACATTCATGTTAATGTTTTCGTTTATACCTATACTTACTGCATTTGATGGCACAAACTTTGGCTCTGTTGTCATAATCTGCTTACCTGAACCACTTTGTGGCAACTCATCTCTTGCTCTTTCCTTACTATGTACTTCATGAATATTAGGTATAACCATTTCTTCCATAAACTTCTTTATAAAAGTAGATTTACCCGTTCTAACAGGCCCGACAACACC
>JBKEBX010000017.1:0-11403 GCA_047973385.1 Lachnospirales bacterium | reverse complement strand
GAGCAGCTTAAAATAACAGAATAGACTCATCGGAGGACTGGTGCATCGCAATGCCGAGATTTTTATAATCTCCAGTCGAGGAAGATGTCGGGTGCGCTCGGTTACTGTAAGTGGTAATCGGGCGTTTTTTTATGGATTTATTAATGTCAGAATTGATACATTATGTAAACATACTATTGCTAGGAGGGTTTATATGGCTGAAAAGAATAGTTTAACAATGAGTGATTATCAAAAGGCAGGTAACGAAATGGAGAAGTTGTACAATCTGTTACAGAAATATAGTGGCCTATCTGATGGCGAATATTGGTGTATGATGGCTGTATACAAAGGTGAATGTCAATATCAATATGAAATATCCGAACATTATTTTATGAACAGACAGACAGTTAATTCAGCTTTACGTAAACTTGAGCGAAAGGGTTATATTAATATTGTTACACCTGAAAATAATCGTCGTATAAGGCAAATTATTTTTACAAATAATGGTTATGATTTTGCAAAGAAATACTTAGACGTTGTCTATAATGTTGAACAGCGAGTTTGGGCTCATCTGTCATCTGACGAGCAAAATGTATTGGTTAACAACATGAACAACATCAATCAACTGCTTCGGATAGAAGTGGAGCAGCTTAAAATAACAGAATAGACTCATCGGAGGACTGGTGCATCGCAATGCCGAGATTTTTATAATCTCCAGTCGAGGAAGATGTCGGGTGCGCTCGGTTACTGTAAGTGGTAATCGGGCGTTTTTTTATGGATTTATTAATGTCAGATAAATCTAATTAGAGATAAGGTGACCTTGCAAAAAACACATAAGATACATAAGACTAAACAAACAAGTTGTCAAGTTTTATGTCCATCTCACTATTTTTGTACTACTTAGTTTAGTGTTTTTTTCTAAAACCTAACTTTATTATCTCTAATCTATTATAAAGGAGTGATTATTTTGTCAACACATAAGTTTTTATTAGATATTGCATTAATTTTAGGATTTTCAAAGATGTTTGAAATACTTACTCGTAAGTTTAAAGTCCCACAAGTTGTAGGTGCCTTACTTGCTGGTGTAGTTTTAGGTCCTGCTTTGTTGGGATTTGTTAGAGAAACAGATTTTTTATATCATTTGTCGGAAATCGGCGTTATTCTGCTTATGTTTTTAGCTGGAATGGAAAGTGATGTAAAAGGTCTTATATGCAATTGGAAGGCATCTTTGCTAGTCGCCATTTTGGGTTTTATTGTTCCTTTGGGTGGAGGCTTAATATTATGCCATTACACAGGTGTTTTTGATGAGGGGCTGATTGAAAAGGTTTTTATTGGACTTGTCTTATCTGCAACTTCTGTAAGTGTAACAGTGGCAACTTTAAAGGAAATGGGAAAGCTTAATACTAAAGTAAGTGATACATTGTTAGGTGCCGCAATTATTGATGATATCATTGGAATTGTTGCCCTGTCAATAATTTCTGGTTTAAAAGATACATCTGGCGTATCAAATAGTGGAAACACAATATGGATTACAATTTTATTTGTGACTTTATTTTGTGTATTTGCAGTTGTTATGTGGGTTGTGTTTTCCAAGTTTTTTTCTGATTGGTTTGCTGAAACAGAAAAAGGGTTGCAGCGTTATGCTGTTATTGCAACGGTAGTATGTTTTCTACTATCATTTGCAGCAGAGTATTTATTCGGTGTTGCAAATATTATAGGAGCATTTTTAGCAGGATTGATTTTTTCAGACAATTCAAAAAATGCATATATACAAGAGAAAAGTGAAACCTTGTCAAATTTATTTTTTGCACCCATATTTTTTACATCTGTTGGTTTAAAGGTTGATTTTCAATATCTAAACAGTTCCATTGTTTTGTTTGCAATTGCACTAACAGTTATTGCTATTGCATCAAAAATTATAGGTTGTGGTATAGGTGCTAAAATCAGTGGCTTTAATACTAAAGATAGTTTGATCATTGGATCTGGCATGGTATCAAGAGGTGAAGTGGCACTAATTGTTGCAAATAAAGGTATAGAAATGGGTATTGTAACTGCTGAAATAGTATCACCAATTGTGTTGATGGTACTTATTACAACAATTATTGCTCCCATATTAATTAAACGATTATATGGGTGAATGGAATAATGTAAATAATCTGAATTAAAAAGGGGGAGTAAATAGTGTATAGTGAATTTGGCAAAAATATGTGTATTATCAATGAAATACTGCACCACTGCAATATACTTGGAGCTAGTAAATATAATGTTAGTCTTGATATACAGGATAATTTATTTAGCTTTTGTATAGAAGTTATTGTTTCAAACATAAATAGTAACCAATATAATTATATACAGCATGCCCTTTCTTTACCACGTCAAAATGAATATGAATATTTTGTGGAATTGTGTGGGGAAGGAGGTCATTTGCAGTTAGTTGGACTTACGCTTGATAATGCAAAAGTCGAGTGTATAGAAGGTTTAATCCGTATAACAGGAAACAAACGTTTTTGTAAATAACAATAGTAGGATTGACAAAAGCAACAAAGATATAAATAATAAAGTATTAGCAGAATATTGCTAAAATTAAATTGCATGATTTTGTTATATAACTAATAAAATCTGTCAAGTAATATTACAAGAAATAAAAAGAGGTGAATAATGAATATACTAGCAAAAGATTTTAATGTAAAATCTTTGATACAATATGTTTTACCAACAATTTTAATGATGATTTTTATGTCAACGTATTCTATAATTGATGGATTGTTTGTTGCAAATTTGGTAGGTGAAGATGCTTTATCAGCTGTCAACATTGTAATGCCAATCGCCAACATTTTATATGCCATAGGATTAATGTTTGCAACGGGTGGTACTGCTGTAATGGGTAAGCTTATGGGAGAAGGTAAGTCCAATGAAGCACGTTCATTTTTGAGCATCCTTTATATTGTAGCAATAGCGTTAGGTTTGATAATAACAATCATAATATTGAACTTTCCAAATGAAATTGTAGCATTTTTAGGCGTAAACGATGAGTTGTATTCATATGCTATGGAGTATTTAATTCCTGTATCTTATTTTAGTATAGCAATTTTTTTACAAATTTTTGCACAAACTTTTTTTGTACTTGCAGGTAAACCCATATTGGGTTTTGTTGTTTGTTTTTTAGGTGGAGTGACAAATATTGTCCTTGATTATATTTTTATATCACCGAATATGCTAAACTTAGGCATTGCTGGGGCTGGACTTGCAACAGGATTAGGTTATTGTGTTCCTGCAGTTTTTGCCCTTGTGTATTTCACCTTTTTCAGAAAAGGTGATTTGTATTTTGCAAAGCCCGTTATGAAAATAAACACGTTACTTCAGAGTATGTTTAATGGAATGAGTGAGCTTGTAAGTCAACTTTCGGTAGCTGTAACTACATTATTGTTTAACATGATTTTACTAGAACTCGTAGGTACATCAGGTGTTGCCTCTATAAGCGTGATTTTGTATATTCAAATGATACAAACTGCAATATATTTTGGATATGCAACAGGTGTTGCTCCAATAATTAGTTATAAATATGGTGCAGGTGACATAAAAGGTCTAGAAGATGTGGTAAATATCAGCTTTAAATTCATTGCAATTGTGTCAGCTTTAGTAATTGCTTTTTCACTATTGTTTGGCGATTTTGCCGTTGGGATTTTTATAAAGAAATCTAGTGATACCTTTGCTATGGCAACACAAGGGCTAAAGTTGTTCTCGGTAGCTTACCTATTTATGGGAGTTAACCTTTTTATGTCTGCTATGTTTACTGCACTTTCAAATGGTAAAGTATCAGTAATTTTATCATTTAGTAGGACATTTGTATTTTTGATAGGGTCACTTTTGATTTTACCATATTTCTTACATTTAAATGGTGTATGGCTTGCTGTACCTCTTGCAGAATTTTTAGCTTTTTTACTTTCTATTTACTTATTTAAAAAAGGAAGGAAGAAATATGGATTTTAAACTTTAAGATTTCCTTTGATAGTTTCAATGCTAGTTGTTAGTATTTAGTAAACAGATACAATAATTTCATTATACTATCACCAAATCTTTGATAATTTTATATTATACCATTAAAAATCAAGAAAGAGTGACTTTAATGATAAAATATTAAATCAAAATTTGTAACATGAAATTGTGCTCAAAAAATAATATGTGATAATATTGCCTATACTAAAGAAAATGTTATTCAACCATGATGTAGAAAACTATATTAAGTATAAACAGAAAATATGATGATAATGTATATAACTTCGATTGTGGATAAATTTTACAAAATAAAACACCATAGATATTGACCCTTTTTAGTCCGTATCTGAGGTGTTTTTATTTTGTGATTACTAATTAATTTTTGACAGCTACAACTTCATCTTGCTAATGAGAAATACGGCTGAAATACTGATTTAATGAGATTTTTAAAAAATTGATAAAACGGCAAGGCTGGTTAGAAAATCAGTCTTGCCATTTGTGTGTGTGGAAACATATTTACGTATAATTTGTCCATCAAATATCCCTAATTTGTCTGGTTTTACCCATCTATCCTTGATTGTCCGTTTTATCAAAGGCAGATCTTTTCTATAGATACTTAGAAACGCCTAAAATTGAAATGATAGCACATTGCAAAAGAAAACAGAATTTTCATACTTTCGGTAAACTGAGGAAATGGAAACGATATGAAATTTCCTCAGTTTTTGTCAAAAGCAGCTGTTGTTTTGTTATGAAAATAGATTTTTCTATACTTTTCTATTTATTCAAAGAGGGTATAGGTATAATAAATGAATGATTAGGAACAGAAAAATTCAAAACAGCATAATTGCTTGTGTTTTATATGATATACAACATAAAATTGTGTAAAATGTAATGTATTTGGTTTGCATATTTAATGTTAAAGTTGAAAGAAGAATACATTTATTTTTCATATGGTGCAAGATATAAAACACCAACGGTTTTTGCAAAAGCAAAAGTTTTAAAGGTGCAGATAAAAGCTCTAGAAGATGTCTTAGACAGTGATATTGAAAAACTAGGAGAAATATGGAAAAATAGAGATAAGGATTTTTTTATTGCTGACTATAAAGAGTGTTTTAAAAAAGAGTTTGAAAAAAACTATAATGTTGTTTGGGTTTATTTTGAAGTTGTAGATTTACTACTCTGATACTTGTATTTATATACTGTTACTATAAAAAATGCGAAAACAATCGCTATTTAACAAAAAAACTTTAAAAAAGTCAGAAATTTCATTAAATTAAGTTTTTTTATTATCCTACAACTTTAATAATGTGCAGCTACACGATGGTGTAAAGGAGGAAACAAATTACTAACGTATATTTTGTAAGGCGTGCAGAACCTAACTATGAAAATCATGATGATAGAATAGAGAACTTACTAGCAAAGGGCTGAATGATAGGATACTTGTTACAGATTATCTTTTGGATAAATCAATAGATGTAGTTTTATCAAGTAGTTATATAAGAGCCATAGATACTGTAAAAGATTTTACAGACAGAAATGGGCTTGTAGTTGAATCAATTCATGATTTTAGAGAAAGAAAACTTGATGGAGAGTGTTTAGATGATTATGTATCCTTTTCCAAACGACAGTGGAGTGATTTTACATATAGATTATCCGATGGTGAAACGCTTGTTGAAGTTTGGGAGCGAAATGTTGCTGAACTTGTATCAGCAATAAATCAATATAAGGATAAAATATTGTAATTGGTTCTCATGGCACAGCACTCAGCACTATCATAAATTACTACCTGATAGTTAGGTTATGAAGAATTTGAGAAGATTAAGAGTTTGATGCCATGGATTGTGATATTTAAGTTTGAAAATGACAGGCTGAGAGAGGTTGTTTCTTTAGATGTTTACGAAAAACTCGAATATATTATTCAGTAACAAACTTTAAGTTATAGATTAATTTTAAAGCTAGATAACAATATACATATCTAATTCAAGAAGCAAAATCACAAGAATATGTATGTATTGTCGTTGTTCTTAGATTGAGGCGAGATACCTAAAGGTACAAAATTACCGCTTGGTAGAAGTTTTTAACATTTAGTAAAGCGAGGCGAAGTAGAAGGAGTAATTCCAGATGGAAAAAATTCATCAAATGTACGGTTGTACAAGGGAGTTAAATAAAGGAATAGTGTTATGATATATGTTACAAGTGATATTCATGTAGATTACAAACGACATACGGAATTAATTCAAAAACTTCAGTTAACAGAAAAGGATTCTCTCATTATTTTAGGTGATGTTGTAGATAGAGGTCCGGATAGTATGGAGATTTTGATAGATATTATGAAGCGTGACAATTTTTTTATGTACATGGACAATCACGAAAAGATAGCACTTGCTTGTCTTAAAGTGCTTAAAAAGAAACTACCAAGGAGAGTATATCTAATCTTAAAGCAGACACAACAGAAATGCTTGTAGAATGGATTTGTAATCTAGGAGGTCAAGCAACACTTGATAGTTATAAAAAACTATTAAAAGAAGACAAACGAGTAGTTTTAGATTTTTTAGAGGATTTACCACTTTATGAGGAATTCAAAATTAACTGACAAGATTATCTTTTGGTACATGCGGATCTAAAGAATTTCCAACCTACAAAGAGTATTGATGAATATATTGATGATGATATTTTGTGGGATCGTATTGACTATGGTATGCAATATTTTAAAGATAATAATAGTTACTTATCAAACACTAATACACTTGCCTTTTTAGGAAAGATTAAAAAAGAGGAATAGTGTTTTAAATATTCAAATCTTTGTAGATTTGACTGTATTTTATTATTTTAAAATTAAGGAGGAAAATTTTATGAAGTTAAAAAAATTGGTTTCTACGGTGATTGCCTTATCTATGGTTATGACAATGACTGCGTGTGGAGGGGATACAACAGAAGAAACAAATCCTGACGCAACTGATGACGCAAACGCAACAGAAACACAAACTGAAGAAGAAGATGTAAGTGAAGATACTGGTGATGCAGGTAATGATATTGCTGGTAAAATGGTAACTTTTATACCAAAAGTAACAGGTAATGCATTCTTTGAGGCTGCAAATGATGGTGCTCAAAAATATGCTGAGGAATGGGGAATAGAAGTTGATTATCAAGGTAGTGCCGTAGCAAGTGTTGCCGATCAAGTTCAAGTTATTAACAACGCTGTTGCAAGTGGTACAGATGCAATTTGTATTTCTACTGTTGACGCAGCTGGTGTTCAAGATGCTTTAAAAGCCGCAACAGATGCAGGCGTTACAGTTACAACTTGGGACTCTGATTCAGCTTCAGATGTAAGAAGTTTGATGATATCACAAGGAACACCAGAAGTTTTAGGTCAAATGTTAGTTGATATGTCAGTTGACGCTTTAACTAAAAGAGGTGTAGATCCTGAAAATGATGAAGTACAATATGTATGGCATTATTCTCAAGCAACGGTTACAGACCAAAATTCATGGCAAGTAGCTGGTGAAGCTATTATTGCTGAACAATATCCAAACTGGGTAAAAGTAGCTGACAACTATTATTCTGAGCAAGATGCTGAAAAGGCTGTTTCTGTTGGTTCAGCTATACTAGACGCATATAGCGATATAGATTTAATTATTTGTAATGACTCAACTGCATTACCAGGTCAGTTAAATGCTGCTCAAAACAAAGGTTTAGGCAGAGATGACATAACAATTACAGGTTTTGCATCACCACAATCTATCAAAAAGTATTGTGACGATGAGGTTTTATATGAATGGGGCTTATGGGACTGTGGTATTCAAGGTGCTATGGGTTGCTATCTTGCAGCATATATAGCAGCTGGTAACGAAGTTGTTGTAGGTGATGTTATTGATATACCAGGAATAGGTGAATGTGAAATTTTACCAAATGATTGTCTTGTAGAAGGCGACACAACTGCTGCTACAAACAATGGTGTAGTTCTACTACCTGAAAGAGTTGTGTTTGATGAATCAAATGTAAATGACTATAACTATTAAAAATTAGGAGGAAAAGTAATGGCTGATAAAGATGGACTTAAAATTGCTAAAGATTATAATGTAGATACACCTTTTGAAAATAACGGAGGATTTTATATCAAAGGTTCTAATAATTTAGATTGGGGTATGAAAAAACATCTTTCTAATATTTTTGATCCAAAGAGTGGTAACACTGTTATGTTTGCTTTTGATCATGGTTATTTTATGGGATCCACAGCAGGTTTAGAAAGACTTGATATTCTTATACCTAAGTTGCTTCCTCATGTAGATGTGTTAATGGGAACTCGTGGTGCAATAAGAACTTGTGTTCCACCTGAATGTAAAAAAGGTATAGCACTTAGAACGTCTTCAGGATCTTCTATGCTGAATGACGATTTATCTCATGAAATTATAGCAGTTGATATTGAAGATAGTATAAGAATGAATGCTGACTGTATGGCTGTTCAAACTTTCATAGGTGCTGATGGGCAGTTGTCAAGTATTGACAACCTTTCTAAATCAATAAATATGGGGTTAAGATATGGTATCCCAACTATGGGTGTTGTAGCAGTAGGAAAAAATATGGAACGTACTGATAAATTTTTTAAATTAGCAACTAGAATTGTTGCTGAAATGGGTGCTAATATTATTAAAACTTATAATTGTGATAATTTTGAAGAAATAGTTGCAGCTTGTCCAGTACCTATTGTAGTAGCTGGTGGAAAAAAAGTTACAGAGCAAGAGGCATTGCAGTTATCATATGAAGTTATTCAAAAAGGAGCTTGTGGTGTAGATATGGGTAGAAATATTTTCCAAAGTGAAAATCCAGTAGCTATGGCGAAGGCTGTAAATATGATTGTTCATGATGGTGCAAATGATAGAGAAGCCTATGAGTTTTTCATGGACACTAAGCAGAAAAGATAGTAAATAATATAATTTTATAAGGGTGTAAAGAAATTATAAGTAATGGTTTCTTTACACCCTTTTTTTTGAAAAAGCAAGTCTATGTCTCTTTTCTTTTTCTACATCTGCATTTGTTTTTTTGTATCTAATTGATGATTATTCAACAAAACAAAATTTCTTTATATACTCATTGATAGTCTTATTCATAGTGATTTTTTTAAGCTTAGTAATTATCTTTTTATGCAATAACTGTAAGCTAAATAGTAGTTTTTTTTGTACTTTTAATGCAATATTAGTGGGAAATACAGTTTCATATAGTATAATATTTTTACTCATGTATGGTGAAACTTATAGCTATTTTTTTGTTTCATTTATAGCTGCCGTTATATCGACAAACTTTATTTATAGCAATAGTGACCATTTAAAAAAAATGCTAGAATATATTTTGAGCGTTTTTATAACTTCAATATGCTTTAGCATGATATTGTCAACAATTACTATGAGTCTGTTTGAGATTTTTATTTTTCTAATTGCCTCAGTTGTCCTACCAATGCTTACATCTTTGGTGCAAAATGAAAAGGAATATTGTATAAAAGAAAAAAGATATCAATATATTACAATTGGCAGCATATATGTATCACTTACAAATTGTAGTATATTATATTTAAAATATAATATATATGAGTATGACGATAGTTTCCAAGCTTTTTTTGAAAAAGGAATTATGATATTATCAATTTATTTATCATATGTCTTGATAAAAGATTATTTTAATGATGTGAAAAAAAGTGAAGATGACTATAAAAATAATATTAGGAAAGTCAAGTTGTTGGCATACACGAGAATTCTTATATTTGTAGTAAATCTAGTGCCTTTCTATATTTTGTTGTTTGATAATTATTTTTTTACTATAAGTAATTTTTTATATATTGACAATTCTATAAATTTTAGTGTTTTAATGTTTATATTGTATCTAGGTATTTTATTGATATTGTACAGTAGTGCTAATGTTTATAATGTTGATGAAAAAGATAAAAAGAAGAAAATTTTTCTTACGTATACACTGTTTGTAACTTCATGTATATTTCATGTATTATCAATATATTACTTGCATATGCCGTTAGTTTATTCTGGAGGAATAACTGGAGTTTTTTCTGTTTTCGCAATAATAGGAAGTGCATTTTTTATTGCAATAGGCTACATAAATAATATATGCTTAATTAGAGGATATGGGTATGATGAAAATAGCATAATTGTAAGTTTAATATTTTTTTTCACATATCTGATTATTTTTACAATATACTCTTTTTCAAGTAATTTTGGTGAAATTATATTTGATTATAGAATTTTCCTAAATTTAATATATTTTGCTTCATTAATACTGTTACCCTATGTAGTTGCCATATGTTTCAAAAAAGATAATTTGTTGAAAGAAAACAATGTATGTAGTAACTCGCCTGAAGGTGGGGTTATACAAGATTGTTTATTATCAATAATTTTGTTTTTCTTTTCATGTATTTTAACAAGGGTTATATATTTATATGCAATTGAAAAAAGTTTTATTTTTGCAGTATCTGCAATTGTTGGATATACAGGATCTATATTAATTTTTTTAGGATATTGTCTTAAAAATAATATAGAACATTTTAGAAAAGCTAAAAAGAATTTTGAAAATTGCAAAGATGATTTCTCAAATGTAAAAGGAGTAAAAAGAAAACAACTTCGGGGATTATATAAACATATATGGTTTCAAAATAGCTTCATAATAGTTATAACCCTATGCTATTCTTTTATATTTATGTTCTTATTGTTAATAATTTATATAATTAAGCAAAAAGATATTTATGATATGATTGAAACTTATTTACCAAGTTATCAAGAAACAAAATAAGATATAGAGAAGTAATCAATAGGCATAAATTCGTGTCATGAGCTTGAAATATGTCATTTTTGGTGTTTCTGTATATCTGTCAAAGCTATATGGCGACCTTGCAAAATGTAGAAAAATCCATTTTCATAGCAAAACAATGGCTTTGAGGCTTTTTACAAACCCAGGAAAATTTGGTTTTTCTTTTGCAATGTTTATTATTATAATTTTCTGACGTTTCCATATTAAAAGCTATTTCTAGCAAAATATAATTTCTAAGCATCTTGAATTTGCTTTGTAAATCGTGGCGTAATTACATTTTTTAAAGAATATACTATTATAGGACTAAGCTATAAACACATTATAAAATAAAGGTTTTTGCCTAGTCCTTTATAGTACAAAAATTGTTGAGAATGGAGTTTTTGGAGATTCCCCTTTGTATAATTTTTTTCTAACCTTTTTCAGCACCTTCTAAACTATATGATTAGATATTTTTATCATAAAAATTCTTAACTTACAATAAAATATAGAAACAAGAAAAAGATAGGGATTTATGAAAAAAATAATAGAAATTGGTGCAGTTTTTATAATGTGCGTTTTTATGATCACAACAGCTTTTGCAGAAGATTTACCAAGTGTTATTTCTAAAAGTGCAATACT
>JBKEBX010000028.1:0-38551 GCA_047973385.1 Lachnospirales bacterium | reverse complement strand
TATATCCTCCGTTCGACTTGCATGTGTTAGGCACGCCGCCAGCGTTCATCCTGAGCCAGGATCAAACTCTCGTTTATAGTTTGTATCCACTCAGACAATCTGACTTGCCTTTGTTTCTTTTTGTTTCCTTTTTTTATAGTAGTTCGAAACTTCTACTTTCTGAAATTCTTTTGAATTTTCCGAGTTGTTTTGTTGTTTTCGTCTATATTTAATTTTCAATGTTCATCTGTTGCCGTAATCAGTTGATTGAACAACTACGGAGAAAGAGGGATTTGAACCCTCGCGCCGCGTTAACGACCTACCCGCTTTCCAGGCGAGCCTCTTCAACCACTTGAGTACTTCTCCTTATTATTTTAAGAAGATACGGAGAGGGTGGGATTCGAACCCACGGCCCCTTTCGGAGTCACTGGTTTTCAAGACCAGCTCCTTAAACCACTCGGACACCTCTCCATGATATTGTTTTTTTGATTACTAAATCAGTATAACACAGTTTTTTCAGTATGTCAACACTTATTTTTCCAAAAACAAATTTTAATTTTGAATTAAATTATAAAGCAACTTAACTCTTTGTTGCCATTATTCTTTCACAGCAACAATATATATTGTATCATAGTAATTTATATTTGTAAACACATAATAATCACCAAAATAATCTCATGTTTAAATAGGTTTATTGTCAGTTTTAAACAAATTACCTTGTTTTTAGTCTATCTGCAAGCAAAAAAGCCTGTTAAACGTATATTTAAGGTTTAACAGGCTTTTAAATTATTCACTTACCACTACTTTTGCACCATCTTCTATATTATCAACAGTAGCATCTCTTACTATTACATCACTTTCCGTAAGACCGTCTGTAACAACAAAGGTTGACCTAAGTTCAATACCCTTTGTTATTGGTTGAACTTTCAAAAATTCTCCTTCTACTAAATATACAGCGTAGCCATCTTCATAATCAAAAACACTTTCTTTAGGTACTGTTATTTCGTCATCACTTTCATATAGTAAATATTCTATATCAACATCAAACCCATCAATTAGATTAAGTTCTTCTTCAGGAGCGATTATAACTTTAATCTTCCTTTCTATTAGACCAAGCGAGTTAACTTGTTCAACAGCCTCATCGTCAATCTCATGAACAACACCCTTATATGTTTCGTCGCCTCCACGTTTATCAACTATAATGTTTACACTACTTCCAACTTCTATACTATCAATATCCTTTGTTGTTATGTACGACTCTATTAAATTATTACTGTCATTTTCCAATATAGCAACTGGGCTACTTTGACTTACAACATTACTTTCAGCCATAGGCAGTTCACTTATTACACCACTTGATGTAGCCATAACAGTTAAATTCTCTCTTTGTTTATTTAACAAATTTATTTGTTCTTTCGTAATATTAATCAAAGAATTATAATATTCGACATTAGCAGAAACGTAGTCACTATTTAACTGTTCATTTAAATTGCTTATTTGAGAGTTTAGCGATGCTTTTGTACTTTCGTATGTGCCTGATGTATCTCCTGTTGTTTTTATGATTTCAAGTTGTTTTTCATTATTACTAAGCTCTGTTTCTAAATTTTCAATTTGTTTTTTATATTCTTCTAATTCCTCTTTTGATATAATTCCGTTGTTATATAAAACTTCTTGTTTTACAAGTTCTTCATTTAATTTATCTATCTGAGTTTTTGTATTTTCTATAACAAGCTCTTGCATTTCCGACTGTTTTTCCGTTGATAAACCTCCACTACTATTGTTCGAGTCAAGTATAGCTATTTGAGATTGCAACTCATCAATGGAACTATTTATTGTACTTTTTCTAGCATTATCTTCTGTGTATACACTTTGAATTTGTGCCTCATATCCATTTATTTGTTGATTTGCTTTACTTACTTCTATATCAATAGAATCACTTTTAACAACACCAATAACATCACCAACTTGAACTTCATCTCCCACTGCAACGTTAACACTTTCAACCTCACCACTTACAGAGGGATATATACTAAAAGTATCTAAATCGCTTTCACCAACAACACCATCTTCAGTAAAATAGTAGCTTACATATTCTTTTTCGAGTCCCATTGTTTCTACAACAATGCCTTGATTCATATACATGTATGAAACACCAGAAATTGCTATTAACATAAATATAATTACTAAGATTTTTATACCTTTTTTCATTTTTAAACACGCTCCTTTAGTACTGTAACTAAGTCAAGTTTTTTAATATTTTTCTTATTCATTAGATTAGATAAATAAACAGCTAAACAACATTGGAAAGTAGCACCTACAACTTCATATAAAGTTATTCTCGTATCAAAGCTAAGGTTATCAACTACCATAAACATATTGATACTAACTTTTAACAAATATGTGAAATATACACCTAAGATTAAACCTACAAAAGTCAATAACCAAAATTCTAAATCTACTATTTCTGATATTTCTTTAGTAGAAAATCCTATAACTTTTAAAGTTGCATATTCTCTGCTTCTTTCTGAAAAAGATATAACAGATATGTTATAGATTATTATAAAAACCATTCCAACAGTCATAATGTTCATAAAATCAAACATAATGTCATAGGAACCTAACATTTCTTCTAAATTGTTTTTTGTTGTTTCTTTATCTTCTATTACACTAATATTCGCTGCATATTTAAAATCTTCTTTGATTACATCATAATTATCTGTATTAAAAATCACACTTGTATAACCACTTATATTAAACATATCATATAAATCATTTATATTTATATATGTAGAATCAGCCATAGTTAACCTGTTAACATCAGTTATTTTAACTTTCACACTATCTTCAAGGTATGGACTATCTATATATATATATTCTCCCTTTTGAACTCCTAGCTGGTCTGCGAAATAACTTGATAAAACTATACCGTCATCACTTAGTTTCAAGTTGCTTTTCAAATGTTCATCATATATTTTATAAAGCTGACTCCCCTCATTTAACCCAAGTAAAACAGAGCCTGTTGTTTTTGTTCCACTGCGTAAAGTTACAGGCATTTCATAAATGCCCTCTGCCAAAGTCACCCCATCATAATCATTAACATATTGTAGTGAATTTTCACCAACTGGTGTGTTAAAGGAAAATTTAGCATCATATTTTTTCACATCGTCTATTTGAACTAGCATCATACCGTCCATTAAACTTGTTACGGAAAGCATATAAGCCGCCATTGAAAAGGAAAATCCAACACCTAGAACAATAAAAACACTTCTAAGTCTATTTCTATTTATATTTCTAAGTGCCATAAACCCTGATGCTCTAAATATTAACTTTAGAAATTTATTATCTTTAAATGATTTTTTTACATTTACAATAGGTGGATCGCTTTTCATTGACTCAACAGGTGATAAACTTAAAATCTTTCTTACTCCAAAATATGTACTTAAAACACCTGTGACAATTGCTAATAAAAAACCATAAACAAATAATAAGTAGTTTATTTCTGCATTTTTCACTGGTAAGAGGAAATAGTCTAAGTATACCATAAAAAGCTCGTTTGCCATTTGACTACCCATTATACAACCTAAAAATCCACCAATTACACCTGTTATAACACCATAAACTAAATAATGTCGTAAAATTTCATTATTTGTATATCCAAAAGCTTTAAGCATCCCTATTTCCATACGCTCTTGTTCTATAACTCGTTTTAAAGTTAAGTACAAAATAACCATTACAATAGACATAAAGAAAAAAGGAATTGCTGTTGCCATACTACTAACTCCTTGGATTTCTGTTTCAAGCATACTATAACTTGACTGGTCCTCTCTAGGAATCATACTTGTAAGCCCAAACTTGGCAAGTTCATCATCTAGTTGAATTTTAATATCTTCATAATTTGTTTTATTATCTAAGTCAATTACTAGCTCATTATATGAACTTGGCATATTCATAAGACTTTTCATCCTGTCTTGTGATATATATCCAAAACCAAAGGTTGATTTATCAGGCATTAGCTCCTTTGCATCCTTCATTAAGTATACATATTCTGGCGACATAACAGAACCTACAATTTCAAAGTCTTCAACGTTACCACCATAAGCAACTTCCACACTATCTCCAATTTCAAGCTCATTTAATGTCATAAACTCAATATTTAGAAGTATATCATTATCGTCACTTATGTCATTACCTTCATATACGTATTGATTTATTTGTGTTCCTTCATAATCTAAATCATCAGAAATAAGCCTAACAGTTGCTAGGTTTTCGATTTTTTCGCTCATTAACCTAAAGTCATACACTATTCTTGGCATAGCCTCAGACACACCTGATATTTGTTCAACTTCACTAATGTCTGAATCCCCAATGGAGTTAACTTTTACAAAAACATCTGCAAGTCTATTATTTTCATAATAGCTATCTGTTGCAGATATCAAGTTAGTTATCGCCACATTGAAGCTTATGTAAAAACTAACACTCATTGCCATAAGCAGTATACAAGAGATATAGGATTTTTTATTGCGAAGCATTGACCTAATCGCTTTTTTAATTAATATCACCAGACTACCTCATCAGCATTTTTAGGATTGTCATTTTCGACAATTTCATCAAGTAACCCATCTTTTATATAAAAAACTCTATCAGCCATTTCACCAATAACTGAGTTATGAGTAATTATCACAACAGTTTTATTATATGTTTTGTTAAATTCTTGTAAAAGTTTTAAAACATCTGAACCTGTTTTTATATCTAAAGCCCCCGTTGGTTCATCACAAAGTAATATATCAGGATTTTTAGATAAGGCTCTTGCTATTGCAACTCTTTGTTGTTGCCCACCTGACATTTGTGATGGAAACGAATCTTTTTTATCTGTTAAATCAACTTGACCTACTAAAGTATCTATATCAATAGGATTTTTTGATAAATCACTGGCAATTTGAATATTTTCATATGCCGTCAAATTTGGCACTAAATTATAAAATTGGAAGATAAACCCTACTGTGTTTCTTCTATATAATGTAAGCTGTTTTTCATTAAATGTTGAAATATCCTTATCTTCATAAAAAAAGTTTCCTGAAGTTGCCGTATCTATTCCACCTATTATATTTAAAATTGTGCTTTTACCAGAACCTGAAGCACCAAGCACCACCACAAACTCGCCTTTTTTAAGGTCAAAACTTACACCTCTTAAAGCATCAACGGTTACATCGCCCATTTGATACTGTTTCGTTATGTTATTTACTGATAAAACTATATCTTTTTCCATAATAACTCCTTAGGCTGTATATTATACTTTTATGAGTATACGCTATAAATATTCTTCTTTATAGAAGTTTTGTTTTAGCATATCCATAATCCCATGAAACTCTTCTTGCAAATCATCTAAATCCATACCGTCACCTGATGTAAAAGTTACACTATATCCCTCTGCCACTTTTGTAACTATTTTTTGAACTAAATCAAAGTCTACACTATCCTTAAACTTTGATTTGTTTATAGGTGTATTTAGATATGTATCCCGAGCACTATACGAAAGTGAAATAACTTCCATAACTTCCTCCACCACCTGTTCATCTCGTTCGGAGTAAAAAGAAGATAAAAAGCTAATGCTAGATGGATATTTTCTCAAAACCTCAAACTTATTATCCGTCGCACTAATTATCCTTACAAAAATATCATTCTCGTCCATACTTTTATCTTCATTTATCTTTCCCATTATCTCACAAAAAACAATATTTACCAAAAATAGATATAACTCTTTTTTACTACTAAAATAATAAAACACCATGGACTTCGATATTTTAGCTTTTTTTGCAATGTCGTTTATTGATGCTTTCCTATACCCATACCTAGCAAAAACATTCATTGCCGATTCCATTATACTATATTGCTTTTCTAATTCTAAAGCTAAAAATTTTTCCAAAAAAAACACTCTTTTCCTAATTATTTTGTTAACCAAATCGGTTTATACTATTATATTATCACAATAAACCGCTTTGGTCAACAACCTAAATTCACAATTAAACACTTGTATTTTTATAGGTTTTCACTAAAAAAATAGTGCTAATCCACATATATGATTCACACTATTTTTTCATTTAGTTATTTTATTTTACAAATTATTTGAAAAACTATAATTTTCGTTATCTCTAGTCACTTGAACAAAATGAGGGTGACTTTCTTTAAGTGCGGCATTTGAAACCTTTGTGAATGTAGCAACATCACGAAGCTTTGCAATATCTTCTATACCTATATAACTAAGCCCAAGTTTTAAAGCTGAAATAACATGAAGTAACGTGTCCTCTGTGCTACCTTTATAAGCAACACGAGCATCTATTCCTTCGTTTATTTCAATAGTTTTCTTAGAATTTATCTCAACAGGTTTAGAAGAAGTTATACCTCTATATACTTTGTATTTTTGCCCTTTAAACAGTTCTATATCTCCTGGAGCATCATCTGTACCAGCAAGGATACCACCTAGTATAACAGTATCAGCACCTACTGCAAGAGCTTTTGTTATATCACCTGAGTAGTTTATACCACCAACGTTTAGAAGCGGAATATCATATTCTTTACAAACTTCATAAACTTCTGATAAAGCTGTAACTTGAGGTAACCCTACACCTGTTACAATTCGTCTTGTAGATGTAGAACCTGCACCAAAACCAACTCTTATACCGTCCGCTCCAGCCTTTATAAGTTTTAAAGCACTTTCTTTTCTAACTATGCAACCTGCAATTACATCAAGTTTGGGATACTTTTCTTTTATCCACTTAATTGCCATAGTCGCATCATCTATACTTGTTTCTGTTTCTAAAACAATAGCATTTACTTTAGCTTTATATAATGCTTTAACTCTATCTTGTAATTCATCGTTTACAGCAACAGCCGCAGCAACAAGAAGTCTACCATTCTCATCTTTAGCAGAGTTTGGATACTTAATAGTCTTTTGAATATCTTTAGTAGTTATAAGACCTTTTAAATATCCATCTTCATCAACTATTGGAAGTTTTTCCACTTTATGCTCTGTTAAGATTTCTTTAGCCTCTGCCATAGTTATTCCCTCTGGAGCTGTAACTAAATTATCTCTTGTCATAACCTCATATATTTTCTTTTTAAAATCATTTTCAAATCTTAAATCACGATTTGTAACTATACCAACTAACAGACCATGTTCAGTAATAGGCACACCTGAAATATGATATTTACTCATAAGTTTTTCAGCCTCATAAACATAGTTATTTGGCGATAGGAAAAAGGGGTCAGTTATAACGCCATGTTCCGAACGTTTAACTCTATCAACTTCACTAGCTTGTTCTTCTATTGAAAAGTTTTTATGAATAATTCCTATACCGCCTTGTCTTGCAATACTTATCGCCATTCTACCAGCCGTTACAGTGTCACGACCTGCCGAAACTAAAGGAATATTTATATTAATATTTTTTGAAAATCTGCACTTTGTACATATTTTGTTTACATCAGAATACGATTCCCCTGGAACTATTAAAATATCATCAAAGGTTAAACCCTCATTAACTATATTTATCATTAACCTCAACTCCTTATCTATTTAAGTATAAACTTGTTATTCCATTTTGTTAAACTAAATTTAGCAATTACTTGTTTTTTTAACATATCTTACTTATATTATATTGTATTTATATTTTATTTATGTTTTTTAAATACTCGTTTTGTAAAATCATATATACATCACTAATATAAACAAATCATCACTAATAGTTTAACATAAATTCACACTTTTAACAATAGATAGCACTAAGATTGTTTACCAAATATTTCTTCTGTAAGCTTTTTACCTGTGTCTGTTATAGCAACACCACCCTCTGCCGTTTCCTTTAAAGAGTCTGGCAAAAGTTTCCCAACTTGAAACATTGCATCTATAACTTCATCAACAGGTATAATACTTTCTATTCCTGCAAGAGATAGCTCGGCTGCTGTAACTGCAATAGTTGCACTCCCTGCATTTCTAACTACACAAGGTTCTTCAACAAGCCCTGCAACTGGGTCACATACAAGCCCCATAAGCATTTTAAGACTTTGGGAAACTGCATGCCCACATTCATTGGGATTGCCCCCTAACATCTCAACCATGCCTGAAGCAATCATAGCAGAAGCTGAACCACATTCAGCTTGACAACCACCCTCAGCTCCCGAAACAGTAGCATTTCTTGAGATTATATATCCTACTGCCGAGGCATTTATAAGCCCCATTATAGTATCTCTTTCTGATACTCCATGTTCTTCTTGTAGGGTTAATAAACAAGCTGGTATAATACCACAACTACCTGCCGTTGGTGCTGCAACAATACAACCCATACAAGCATTATGCTCACTTACAGAAAGTGCAGAATATATAACCTTTCCTAAAAAACTACCTGAAAAGTTACCTTTTTTATAACTTTGTAGCATCTTGTAAGCCATACCACCTGTTAAACCTGATACAGACTTTGAATTTTCAACAAGTCCATTTTCAATAGACTCTTTCATAATATCATATTTATGTTTAAAATCTTGATAAATTACATCTTCATCAACTCCAAGCTCAAGACTTTGAATTTTAAGTGCAACTTCACTAATTTTTAAATTATTTTCACAAGCATATTCTATAATACCTTTTAAATCAGAAAATTTTCTCATAAACATCCCTCTTTATTTTTATTTTGATATAATCAAACTTCTATATGGCATCACTCACAAAATCCAATTATACCAACATTTATCTTCATCTATAACTTATTAAAAAATTTTAGATATAAACTTCACATCATCTAATCCATCAACTTCACTCATTTGGTTTATAACACCTACGTCAGGCCTACTATCCACTTCAATAAGCATAATAGCTTGTTCTCCTTTAGAGTCCCTATAAACTTTCATAGTCGCTATATTTATATCTGCATCATAAAGTATTTTAGAAAGTTTTGATACAACTCCCGGTTTATCTCTATGTCTTGTTATTATAGTATCATAACTTCCATCAAGTTCAACATCAACTTGATTAATTTTTCTTATACGAATTTCACCACCACCAATACTTTCAGCTGTAACCTCGCACCACTGCCCACTTTTATCATATCCTTTGAGTCTAACAGTATTAGGGTGTGTTGTGTGTCTATCGCTAGGATTTATATTAAACTCATATCCCTCTTTTATTGCATATTCAACAGAATTTCTTATTCTAACATCATCAGGTTCAAAGCCTAAAAGACCTGCTACAATCGCTTTATCTGAACCATGTCCCTTGTATGTTTTCGCAAAAGAACGATAAAAAATAATTTCTAATTCCTTAGGTGTACCTCCAAAAATACTCCTTGCAACTTTCCCAATTCTAACGACTCCCGCTGTGTGAGATGAGCTAGGTCCAACCATAACTGGTCCTATAACATCAGTTAAATTCATATCTACACCTCCGTTTAGTTTATATAATATACAGTTATTTAATACGGCGATTTTGCAACATTGCCATACTTTTATTTTAACATAGTTTTATAGAAAATGGCATTTTTTTTTACTAAAAACATATACTATTTTTATAGAAATATTTTAGGCAATTTTTCATAAAAATAAAATTTCGAGGTACATCATGAGAAAATACAAAAAAAGAAAACAATCTAAACACTTTGTAAAATTTATAAATCTAAAAAACTTACCTTTAAAAAAGTGTTTGTACATTTTAGAGCTTATTATATTATTATATGTTATAGTATCCCTTGTCCTTTCTTTTAAGAGCTGTGAAAAGAAGCCTAAAAGCTTAGATATAACAACAGAAAGCGATAGCAAAACTTTACTTAACTCCTCCGATACTTTAAATATAATAAATGATACAACCCTTTTATCTTCAGATGACTTAGAAATTTTATCAAATGCCAATGCTAACAGTATTGACACTAACATATTACTTTATGATTCCTTAGACTTAGATAATAAAGATAATATACTTAGTATGTTTTACACTGTGGACAGTAAAACAGGTATAAATTATGATTTGTTTGATTTTAACAAATTTGCAACTACTGATTTTTCTTTAGCAAAAAGTAATTATGATGAACCTAAAATTTTAATTTTCCATACCCATGGTAGCGAAGTATATTCAGACAGCACAAACCTTGATGAAGGCGTCATTGGACTTGGAAATTTGCTTGAAGAAGAATTTGAAAATACTTATGGTATACAAACACTCCATGTTACAGAACGTTTTGATATTGTAAATGGACAAACTCAAATACTTGGTGCATATGAGCGAATGAATGTATACATCTCTAAAATAATCGAGCAATACCCTAGTATAGAACTAATTTTAGATGTACATCGTGACGGATTACCAGAAGGTGTTAAACATGTAAGAACATTAGATGGAGAAAATGTTGCTCCTATTATGTTTGTAAATGGTCTTTCATCTCTAAAAAGTGGTAATGGCTATGAGAATTTATCAAATCTTCCAAACCCATACATAGAAGAAAACTTAGCTTTCAGTTTCCAGACCAATATATATGGAAACGCCCTATACCCTGATTTGTTTAAAAAAACATACCTACATGCATATAGATATAGCTTGCATTATGTCGGTAAAAGTCTGCTTGTCGAAATAGGAGCTCAAACAAATACATGGTCAGAAGCAAAAAATGCTGTAAAACCCCTTGCAAAAACTATAACAAATGTTTTAAAATAGAAGTAGTTATTTAATATAAGAATTTAAGGGAGGTTTAAATTATGACAAAAGATAAAATATATGAAAAAGATTTATTTCCACCTTTAAAAAGATATTTTGAAAAACAAGGTTATAAGGTTAACGCCGAAGTTAAAGACTGCGATATAGTTATTACTAAAGATGATTATATAGGAGTTATAGAAATGAAACTTGCCCTAAACATAACTTTGGTACACCAAGCTTTGCAACGTCTTGCTATAACAGAAAACGTATACATGGCTGTAAAGAAACCTAAAAAAAATTATTTCAAAGAGCGTGTTAAGATGATACGTCTTGCAAAACGCTTAAACATCGGTTTAATTGTTGTGCATCCAAAACAAAAATTTGACGATACATCTGTAGAAATTTTGTATCAACCTCAAGATACTAAGTCTAAAACTACAAAGAACACTGAAAAAATTTTAAAAGAAATAAAAGGACGTAGACTTGATACAAATGTTGCAGGTGTTACGCAAACAAAGGTTTTAACTGCATATCGGGACATAAGCATAAGAATAGCCTGTATTTGCGAAGCTTATACTGTTGTGAATAATGCATTTTTAACTGATTACTTTGGAATTGAAAAAGGATACTTCGTAGTTTATAATAATTTTTATGGATACTTTACAATGCTTGGAAAAGGCGACTACGGGATTAGTGACAAAGGACTTCAAGCTTTAAACTCAAAGGAATTTGAAAAACTTGTGGCACTATATAGAGAAGAAATTAGAAAAAAACAGAAGAAAGATATGGAAGATTAATGATTAAAATTATTTTACCACTTACAATTTTTACATCAACATTATGTTTGGATATATTTACCAAAAAACTTGCTAACGACAAACTTACACCTCATAAAAAGAAAACTATATACAAAAGAGTTAAGCTTTTGTTAGTAAAAAACAAAGGTGCCGCACTTAACGCCCTCTCTCACCACAGAAAATTGTTACTTTTTATAAACTTAATTATTTTTGGGTTTTTATGTGTATTATTTAAAAAGTCTTACCTTGAGGACAAACTTTTAAACTTAATCGCATTATCCTTCGTTATATCAGGAGGTGTTGGAAACAATATAGAACGTATAACAAAAGGTGAAGTTACAGACTTTTTGTATTTCGAATACAAAAAACTTCCTGTATACAACTTTGCAGACTTTAACGTATATATAGGTTTGATTTTATTATTGCTTTTAGATTTTAATGATAGGTTATAAAAACTAAATAAAAAAACGCTACTTTTGAAGTAGCGTTTTAAATATGTTTAATTAAACTTAAACATCTAAACAAGCCTTTTAAAACCTAGCATCAGCTAGGTGGGTTATCGCAGCCTATACCGCAGCCATCAACTGCCCAAAGGGAATTAGATTGTTGCCCGACATTAGTATAAGCGATGTAGAAGTCCCTTGAAAAATTTGTAGGTTTAAACAAGGACTTTGTTTAGATATTTATATTATACCACATTAAACAAAAATTACAAGTATAAATTTATGGTAATTTTATGACATAAAAAGTGTATTATTTGTATATGTCAACTATCATACATTTTTTTAGTTATTTTGTATTAAATTAAATAAATTTTTTAACAGTATCTACTAAAATTTCTTTGTCATCTAAAAATAAAACATCATCAACATTATCAATTTCCACACAATTTACATAATTATTTTCGTAAGAAATGTTATTTATTAAATTTGAATAAGAACTATCCTTATTTATAAACACAAGTGTATCAGTATCAATTATAGCAATATCACCTACAATATCTGTAACAAACATATTTGTATATCTGTATAATTTACTTAAATATTTATACTTACCACCTGTATAAGCTGCAACTAAAACAGAATTTATATTTTTTTCGTCTACATTTACAAATTTGCCACGAACCATTTTCGCAAAAGGTCTAGATAGTGACACATTAAAAATAAACTCTGCTAAATAAGTATGTTCTAAAAACTTTTTTGCACACTTTGTCAAACCATTGTTGTAAGTCACTTCTGTATAAATTTTAGGCTCAATCAAAATTAATTTTTTGAAATTCTCTTTTTCTAAATAATAGGCTTTTACAATGCAAGAACATGAATCTTTAAGGGCTAAAACATTTGTTGGCTCTCCGATTACTTCCTTAACGAATTTATTTACAAGTATGCTGTATAAATATATAGAATAAGCTATATTAGGTTTATCTGACAATCCAAAGCCAAGTAAATCAATAGAATAAATTTTGTATTCAAGTAAAAGTTTTTCAACTTCACTAAATTCCATAGAAGAAGACAAAAAATCTAACGAGTGTAACAACAGTAGTGGTTTACCTTTTTTATTTCCATATATGTCATATTTCAACTTTCCAAATTTTGTATCAAAGAAATGTTTATTGTTTTTTACGTCTTCAAAATAGCTACCACAAACTTCAATATATTTGTTATAAACATATGGTATTGTTACTGCAATAGAAGTTATTATGGCAATTTTACTAAGTTTTTCTTTTTTCATTTTATACCCCCATTTATCTTTTCATATTTTTTAACATCTATACATATATTATACAATATAACTTAATTAATTCATAGTTATTTTTTTAAATGGCTATGAAAATTCATATATTTAAAGGTGGTAAAATGGAAGAATTTATTATATTACTTAGTCAGATATTTGGTATAAGTATAATTCAAATTATCATAGATGCTTTTATAGACGGAGAAGCCCACTACTATCAGAAAAAAATTATAAATATAACTTGTTACATCGGAAGCCTGTATTTAATTTTATATTTCGTCATAAACACATTATTGTTAGAACTAAACCTATTATTTAATTTTTTATAAATATATGTTGTTTTTTTCCTCTAAAAAGGTTAAAATAATTATATGGAAACGTTGCAAAGTTGAAATAATGGCACATCGCAAAAGAAAAACCGAATTTTCATACTTTAGACAAAAAGCCACAAAGCCATTATTAGCTATGAAAATGGCTTTTTCTATATTTTTGCAATGAAGCCATATGATGTTACATAAAAAGTTGAGAGGAGGAATTATGAAAACAGCACTTTTAATTTATAATCCACGTTCAGGTACTGCATCTTTTAAAGATAATTTAGATAGTATAATCGATAATATACAAACCGACTATGAAAATAACCTACGGCAATATAATGTAAAGCTTTTTCGCATCTTTAAATATGGTGATATATATGAGTACCTAGAAAATAACAAAGATTTTGACATAATTATAGGTTCTGGTGGCGATGGCACTATTAACATGATTGTATCAGCTATGATAAAATATGATATTGACAAGCCTCTATGTATTATACCAAGTGGCACAGCAAACGACCTTGCCTCATATCTAAAGTTACCAAAAAATCCTATTGATATTGTAAAGCTTATTCATAAAAACAACCTTGCTCCCCTTGATATAGGCTCTATAAACGATAGATATTTTATAAATGTTGTTGCTATCGGTGTACTTGCCAACATATCTATGGAAGTTGACCAAGAACTTAAGCATGTTATAGGAAAACTTGCCTATTACATTAAAGGTCTTGAAAAACTTACACATTTATCATCCCTTAAAGTTAAAATTACAACAAACAACGATGAATATGAAGAGGATTTATTATTTATGTTAATCCTAAATAGTACAGGTGCTGGTGGTTTTCGCAACCTTTCAAAAAATTCATCAGTAAATGATGGAATTTTTGAATTCATTGGGTTCAAAAAAACAACACCCCTTGAAAATCTTAAAACATTTTTCAAAAATTTAGGTACAACAAATATACTACAAAATAATATTCTAAAAAATAATATTGTTGTTTTAAAAGATAGTGATTTTAAAATAGAATTACTAGATACTGATACTAAAACAGATGTACATTGTGATATAGACGGTGAACTCGGCCCTAAATTACCGGTTACTGTAAAAGTTCTGCCATCAAAAATCAATGTTTTTGTTCAATAGAAAATCTCTAAAACTCGCTTGTTTTAATTTTCAATAAATGTAAAACTAAATATAGTTTTTAGAGGTGGTAAATAATACAAATGCTAAGAAATGAGGATTATAATGAATTTCAAATTAGAAATTGCAAAGGAAATTTGCACAGTTATCAAAGAGGACAATGTGGAAGAAGTTTTAAAACTTTTAGAAACTCCACCAAATACTGAACTTGGAGATTTCGCCTTTCCATGTTTTAAACTTGCAAAGGAGTTTAGAAAAGCTCCACCTTTAATTGCTCAAGATTTAAAAAACAGCTTTGAAAATAGTAAGTTTATAAAAAATGTTAATGCTGTTGGACCATACTTAAACTTTTTTGTAAACAATGAACTTTTCATAGAAAACACTATTTTATATATGTTAGATAAAGGTAAAGACTTTGGTAAAAGTGACTTAGGCAAAGGAAAAATGATTGTTCTTGATTATTCTTCACCTAACATCGCTAAGACTTTCCACGTTGGACATATACGTTCAACAGTTATTGGAAATTCCCTTAAAAATATTTATGATAAACTAGGCTATAGTACCTATGGTATAAATTATCTTGGTGATTGGGGTACACAGTTCGGTAAACTTATTGTTGCCTATAAAAAATGGGGCGACAAGGAACGTACTGAAAAAGATGACGTTGTTGAACTCACTCGTATTTATGTAAAATTCCACGAAGAAGCAGAAAAAGATGAAAGCTTAAATGATGAAGCTCGTAGTTGGCTTGTAAAAATGCAAAACGGGGACGAAGAAGCTCTTAGACTCTGGGCTTGGTTTAAAGAAATATCCCTTAGAGAATTCCAAAGAATTTATGATAAATTAGATATAAGTTTCGATAGTTATGACGGTGAAAGTTTCTTTAACGATAAAATGATGCCTGCTGTTGAGGAAATACGCCAAAAAGGTTTACTTAAAGAATCTCAAGGAGCTCAAATCGTTGACTTAGACGAATTTAGTTTACCACCTTGCCTTATACTTAGAAGTGATGGAGGTACATTATACCCTACTCGTGACATAGCTGCAGCACTTTATCGTAAAAAAACATATGACTTCCATAAATGTATTTATGTAACAGGTGTTGACCAAAAAGTACACTTTGAACAATGGTTTAAAGTAATCGAACTTATGGGATATGATTGGTATGATAAACTTATTCATGTACCTTTTGGACTTGTTAGCCTTGAAACAGGTAAGTTATCTACAAGAAAAGGTAATGTTATTTCTATGGAACAACTTCTTGATGAATCTGTTCAAAAAACTTTAGATGTTATAGAAAACAAAAATCCTAATCTTGAAAACAAGGACGATGTTGCAAAAGAAGTGGGTATAGGTGCTGTTATCTTTAACAATCTATATAATAGCCGTATAAAAGATGTTACATTTTCATGGGAACGTGTTTTAAACTTTGACGGAGAAACTGGACCATATGTACAATATACTCATGCTCGTGCTTGTTCAGTTTTAGAAAAGGCAAATTATGTAAAAGAAACTAATATAGATTTTAGTATTTTAAGCGATTCAAGTAGTCTTGCCCTAGTAAAGTTGTTTAACACATTTGGGGACAAGCTTGAACTTGTTACACAAAAAGATGACCCATATGTTTTAACTAGACATCTTGTTGATATAGCAAAAACATTCAACAAGTTTTATCATGATAATATTATAATTACTGATGATGAAAAAACAACTAAGGCACGTCTTGCCATTGTAGAATGTACAAGAAATACTTTAGAAATCGGTTTAGAACTTTTAGGTATAAAATCACCTAAAAAAATGTAATTTAGATATGACGGTTATATATTAAACTAAAAGGTGCTGTACGGTAGCTCACATAAAGTGAGATTTTGTACAACACCTTTGGGTTTTAAAGAAATAATGATTTTTCTTATCTAATATTATTAAATTCAGGGCTATCGGATTCCTTTGTAATACTATCGTTTTTAACTTTTAGTGATTGTGCATTTGTGTATTTATGGTTAACTTCCATAACACCTGGTGCTTTTTTAGTCACTTTTTTATCTTTATCTTTTGGCATAATATACTCCTTTTATTTTAGTAACAATAGTATTTACAAAGTTTAAGTATATTATTCTAGGTCAAAAATTATTTCTTGGTATGTGCCTTCAGTATTTTCAAGGTTAAAAATTTTATAGTTCCCTTTATGAAGCTCCATAACCTTTTTAATTATTTTCATACCTATACCCGTTCCGTTGTTTTCACTATTTTCATCAAATCCAACACCATCATCAATTATAGCTACTTTTATCTCATCGCCAATAACGTTTATTTTAGTAAAAATTTTGCCTATATTTTCTTCACTTTCCTTATTTAAAATAGCCTCAATACAGTTTTTAAAAATATTTCTAAAAACCATACCTATCATGTTTTTATCACCTTTAATTTTTACATTTTCACTATCTATAATATTAAATTTTATATTTGGGTATGTATTCTTATACTCATAAATAATGTAATTTATAAGCTCTGCTAAAAAAATCGTTTCAATATATGCATTTTTATAAGAAGTTAAATAGTTACAAGATAGATTTTCAAGATAATCAAGTTCTCTTTTGATTATATCAAAATTTTTATCAAAGCTATCACATTGTAGTTGAACAAGTTCAATATTAGCTTTTATAAGTGCAATTGGATTTTTTATTTCGTGTACAATACTATTTATTATATCTTTGTCTTTTATGGTAACTGTATTTGTGGTCATATTCCCTCCTATTTCCTATGGCATATCTAAAACCATACCTGTATAAATTTTGTCTGCATCTTCAATACTATTTAAATCCATTATCTCAACAATTTTATTTTTTGTACCATAAAATTTTGATGAAATACTAAGTAGGCTATCCCCACTTTCCACAATATATGTATCAGGCACAAAGGTTTCTGAAGTTGTAGTTGTACTGTTGTTTGTAGTTGTACTTACTTGGTTTAGGCTTGTACTATCTGTTGTACTTTCTTCAGTCTTGTCTTTTTCATCAAAATCCTTTACAATAACTGTACTTCCACCAACGGCAACACTTTCTTCTTCAACAATTCCAGAAGTTTCATTTACTTCATTTGATGCTAAATCTCCATTCATTTCGTTAATATAATTTAAAATACTTGTATAAGAAGTTTTCATTTCTACAAGTTCACTATTTAAAAGGTCAATTTGTTTATTATTGTTTACAAGGTTTGAGCCAAGAGCAAAAACTGCAATAACACCAATAAAGGCAATGGCTGAATATAAGTTGCCAATCTTTCTTCTATCAATCATGTAATTTTTTTCTTGTAAAATCTTTTTTGATAAAGGTGCTGTATCTTTTATATTGCGTTTTTCCATAGGGGCTTTAGGATTAATTTTAGAATATTTATTATTTGTTCTATTATTATTTTTATAAACCCTAACATCTTTTTTAACTTTTTTCTCAGAATTATCAAAATTTACTATTTTTTTTAAGTCTTCTTTTTCTAGGTTGTCCTCCTCATCATCAAGCTCTCTTTTATCCTCAATTTCATCAGGTTCTTGGATATTAAAGTTTTTAATTTCGTTTTCACTCATATAATCTACCATATCTTTATTTTTGTCATAATAAATGAAAAAACCTTTGCTTTCTTCTATATCAGTGTTTTGATTATTGTACTTAAAAAAGGAATGAACCTTTTCCACTGGGTCAGTTACGAAAAGCACCTGATAGCTTTTATCAAAATTTTCAAGATGATATCTAGCATATCCACCACTTAAAAAATTACCAAAGCATGGTTGTGATAGCACCCAACCTACAACTTCTAAGCCTTCAAAATATGTATGTCTTTGTTCTTCGATATGTTTAAGTGATTGTCCTGAAAAAGAAACTAAGCCTTTTTTTACATGGCTGTATTTTCCCTCTATTGCACCATTTATAAACAACACTCTCTCATCATTTACAATCATACATCTACCGATTAGCATAGCAATACTTTCTTTATTCTTGTTAAACTCAGAATACTTTAAAATATATGAATATACATTATCTTCAATATATATTCTCATATTCTCATCAATGTTACCAATTTGTTTAATATTAGTTGGAAATCCATAGTTGTCCATTTTTCATTTTCTCCTTTGTATTGTCATTTGATTTAAATAAAGTATAACAAATTTTAATTAAATATAATGTCGTATTTAGTTCTCTATTATTAATTTTTTTATTATTTTTTATTATAAAATCTTTTAGCATAATTCAAAAAGCTACTATATTTTACAAAGCTATATAAAATTCTAGTATTATGTATAAAAAAAACATATTCAAACCATAATATTTTTAGCTATTAAAAAAAATTTATAGCACTAAAATATTTTTTGGAGGTAAATATGAATTATAATATAAATAAAAAACGGAATAAATATCTTTTGACTTTATCAGCTATTGGATTATCGGCACTTGGGGTATCATGTACATATGATGATGCTAGAACTTCAATGTTTTCTGCTGATCCTGACTTAGATTATGGAACTATGGACTATGATGATACTTATGATAGTGCCTTACTTGGCATGGAAGACGACTTAGATTTCATGGACTTTGACAATGATGCGAATGACTTAGATAATGATTTCGATATATTCAGTGATGAAAAGGAAAATAGTGACCTTTTAGATGATGAAAATGATTTAGGTAATGACTTAACTAAAAACTATAGTACAGGCGATGCAATTGAAATGAGCGACACATATTATGGTAACTATACCGATAACTATATTCGTGATATGAATGCAACTGGTAACAAGTATAACACTAACGATTTAACAAAATATAATAATTATGCTAATCATGCAAACTATAACAACAGTTATGTAAATCGTGATTTACTCGATGATAACTTAAATACTGTTAATGATGACGCAGATTTGCTTGACAGCGATAAAGATGATGTAAACTTACTTGAAGAGGTAACTGATGAAGTATCTGATATGACCAAGGAAAATGAAAATATAAATAATAACTACTCAAGAATTGAACAAGTTGTTCGTGATACTTTCACTGAAACTATGGAAAACATGAATGAATAATTTTCTAATTTTTTTTAAGTAAACATAGTATATATTTATTAATTTTGTTAATAATATTATTGTGGAAGCAAACCACATTTAATATCCCCCAAAATTTTCTTCTCCTAATAAGCAATATAGAAACATTGCAAAATTGAAATAATGGCACATCGCAAAAGAAAAACCAAATTTTCATACTTTAGACAAACGCAGGAAATGGCGATGATACAACCTTTCCACAGTTTTTGTCAAAAGTCGCAAATTCGTTGTTTTGCTATGAAAATGAATTTTTCAATATTTTGCAAGGTCGCCATATAGCATTTTATTTTAAAATGTTTACTATTTTGTTTATGCGATTTTTTGATAACTCCCTGTATTCAAAAAATCAAAAAGGACTGTAAAGAAACTCACTAATCGGAGATTTCTTGCAGTCCTTTATTTTTTTATTTTAATTATACCAAGATCAAGTAAAGCAATAGATAACATACTTAAAATTTGATATCCACCTGAATTTTCCAAAAACTTTTCTTGATAGTCATATACAGTTTTGTTTGTATGCTTAAAATCATCTAAATCAATTTTTTTTACTTTCATACGTTTTATCATTTTAACCGTATTTGTAAATCCTTTTAGAACATTATCATGATTTAATTTATGTACGTTTTTCTTGCGTTTAGAAACAAAAAACTTCATATCTTTACCTAAATCAAAGTGAAACCTACTATAATCTTTTTGTAAACACTCCAAAAAATAAGCTTCAATAGCAGGATAGCTAAGAAGTAACAAACCCTGTCTATTATCATAATCATTAAAATCTCTAGCATTTGTATACTTATCTATTAAGTTTTCTACATTTCTTTTATCATTGGACTTATAATCTCTATCAAATAGATAATATACGGCTGCATATTCTATTGCAAAATCACTGTCATACTTCTTTCTAATAAAACCTTCTACTTGATTTTCCAAGTAATTTTCATCACTTATTGATGATATATTAGAATTTTTAGAGTTAAAAACATAAATTATAGAGTTTTTATCATTTTTATTTATAAATTTAAACTCATGGCTTTCTCTATTATGGGATACAAAACTATACCCTAAAACTTCTTTAAAAATTTTTTTTAAAAGAATAACTTCTGTTTTATTCCCCTCAACTATAAAAATAACTCTGCCTATTTTTTTGTTTTTTATAAGTTCAACTTTACTCTCTAGTATAGTTTGGCAATCCACCAAAAACACCACCTAAATACATTCTCTCAAGGTTTTGACCACTTCTTGGTTCTTGGTCTGAAAACCTTTCATAACTGCTACTATGTTCATCATTTATATCAATTGCATATATTTGGTCCGGTCTAAATAATGAATTTTTCAATAAATTTGTTGAATGAGAAGTTGCGAAAATTTGAGATTTGTTTTTATTTTTCATAAAATATCTTATAATGAGTTCTTCAAGTTCGTTATGAAGTCCTGCACCAAATTCGTCGAGTAAAAGCATACCTGAAGTTTCGTTAGAAAACTTTAAAATAATAGGTATCATGTATATAAGCTTTCTCGTGCCAAGAGACTCTACATGATAGGGTATTCTTACATTCGATTTATATCTTTTTATAAACAAATCAGAAACTTCGCAATCACCTGAATTTTTTTCTATAACAAAATCAAAGCTATGATTTTTTAAAAATTCGTTTACTTTTAAAAGAATTTCATCATTATAAACTACATCTGGGTTATATCTACCTTTGTAGGATTTGCCTTGATTTCGATTAAACAAATCTAACATAATAGAATTTTCTAAAAAATCGAAAAAGCTTATAAGCACAGCACTTGTACCAAATTTTTTGTTGTTATAATATTTATTTAAATATATATAATCACTCTCTTTTTCAAAAATAATAGAATTATCTACATAAAGTGATTCTTGGTTTATCTTATCTTTATATTTGTGTAAAATTTCATACTTCACTTCATATATAGTGTTTTTAGCTTCTATCTCGAAAACGAAGGACATAAATATATCATTAGGATTATAAAAATTTATATTATGGTCCATAGTATAGTCATCAACAAACAACATTTTTAAAAGTGTAATTAAAGCACTTATAGCGTTACTTTTACCTGATGCATTTGCACCTACAAAAAGCACACCCTTTAATATACCATTATGAATATTCTCCTCTAAAAAATCATATTCTTCACTTGCACTCATAAGAAATTCTGATTTATCAGCAAAAGATTTATAATTTTTTATAGTATAGCTCTTTAACATAAAACTTATCACCTTTCTCAATTTTATTGTGTCATCACCAACAAAATGCAAAATTGCAATTATACCACAATTTGCAAAGCAATTTATGACCTAGGCATGAGGCTAATCTATTCGATTTAAGACGTTTCAAAATTCAGATTTTTCTTGGAATAGCTTTTAATATAGCTTTGACGTGTATACATAAATAAACAAAAAGATAAATCTAATGACGCAGAAAAACGAATTTTGAAGTGTTGCATTTTGCTATATCGCCTATTATTAACTTTATTATACTATATAAAACATATTTTTTAAACTCTTTTCTTTTTATTTTATAAAAAATATATAAAATTACAAAAAAAAAGTGCCTTTTCCCAGAAAAGGCATAAATAATTAAAAAATAAAAGTAAACAAACTTAAACAAATAAAAAACACAGAAAAGGATATGAAATACTCTCATATTTCATATCCTTATTATATATCAGTTTCCCTTTTTTGTCAAGACTTTTTGAAGTTTTTATGAACTTTTCTTGTGTTTGTTAAAAACCTTAAAATCTATGATTTACGGTTCGATACAACGATATACTGCTTAAATTCTTCAAGTGGTACTGGTCTTGAAAAGAAATAACCTTGAAAAACATCAATATCTAAAGTTCTTAAAAACTCTGCATGTTCTCTTGTCTCAACACCTTCTGAAACTATAGACAAATCAAGTTTTTTAACAACGTCAACAATCGCTTTATAAACAGATTTATCCTTATCTGTAAAGTTTACAGGAAGTAAAGATTTGTCTATTTTCAGAACTTTAAACTTAAAGTGTTTCATAAGTCTAAGAAGTGATGAATATCCAGTTGAAAAGTCGTCGATAGCAGATTTTATATTTTTTGAAGTAACAATCTCAAATATTTTTTGTGCTTCTTCGTCTGAAAGTTTTTCCTCTAACACTTCCATCTGTAAGAAACTAAAATCTTTAATATTAAACTCCACCATAATTTTATCTAAATATTCTATTGATAATTCTTTAAGAAATTGTGCCGAGATGTTTAGAGAAAAATAAAATTCGTCATCTATTATACCCTCTCTAAGTAACTGTTCTCTAATTGTTAAAGTTCTTCTAAATAATAATCTATCGATATCATCTAAAAGGCCATTTTTTTCAGCTATTGGAATAAACTTATATGGTTGACATATATTCCCGTTTAAGTACAAACGTGCCAAAACTTCACAGCCCTTCACATCACCTGTTCTAGTATCAATAAAAGGTTGGAAATAAGGTAAAATATTTCTTTCAGTTACATTATAGAGTGATTTTTCAATGTCAATATACTCTAAGATTTCTTTATTTTCTTTGTCATCAAAAATTACATAGTCAAGGTCAGGACGTGACTTATTTTTAATAAGCATATTATTTATGTAAATAAGAGCCTGTCTAAAATCATTATTTACGTAACTGCTTGAAATGGCACTTATAGAAAAGTTTAGGTTAAAGCTCAGATTATTTATAAAAACAGTATCTTTAAGCTTTTCATTTAAGTAGTTCAAGTATGCGATTTCATTAAAGTCTTCATCATCAAAAATTACAAGTAAAAACTCATCTTTTTCAAGTCTATAAGCCTTTGTTTCATATCTAGTTATTCCCTCAATATCTTTAAGCTTTTCTCCTACATATGCGAGTATTTCATCGGCAATAATAAGCCCATAAATTTCATTTATCTTTTTAAAATTAATTATATTTATTAGGATTGCATAAAAATCCGTTTTATTAACTTGCATATCAGAAAACATGGTTTCCTTATTAGTAAGCCCTGTAAGAGTGTCTTTTGTTGAAATTTCACGCATTTTCTTTGTAGATGCAACACTTCTCCTTACAAGTATAACAATTGCGATTAGTCCAGCAATACCAGCAACAATAATTGCAAAAGTTGTATATTCATTAGTCTTTTTAAGATTTTGATAATTTTCATAGTTCATTGAATAGTTGAACCAGTTAGATGAAAGTTCATGTAGGTTAATCGCCTGAATACTTTTGTTAAAAAGATTTATCAATTTTTTTGTGTCATCGCCTTTACTTATAAGCATAACCCATTCAAAGTTTTTTTCACTTATATTTGTAGAAACATCATAGGCAAGTTGTATACGTTGTTTTGATGAAAACTCTCTCTCATAGTAGGAACTCGCTCCAGGTGTTGCAAGTGCGTATTTTATAGAGCCATCTTGCAAGGCTTCTGCCAAATCATCCATACTATCATAAAGCTGTAACTCTTGATTTATACTACCTATGGTATTTTTAAAAAATTCATTAGCATATATTTCTAAATCTCTAAGAGTTCCTACATCAACATATTTTAGCTTACTAAGTTGTGTAATGTCTTCTGTTTCATTATGCTTCAAAATCTCAAATTTACGGTTAATATAGTTATCAGTAACACCTGTTTCTATATTTATTTCCATAAAACTTTTTCTTATTTCTTCAGATTGAGTATACATAACATAGGGCAAAACATTTATTCTATCATTTTTTATTACATCTACATACGTTTCACCTGTTATATCAACATAATTGAAATCTATGTTTAACATCTTACTAATTAGTTCTAAAACATCTGCTGTATATCCATAAAGTTTATCATCCTTTATTTCTGTAATGGATTTCAAATCAATAACAGCCACATTCAGTTTATCAATGCTATTTATAAGTTCAATTTCTTCATCTGTTAAAGAGCTTACTAAAACTTTACTAAGGAGATAACTTCTATATGCATAGTTATAATCTCTAATTACACTTTTATCTAACTTAGAAATTATTTTATCTATTATAGAAAACAACGTTTTATTGTTATAGTTTGTAAAAAATGCAAACATATTGCTATTTAAGTCCATTAAATCATAATCTAACTTTTTATAAACTAGGTTAGATTTTTCTGTAATAAACTGAAGTGAGTTTATATCACAAACATAATAATCTATTTCTCTGTCTAAAAGCTTTTCTTTAGCCTTTAGAGGTGTATATATCAGTGTATCGTAATCCTTATTCCCCATAAAATAACTCATATCATCAATATCGGAGCTTATCGCTATTTTATCTAAAATACTACTGCCAACTGTATAAGAATCAAAATTATTTAAGTAATCCATGTTTGTTGATACAACATAAAATTCTTTATTGTTATAAAAGTCACTTTGTATATACTCTCTAGTTACACTAGGCTCCAACTCACTTGTATAAACACTTGAAAAGAAGTTTGCATTACTGTAAACAATTTCAGCAACATCTTCTATAGATTCTGCCCCTAAATCTTCTGCTTGAACAACTTGGATTTCAGTATTTAAAACCCTATTAATCTGTGATATAATAAGGGATTCAATAGAATAATTTTTTCCTTCTATAATAGAAATATTACTATAATTTTCATGCACATAATAAAAAGGCTCACTTTGCATTTTTTTTATATATTCTTCTTCTGTTTCTGTGAACCCTAAAGAATCTATATTCATATCTAACAAACTTAACTGTTCTAAAAAAATTTCTTTTAGATTTTCCTCATCATAAATATATCTTAAATCATCTGCATAGCTATTTAGGTCATTATTAGACGAAACAGCATAAGCTAATTCTGTAAAGCTACTACAAAAATATATTAAAATGAATAAATAAGTAAATATTTTTTTTATCATATTAATACTCCCAAGTTTTTTATAAAGCATCATTGCATTTTGCAACGTCGCCATAAGTATATATAATACCATTATATTATATTTTTTACAATTATACAATAATATTATTAGTTTTTAATATATAATTAATAAAATTCTGTATTTTTTTTGAAAAAATAAAACCACAAAAGTGGATACTTACAGTATTTAAAAAAAGCCAAAATTCAAATGATTTTGGCTTTTAGTAACTATTCTTCAGTTTCAGAGTCTTCAGTATTCACATCTTCAGACATTTCTTCATCTTCTAAAACTTGTTCTTTTGTTATACGAGAAATACTAATAACTTTTTCATCCTCATTTAAGTTTATAAGTTTAACACCTTGTGCTACTCTACCAGTGTCACGAATATCATTAGTTTTAATACGAATGATAACACCACTATCATTTAAAATCATAACTTCTTCATCTTCGTTAACTTTTAGGATATTTATAAGATTACCTGTTTTATCTGTAACTTTTGTTATATAAACACCATAACCACCACGTTTTTGTGACTTAAACTCTGAAATGTAAGTAAGTTTTCCATATCCGTTTTCAGAAACTGTAAGAAGTTTATCATCAGAGTTGCAAACAGTAAAACCAACAACTTCATCATCGTCACGAAGTCTAATGGCACGTACACCTGATGTATTACGTCCTTGATTTCTGATTTGACTTTCCTCAAACTTTATACCCTTGCCATACTTTGTAGCAACAAGTATATCATCAGAACCCGTTGTTAACTCAACATTTACAAGTTCGTCCTCATCTTTAATATTTATAGCTATGAGTCCACCTTGACGTATATTTAAAAACTTATTAACTAAAGTTTTTTTCATAACACCATTTTTAGTTACCATAATAAAGCTATGTTCATTATCTTGCTCTTTAAGGCTTCTTATAGGTATAATTGATTTGATTTTTTCATCGTTCTCAAGTTGAAGTAAGTTATTTATACTTGTACCTTTCGCATTTCTTGATGCCTCTGGTATTTCATATCCCTTTATAGAGAACACTTTACCTTTAGATGTAAAGAACAATATTAAATCATGAGTAGTACAAATATTTAAAGATTTAACTTCATCTTCATCACGAGTTTGCATACCCATAATACCCTTACCACCTCTATTTTGAGATTTATATGTAGATAAAGGAATTCTCTTTATATAATCCATATGTGTAAGAGTTATAACTGATAACTCATCTTCTATAAGGTCTTCATCATCTATAACATTAAAGTTAGGTAGTATTCTAGTTTTTCTTTCATCACCAAACTTTTCAACTATTTCAAAAAGTTCTTCTTTTATAGTTTTATATAAAACTTTTTCATCTTCTAAAATAGATTTTAAATGAGCAATAAGTTTCATAAGTTCATTAAACTCATTTTGTAATTTATCTCTTTCAAGCCCTGTTAAAGAACGTAGACGCATTTCAACAATAGCTGTTGCTTGTGCTTCAGATAAACCAAACTTATCACACAAAGCCTCTTTTGCAGATGCTGTATCTTTTGAGCCTCTTATGATTTTTATAACTTCATCGATATTGTCAAGTGCTATAAACAAACCTTCAATAATGTGGGCTCTTTTATTCGCCTTTTCCAAATCAAACTTTGTTCTTCTTGTTATAACATCTTTTTGATGTAATATATAATACTCTAAAATTTGTAACAAGTTTAAAACTTTAGGTTCATTGTTAACAAGAGTAAGTAGTATAATACCATAACTTTCTTGTAGTTGTGTAAACTTATATAACTGATTTAAAATAACGTTAGAATTTACATCTTTACGAAGTTCTATAACAACTCTTATACCCTTATCAATATCACTTTCATCTCTTAAATCTGTGATACCATCAATCTTTTTATCTTTTACAAGTTCGGCTATTTTTTCAACAAAACGCTTTTTGTTAACTTGATATGGTAACTCTGATACAATAATCATATCTTTACCATTACTCATAGTTTCTATTCTAGCCTCACCACGAATTAAGATCTTACCACGTCCTGTTGTATAAGCATTTTTTATACCACGAGTTCCTAAAATAGATGCATTTGTAGGAAAGTCTGGACCTTTAACAATAGGTAAAATTTCCTCAATTTCTGTATCTCTGTCTTCATCAATTTTATTATCAATAATTTTGAATATAGCATTACTAATTTCTCTTAAATTATGTGGTGGTATATTTGTAGCCATACCAACAGCTATACCTGATGAACCGTTTACTATAAGGTTCGGAAACCTTGCCGGTAAAACCGATGGTTCAACAGATTCCTCATCATAAGTAGGCGTAAAGTCAACGGTTTTCTTATCTATGTCTTTGAGCATATACATAGCCATTTTATGAAGTCTAGCTTCTGTATAACGTTGTGCAGCTGCTGAATCTCCATCAATCGAACCAAAGTTACCATGACCTTCAACAAGTACATATCTCATAGAGAAGTCTTGTGTTAAACGTACCATAGCATCATAAATAGACGAGTCACCATGTGGGTGATACTTTGCCATAGTATCTCCTGTTATACGAGCCGACTTTTTAAAACCTTTATCAGGTGTCATTCCTTGATCATGCATAGAATACAAAATTCTTCTATGAACAGGTTTAAGCCCATCTCTAACATCAGGTAAAGCTCTTGAAACTATAACACTCATAGAATAATCTATATATGATTTTTTCATTTCATCAGATATTTCTATATTTAAAATTTTAGTTTTATTATTATCTTTATCCAATTTCTTCCTCCAACTAACTATATTAACTCGCAAAAAGCATCACACACAAAATGCACTTATGCCAAAATTTGCAAGGCAAATTCAAGACGTTTTAAAATTTGAATTTTTCTAGGAATGGCTTTAATATAGCTTTGACGTGTACATAGAAATACACAAAAAGATATATTTTAAGCTAATGACCTCGATAAAACGAATTTTTAGGCGTTTCCAAAACAATTCTAGCAAAATTTATAACAATATTAAAACTTGCAAATAACGTATTTCAACCAATGATTATACGTCTAGGTTTGTAACATACTTAGCATTTTGTTGTATAAACTCACGTCTAGGGTCTACTTTTTCACCCATAAGCTGAGTAAATATCTCATCTGCCATAACAGCATCTTCTATATCAACTTGAATTAAAATTCTATTGTTAGGGTCCATTGTTGTTTCTTTAAGCTGACTCGGATCCATCTCACCTAAACCTTTATATCTTTGAATAGGTTTTATACCCGTTCTACCAACTTCGTTTAGAATATCTTCAAGTTGAGGATCAGAATAGGCATAATAGTCCTCTTTACCCTTTGAAACTTTATATAAAGGTGGTTGAGCTATATAAACATAGCCTCCCTCTATAAGTGGTCGCATATATCTAAATAAGAAAGTAAGTAACAAAGTTCGTATATGGGCACCGTCAACGTCTGCATCGGTCATAAGTACTATTTTATGATAACGAAGTTTAGACGTATCAAAATCTTCACCTATACCTGTACCAAAAGCAGTAATCATAGCACGTATTTCTTCATTAGCAAGTATTTTATCAATTCTAGTTTTTTCAACGTTTAGTATCTTACCTCTAAGTGGTAAAATAGCTTGTGTTTCAGAGCTTCTAGCACCTTTTGCAGAACCACCTGCCGAATTTCCCTCAACTATAAAAATTTCACATTTGGAAGGGTCTTTTTCGTTACAGTCTACAAGTTTACCTGGCATTCTTCCACTATCAAGTCCAGTTTTACGTCTAACATTTTCACGAGCCTTTTTTGCTGCTTCTCTAGCACTTTGAGATATAATAGACTTATCAACAATAACTTTAGCTATTTTAGGGTTTTCATCAAGAAAATAACCTAAATATTCACCAAAAACTGACTCAACAGCAGTACGAGCCTCTGTTGAACCAAGTTTGCCCTTTGTTTGACTTTCAAACTGAGGATCAGCGATTTTTATAGATACAATTGCCGTTATACCCTCTCTTATATCTTCACCTGAAAAACTTTTGTCCTTATCTTTGAGCAAGTTATTTTTCTTAGCATAATCATTTATACATCTAGTTATAGCAGACTTAAAACCTGTAAGGTGAGTACCACCATCAGTCGTATTTATGTTGTTAACAAAAGTATGTATAGTTTCGTTATATGCTGTTGTATATTGGAAAGATATTTCTACATAAACTCCAAGGTTTTCGCCTTCACAATAAAAAACATCTTCAAAAAGTCTTGTTTTTTTAGAGTTTATATCTGAAACAAACTGTTTTATACCACCTTCAAAATAATAAGAATTCTCAAGGTTTTCTTCCCGATAATCTTTTATATTTATTTTTAAACCTTTAGTTAAATATGCTGTTTCTTTAAATTTACTTCTTAAAGTTTCATATAAAAAGTTTGTATCTTCAAAAATCTCTTCATCAGGCATAAACTGTATAAATGTACCTGTTTCAGAACTTTCACCAATCTCTTTTAAAGGTGTAACTAAATCACCTTGTTCATATCTTTGAAAATAAACTTTACCGTCTTTATATACTTTAACTTCAAGCCATTTAGAAAGGGCATTTACAACAGATGCACCAACGCCATGAAGACCACCTGAAATTTTATAACCACCGTCGCCAAACTTACCACCTGCATGAAGTGTTGTAAAAACCAAATCAATAGCTGGTACACCTTTAGTAGGGTGAATATCAACAGGGATACCACGACCATCATCTCTTACACTCAAAGAACCATCTTCATGTATTTGTACTGTAATTTCGTTACAAAATCCAGCAAGGGATTCATCTACTGCGTTATCTACGATTTCATAAACAAGGTGATGAAGTCCTCTTGAAGATGTAGTTCCGATATACATACCAGGACGTTTTCTAACAGCTTCAAGACCTTCTAAAACCTGTATTTGATTTGCACTATATTCTGACATAATACTCCTTATCAATAAATACAAAGCCTAATTTATTATTTGTGTAACATATTAAACTAAGCATTATTTTAAATTCAAAATTATGTTACATAACAAAACTTTTATTGATATTTTTAAAAGATTTGTAAATTAACACTACCCTTTAATTATAACATATTTTTTACTTTTTTTAAAGTTTTTTTTGATAAAAAAGTTACTAAAAATATTGATTTTTCAATAATATAAAGGGTTTTTCATTATTTTATATTTTTCTATTGACAATTAACTGTATTATTGATATAATACAGTTGTAACTGTACTAATGTATTAGTACAGTTATTCTAAAATAATTATAGCAAGGAGTAATATATGTTTAGTTTAAATCAAAATAGTTATATACCTATAAACAAACAACTTTATACTATCTTAAAAAAATATATAATTATAGGAGTTTTTGAAGAGGGGTATAAGCTTCCATCAGTTAGAGAACTTGCAAAAGAACTTACTATAAACCCTAACACTGTTCATAAAGTGTATCAGGAACTTGCAAGTGACGGTTTAGTTGATAATATTCCACAAAGTGGTTTATTTGTAAAAGAAGTACCTGAAAAATTATATAATGACTATTTAAAAGAATTACAGATTGATTTTAAAAAATCTTACAAGGATTTACTTGATATTGGTCTTACAAAAAATGAAATTTTAAAAATAATAGATGAGGGGGTTGAAGATTTATGTTAGAAGTTAAAAATCTATATAAAAGTTTTGATGATAATCTTATTTTAGAAGATATTTCTCTAAACTTTGAAACATCAAAAATATACGGAATACTTGGTATAAACGGGGCTGGTAAATCTACAATACTCAGAACTTTATCAGGTATTTACATAGGTGATAAAGGTTGCGTTACTCTAGATAATGAAGATGTATACGAAAATATAAAAGCTAAAAGTGAAATATTCTATCTACCTGATGAAAACACATACTTACCTTGTGAAACAATAGATAGTAATATAAAATATTATAAAACAATATACAACACCTTTGATAATGATTTATACGAGTCCTTAAACGATTTATTCAAACTTGATACTAAAAAAAGTTTAAAATCTTTTTCTAAGGGTATGAAAAAACAAGCACAACTTATGATAACGCTTAGCTTTGTACCAAGATATCTTATACTTGATGAAACCTTTGACGGACTTGACCCACTTATAAGAATAAAGATAAAAAAATATCTTATTGACATTGTTGAAGAAAAAAACATTTGTATAATTATATCAACACATAACATTTCTGATATAGAAAATCTTATAGATTTTTTAGTTATTGTTAATAACAAAAAAGTAGAAGTTTCTAATGTTTTTGATGGTGAAAACGAAAAATACTTTAAGGCTCAACTCTGCTTTAAAGGCGACTTTGATATAAATGATATAAAATTAAATTTTAAAGAAAAAAATAAAATAGGTTCTATACACACGATTATATTTGAAAATTCAAAAGAAGAAATAGAAAGAGAAATAAACAAGCATAACCCTATTGTTTTCGACATCACTAACGTAACAAAAGAGGAATTTTTCATGCTAGAAGTGGAGGGAAAATAATATGAATATGAAACTTTTAAAACAAGAATTTAAAAACAATAAAAAATTATTTTTTCTATACACATGTTTACTTTTAGCCGTTTTCTTCAGCATATACATTATATACTCTAGTAATCAATATGATAATTATAATAGTTTCTTTTTTCCATTTCTTATCATCTCATCGATTATTTATGGAGTTACTTTATTTTCTTATACTTTAATAAAGTTTGACTATTTTCATAACAAATCAAAACTAGATTTTTATCATGGTTTACCTATAAAAAGAAAAGAATTGTTTTTAACTAACTTCTTTTTAATTATATTTATGCTATCTATACCTTTTCTAGTTTTAAATGGAATAAATTACTTTATAGGAGTTATATATATACAAAGCTTACCAGAAGTGTCATATCATTTATCGTCATTTTTCTTTGAAATGAGATTTATTATTCTTTTTATATTTTTTGCTTCTTTGACTTTATATAGCTTTTTGATTTTTATAGGTACTCTTACAGGAAAAACTGTATATCAGATAATCATTTTTTTACAAATACTATTTATGCCCTTTTTCTTTATACTTTTAACCTTGGATATAATGCAAAAATTCATAAACAAGAGTGTAAGTTTTAGAATACCTTTTATAGCTTTTATAGAAAACTTATTTGTTAATCTTTCATATAATTTTATGATATTTGCCATGTGTTTATTTTTTACACTGCTAATCATACTCTTTACTTCTTTGTCTGTTATTTTTTACAAAAAATATAAAAGTGAGTATGTAAACAAATTTATAAATAATAAGGTTATTCTTAATATTTATCCAGTTCTAACAGCTTTCTTTACAGCATCGATTTTAACAAGTGTATTCATATACTTTATAAATAATAATTATACTACATCTCATTTTGTTTATGTTATAATATTTTTAGTTTTTGCTGTACTATCATATAGTATATTTACACTTTTTAGATCAGTTACAAAGAAAAAATTTAATGTAAAATCCTTTATAGTTCTTTTAGTTATGAGTTTTGTATATATGTTTATCGTTTATTTTGATGGGCTAGATTTAACAAATTATATTCCAAAGAATGAAAAAATCACTGCTGTAACTATCTATAACCACATTTTTACTGATGAAAAAGATATAGACTTAGTTAAACAGATTCACAAGATTTTAATAGAAAATGATAACTCAAAAGATTATTCAGGTAATGACATAGCCACGTCAGACTATGACGAAACACTTAAAAGTAGTAATGATTCATTTTATATTTACTATGATGGTAAATACGGCAATCTATTGTCTAGAATATATACTATAAATACTTCTAACACAGAAGTTTATGAGTTGTTAAATCAGTTGTTTACAAGTGATAGATATAAGAAAGATACAATAGACGCTCTTAAAACTTATCCTAACATTACTTATATATCATCTAGTTTTTTAACTTACGATAATGATATATCAACTTATTTTGATAGATTTAATTATTACTACAAAGACGAATATGATCCATTTGATAAAGCTGTTAATGATGAACTCATTGATTGTTTAATTTTAGATATAGAGAATGATAATAACTTTGGATATTACACTGAAAAACCTTTAACTCTTTTAAAATTTTCATTTGATACTTATGACTCTATCCCTATAAACTGTAATTATACAAATACTTTGGACTATTTAAATAAAGCATATCAAGAAACCTATAATACAACAGATTTATTATATGATTCTTTTACAATTCAATATAAATATTCAAATAAGTTTTTTGATTTTTTAGACTATGCAAAATCAAAAAATTATGAATATGTTGATACTCGTTTTTTCTATGATATATATGATAAAGAACCCTTATCTATATCCCTTAAAGATGAGCAAGAAAAATTTGTAGAACTTATAAGTACAAATCTTTATAATACTCGCTATTACGACATAACATTTATCAATGCCAAAGATAAAGCACTAGTTTATGATAATAATTTAGTTTTACCTGAAGAATAGTAATATAAATGGCTTAATTGCATAACAAAAAGAGCTGTAAAGAGATGACAAAATTGTCAATCTTTACAGCTCTTTTTATTAAATTAAAATGAAAGATTTAACATAAAGATTACCCAACAATAAGTAATAAATAATATAAAAAAGATAACCGAAGGTGCAATAAACTTTTTCAAGCTATCAGAAACTTCTTCGCCTCGCTTAAGCTTACTTTTAACATTAAAAGCATCACAAAATGCATATACATATAGTATCATACCAACTACTTCACTAAAATCTCCAATGTCACCAAACAAAGTAGTTAGTAACAAAGATGATGAAAACAGATAAAGTCCAACTTTCGTAAGTCCCATATACATATGAGCAAAACCAGGTATAAATGCAAGACATAAAACAAAAAATGAATTAATCGGTGATTTCTCACTTTGGCTTACACTTCTATAACGTCTATCACTTTTACCATCACTATTATAATGAACTCTAGGTTTTTTTCTTTTACTTTTAGGGTCAATGCCATGTTCACTAAGTCTTTGGTTTACAATTTCCTCTATTTTATCATTTAACTCCGAACTAGATATAGTTGTTGTTTTAGTCTTTGGTTTATGATTTGAATTAGTTTTTTCTCTAATCATATTTTCAACAATCGTATCCTCTTTTTTGCTATTCGAAGGAAGTTCAGTCTCTAAACCATCAAGTAAGTTTTTAACATCGTCTTTAAGTTGGTCAATTTCTGCCTTAACTTTTTCATCAGCGTCAAAAACAAGCTCAATATCTTTACTTTCCTTAGCCTTAACTTTGTTTTTGCACTCGTTACAAATTATATTACCCTCATCGTCAAAATCAACACACAACTCACAAAGACCAACACCACATCTTGCACAATTTCGTATACTCTCTTTATTTGAGTGTTTATAGCACATCTCCATATATTTCACCATCCTATACATTTATTCAATGTCAATCAACATATTCATAAACATATACGCAACAAAAAAATAAAAGTTTAAACTTTACTAAAATTATTGATTTAAGCTTATAAAAGTGATATACTTTCTTTAAAGTACCATAAACAAAATAAAAGGACGGTGTAAAGATATGAATTATGTAGTTTCAAAGTCAACATCAACACCAATTGCAAAAATTCTGTTAAATAAGGGTGAAAGAATACGTATTGAACGTGGCTCTATGATATACCACAGTCAGCATATTGAACTTGAAGGTAAAACAAACGGTGGTCTTATGAAATCTATTGCTAAATCTGTTGTTGCTAACGAGAGTATGTTTATTACTACGGCAACTTCAAATAGTGATGGCTCTGAAATCGGTGTTGCTCCCGGAAAAATAGGTTCAATCGTAAACTTAAAATGTGGAGAAAAACAATATACATTAAACGATGGTGCTTTTTTAGCTTGTGATTCTTCAATTGACTTAAAAATGGAAAGACAAAAAAAATTATCAACAGCACTTTTAGGCGGCACTGGCGGATTTTTTAATATGAAAACAAGTGGTACAGGAGATTTGCTTATAAATGGATTTGGTGAAATAATTTCCTATGAAGTTTCGGAAAGCAACCCTCTTATATTTGATAATGGTCATGTTGTTGCTTGGGACAGTACACTTACTTCTTCTGCAAAAATGGCATCTGGAACTTTTGGCTTTAAAAGTGGCGAAGGTATCGTTATAAAATTTACAGGCAAAGGCACAGTTTATATACAATCAAGAAACCTTGAAGCTTTTGGCTCACTTTTATCACCATACATTTTAACATCTTCATCATAATAAATTTACCTTACTTGCAAAACATGTTTTTAAGCGTTGCCAATTAAATTTTTTATCTGTATATTTCTTTCTTTAACAAGCCACAATATTATTATAAAAAAGGTGGTGTTGAAAATGAATGATAATTACTGGAATGACTTTTTAAGCACTGGTAGCTTATATAATTATTTAAAGTATAAAGAAGTTGCAAGGGAAAATGATAAAAAAGTTAAAGATATAAAGAAAAATAGTAATTAGTTTTTTTAATATTAATATTATAGTAGTATTATAATTGGATTGCACAACATTTTATTTTAAAAGAAAAATCTTAGGATTTTTCTTTTTTTGTTATTTTTATATTTTTATAGCATAAAATACTACTAACATTATAAAAAGAGGTCAAAAATGAAAAAAATCCTAAATACACTTACTTTTATATGTTATTTTATTTGCTTTATAAGTATAGCAAGTTCCATAACATCACTTTATACAAAAGAGGTTTTAGGTGAGGAAAAAATTATACCAATATACAGAGTTAAAACTGATGAAAAAAAAGTTGCTATAACTTTTGATTTAGCTTGGGAAAGTTTCGATATGTTTGATATTTTAAACATCTTAAAAGAAAATAATATCAAATCAACATTTTTCATTTGTGGATATTGGATTGATGATAATCCTGAAATTGTTAAGGCAATATATAATGAAGGTCACGAAATCGCAAGTCATGGAGATAGACATAAACATGCTAATGAGCTGAACTATGAAGAAAACAAAAAAGAGATAACGGAAGTTAAGCGTAAGGCTAAAGAGTTGCTTGACATAGACATAAATCTTTTTCGGGCTCCCTATGGCGAATATAACAACATTCTTATGACTGCTGCAAAAGATACTGATACATATGTAATTCAGTGGGACGTTGATAGTCATGACTGGCTTAATAAAGGCGTTGATTATGAGGTCAACCAAGTAATCAACAACAAAAACCTTAACAATGGTAGTATAATTTTGTTCCATTCAGGCACAAAGACAACTCCAAAATCTCTTGAAATTATAATAGATGAACTTAAAAACAAAGGTTATTCCTTTGACACCATAGGAAATATGATTTACAAAGATAATTATGAAATATCTTATAGTGGTGAACAAATTCAAAAAAAATAATAACTAAACATTACCTATACAAAAAGGGGATAAGCTTTTTCTTGTTGCCTTTTTGTATAGAGGCGACCTTATATCCAACCACCATCTTGGCGAATAATCTGCCCTGTAATATATCTATTTTCACAAGCTAAATAATAGCATAGTTTTGCAACTTCAATCGGTTCACAGCTTTTCCCAAGAGGAATATCATTACATAATTCAGTTTTTTCCTGTTCACTTAAATAACTATTCATATTTGTATCACAAAACCCCAGTGCAATAGCGTTAACTAAAATATTAGAAGGAGCAAGTTCTTTAGCTAGAGCTTGGGTAAAAGTGTTAATCGCTCCCTTTGAAACTGAATACGCAACTTCACAAGATGCACCAACTTCCCCAAAAACAGAGGAAATATTTATAATTACTCCCGATTTTTCTTTTATCATATGCTTAGTTATGTAATGAGTTGGATTTATATATCCATACAAATTATTATCAACTAAAGTTCTAATGTTTGATATGTTACTTGATGAAAAAAGGCTGAATTCTGTTTTACCAAGATTATTTATTAAAACATCTACTTTACCGTATTTTTCATATACTAAATCTAAAATTTTTAAAGTGGTTTCATGTTTAGATAAGTCACCTATATAACCATGGTTTTGTGGATTTATATTTTTTAACTGTTTAACTGTACTTTCAAAAGCCTCTATATCACTGTAACCATTTATAATTGTAATAAACCCTTTATTTGCAAAATAAAGAGCAATTTCTTTACCTATTCCCTTTGTCCCACCACTTACAAAAACAACTTTACTCATAACTTCTAAGTGCCTCAATTTCTTCTTTATATAAATTAGTTTTACTATCTAGCCAAGGTGTTTCCAAAATAAAAATTGTATTTTTAAGTTTTTCATGCCATACAATTTTTTTTACAGTTTCAAGTCCTATATAGTCTACTCCCTTAGGATTATCTTCTGTTGCACTTAAATTTGCATGTCTATCTTTTTTTGCACCACGTGGATTTAAGCTACCATTTATATGAAAAACCTTAAGAAGCTCAAGTCCAATAATTTCATCAAAATCCTTTAAAACATCTTCAAGATCATTAACTATATCATAGCCACTATCATGGATATGACAAGTATCACCACAAACAGCAACGTTTTCTTTTTTATCTACTTTATCGATAATAGCTTTAATCTCTGAAAAATTTCTGCCTACCTCTTTACCCTTTCCAGCCATAGTTTCAAGGCAAATTACAACGGAAGTATTATCTTTAAGAATTTCATTAAGTCCCTTTGCAATTCTATCAATTCCGTACTCTAAATTTGTATCTTTGTGAAATGAACCAGGATGCAAAACGAGATATTTTGCTCCAATATCTTCAACTCTTTTTAGTTCTTTTTTCAAAAATTCTATTGAAAAATTCCATTTATCATCATCTGGATTTCCAAGGTTCACAATATAAGGAGCGTGTACAATTATATTTTCAAGAGGTATATTGTGTTCATTTAAAAGAGCAACCCCCTCTTGTATCTTAAGTTTATCTGTTGG
>JBKEBX010000082.1:0-18846 GCA_047973385.1 Lachnospirales bacterium | reverse complement strand
TTTATTCTTATATTTTTCTACATTTTAACGAATTTGTAGGTTTCGAAAGGCTTACTTTTTATTCATAACCCCCGTCGAAAGCCAGTACACCCCCGTAGGATTATGTTAGATTGCAATTTACTTCGTAAATTGCAATATTTTAATATGTAGCTGTATTAATGTAGCTACGTATCTAAATTATTATACCATAGAGTGGGTATAAAAGCAATACATAGTTTTATAAAATAACGGAAATAAATTTTTAAAAGTTGACAAATTTTTATTCAAAAATGCACTTTGTGCATTTATTTAAAGTTTTTAGTCAAGTTTTTTTCAAGAAGCCTTGTAGGTTTGGACAAAGTCCAAGAAGCCTTGTAGGTTTGGACGAAGTCCAAAAGGTCTTTTGTAAAACTGATTTCTGTTTTATAAAATGTTGTTTTTTAGAAATAGTTTAATAGATAACTCGTTGTTTTTTACCTCGAATTTGTATGTGCCTGAATATTTTTCCACAATATAATCAATTATTTTTAAACCTATGCCGTGGGTTTCCTTGTTTTCCTTTGTTGTAGTATAATTTTTTATATTTTTTAGGGCGACTTCAGGGTTTTGGCAAGAGTTTGTAAGGTTTATACTTAGGACCTCTTTGTTGCATAATAGATTAAAGTTTATTCTTGGATTTTTGCAAGGTATAGCACTTTCTATTGCGTTATCGAGTAGGTTAAACAGTATACTAGAAAGTTCATTTTGGCTTATGTTTACTTTTTCAAGTAGAGTAATGTTATAATGTATCTTAAGGTTTTTTGACATAGTATAGGCATGTACGATTTTTTGCCCTAGAACTATATCAATTACAGCGTTTCCACTATTTATTGGTTTTGTTATTTCCTTAGACTTTTCGCTAATACTGTTTAATATTTCCTTTGCGGCTTCTAATTCGCCTATTCCTATAAGGGAATGTACCAGTTGTACATTGTTTTCGATATCGTGGTTTATTTTTCGTATTTCATTAATGTAAGTTTCAGTAGTTTCGTTATACTGCTCATAATCATCTATCTTATTTTGAATAATTTTCATGTTATTTATTAAATTTGTACTTATAATAGTTTTTTTTATTATTTTTAAGAATATACAAAAGGCTAAAAAGGTTGTTGTAAGGAAGATTATAGAAAGAAAATAGACAGTTTTAGTTCTATAAAGTACAGATACATGCCATATTAAATGTATTTGTGGAAATATTAAAAAAACTAGTATTGTAAAGAGGGAGTTATGTTTTTTATTTAACTCATCTTGTGGAATAAGGTTATCTTGTAGAAAATAATGCAAAAAAAAGCCATATGTTGGATATGCAAATGTTAAAATTAGAACATTTAAACTAAGTGAATTATGAGTATTCATATTTGTCATAATAGATATTATTGCTGAGTAAAACAATTCTGAGGATAAAATAGTAATTTGGTTTACAAAATAAACAAAAAGTTTTTGCTTAAAAGTTCCTTTGAAAAAAAGAAGTAAAGAAATATCAACAATAATGTAGCTAATCGACTTGAAAAAGTATGGCATAATTGAAGTGTAATTTAAATAATGTATTAATAAAAAAAATGCAGAAATCGAAAATGTAAATGGTAAAAAATCTATAACCTTAACAAAATAGGGGTTTAGATTACTTAAATTTATTAGATTTGATAATTTTAATTTACTATGTCTATCCTTCATGCCTAAGGTTGCATCAAAAAAAATCATAGCTATTGTATACAATGTGAATGAGGATATAAAGGATAGTAAAATAAATGAAAAACCCATATTATTCACCTTTTTCTTTATATTCAAAGTATGAAAAAGTAACGTTTTTTACATTGCTTCTTGATATAAACAGTTTTTGGTTATCTATTAAAATTAACTGGTTTTTATCAATAGATTTAACATTTCTAAGGTTAACTATAACGCCTTTTGATATATATACACAAAGCTTTGAGTTAAGATTTTCATATGTTTGAGTTAATGTAGTTTTTTTAAGAGCATATAATTCGTTTAGCGTTTTTATATAAACTATTTTTTTCATTATTTCCATATATAAAATATTAAAAGGTAGTATACCAATTTCGCCAACATTTGTATCGAAAATAACTGGCAAATTATGTTTCAGATCGTCTTTTATAGCAACTAAACAGTTTTCTAGATCACTTTCAAAATTTGTTTTTTTAATAAATCGATATATATTGTTTTCTATACAGCTAAATACTTTTTCTTCAAGTGTTGTAACGTATATTAACTTAAAGTTTTTATCTTTTGATCGTAATATTTTGCCAACTTCATAGCCGTTATGTTCTGGCATATCGTAATCTAAAAAAACATAATCAAAAACTATATTTGAAAACATATCAATTATAGCTTCTGGATTTGTTGTCCTATATATATGAAATTCTATCTCATTTTCTTCTAAAAAAGATGATATTTTACTTTCTATAAAATCAAGAAAATATTTGTTATCATCTACAATACTTATATTAATCATGAAACCCACCTCTAAGATCAACATACTTTATACAATAATTATAACTTTTTAGAAACTAATTGTCAATATTTTTTACCACTTAGGGTCATTTTTGACGGCTTGTCCTAAAATGTTGTTTTTCTATACAAAATATAGTATAATCAAAACGTTAAGGTAATCATGTATAACAAATTAAAAAATATTGTTATACATGATACTTGTGATTCTATATGGCAAAAATCAGTTTTTGATTATGCTAAATAAAATATATTTTGAGTTTTAAGGAGGATTTATATGAAAAGAAAATTAACATTACTTCTAGCTACAATCGTTGCACTTAATTCAACTGTTATTGTTTCAGCGGCAGCAGTTGCTCCAGGTTCAGAAGATTCTGAAAGCGTTGTAATTAACTTATTAAAAAGCGATGTAACTACTACTTCAGGTGGTGCAATTGACGGTGGCGATAACACTTCAGGCGGTGCAATTGACGGTGGCGACAACACTTCAGGCGGTGCAATCGATAGTGACGACGATGACGATGATGATGACAACTCAAGCAACAACGGTAGTTCTAGCAATAAAACAGAAGATGATGACGAAGATGATGACGTAGTTCAAACAGTGTTTGATGTTGTTGGTAAAGTTGATGAAAATGGTAAATATGTAGTTTCTATTGAAGATAAGGGCAAAGACTACGGATTTAATAATTCTGCAAATGATATAGTTATAAATGTTAAAGATGTTCCTGCAGATGCTTCTGTTGTAAGTGTAAACTTACCAACTGATGTTGTTAAGGAGTTAAATAATGCAAGTGCTACATCTTCAGTTAAAATAAATGTTGAAAACTTCGGTAGTGTAACACTTGGTAAAGGTGTTGTATCACAACTTGCGAAATCAAGTGTTGATGAAGTTAATGTAACTTTATCTAAAACAGAAGATTCATTTGTTATTGCTATTTCAGATGAAAACGGCTTAATTACTGGTATAAAAGACGGCGTTAAAGTTGCAATCCCAGTGCTTTCAGCTGGTGATGTACTTGTTGTAGTTGATGAGTTTGGTAACGAAACAATCGTTAAAAAGTCTCTTATAGAAAACGGTACTGCTTATGCACTTCTTAACGGTTCTTGCGAACTTAAAGTTATAAACAACGCTAAAGAGTTTGGTGATGTTTCTGATGGCTCTTGGTATAATAGCAGTGTTGACTTTGTAAGTAGTCATGAGTTGTTTGAGGGGGTTTCACAAGGCGTTTTCGCTCCAAACGAAAACATGAGCCGTGCTATGCTTGCAACTGTTCTTATGAGATTAGATGACGGAAATAGTGGAACAAGTAGCTTTGATGATGTACCATCTAACGCTTGGTATGCTAATAGTGTAGGTTGGGCTGCAAATGCTGGTGTAATCAACGGTACAGGTGACGGTAACTTTAGACCTAACGATGACATTACTCGTGAGCAACTTGCTGTTATGATGTACAACTATACAAACTATGCAGGTCTTGATACAAGTGGTTATGGTAGTTCTTCATTTAGTGACTCAAGTGATATTTCATTCTGGGCTACAGATGCTATGGACTGGGCTGTTTCAAATGGTATACTTCAAGGTAACAACAATAATTTAAACCCTAAAGATAATGCAACAAGAGCAGAAGTTGCTGCCGTTGTTGAAAGATTTATTAGCTTTATGGTTAAGTAATATTTGTTTTATGTAATTATATACAAATACATAAATTTTCTAGTATTAAAGAAAAACCGATTTTCCTTTTGGAAAGTCGGTTTTTTATTGTGGTTGAAAGAGGATAGTAAGAGTTAAAAGGAATTTTTAAAGGCTTCTTGGACTTTGCCCAAACCTACAAGGCTTCTTGGACTTTGTCCAAACCTACAAGGCTTTTTGGACTTTGTCCAAACCTACAAGTTTTTTGAAAAAAACTTGACTAAAAACTTAAAAAAAATGCACTAAGTGCATTTTAAATAAAGATTATGACAACTTTTTTAAAAGTTGTAGGGTTTTAAGGTTTTAAAGTAAAACTGATTTCACTGTTACAAGCTACTCAAAGTTGAGATAACTATATTTAAGGATATACATGTATCAGACTCTTGTTGGTACTTGTAAAAACCTTGATGTTTGTCCACAATATACTCGATTATACTTATACCTAAGCCATGGTTTTCTTTGTCGTGCTTAGATGTTTGCTTATTTGTAATATTGGACATTGCTATTGATGAGTTTTCTGTACTGTTATCACAAGTTATGCTTACAACTTTGTTTTTTGATACAATCTTAAAGTGAACGGTTGGGTTTTCTGATTTTTCGGCACTTTCAAGTGCGTTGTCTAAGATGTTAAATATTAGACTTGAGAAGTCCTTTTGATTAATATTTATATCGTCTATTAATTTAAGTGAATATTCAAAGTTAATGTTTTTTGACATAGCTATTGATTTTTTTTGACTTAAAATTATGTCAAGGATTGAGTTTCCTGTATCAAGAGGTTTTAGAACTCCTGATAACTCGTTATTTAAATTTAATAAAATGTTTTTAGCCTCTGAATATTCACCAGAGTCTATAAGATTGAGCAACAAGACGTTATGGTTGCTAACATCGTGGTGCATTTTTGAAACATTATCTATATATATTTTTGTTATGTTTTTATAATATTCAAAGTCATTTATCTTATTTCTAATAAATTTTAGGTTATTTACATATTCGTGATTAGTAGTATAATTTCGCATTATGTATAAAATTATAGTTAGACAACTTATTATTAAAAGGGATAATGTTATAACAAGTAACCTGAAAAAAGTGGAGGTATAATTAAAAAATATATGTCGTAGAAAAAAAGATTGTGGTATAAAAATAAAAACTAAAAAAACAAAAGTTTTATTAAAATCATAATCTAAAGACTTATATGATATTAATCTTTTTTTAGCTAAAAACCAAAGTGTAGTAGCCAAAGTTGAATAACTTAAAAGTAAAACAAATATTTCAACAAACATATAGAAAGAAAAGTATACATCATCGAATTGAGGTATCATTTGGAAAATATCATAAAAATTAAAAATAGACACATAAAACAGTTCTATGTAATTTGAAAATATATAATACGTAAAAAAAACAAATACTTTTATGAAAAGTTTACCATTGAAAAAAAACACTAAAATGAATGTTTCTAAAATAATGTAACATAAATTTTTTGTAGCAAAACCTATATAGCCTATTATATAAAGATGGGTACATATAACAATAATGGCACTTGCTAACAAACTCATTGGTAAAAAATCAAAAACAGTTTGTACTAAACTAGTTTTACTTATTTTAACATTCTTATATGTAAAAACTTTTAAATTTTGATATTTTTCTTTTATACCAAGTACATATTCTAAAAAACATAAAAATATAGTAAACAATATTGTATTAAAGAATAAAGTTATAAAATAAATCATGGAAACCTCACTTATGCCATTTCTTACAAAATAGTAGCTTTTTTTGCTAAATAAGCAAACGTCACCTCTTTTTGTTTGCGTCTAGATATATAAATAACTTCATCATTTTTTAAAGTTACATCAAGTTTTTGTATATCCTTTACATTGTTAAGGTTTAGGATTATACCTTTTGATATATAAACAAAATCTTCTTTTGGTAGAATGTCGTATATATCTTTCAAAGTAGTTTTTCTTAAGGTGAATTCAAAATCCAATGTGTGGAGATAAAACTTTTTATTTGTTGTTTCTATATAAGTTATAACGTTAAAAGGTACTGTGATAGGGTTGATTGTTGTGTAAAAAGTAGCTTTGGTCACTAGGGTTTCTAAATCGTTTATACTATCTAAACAGTCCTGTAATTCTTCTTGTAACTTAGATTTTCTTATAAATCTATATACATTGTTTTTAAGGCACTGATATACTTTCTCATCAAGAGATGTTATGTATATAAGCTTAAAGTCTTTATCTAATAATCTAAGATTTCTACCAAGTTCTAAGCCGTTAATCTCTGGCATATCATAGTCTAAAAAAATATAATTAAACTTATTTTCATTCTTTTGAAAATCGTTAAGAAATTCTTTAGGGTCCCAATATGTGTATATAGAACATTCTAAATCGTTTTCCTTAAAATATTTTTCTATTTTTTCGCTTATTAAATTCACAAAAATTTTGTTGTCATCAACTATACCTATATTTATCATAGTATATACCTTCCTTGGCTATTTTATGAGATAGATTAAACTATACTTTTTAGTATTTTTTTAGTTATTGATAAAAAAACATTCTATATTAATTATACCAAATTTATTATATTTGTCAATAAAAATCAAGTAATTTAAAGGAATATAGAGCTTTTTACAATTTTATGGTTTATACATCTTTTCACAAAATCAATTTAACCGTTTGCTCCTTTTTTTTACCGTTTGTAATTTTTTGGTCTTTTTTTTATTAAAATATTGTATAATTGGCTTATGTGGGAAAGCTGAAAGTATTTGACTAGTTTTCCGAAAGTTTTTTGTCTTAGGAAACAAAAAAAGTTATAAATAATAGGAGGAAATTTATATGAAAAGAAAGATTCCATTGATGTTAGCAGGTGTTATAGCTCTGAACTCGACGGTTGTTTTGGCGGCTGAACCTGTTCAAAAAGACTCACAAAAAGTTGTGGCAAAAGAAGTTAGAAGTGGTGTTCAACGTACATCTGATACTGCAGTAGAGGGTGCTGATTCATTTGCAATTGGTAGTGAGACATATGAAACTTTACAAGAAGCTGTAGATGTAGCTGAAAACGGTGCGACTATAACAATTACTGAAAATGTAACTATTGATGTTTCAGAAGATACACTAATAGATGGTGCTGATTTAGGTGTGATTTTTATTAATAATAAAAATCTGACAATTGAAGGCAAGGGTAATACGATTACTGTAGATGGAGATTTAGTAAATGGTGTAACTTCATTTATTCAAGTTTCAGGAGCTGCTGATGTTACAATCAGTGACTTAACTTTAAAAAATGAGAGTGACGTTAAACATGGTATTCATGTTTATGAAAGTAATGCAACTCTTGAAAACGTGACAGTTAGTGGTTTTAAGGGTACTGCTTTAACTGTAAACGGTTCAACTGTTACGGCGACTGGTTTTAATACTTCTGGTAATGGTTGGGGTGCTGTAAACGTTACAAAAGGCAAAGTTGTTACAAAAGATCCTAATTTCACACTTGTAAGTGGTAGTTTAGGTGAGGACTCAAAAATTTGGACTGATGCTGATGGGGAGGATGCTACTGTAGAAATGAAAGGTTGGGTTGTAACACCTGAAACAGAAGCATGGGAAAGTGTTGTTAATGAAAATAATACAAAACAATATATATGGAATATAGTTGAAACTGCTGTTTTAGATGTTGTTGACGGAGAGGTTGACAAAAGTGTAACTGATATGATTACTTCTACTGAGGATTTAGATGTAAAAGTTGGTTCAGAAGTTATTATAAAGCCTGTTGAAGATTATCATACGGGCTTTGAATTTGGAGAATGGACAGGTATAGAAGGTACAGTAGATGTAAACAATACATTAACATTCGATATGCCAGATAGTAATACAACTGTTACAGCAAATTATAAAGATGTTCAAGCACCAACAATTAAAGTTGATGAAAAACATAATGGTACAGTAGGGGAAGAATTTAAACTTCCAACTCCTACTACAAGTGATAATGCAGATGATAAAATTAATGGTCATGCTGTTTCAGTTGAAATTGAAATTACTCATGAAGATGATGATGCTAACAAAATTCATGTGAATGGAGTTTTTACTCCAAGTCACGAGGGAACATACACTATAACTTACACTGCAACTGATGAGGCTGTAAACAGTGCAGAGGCAACTGCAATTTTAGAAGTTAGTGCTGCAGCAGTAGAAGAATACACAGTTACTGTAAAGGGTGGTAAGGTTACAAGTGGTAGCACTACATCAGGTGCTGCAATAGTAGGAGCAAGTGTTACTGTAGAGGCTGATAAACCAGAAGAGGGCAAAGAGTTCGATAAATGGGAAGTTAAAGGAGTTACAGTTGTTGACGTAATGGCAAACCCACTTACATTCACAATGCCAGAGGGTGATGTAACTTTAACGGCTACATATAAAGATGCAGAAGAAGTTGTTGATCCAGAAGAAGATAAAGAATACACAGTTACTGTAAACGGTGGTAAGGTTACAAGTGGTATCACATCAGGTGCTGCAATAGTAGGAGCAAGTGTTACTGTAGAGGCTGATGAACCAGAAGAGGGCAAAGAGTTCGATAAATGGGAAGTTGAAGGAGTTACAGTTGATGACGTAACGGCAAACCCACTTACATTCACAATGCCAGAGGGTGATGTAACTTTAACGGCTGTATATAAAGATGCAGAAGAAGATAAAGAGGCACCAGTTATAAAACTTGATAAAACAGAGTTTGAGATAACTTTAGGCGAGGAGTTTACACTTCCAACGGCAACAGTTACTGATAATGTTGATGAAGAAGTGAGTTATGTAATTACTTTAGACGGAAAAGTTGTTGAGGGTACATATAAGCCAACAGAAGCTGGTACATATGAGTTTGTTTATACGGCAACAGATGAGGCTGGAAATGAGTCAAGTGTAACTGTTAAACTTACTGTTACAGAAGAAGATACAGATACTGATACTGATACAGATACTGATGATAACGATAATGATAGCGATAGCGATAATGACAACGACAATGATTCAGGTTCAAGCTCAAATAGTAGTGATAATACTGATACTGATGATGAAGATGATGATGTAATTATAAAAACTGTGTTTGATGTTGTTGGAGAAGTTGATGAAAGCGGTAACTATGTAGTTGGTCTTGAAGACGACGAGCAAGAACTTGGGCTTAACAGTTCTACAAACGAAGTTACTATAAATGTTAAAGACGTTCCTAGTGACTCAAATGTTGTTAGCGTTGATATACCAAATGATAAGGTACAAGAGCTTAGTGATGTAAGTTTTGATTCAATTTTAAATGTTAATGTTGAGGGCTTTGGTAATGTATCATTAAACAACAGTGTTGTATCACAACTTGCAAGTGGCGAGGGTGACAATGTTAACGTAAGTTTAACTAAAAATGAGGGTTCTTTAGTAATCGCTATTTCTAACGAAAACGGTTTAATTACTAATGTTAAGGACGGTGTTAAGGTTGAGTTGCCTGAACTTGGATATGGCGATGTACTTGTTGCTGTTGACCAGTTTGGTAACGAAACAATTGTTAAAAAGTCTGTTGTAGAAAACGGTACGGCTTATGCTCTTCTTAACGGTTCTTGTGAACTTAAAGTTGTAAATAACTCTAAAGAGTTTAATGATGTTTCTGATAGTTCTTGGTTTGATAATAGTGTTGATTTTGTAACTAGCCATGAGTTGTTTGAGGGAGTTTCACAAGGTGAGTTCGCTCCAAACGAAAACATGAGCCGTGCTATGCTTGCAACTGTTCTTATGAGATTAGACGACGGAAACAGTGGAACAAGTAGCTTTGATGATGTTCCTTCTAACGCTTGGTATGCTGATAGTGTAGGTTGGGCTGCAAACGCTGGTGTAATCAACGGTACTGGTGACGGTAACTTTAGACCTAACGATGATATTACTCGTGAGCAACTTGCTGTTATGATGTACAACTATGCAAACTATGCAAACCTTGATACAAGTAGCTCTAGTCAATCATATTTCAATGATTCAGCAGAAGTTTCTTTCTGGGCTTCTGACGCTATGGACTGGGCTATTACAAATGGCTTAATTCAAGGTAGTAACAATAACTTAAATCCTAGCAATAACGCAACAAGAGCAGAAGTTTCTGCAGTTGTTGAAAGATTTGTTAGCTTTATGGTTAAGTAATATTTATTAAAGATATATCATATACAATACAATGGATATATAAATTTCCTAGAGTTTATAAAGAAAAACCGATTTTCCTTTTGGAAAGTCGGTTTTTTCTTGTGGTTGAAAGAGGATAGTAAGAGGGAAAAGGGATTTTTAAAGGCTATATGGACTTTGTCCAAACCTACAAGGCTTCTTGGACTTTGTCCAAACCTACAAGGCTTCTTGGACACAAGGTTTCTTGGACTTTGTCCAAACCTACAAGTTTTTTGAAAAAAACTTGACTAAAAACTTAAAAAAAATGCACTAAGTGCATTTTAAATAAAGATTATGGCAACTTTTTTAAAAGTTGCAGAAGTTTTAAGGTTTAAAATATGGATTTTTCTATATTTTGTGGGTGAGGCCATAAAAAAAGGGACTGTAAGGAAATTCACATAATGTGATATTTTTTACAGTCCCATTATATTGTGTAGGGGGGTAACTTTTATGATAAGGTATCTAAATAGCTAGAGATTTCCATATCTGTTATAAACTTACCTGCTGAGGGAACTTTTGTTGTTTCTAAAAAGCTAAGTTCCTTTTGAGTTTGTTCGTCTAAGTTTTTGTATAAACTTGCCTTTTCACAAAGGGAGTTTTTCTTTAGAGTAAGTACGGAAATGCCTTGAGTTGAGCGTGTTTGTTTAAGGGATATAAGGCTTGTGTTTATGACAACGCCCTTTAAGTCATCTCTTAAAATAAGTAGTTTTTCATCTTCTAAAATATGTTCTAAATAGACAAGTTTAGTCTTTTGGTAGAAAGCATTTAGAAGCTTTTTACGGCTACTTTTATAGGAAGAAAAAGGAACACGAGCAACTTTGCCGTTTTCGTAAACAAAAATCATTTCGCCTTTAAAGTCATCATCAGTAAGACACATATAAATAACCTTTTCATCGGACTCAAGACCTAAAAAGTTCGGTAAATAATCACCTAGGTTTGAGGCTTTTTGCTCTGGTAAATCATAGGCTTTTATAGTATATGCCTTTTGTGTGTCTGTAAAAAACACTAAAGTACTTTTGTTGTCCCCTTTAAGCTCTAATAGTTGTGTATCTAAATCTTTAAGCTTATGGTCGTTTGCCATTCTATAAGAGTTCATAGGTACTTTTTTGATATATCCTTCTGATGATAGGAAGAACATAGCCTCAAAGTCAGGTATAAGCTCTTTTTCATCAAGAGTTATATGTTCTTCTTCTTCAATTATTTGAGTTTTACGAGGAGCACCAAAGTCTTTTATAACAGCTTTTAGCTCTTTTATAATTATTTTATTTAAGAGTTTGCCGTCATCAAGGGTTTTGTTTATATTATCTAATTCTTTTTGAATTTTATCAATCTCACTAATTTTATTAAGTAAATACTCTTTGTTAAGGTTACGAAGTTTGATTTCGGCTATAAATTCGCCTTGGACTTCGTTAATCTCAAAAGTCTTACATAGATTTGGTACAACGTCCTTATCCTTTTCAGTCTTACGAATTATAGCAATTGCCTTGTCTATATCTAGCATAATTTTCTCAAGACCTTGTAATAAATATAGTCTTTGAGTAAGTTTATTTTTATCAAAAAGTAGGGTACGAGTGATACAACTTGTACGGAACTCTATCCAGTTAAGTAAAAGTTCTTTTACACCTAGAACTTGTGGGCGACCGTCTATAAGCACATTGAAGTTACAAGAAAATGTATCAGATAAAGGGGTAAGTTTCATAATCTTAGCCATTACCAAATCCTTATCGCTACCTCTTTTAAGGTCGATAGTGATTTTTAGACCCATTCTATCCGTTGCGTTTCGTACGTCGTTTACTTCACGAAGTTTATTAGTTTTCGCAAGGGAAATAATCTTATCAATAATCGCCTCTATGGTAGTAGTGTAGGGGATTTCTATAATCTCAATTGAGTTATTTTTTTTGTTATATTTCCATTTACCTTGTACACGAAAAGAACCGACACCACTTTCATATATTTTGGCAAGTTGCTCCTTGTTATATATAAGCTCTCCACCTGTTGTAAAGTCTGGTGCGATAAGGGTTTTTGCAACTTCATGGTTTTGATTTTTAAGTAGTGCAATGGTAGTTTCACAAACTTCTGTTAAGTTAAATGAACAGATATTTGACGCCATACCTACGGCTATACCAAGGTTTGGAGTGACTAAAATATTTGGGAAACTTGTTGGTAAGAGTAGGGGTTCAGTTGTTTTGCCGTTATAGTTTGGTACAAAATCAACAGTATCCTTATCAATATCTGTAAAAATCAGTTTACATATTTCATCGAGTTTTGCCTCAGTATAACGAGGTGCTGCATAAGCCATATCCTTTGAAAAAGAACGTCCAAAGTTCCCCTTACTATCAACAAAGGGGTGGAGCAAACTCCCGTTACCACGAGTAAGACGTACCATAGTTTCGTAAATTGCCGAGTCGCCATGGGGGTTAAGTCCCATAGTTTGTCCTACTATATCAGCAGATTTCACCCTATCTTTGTTAAGTAGACCCATTTTATACATTGTGTATAAAAGTTTACGGTGAGAGGGTTTAAAGCCGTCTATTTCAGGGATAGCACGAGAAACTATAACACTCATTGCATAGGGCATATAGTTTTCTTTAAGTGTATCTGTAATAGATTTTCGTATTAGGTTTTCCTTTTTTTCTTTTATATTTTTACTTGTTTTAGAATTTTTCATAGTAAGTATACCTTTTCTAGTAGTTGATTAGGTGTTGCTTTGGTGAAACTTTTCGAAAGTTAACTCATATCAGTCATATCTATATAGTTTTCGCCATATTCTGCTATATAGTCTTTACGGCTTTGAATATCGTCACCTAGGAGCATATCAAAAACTTGTGAAGTTTCCTCAATATCCGTAGGTAAAACAGATACAAGACGTCTTGTTTCAGGGTTCATTGTAGTTTGCCACATCATATCAGGCTCATTTTCACCAAGTCCTTTAGAACGTTGTAGTTTAAAGGTTTTAAGGCCCTTACAAATTTTGTTTTTTTCGGCATCTGAATAGGCAAAATAAATGTCTTTACCTGAAGTAATCTCAAAAAGTGGACTTTCTGCTATAAAAACTTTGCCCTCATCAATTAAAGTAGGGGTAAGTCTGTACAACATAGCAAGTATAAGGGTACGGATTTGGAAGCCGTCAACGTCTGCATCGGTACATATTATAACTTTTGCCCAGTTAAGTTTTTCAAGGTCGAAAGTTTCTATATCTTTGTTGTGTTTACTGTTTATTTCAACGCCACAGCCAAGTACACGAAGTAAGTCTACAATAATATCAGATTGGAAAATCTTATCATAATCGGCTTTAAGGCAATTTAGTATTTTACCACGAACGGGGATAATCCCTTGAAATTCAGCGTTTCTGCCTTGTACACACGCACCAAGTGCCGAATCTCCCTCAACTATATATAGTTCACGAATATTTTTATCCTTAGTTTCACAGTTAACAAACTTCTTTACACGATTGTTAATATCTATGGAGCTTGTAAGCTTTTTCTTTATAGAAATTCTTGTTTTTTCGGCTTGTTCACGACTTCTTTTATTAATCAAAATCTGTTGCATAATAATCGTTGTATGATTAAGATTTTCAGTAAAATAAATAGCAAGTTCTTCTCTTAAAAAGCTAGTTATTGATTCTTGTATAAATTTATTTGTAATAGATTTCTTTGTTTGGTTTTCGTAGCTTGTTTCTGTTGAATGTGATGATAAAACAAGTATCAAGCTATCTTCTATATCTGTAAAAGTAATTTTCTTTTCATTTTTTGTATATAAATTATTATTTTTAAGGTAATTATCAACGGCAAAAACAAAGGCATTTTTTACAGCTTTATCAGGGCTACCTCCATAGGCTAAAAAGCTACTATTATGAAAATAGTTTATAAGGCTTGTATCCTTTGAAAAGGTGAAAGCAACTTTGTACTTTAGCTTATATTCTGCCTTGTCGGCTCTATCTTTACCCTTGTCCTCTTTATAAAAAGTGACTATATCAGAAATATTTTTATTATCGGCGATTTCCTCAACATATTCTTCTATACCTTTTTCATAAAAGAAAACATAGTCCTCATTTTCTATATTAACTTTGAAAGTTATACCAGCGTTTACAATGGCTTGTTCTTTAACAACCCTTAGTAAATACTCCTTTGGTATATTTATATCAGTAAACACTTCATCATCAGGTAACCAAGTGATTTTTGTACCTGTTTGTTTACTTGTTGTTTCTGTTTCAGTTAAAGTTGTGGCAAGTTCTCCTCGCTCAAAACCTAGTGTATATATTTTATTATCTCGGCAAATTTCAACATTCATATAGCGACTTGCGTACTGCGTTGAACAAAGTCCAAGCCCGTTAAGACCTAGAGAATATGTATAGTTATCACCTTGATTATTGGCGTATTTTCCACCGGCGTAAAGTTCTAAAAACACAAGCTCATAGTTATATTTGCCCTCAGTTTCATTATATCCAACGGGGATACCACGTCCAAAGTCTTGTACAACTATTTCATTATTATCTTTTTTGGTTATTCTAATCTCACTACCAAAGCCCTCACGAGCCTCATCTATGGAGTTTGACAAAATTTCAAAAAAAGAATGGCAACAACCCTCTATGCCGTCAGAACCAAAAATTACCCCTGGTCTTTTACGCACTCGTTCTGCACCTTTTAATGATACTATTGAATTATCGTCATACTTTTTGCTCTTTGCCATATTTGTTTTTACCTCTTTATTTTATAATATACGCACTCTTATAGAATAACGGATTTATAGGTTTTTGTCAAGTTTATTGAGGTTTTTGGGAATATTTACAAAAGTGACAAGTGTATATAGATATGTTATAATAAATATAAGAAAATAATAATTATATAAGAAGTGTATTGAGGTTGTTACAAGGAAGTTGTTTTACAAAATGGGGGTAATTATGAAGAAAAATGTACCACTTATACTATCTGGAATTTTGGCGTCAAACTCTATGTTGTTTTTTTATAATGATTTTGATGAAAATAAAAAATCTATTAGTGTATCAAATAATATAACTGTAAGTGAAAGTTACACAAGTAGCAGTTCAGTAAAAAGTTCAGGTGTAGCATCTTTTAAAGGTGTGACTTATGACACTTTACAAGAAGCGATTAAAGTGGCTGATGATTCAGATTATATTTATTTGCTAAAAGATTTTGACATTGATGTTACAGGTTTATCGGGGGATATTTTTTCAATAAATAAAAATATAAAGATAAATGGTAAAAATCCTGATATTGCTGATGACACAGTGAAAAATATTACCCTTACAAATGGTTCTTATGCTAAAATGAATAGTGTAATTAATATTGGAGAGGGCTGTAACGTTGAGCTTAGTAACTTTAATATTAATGGGGCACAGTTTGTTAAAAATGGTGTTTATGTAAATGAAAATGCTACACTTACAATTAACTGGGCAAATATCAAAGATTGTGTTGCAGGGGCTGGTATAAATATATCTGGTGGTGAAGTTTATGCAACGGGCTTATTCACTGCAAGTGGTGGTTCAGGTATACATTTAACTAAGGGGACAAATGGCAAAGAACCAAAGTATGTTTTGTATTCTGGATATATGGAAACCTACCCAGATGATAAATTTGGTGGCTCAAGGATTTGGGCTGATGACCTAAGTGAGTCTTTAAATGAAGATTGGAAAAAATGGGTTGAAACTCCTAATCAAATTTGGGAAATCACTGAAGATAACACTACTACGCCATATAGGTGGGTTTGGGATAATGTGAAATATACTTATTCCTTAGATTTAATAAATGGTAGCACTACCTATGTAGATGCAATTGCTAATGATAAATTTGCCTCTGATGTTGATGGATTTGACGTTGTAAAAGATACAGCCATAGATATAGAAGCTGATGATTTAAGTTCTAATGACCTTGAATTTGAACATTGGGTTGTTTCGGCAAAAGGTGGTAGTGCTGATGATTATGTTTTTGAGAACTACGAAAGTGCAAATACAAAATTCACTTTAAAATCTTTATATTCGGGTACAGATGTAACTGTAAAAGCATATTACACTGATGAGGGCAAACCTATCATAACACTTCCAAGTGGTACAAGCTACGATGAAGAAATAGCTTTAGGGGATACATACACATTGCCAAGTGCAACAGTAACGGACAATGTGGATACAGATTTAACATATAAAGTAACAATAAATGGTGAAGAAGTAACAGACACCACGAGTTACAAGCCAAGTGAAGTTGGAACATATACTATAGTATATTCTGCCGTTGATGGTGCGAACAAGGATACAGACAATACTGTAGCTAAAAGCGAACCTAATAGTGCTGAGGAGATAACTATTACTCTTACTGTAAAGGATAAAACAGCTCCTATCATAACACTTCCAAGTGGAACAAGCTACGATGAAGAAATAACTATAGGGGATACTTATACATTGCCAAGTGCAACAGTAACGGACAATGTGGATACAGATTTAACATATAAAGTAACAATAAATGGTGAGGAAGTAACAGACACCACGAGTTACAAGCCAAGTGAAGTTGGAACATATACTATCGTATATTCTGCTATTGATAGTGCTAAAAACGAGGCTGAAGTTGTGACTATAACTTTAACTGTTGTGGAAGAAGAAATATTAGATACTGAAAAGCCAGTTATAACACTTCCAAGTGGAACAAGCTACGATGAAGAAATAACTATAGGTGATACTTATACATTGCCAAGTGCAACAGTAACGGATAATGTGGATACAGATTTAACATATAAAGTAACAATAAATGGTGAGGAAGTAACAGACACAGAGAGTTACAAGCCAAGTGAAGTTGGAACATATACTATCGTATATTCTGCTATTGATAGTGCTAAAAATGAGGCTGAAGTTGTGACTATAACTTTAACTGTTGTGGAGGAAGATACAGATACAGATACAGACACTGATTCAGGGGATAATTCTTCAAATTCTGGTGGAAGTGGAAGTAATAATAATAGTGATAGTGATAATGACGATGATGACGATGATGATAGTGATAATGATAATGCCGTTGTTGATATTCCAAAAGATGATTTAGAAAATATAGGAGGGAGTGGGGATAACTATATTGATATTAATATTGATGATTTAGGTACAGTTAGCTTCACTGATAACGGAATTGATGCCATTGTAAACACAAATGCTAATACTGATGATATAATTATATCTTTAAGTAAAACTGATAATTCATTTACCCTTGAAATCAGTGATGGTGAAAGGGTTATGAAAAACGTTGGGGACGGCGTAAAAGTGCATATTCCAAACCTTAGAGATGGTGATGTTTTGGTGCAGATTGATGAGTTTGGTAACCAAAATATTGTGGAAAAATCATTAATCGAGAATGGTAATGTTTATGCCCTTGTTGACGGATCAGGTACATATAAGATTATTTACAATGCGAAGCCATTTGATGATGTTTATGAAGGTGATTGGTATAATAGTAAAGTGGATTTCGTTAGTAGTCATGAGTTGTTCATTGGTGTGGAGGAAAACATTTTTGCTCCGAATTTGCCTATGAGTCGTGCTATGCTTACTCAAGTTTTTATGCGTCTTGATGACGGACAGAACCATAGTGATACTACTCAGTTCAATGATGTAAGCCAAGAGGCTTGGTATTTTGATAGCGTTAACTGGGCTGTGCAAAGTGGTGTTGTTAATGGGAACTTAAATGGCGAGTTTAAGCCTGATGATAACATTACACGTGAGGAACTTGCTCTTATGTTATATAACTATTCAGTTTATGCAAACCTTGATGTTAAAGATTATGAGCCAATAGAGTTTTATGATGCTAGTGACATATCGCCTTGGGCTTCAAAGGCTATGGATTGGGCTATTTCCTATGGTATCCTTGAGGGACATGATAATGTAGTGCGTCCTAAGGCGAGTGCCACTCGTGCTGAAGTTGCTACGGTTATGGAACGCTTTGTAAGAATTATGGTGAAGTAAAAGGAGAATTTACACATAGATAATGAAGATTTTTTAAGTGAAACAAGGTGACACGACCTTATGAACAAGCGAATGTGAAACGTTGAGCGACAAGAGAGTAAGGAAAAAATTAAAATTATCTTGGTGTAAAACTCCCAAAGTGACCTTATGAACAAGCGAACGTGAAACGTTGAGCGTAAAGGATAAAAGGAAAAAAGCGAAATTATCTTACATAAAAAACTCCTAAAAAGGAGATAGAGATTAGGGGAGTTCACCCCCTATAAATCTGAGCAACGTAGCATGTTGCATTGCATTAAACAAAAACAATTATATTGTTTTTGTGTGGGTAACAAATAATACCAAATCAAACAATAAATAAAATAATAACTAATCACACATAAATAACAACTAACTAGGGCTATGGCACATTCATAGCTCTTTTTTGTATAAAAAAAAGACTGTCGAAACAGTCTTTTTTAATTTGCAATCATTTTGTTTTCTAATCAAGTATCTTAGAAACCAAATGGTAAACCTAGTCCTAACCAGATACAGTAGAAAATTGACCAAGAGAT
>JBKEBX010000020.1:0-6749 GCA_047973385.1 Lachnospirales bacterium | reverse complement strand
TGTTATATCTGGGTCTTGCCAGTCTGGTCTGTCTACCTCTGGTAATGTTATATCTGGGTCTTGCCAGTCTGGTCTGTCTACCTCTGGTAATGTTATATCTGGGTCTTGCCAGTCTGGTCTGTCTACCTCTGGTAATGTTATGTCTGGTGTTGCAGTATTATCAGAGTCTTTCACAAAGTGGAAAGTTATTTCTTCACATTGGTCAACACTTATTGTAAAAGTTTCACTTGTGTCAGGTACAGTATACACCGATTCCTCATCTAATGTATAACCTAAATATGTATAGCCTTCAATTTCAGGTACTGTATATGTTATAGTTCCATCTTCATTATTTGAGTAATATATTCCTAAATCAGTTTCATTAATACTATAATCTACATCTTCTTCAGAATCATGAATTGTCAAATAGGCATGTATACTAGGCTGATCAATAATATCATTTATAGTAAATTCTCCTGTCGAACCTTGGTTACCAACTTTATCTATTATCTCAAATTCTATTGTGGAATCATAATCAAAACCTTCTATATCATTCATAAAATCGCTAACATTAATAGTTGTAGTTGAATTTTGATCAATAGTAAATGGTTTTTCTATCCAATCAGAGCCTTCTCCCAATTTGTACTTTAAAATAATATCAACTGGCTTAACAAAAACATCTTCACGCTCTTTTTCCGAGATAAAATATGTATATTCATCTGCAAAAGTAACTGACTCATCACTATTTACTATGGCATTTTCAAGGTTGTCAAAGGCATCACTTGGATTGTTCCATTGTGTAAGTATATTATCCCATACACCAGGTATTGCATCAGTAGGTGTAGCTACAACTACAAAATAAAAATCTGAACATGGATCCTCTGAAGAAATATCTATTTTAACATCGTCACCTTGTTTAACTACATTGTAGTCAATAACAGGTTTAATACTATCAGTTAACTCACAAGTGTACGAATATCTTCCACCTTGGTCAGCAAGTTGACCTACATACATCCAACCATCATTTACTTCTGTGGAATCCCATGCTATTGATGTATCATATTCATTAATTGTTCTATACACTTGATAAGTGTATCCTTCAACTGGTTCAAATCCTTCCTCTAAAGAAATCGTAACATTTGTACTATTTGAACCTGAAGTTATACCTGTATCTGATAATTCTATACCAAAGCTTGGATGAGTTTTTTCACTTTGTACAGAAATGCTACTTCCACCACCACTTGTATCAACACTTGGTTCAAAACCCATATCATCAATAGTAGTTATCCCTGTATCTGGTGTAACAGGTGAAATAGGTACAACCGGTTCATCAGTATCTGTTTCAGGAACTTCTACTAAATCGTTGTTTGGTGTTACTACATCTGTATCAGTTTCTGTTTCTTTCTCGCTATTTGGTACTAGTACTAATCCATTATCTGGTTTTTGGATTCCATCGCTACCCGTAGGAATTAATAACAATCCATTATCAGGTGTAACTTCTTTAACATCTCTTGAAAGTTCAACTTTGTTTCCAACATCATTTTGAATTACATCAGCATACGCTGGTACAACTTGGCCACTTACCATAATTGGCAATAATGCCATTGATGTTATTCTTTTAATACTTTTAACATTTCTTTTCATTCTTAAACTTCCTCCCCTTTAAATTCATATAGATTTTCATTTTTTACTTAGTTTCTGTACAATTTTTAATATCGCATTCTATATTATATTATAGTATAATTATACATTTTTTGTGAAATCAAGTCAATGAATTTTATGTGTTTTCCCCCAATTCAGCAATTTTCTTTTACATATTCACAAAATATATTTTTCGAATATTGTTAATAATAGATTTTCAACATCGAAAGTGTTAAAATTGCACAATAAATAAAAGCTTTTTATACTTTTTATTGTAAACAAAAAACCTTTAGATTAAAACTACATTGAAATCTTTGATAAATCCAATGTTTTTTAACTGTGATGAAAATGTGTTTAACTTGCAAAGAATGTGGCATAAATGTGGTTTTTTAAATATAAATTCCTTTGCTAATTTTTAGCTAATTTGATAAATTCAAAAAAATCTAATAGCAATGTTAAAAATAGCTTAGATTTTTCTATATTTTGCAATGGAGACAAGATTTGTGCAACAAATCTATAACGCCAACAAAATGCGACTGTTTATATGCGTTGCATATGTTTTTTGATTATTTAATTTATACTAACTTGACATCTTTATATAAATATATTAAAATTAATTTGTTACCATAAACAAACTTAATGTAAAATGAGGTTTCTATGAATATAAATACTCTAATCTCACATATGTCAAAATCTACATTTAGAATTGTGACTGTAAATAAATATAGCATACCACCTAGAAAAACTGGTAGACAAAAAACATCTCCCTATGCAGGTTTTATTTTTCCTTTAAATGGTTCGGCAAAATTTGTACTTGATGGTAGCCCTTATCTAATAAGTAAAGGTACCATATTACATGGGTGTGCCAACAAGGAGTTATTCAAAAGTGTAGTTGGTGACACTCCTTGGGAGTATATTTTGATTTTATACGAAGTATTCAACGAACCAAACAATATGCAACTTGAGAATGAACACTTTGAACTGGAAATAGGCAATAGCCCTATAATTGATGATTTATTAGATAAAATATGGAAAGAGTTTAAAAAACCAGAAGATTTAGCAGTTTTTGAAACTAATACTATTTTTAGAAGAATTTTAGAAGAAGTTTTTTTACGTTGCAAAAATAAAAATGACAATGAACTTGAAGATATTCATACAAAAATCACAAGTTATATAGAGCAGAATTATATGAATGATATTTCTGTAAGCTTCCTCGCTGATTTAATGGGCATAAACGAAAGTAAATTACTATACATTTTTAAAAAATATTCAGAATTAAGTGTTATAGAGTACATCATTAGTTATAGAATAAACGTGGCTTGTGAACTTCTTTCTACAACAGATATGCAAATAAATGAAATTTCAGAAAACATAGGATATGATGACCCTTTTTACTTTAGTAGAATATTTAAAAAGCGATTGGGTATGTCACCTATCCATTATAGAAAAAGTCAATAGGTACAAACTTTGGGCATTAGCCCTTTTTTTGTATGCCATTCCTTTAATCTTAAGGCATTGACAATTTCCATTTATTGTTACATTAAACAAACTTTTCGGAAAAAGTCCATTTAATTTTTAGCAAAAGTCTATGTAAATAAAAGTTTCATTATGTTAACATTATTAATGGTTAGGATAACCTAACAATTTTACATAAATTTTGGAGGAAATATGAAACATAAAATTAAAAATATCTTACTTACTACTTTTGGAGTAACAACACTTGCCTTTACTGTAAGTTGTGGTGCCACTGCTACTGCCACAGAAAGTACAGAGGTTGAAAGCCAAACTGAAGCTACTACCGATACAGAGAGTGAAAGTGACAACAGTGAAACTGAAACAGAAGTAGGAAGCACTGCTTACGAATATACAGATGCATCAGGTCGTACACTTTCTTTTGAAGAAGCACCTGAAAATGTAGTTGTTGATTACTTACCTTTATGGGAAAGTGCTTTAATGCTTGGGGTTACTCCTGTTGGTGCTGGTGGTGCTGATAACTATCTTGGTTTTTGGAAACCTTTTGACGGTTTAGACCTTAGTGGTACAGTTGACATAGGACAAAAGGAAACAAACCTTGAAGTTGTTACTACCCTTTCACCTGATGTTATTTTAACCCAAACTAATGACTTAGAAAATCCAGAAGTTGATGGATATGATGCAATAGCTCCTACTGCAGTTTTTGGTAATGAAACAAAAACTAACTGGAGATTATCCCTTAGAGAAGTTGGTGCACTACTTGACCTTGAAGAAAAAGCTGAAGAGGTTATAGGCGAAGTTGATGCTATACTTACAGAAGCAAGAGCTAATTTCGATAACCAATACCAAGATGAAACTATTATTATGACTTCACTTATGTCAGGAGATAAGCTATATACGGTATATAGAGATGATTTATATGACAAAGAAACAGGACTTGGACTTAACACACCTGAAGGTTTTACAACAGAAACTAAATACACTGAGTTACCACTTGAAAACCTTGTAGGTATGAACCCAGACCAAATATTTATAAATGTTTTCCCTGAAAACACAGCGCATTATGAGGAGTTACAACAAAATCCATTATGGCAATCTTTAGACGCCGTACAAAATGATAATGTTTATGTTATAGATGGACCAGGACATTCTATAAGCCCTATGTCAACAGTTTATACAATTAATTTTATAATTGATAAATTAAGTCAATAATTCTAAGAAAAATAACCCTCTTAAGTGATGTAATTTTACTTAAAGGTTATTTGTTTTTTTAACAAGACAAACTATTGAAAGGTTGCACATGACACATTCAGAAAAATACATAAGCCAAAATTTTATAAAAGCCTGTTTGTTAGCTATAATTAGTATTGCTATAATATTATTCGGTATACTTTTATCTATATCAATGGGTACTCTAGAAATTGCATTTTCAGAGGTTTTAAACTCTTTCTTTAACTATGACTTAGAAAACAATATGCACATAATCATAAGGCAATCAAGAATGCCAAGAACTTTCGGAGCTATCCTCATAGGCTCTGCACTTGCTGTATCAGGAGCTATTATGCAAGGTGTAACACGTAACCCTATTGCTGATACTGGAGTTTTAGGTATAAGTGCAGGTGCAACTTTTGCCCTTGCAATTATAATGTGCTACTTTCCATTTGTTAGTTACAGTACAACAGTTTTTGCATCAATAATAGGTTCAACTTTCGGTGCAATTTTTGTGTATTTACTAAGTAATAGTACAAATAGTAACAGCACAGCAAAATTGGCAATTGCAGGAGCTACCCTTAGTGGACTTTTAACAGCCTTAAGTCAAGCTCTAGCAATGAGCCGAAACCTTACCCAAAATCTAGCCTTTTGGACCTTTGGTAGTATCTCAACAATAACTTATGATAAATTAGCCTATATATCTCCTGTTATATTAATTGCACTTATTGTTTCCATATCTATGTCTAAACAAATAACTATAATGAGTATGGGGGAAGATGTTGCCATAGGACTTGGTATAAATATAAGTTTTGTAAAAGCAACGGTATTATTTTTAGTTGTATTGCTCGCAGGTGTATCTGTTGCTTTAGCAGGAATGATTTCTTTTGTTGGCCTTATAGTGCCACACTTTATACGTGGAATTGTTGGGCCAGACTATAAATACATTATACCTCTTAGTGCAATTTTAGGGGGCTTCTTACTATTGTATAGTGATATTATATCAAGAACAATTGTACCAAACAGTGAAATGCCCTTGGGTGCAATTGTCGCAATAATTGGTGTACCAACATTTTTATACATAGCTAAAAACAACAAAGGAGTAGGTGCATGATAGAACAAAAAAAACATAAACAATCACTATTTTTTTTATTTTTGCTTTTATCTTCAATCTTTGTAATAAGTATAAATGCAGGATATGTAGATATACCTTTAGCTGATGTTTTAAAAGCTTTTTGGGGCATTGCAAATGATGAACAAAATCTAATAGTTCTAAACTTTAGGATCCCTAGAATGTATGTTGCCATGTTAGTTGGCGTAGGATTTGCCTTAAGCGGTTTACTCTTGCAAGGTTTAACAAGAAACGATTTAGCTGATCCTGGTATCATAGGGGTAAACGCAGGTGCCATGTTCGCTGTATTTATAGTCATTTTCCTAAGTGGTAAAGGCTTTTACTTTAGCTCCTATTTCTCATTACCTTTCATATCAATTATTGGTTCTTTCACCTTTGGCTTTTTAATATATGTTTTATCTACAGATAAACATAATGGTGCAAACCCTATAAAAATAATATTAAACGGCGTTGCAGTTCAAACTGGATTAAGTGCTTTAATGGTTTTTGCAGTATTACTACTTGATGAAAATCAATATGACATGCTTATGAAATGGTTAAATGGTAGCTTATGGCGTTCCAACATGGAAATGGTATATGTTCTTCTGCCTTGGATAGTTTTCGGTATTATAGTTTTGTATAAAAATGCTAGAAATTTAGATGCATTTACCTTAGGAGATGACCTTGCAATCGGTATTGGAGTTGATGTTAAAAAAGTTAAACAACTTATGCTTGTTATGGCTGTTCTACTTTCAGGAGTTTCTGTTGCCATAAGTGGAACAATTAGCTTTGTAGGGCTTATTGCTCCACATATAGCAAAAAGACTTTTTGGTGTTAGACATAAAGTGTTAATTCCTGGCTGTGCTTTAATCGGAGCAATACTAGTTTTACTCGGTGATACTCTTGGGCGATTGATTATTATGCCCTCGGAAATTCCAGCAGGTGTTATGGTTGCAATTATAGGAGCACCATACTTCTTAACATTATTATTTAGAAACGTTGCAGAATTGAGATAATGGCACATCGCAAAAGAAAAACCAAACTTTCATACATTAGACAAACACAGGAAATGGCTATGATACATCATTTCCTTGGGTTTTGTTTAAAGCTATAAAGCCGTTGTTTTTCTATGAAAATGGATTTTTCTACATTTTGTAAGGTCGCTATTTAGAAAGAACAAATAGGTGAAATATGTCAAGTGTTAATATTGAAAATTTAAAAACAGGTTATAACGATACAATTATAATCAATGATTTAGAAATTAAATTTAAAGAAAATAAAATATCTTCCATAATAGGCTCAAATGGTTGTGGTAAGTCTACTTTGCTTAAATCTA
>JBKEBX010000079.1:0-5375 GCA_047973385.1 Lachnospirales bacterium | reverse complement strand
TAAAAGGCAAAAGCATAGTTATCGCACCGAGTGTTAAAATTACATATATAATTATTTTACCAACGCCAATTTTTTTCTTTCTCATTAATTTTCACCTGCCTTTGCAACCTTAAACTGAATAAATGTAATTACCATGATTATAACAAATAACACCATAGATAAAGCTGAAGCATAACCAAATCTATATTTAGTAAATGCCTCTTCAAAAATCAACAACGATATAACATTTGTGGTATTGTTTGGCCCACCACTTGTTAAAATCCTCGTTACAAGAACTCCTTTGATTTAGCCACATACATTAACTGGAGCTCTGTTGTACGACCGTCTGGTATTTTATCACATTATGCTATGTATATGTCTAAAAATTGGATGAATAATATATGGAGCTGGGATAACTGTTTTAACGCTATGATGCTTAAAGACAACTTTATAGATCTAGCCCTAAATCAGTTTGAGATATTTGTTGAGCATCAAGATGAGTATGGTCAATATCCTGATTTTATTAATAATAAGTTTAAGTCTTTTAACTGTGTAAAGCCACCCATACACGCTTTTTCGCTAAAGAAATTAATGGATAGTAGTGACAACATCGACACAAGTCGTGTTAAGTCAATTTGTGATAGTATAGAAAAATCAACTTATTTTTGGCTAAACAATAGAAGATTTTCTGAAACAGACTTCCCTTTTTATCACCATGGTAATGATTCTGGTTGGGACAACTCTACAATTTTCAAAAATGAACTTCCTATTATCGCTCCTGATCTTACAGCCTACATTATTAGACAACTTGATATATTATCAGATATTTACTTGTCCCTTAAAGAGAGAGATAAAGCAGAAGATTTAAAGGAAGAAGCTGATAAACTTTTTTTAGGCTTTACAGATTATTTTTATAACTTAGGCAAAAATAAATTCATAGCTAAAACTTTACGTGAAGGTAAAGAAACTGAAAGTAGTAGTCTGATATTGTACTTACCTATTGTTATCGGATATAGATTCGAAAAAAAATTTTTAGACAATTTAGTTAAAAACTTATTATCTGAACATTTAACTAAATATGGGTTAGCAACAGAAAATCCATCAAGCCCTTTTTACAAATACAACGGATATTGGCAAGGTCCTATATGGGCACCGACAACTTATATTTTTATAGATGCCTTGCGTGAAAACGGATATACAGATGAAGCTTTCAAGATAGCAGAAAAATTTTGTGAACTAACTTTAGTTGGTGGTATGGCAGAAAACTTCGATCCCCATAGTGGAGAAGGTCTTGTTGACAAATCTTTTACGTGGACAAGTAGTGTTTTCTTATTACTACAAAAAGAATTTTACTAAACTATTTTACTAAATCTATAAAAACCATTGATTTTTATGAAATAGTTTGATAATATTATTATAATATATTATAGAAAGTTGGTACAGATGGCTACATTAAAAGATATTGCAAAAGAATGCTCCGTTTCAATAGCTACCGTTTCACGAGTATTAAACTGTGACGAAACTATTAACGTTTCTGACAACACTCGCAAGAAAATTTTTGAAGTGGCAGAAAAACTTGAGTATAAGACCCTAAAGAAAAATTTTGCTAAAAATTATTCATCATTTAAAATAGCAATTTTAACTTCATACTCAGAATTTGGCGAGATGAATGATGTTTACTATTTATCCATTAGATTAAACACTGAATTGTACTTAGAAAAGCATAAAATTAAATTTCAAGTATTTAGAAATGTTAAGAGTATATATGAATATAAAAACTTCGACTTTAACGGTATAATTTCAATTGGTTTTTTTAACCACAATGACCATTCATTGCTTTCTGAAAAAAACATACCTATTGTAACGGTAGACTATGGGTTTCCTGATTTTAATTGTAGCTCTGTTTACTTTGATATAGACTACGCCGTTAGAGAAATTGTTAACTATCTTACATCACTTAACCACACAAGTATAGCATACATTGGAGGAATTGATTATGACTCTGAAAACGATATTGTGCTTTATGATGTAAAAAAAGGTTGCTTTAAAAATCTTTTAACTAAATGTGATTTGTATAATGAGGAACTGTTTTTACAAGGTGAGTTTACTGCTAAAAGCGGCTATGAGCTTACAAAAAAATTGTTATCAAATGATACTATTCCAACGGCAATTTTAGTTGCCAACGATAATATTGCTATTGGTTGCTACAACGCTTGTCACGAGTTTAATAAACGTATTCCTGATGACATAAGTATAATAAGCTTTAACGATATTCCAAACTCAAAGTTTATGTCACCATCACTTACCACTATTAAATTAGATACTAGCTATTTAGCAGAAGTCGCCGTATCTACTTTACTCGAAAATATAGAAAACGAAACATACTTAAATAGAAAAGTATTACTTCCATCAAAGTTAATTGTTAGAGATAGTACTTGTAAAATATGATAGAAAAATATCTCTATAAAAAATAAAAAAATCCCGAATCCATGAAAAGTTTCAGGATTTTTTTATTTTGTAATGTGCCATCATTTTAATTTTGCAACGTTCCATTTATTTTTTTATAAAATACCACATTTACTATTACTATTTACAATTATAACTAATTATTAGTATTTTTAATAAGCACATTGCATTGACAAATACTACTTGTTACTGTATAATAAATTGAAATTTGTTTTTAAAAAAGGATTTAAAACATTAAAACTTAACAAGAGGAGAAAATTATGAAGTTTAGAAAAACAATAGTCTGTACACTTTTAGGTTTAGTCCTTGTTTCATGTGTAAGCACAAATGATGTTACAGATACAAATAATCCGCAGGATGATGTATCTGATAATACTAGTACAAATGTCGATAACAAAAATGATATGGACAACGAAAGTATGCAACATGATGCCGGTGACATTGATTTCAAAGTTATAACTGAAGAAGAACTAAAAAACTCAAACCATATTATTATAGATGCTAGACCATCTTTTGCCTATTCAGGTTGGGAAACATCTGAAAATAAATTTGGCGGTCATATTATGGGTGCAACAGATTTTTCATCAGATTTGTTTTCTGCAACATATGACGACAACAATAACCTTGAAGGTTTAAGTAGGGAAGAATTACTACAAAGATATATAACAGAAAAAGGTATTGACGAAAATTCTTCAGTTGTAATATATGACGAAAACGGAGAAGATTCCCTAATTGTCGCTAACTATTTAGTTTCTAAAGGTGTAACTGATATTAGTCTTTTTGACTTAAATAAATGGACTGGCGAACTTGAAGAATATGATGACTATGAGTTGTATGTTCCTCCAATTGTGCTTAAGGATTTAATCGATGGTAAAGAAGTTGACGAGATAGAGGATGTAGAAGATTTAGTTGTACTAGAAGTTAGTTGGGGTACTGTTGAAGAATCAGGATACGTAAATGGACATATACCTACATCTATACATGTAAATAGTGATGATTTTGATGATGAGAACAACCTATATATGCTAGAAAGTGATGAAGTTCTGTTTGATTTAGCTAAGTCCCAAGGTATTACCACTGATAGTACAGTTGTAGTCACAGGGGATCCGATTTTTTCTTGTAGATACGCAGTTATACTTGAGTATTTAGGTGTTGATGATGTCTATGTTATGAGTGGTGGAGTTAACGGCTGGACAGATGCTGGCTATGAAATGGAAACTACACAAAACGACGGCAGCAATGTAACAGATTTTGGCACAAGTGCACCACTTCAACCAGATTTAATCGATACAGTTGAAGAAGCAAAACAGTTAAAGGATTCTCCAAATTTTACATTAGTTGATGTAAGAACAGAAGAAGAATATAATGCTGAAACTTCTGGATATAGTTACTTTGACACAGCTGGAAGGATAGAAGGAGCTTTCTATGGTCATGCAGGTATAAATGATCCAAGCTCTATGATGTATTATAGAAACCTAAATGGCTATATGAGAAATGGATATGAAATTTTAGATATGTTGCAAAGCGAAGGAATAGATATAAATTCGCATTTATCATTTTATTGTGGCGGAGGATACAGAGCATCTGAAGCTGTATGGGATATGAAAGTTATGGGATATGATGACGTTTCACTATTTGCTGATGGTTGGATGGGCTGGATTTTAGCTGGAAATGATTATGTCACAGAGTAGAACCTTTAAACAACTTAGTTTAGTAGATATTATATTTTTTATGCTAATTGTTTTTGCCTACATTGGACTTTATACAATACATTATTACAGTTACAAAACTATGGGAATGGCGAGATACGTTACCGTAATAAGCACCCAATTGGATTTAAAGTTTAATGTGATGCTTTTAGTATATTTTGCAACACTTGTACTAGTAACTTTGGATATTATTTTCATATTTTGTAATTCCATGAAAATATACAACTTGAAGTTTTTTGATTTAAAAAAGTACTCTTTAAAGCTAACTTTTTTAGTTAAATTTATTATTATTTTTGTTCATTTCTATATATTGTTTTTATGTAAAGATTATAGAGATTATTACTTTCTCTTATTAATATCAATTTTAATTTTGTTTTTATTGTTAATTTGCGAGTTAATTAAATTCTTTATTATAAAAAACTATAAAAATATTTAACTTTAGGTTTGTTTTACTAAAAGTCAATGAAATATAAACACTCTAATCATAGTATAATAGGTTGGAGTGTTTTAAATTTATATTAAATACATGTAATATCTAGAGTATGGCGATCTTGCAAAATATAGAAAACTCCATTTTCATAGCAAACCAACGGCTTGTGGCTTTCGACAGACGCAGGAAATGGCATATCTATTTGCTTTTTCTTTTGTAAAGTGCCATCTTTTTAATTTTGCAACATTTCCAAATTTCTGCTACTTTTCCGCTAAATATAAAGGTTATATTAATATATTTTTACAACAAAAAAGCCTAGCAATTAAGCTAGGCTTTTGATGGGTGGAGAAGGATTTGAACCTTCGAACGCTAAACGAACGGAGTTACAGTCCGCCCCCTTTGACCACTCGGGAATCCACCCTTAAAAATATTAACTTATAATGATAAGTTAAGCCGACGATCGGACTTGAACCGATAACCTGCTGATTACAAGTCAGCTGCTCTGCCAGTTGAGCCACGTCGGCATGAATATGGCGACCACTTATTTTCCCAGCCCGTCTCCAGACAAGTATCTTCAGCCGTCTTAGTCTTAACCGTCGTGTTCGGTATGGGAACGGGTGTTTCCCTAAGACGCATCATCACCATAAATTTTATGACCCGTATGGGATTCGAACCCATGTTACCGCCGTGAAAGGGCGGTGTCTTAAACCCCTTGACCAACGGGCCAAAATCATAAAAATTGTGTTTATCGGGGTGACAGGATTTGAACCTGCGACTTCCTGAACCCAAAT
>JBKEBX010000077.1:0-35872 GCA_047973385.1 Lachnospirales bacterium | reverse complement strand
TTAGAACCGATATACTATCAAGCAAAAGCTATTCTTTTACTTTCCCTTTGGGGAGATTCTCTACATTTAGTTATAAAATTTTGGAGTATATTACTTAATGATTAAACACATTATATCAACCACTTGTGATATTTCTGTGTTTTTTTAGTGATATTTCTTACATATATTTTTGGCAATTTTAGAGTTTAATGCCCAATTATGTTTGTAGCAATTATCTTACTTTAACACAATAAAAAAGAGTCTAGGGAGGACTCTTTTTCATTAAAGGAAATTAGGAAAATTTAGAACCGATATACTATCAAGCAAAGCTATTCTTTTACTTTCCCTTTAGGGAGGTTCTCTACATTTAGTTATAAATTTTGGAGTATATTACTTAATGCTTAAACACATTATATCAACCACTTGTGATATTTTTGTGTTTTTTTAGTGATATTTCTTACATATATTTTTGGCAATTTTGGTATTTTTGTTGATAATAATTATTATAAAATATTATAAAATTATTTTATATTTTATAATTATTGCATTTTGTAAGGTTGTCTTTTTATTTCAAATAAAAAAACTCCTAAAAGGAGTTTTTTTAAAGCGCGAAACGAGATTCGAACTCGCGACCCTCGCCTTGGCAAGGCGATGCTCTACCACTGAGCTATTCACGCAAAAAGCGGGTGATGGGAATCGAACCCACGCTATCAGCTTGGAAGGCTGAAGTTCTACCATTGAACTACACCCGCAAATATGCCCAGAGACGGAATTGAACCGCCGACACGAGGATTTTCAGTCCTCTGCTCTACCGACTGAGCTATCTGGGCAAACAGATTAACTAAAAATCTACATTTAGTACAAAAACTATTATATAACAACTACAATAATATGTCAATAGTTTTTTCAAATATTTCTGATTTTTTTATCATACTTATTTTTTTAAGGTTTAAGAGTATACCTAATATGTTCGTCAGGGTCACTTGATTTTGACATAACAGCATTTGAAAATAAATAGTTATCTGAAACATCTTCTAAGAGCCAACTTGGTTTTTCAAAATTTCGACTTTCTTCAACTGTTGCAAACTCAATTTCAGCTAAATATATGCCTTTATATTCCCCTAAAAACTCATCTAGTTCAACAACTAAGTTATTGTCTAAATTATATAAATATCTGTTTTTTCTTATTATTCGGCTTTTTGAAATGTCATGTAGTTTAAACAACTCCATATACTCATCATAAGAGATTTCCATTTCAAGCTCTTTATTAACTTTAACGTCAACGTTTTTATCAACATTGTGATTAGATTTAATTGTTACATAAAACTTTTCATTTCTCTTTCTTATCCTCAACGTAGGCTTTGTAGTAATATATATCTGTTCTATTTCCGTTTTTTCTAAGGCATTCAAAGAAAAAGGTAATTTTTCAACATCAATCAAGTATTTTTTTTCAATTTCTAGTAAATTTTCATTCGACATATTAGTTTTTTTTCCTCCAAATTTGTTACTTTTAGTTCAAAATAAGTTGTCGTTTTATGCATAAAACTTAGATTTCAAGAGCTTTGTCGCAATTATGTAGTTTTTTGTAGGTTTATTTTTGTTGCCTTTTCAAATTATTTCCACTATAATCAAATCAAAGGGCGAAATAAAATGAGTCCTAAACAAAAAATAAAAATAATGCACAATGATGAAAGTAGGAGTATAATTATGACAAAAATTATGTTAGTAGACGACAACCAGGAATTAGTTGAAACAATCGCAAGTTACTTAGGAACTTTTGAAGATTTTTCTATTGTAGGTACAGCCTCAAATGGTGTAGATGCTCTTGAACAAATAGATACTGTAAGTCCAGATTTAATCATTTTAGATTCCATCATGCCTCGTTTAGATGGTTTTGGATTTTTAGAAGCCTTAAACAAGTCAAATGGCACTAAACCTAAAACTATAATGGTTACAGCAAATACTTCTGACGAAACAGTCGCTGCTGCAATTGAGCTTGGTGTAGGTTGCTTTATGGCTAAACCTTTCAATTTAGATAGTCTTGTAGGGCGAATAAGAAACCTTGCATCACCAATCAAAAACATTAAAAACATTAACATTTTAACAGAGGACAAGGTAATCTCTCCCTTTGATTTAGAAACAAAAACCACTGAAATATTAAAAGATATTGGTGTACCTGCTCATATTAGAGGATATGTTTTTATGCGTGAATCTATTATTTTAGCCGTACACGATGCTGATGTATTAAATTACATAACAAAAGGTTTATACCCTGAAATCGCAATAAAAAACAACACCACTCCATCAAGGGTAGAACGTGCCATACGTCACGCAATTGAAGTTGCTTGGTCACGAGGTAGTTATGAACAAAAAGAGCGTCTTTTTGGCTATACAATTGACGCAAACCGTGGAAAACCAACTAATAGTGAGTTTATCGCTTTAATCGCCGACAAACTTCGTCTTGAAATGAAAAAACATAATAATTAAATAAATTATCTTCCATAGGGGCTGTAAGGAAATTCACATTTCTTTAAATCCCTTTTTTTATTGTTAACTTTATTATATAGTTAAATTGTGTTTTTTTCAATATATTTTTTACATTATAGGTGACAATTATTGATATATTTTTTATTAAATGATATACTATATTAAACATCTATCAACCATAAAAAAATAACACTGTTAGTTGTGATTTGAAAACGCTACAAAATTAAAATAATGGCACATTGCAAAAAAAAACAAAATTTAACAATTTTTTAATAATGCCTAAAATAGCAAGTAAATGGGTTTTTCTATGTTTTGTCGATAAAATCCATTTAATTAATGTTCCAACAAAGGAGGTACTCATGAATAAAAGCAATATACATACTAACTTAATCGGCATACTTAAAACCCTAACCGTCCTTTTTTTATTATTTGTAAATATAGTTGTAACCATAGCACTATTTGCTGTTTTTAATGATGCTGCAAAATATTTAGATAATTTCTTTATTATAATAACCTTGTTTTTTGTTGCAAAAATCATACTTAGTTCTAAGAAAAGTAATTATAAGATTTCTTGGATTATATTTCTTTTACTTTTTCCAGTAGTTGGTTTGCTTTTTTATTTGTTTTATGGAAGAATTCATTTTAATAAAAAGTTCAAAAATCAATACTTTCAAATGGAAGAATACGGAAACCAATTTATAAAGCAAGAACCTTCAATTTTAGATGAACTAAAAGAAAAAGATATTGATATGTTCCAACAAGTTGAGTTAATTAGACGTGATAGTAGCTATCCTGTTAATAAAAATACTGAGGTTACATATCTACCTATTGGCGAAGATTACTTTAACGCAATGTTAGAGGAACTAAAAAAAGCCGAAAAATTTATTTTTATGCAATATTTTATTGTTAGTGATGGACGTATGCACCAAACACTTATGGATGTTCTAATCGAAAAATCAAAGGCAGGCGTTGAAGTATATTATGTTTATGATGTATTCGGCTCAATATTTTCCCTACCTAAACATTTTAGAGATAGATGTAAGGAGCATAATATAAATCTTCTACCTTTTAACGAAAACTTTATTAGTCTTTACCATTTTATAAGTTATCGTGACCATCGAAAAATTACAGTTGTAGACGGTAAGGTTGGTTTTACAGGAGGTATAAACATCGGAGATGAGTATATAAATGAAGTTGTTCGTTTTGGTCATTGGAAAGATATGGGTGTAATGCTTAAAGGTGATGCTGTAAACAGTCTTTCAGTAATTTTCCTAAAAAGTTGGGGCTTGTTTAAAAATGAAACAATTGATTTTACAAAATATATAAATTTTGAAAATGATATAGTGAACGATACATATGTTTCATCTTTTGATGATGGTCCTATCGCTAAAGATGTTGCTGAGAAAAACTATTTACGTATGATTGCATCGGCAAAGGATTATGTATATATATGTACACCTTATTTAATTATATCAGAAGAAATGATTTCAGCCATAGACCTTGCTTGTAGTAGCAATGTAGATGTAAGAATACTTACACCTCATATTCCAGATAAAAAAGTTGTATTCCAACTTACACGTTCTTTTTACGGTCCACTTTTGGAAAAGGGTGCAAAAATATTTGAGTATGAACCTGGATTTGTTCATGGTAAAACAATGGTTGTAGATGATAAGGTTGCCTTTGTTGGCACTATAAACCTTGACTATCGTTCACTTCTTTGGAACTTTGAATGTGGTTCTTGGATATATGACAAAACCTTTGCTTCCACTGTTAAAGATGATTACCTTAAAACCCTTGATATATCAGTTGAATATACCCTTGAACAACATTTACACAAAAATATAGTACGACATTACTTTGACGCATTCTTGCAAATTATAGCACCACTTATATAAAGCATATAAAAAATAATGTCATTAGGCTTGGAAAAACGAATAAACACCACAAAAGATTTTTAACATGGAAACTTTGCATAATTGAAATAATGGCATATCGCAAAAGTAAAACCAAATTTTCACACTTTAGACAAACCCAAGGAAATGGATTTTTCTATATTTTGCAAGGTCGCCACATAATATATAACATTTTTTATTGTTTTATCAATACTTTTTTACAAAAAAACATCACAAATTTCTAGTTACAATTTGTGATGTTTTTTATTTGGAAACTTTTTATAATTCTTTTGTTTTATAAAATATACTCATTTACAAGAGTGACAAGGTTACTAATCTCTGGCTTAGATATATAAGCTGTTGCTCCCGATTCTTCGCACTTACGTTTCATCTCATCATTTAAGAGTGAGGAAAACAAAATTACTGGTAAATTTTTCAACTTACTGTTATCTCTTATTTTTTTTGTAAGCTCTAACCCATCCATTAGTGGCATTTCAATATCCGAAATTATACATCTTACATAATCTTTTATATCACCACTACGCTCAATACTTTCTTCTAAAAACTTAAAAGCTTCAGTACCTGTTGTTTTTGTAATTATGTTTTTGTAACCAATTTTCTCTAAATTATCAACAATAATTTTAAGTGGTGTTGCTGAATCTTCCACAACTAAAATCGGTTTTTCCGGCTCTACTTCGCCATAAATATATGTAGGTTCGTCTTCAGAAAAGGCTTTAGGGTTTATATCATACAAAATTCTTTCAAAGTCCAAAACAGTAATAAGCCTATCTTGAAATCTAGCTATACCAGTAACAACACTTTCATCAGTGCCATATATAGATTTGTCTGGTTTTTCAATATCACTCCAAAGTATACGTCGAATACCCTCAACTTTATGAACGTGAAATGCTGTAAGACACTTATTTAAGTTTACAATTACAAGAATATCTCTTGATAAATCTTCCTTTTCCTCTTGATTAAGAAAACGAGGTAAATTAACCACAGTTATAATTTCTTCTCTTGATTTAAAAACACCTTCTATGTATTCACTTGCATTAGGCATAGGAATAACATTTTCATATTTCATTATAATATTAACTTTTGCTACATTTATACCATAGCATTTTCCATTAATAACAAATTCCATAACGCTAAATTCGTTTGTATCATCTTCAATCATAAACTCATTTTTGTATCTATCCATATTTTACCCTCCAAATCTTTTATAAGCCTCAAGCCTATATATAGGCATACCAGCATTGCTAAATTTAGTTTCGTATTCCGTTACAACATTTCCTTCAAATTCTGAATTATGTAAATCAAATGTAATATTAGACAGTTTAAAGTCACAATGGCTTAGTTCATTTAAGCTAAACTCAAAAAGATTTTGGTTATCGGTTTTCATAAATAAAGAACCCTTTTCTTCTAAGATATCCTTATATATTTCTAAAAACCCTCTATGAGATAACCTTCTCTTATACCATTTCTTTCTATTTCTCCAAGGGTCAGAAAAATTAAGATAAATTCTTTCGAGTTCTCCTTTACCAAAAAAATCTCTTAAATCTTTAGCATCATCGTTAATAAACAAAACATTAAGCTCTATGTTGTCCGTTTCTTCTTTTTCCCTAAGTTTTCTTATAGCCATAGCAATAACTTGTTCTTCTTTTTCAAACGCTATAAAATTTATATTTCTATGTAGCATAGCCATACCAACAACAAAATCACCCTTACCACAACCTATTTCAAGATGAATAGGATTATCATTGTCAAAAATCTCTTGCCATTTACCCTTATAAACAGTTGGTTCTTTTACAAGATGTATATTAGTTTCCATTTCATTTTCTACCCATTTTTTGTTTCTTTGTCGCATTTTCAACCTCTATATTCTTAAACTTTAGATATATTATACCACAGCTTTTATTTTAAGTAAATAATTCATGCGTTCTTTATAACAAGCCAGACAACCTTTTTTTGAAACAAAGGTGTGTAACCCCTACTTTTTGCAAAATTTGATGAAACACTCTTCTTTCTAAAGGATTAAAAAAGAGGCTATAAGAAAACTAACATAATGTGAGATTTCTTATAGCCCTTTTAAAGTTATAATATATCGATTATTTTTTCTTATATTGTTTAATAAGTTCTTTTTCTTCCGTAGATAAAGTTTTAGAAATATCTTTGCAATATCTCCTTTTAATTTTTGGTCAATATTGTATTTATCAAATTTCTTTTTATACGCTAACATATCCTTTATATTATCCTCTTTAGATTTACCTTTAAAACCACGCACAAGTTCAACTATATCATTTTGAACTTGATTTGGCAGTTTATTTATACTAGAATTTAAAACTTTTTCCTTATCTTTCATTAGCCATTCCTCCCTATATTATTTCGCTAAACTCAAATAAACTATTATCTGCATTTTTCTCATTTTTTGTTTTATTCTTTGATACACCTTTAAAATTTCCCATAAGCTCCATCATGTTAATCATTTTAAAAACTTCATCAAATTTACTTTTCTCTCTTCCACCTAGATTATCTCTTATAACACATAAAATATCACTGTTTATGTTTACATCTTCTTGATAGTCTTCTGCTTCTAGCATTTCTTTTAGTATATTATACTCTGTAATTTTTGTGTACATTGCAAGACTTTTTCTATGTTTTACATTTAAGTAAGGTAAAATTTTATGGATATTTTTTATACCATTTTCGTTTACTTTATGTTCGTATTTATCCATAAATAACCTCTCTCTTTTTTCTGATAAATCTTTTTCATCACTATTTTTATAAGGTACAAACCCATTTACATTTTTAAATTTTTCTAAAATATCAGACATAGCCATTAACTTATCAAAGGGAATTTCTGAATCTTCACCACCTATCTCACTGACTAAAGTCTTTAGCAACTCTATATCCACCAAACCACACTCCTTTTATAAACCTCTTTATGTTATTAATACGATAGAATATATAAAATATTCCTTTATAGTAAAATTTTAGGACACACCTATAATTTTATGTTTCTTATTTTAGATATGCTATTGAAGATTTACTTTTTTTCTTGTATAATATAAAATAAGGAATATACTATACAAATCTTATTATTATAATATTACGGAGGTTCATATGTCTCTTTTTCAAATATATAACTCTATATCCATTAGTATAAATATGAATACCTATCAGAATTTATTTTTCTTTTGTATGATTGTGCTTATTTGCTGTACAATTTTTATAGTGTTAAAGCAAGTTTCCAACGAAATACCTATACTAACTTTTTTTTCCGTAATAGTTTGTTTTGCATCTATACTTTATAACTTTATGCTTGTAAGTACAGACATAGATACAGCAATTATGGCACTTTATCTATACCATATGATTATACCCTTTTTGTTTCCCACTTTGTTATTGCATATAAACTATACATATTTGAATAAAAGCGTTACATCTTCATCTTTAAGTTATTATTTGTTCCCTTTAGTATTTTTCTTAACAAGTATTTTGTTTATTGATACTAATTTATTTTTTACAAGTAAAATAGTGTCAAAAAGTAATGGCATAACTATGATTGATATACAAGTTTCCTTTATGTATTACTTAGTTTATTTTTGTATAGTTTTAGTTTCAATTTTAATGATACGTTCACTTATACAAGCACGTCGACGCTTAAATATAAACAAAGGTGTCTTTATTTTATATATTTCCAATATATTACTTGGGGTTATTTTGCATATAGCATATTTCGAATTTTCATTTATAAAAATAGATATGTTTTTATTGATTTATCAATTTTTGGCTATTCTTTTATGTGTTTCACATATAAATAATAACTTTATTTTGAACTCTGATACAGTCCTAAGTTCTTTCTTAGACTCTGTTCAAGACCCAATTTTAATACTTGATGAAACTTACAATGTAGAATTTGCAAATAATAGCGGAAAAACTTTTGCACAAAATTATTTCTCTTTAAGAGATTTAACTTATAACGGTCTATCCAAATGTAACTGGTCAGATTTTTGCGTAAACGAGTATAATAGAAATATCCAGTTTATTGATGACTTTGGTATACGTTCTTTAAGATTTGAGCTTAAAGATGTAACCGACTTTTCTAATACAGTTAATGAGCGAATTTTAATGTTTTATGATAATACAACTGCTGCAACTTATGAAAATAAGATTTCTATAGCTTCAAAAAAAGATGCATTAACCGGTTCTGCTAGTCGTTCAGACATACATAACATAATTGACAAATTATATAAAAACTGTTTAAGAAATGATGATGACTTAGCTGTACTTGCCATATCTATAACAAATCTTAAAGAGGTAAACTTTGAATATGGAGAACTAGCAGGAGATTATGTTCTTAAAAAAACAAGTTATATAATTGCACATAATTCACGTCAAACGGATTTTATCGGTAGATATGGAGGGAACAGTTTCCTTATAGCTTTAAATAATACATCTTACAACCGTGCTACTTCAATCGCCAAAAACATAGAAAACAATATAATTTCTTCACAATATGTTTTCTTCAAAAGACATATTGAAGTTAGCGTATCCTGTGGTATTGTAAACTATCGTGCTTTGTCAACACCTGTATCAAACTACAAAGATTTTATTGATATAGCTTTTGACGATTTAATTAAAAATAGAGAAATCAAAAAACTAAGTAAGGAGAATTCTGATGAATAACATTGATATTTTAATACGTTTGTTTTTCGCAACTTTATTCGTTCTTTCCTTAATTACACTTTTGAACAGTATTATAAATATACAGAAAAGCAAACTTAAAACTTACCCATTCATTGTAATTAGTATATGTTTTTATATACTTAGTATTGTAGTTAACATAAGTGCAACAAACGTAACATCTTTGATTTTCTCTCAAAAAATTATGTATGTTGTAAGTACCTTTTTCCCATCTATTTGGTTACTCTTTTCTCTTGAGATAACAAATATAGGTACTAAAAAAACTTTTATAGTTATAGCTTCATATAGTGTTTTCATCTCTGCCGTTTTAGCTATTTTATATGTTACATCTTTTGATAGTGGAAGCTTTTTTTCATCATATGATGTTTCTACTTTTTTCAGTCTTAAAATCTTTAAATATGTAAAAACCGATGTATATAATTTCTTTATTTTATATGCCACACTATGCTTTATCTCTTCAGGAGTTTTTACTTTAATAAAATTTATCAATAAGGAAAATAATCTTAGGAACATTTTTATTATATATAGTATAATCTCCTTTATTTTAGCTTTAAGTTCTATGGCAAATATTTTAACATATTTAGTTGGCTTCATCTTAATCGGCCCACTCGCTTTAGCTTTCGTAATATTTTTTAATAGATTTTTTGAAAGATTTCAACATTCTGGTACAAGTATTTTTAATGCCTTTGAAAACTATATTTGCCCTGTAATTATAGTTAACAACAACAATAAAATAGTTAACTTTAATAAAAAAGCTAGTGTTGCTTTCCCTGAGCTTAGAAAAAAAGCTTTGCCTATTATGGTTTCATATATTCATACTATCAATATAGAAGACTTCATTGAAGGCAATGTTAAAAAGCTTAGACATGTAATACCATATACAAACGAAAAAAGATTATACGAAATCGAAGTAATTAATTTTTCTCAAAAAAATAATTATTTTAAAGGAAAAAGTATTATTTTTAAAGACAGAATGCAACTACTTGATTTGCAAAACAAGTATACATCCATAGCTAAATATGATTATTTAACTGGTGCATATAATAAAATATACTACAACATTCTTTGTAGAAAAGTTTTTGAAAAAGCATTAAACAGTGATATAAACGTAGCTCTTTGCCTATTTGATATCGATAAATTTCAAGATATAAATGACACTCATGGCTATGATGTAGGCGATAAAATTTTAAATGAAATTGCAAGTATAGCAAATAGAACTGTTGCATCATACAAAGATAGAGCCTATGTTTTTAGACTTTCAAGTGATAAATTCGCTGTTATGATATCTGATGTTGCAACTGATGATGCCCTTGATTGTTTTGAAACCATAAGAGTTACAATCGAAAATACGCCTATTATATCAGCTACTTCAATAATTTATTACACTATAAGTGGAGGTGTTGAAATCTCCCAAACCTCTAGTGCCATTAACTATGAGGACTTTACAAAAAACACTAAAGAAAAACTCTATGTTTCAAAAAAACGTGGAAAAAACCTTATAACTTACTCAACAAACCAATTTAACGAACCAATTATTGATAAAACTATAAATGATAAGATTGCTACTGATATAGATGCTAATATAGAAACTGTGAAAGGTTAGGTGAAATTATGAACTTATATAAAACAAAACTAGACCTTTTAATTGACATTAGTTTTCAGAAAAAAGATGAAGTTTCAATTATTTTGAATATTTGTGAAAACCAACATACTCTTTTAACTAGTACATTTAAATCTGATGATATCTTGGCATACTTCAAGGTTTTGTCTGATGAAAAACAAAATGTTGTAAACACTATCCTATCCCTAGATGATGCTTTCAACTCAAACTACGAGCAATGTAAAGATGCTTTTGCTGATGAAAACAAAGATAATTACTCATGTGAAATTAAAACTTTACAAAAAATTATTGCTAGTATAAACGATATTACTTCTAAAATTTCTTTAGTTGAAAAATCTAATGAGCTTTTTATATCAAAACACTCGGCTCACAAAACTAATGCAAAAAATTTAGAAAAACTATATAATACAAAAAATATTTTTAATGATTAATATTAACATTAACTTAAAAAGGGGCTGTAAGGAAACTCACATTATGTGAGATTACTTACAGCCCCTTTGGGTTAGAAAATTAGCTTTGGCAACTTTGCATAATTGCATTTTGCAAGGTCGCCATTTCTTTACACCCTTTATTTTAACTCATTTAAAATTATATTACACTACTATTCTGAAATCTTAGAAGGGTTAATCTTAACACCTGGTCCCATAGTTGTAGCTATTGTAACTGAACGAAGATATTGACCCTTTGCAGCAGTTGGCTTAGCTTTAATTAAAGCACCTAAAATAGTATTAAAGTTATCGTTAAGCTTTTCAGCACCAAAAGAAACTTTTCCGATTGGAACGTGTACGATATTTGTTTTGTCAAGACGGTATTCAATCTTACCTGCTTTAATATCGTTAATCGCCTTAGTAATGTCAGTTGTAACAGTACCAGCTTTAGGGTTAGGCATTAAACCTTTAGGTCCAAGAACACGTCCTAAACGACCAACAAGACCCATCATATCTGGTGTTGCAACTAAAATATCAAAGTCGAACCAGTTATCTTTTTGAATTTTTGTAACCATGTCTTCTGCACCAACATAATCTGCACCAGCAGCTTCAGATTCTTCAGCTTTTTCTCCTTTAGCAATAACTAAAACACTAACTTTTTTACCAGTACAATGTGGAAGTACAACAGCACCACTAAATTGTTGGTCTGCATGTCTACCATCAACACCTAGACGAATGTGAGCTTCCACAGTTTCGTCAAATTTCGCAACAGAAGTTTCTACGGCTAAACCACAAGCTTCGCTTGGATCATAAAGCTTTTCCGCTTCAATTAGTTTAGCTTTCTCTATATATTTTTTTCCTCTTTTCATTACATATCCTCCTTAGTGGTAATCAAGCCTTTTCGCTCTCCCACATCAATAAAATTAGTCTTCTACAACAACACCCATAGAACGGAAAGTACCAGCTATCATACTCATAGCTGATTCAATAGAACCTGCGTTTAAATCTTGCATTTTTGTTTCTGCAATTTTTTGAACATCTTCTTTACTAATTGTAGCCACTTTTTGCTTGTGTGGTACAGGTGAACCTGACTCAATTTTACAAGCTTTTTTGATTAAAACTGCAGCTGGTGGAGTTTTTGTAACAAAAGTGAAACTTTTATCTTGATAAACAGTTATAACAACTGGAATAATCATGCCCGCATCATTTTTTGTTCTTTCATTAAACTCTTTTGTAAATCCCATAATGTTAACACCATGTTGACCAAGAGCTGGACCAACTGGTGGTGCAGGAGTCGCTTTACCTGCTGGAATTTGTAACTTAATATATCCTGTAATTTTTTTTGCCATTTCGGCACCTCCTATAGTGGTATTTAACGGGGGTTTCCCTCCCACTCCTTAATGTCTATTAAGGACTTCAACATTTAAACTTTTCGAACTTCTGCAATATCAAACTCTGTTGGGGTACTTCTACCACCAAAAGCTTCAATATCAACTGTAATAGTTCTTTTACTTGTATTGATTTCTGAAATAGCACCTTTTGTTTCTCCAAAAAGTTCTGAGCTAACAGCTACAACTTCACCAATTTCAAAATCAATAGAACTTTCAATCGCTTGTCCAATTCCCATACGTTTCACTTCTTCATCTGTAAGAGGAATAGGTTTCGAACCTGGTCCAACAAACGACGTAACTCCACGAGTATTTCGAACAACATACCAAGTATCATCATTCATAATCATTCTTATTAAAACATAACCATGAAATACTTTTCTTTGAACAACTTTCTTTTGACCATTTTTTATCTCTACCTCATCTCTCATAGGTACAGAAATTTCTAAAATTTGGTCTTGCATTCCACGATTTTCAACTAATTTTTCAATATTAGTTTTAACCTTATTTTCATAACCTGAGTATGTATGTACTACATACCATTCTGGACTATTAGACATTCAATCACCTTTTTAAAATCTAGTGCAATAAAGAGAATAGAAATTGATAAAAAACATCATATCCAAAAATAATCGCTCCAAAAAGCAGACTTGTTATAACAACTGTAAGAGTTTGCTTATACAAATCATGTTTTGTTGGCCAAACGATTTTTCTGAACTCGCCTCTAACTTCTTTAAAGCCATCTTTTTGCTTTGCTTCATTTGAAATATTCTTTTTTTCCATTTTTACACTTCCTTTAGAAACTATTTTGTTTCCTTATGCATTGTGTGAGAGTTGCAAAACTTACAATACTTTTTAGTTTCCATACGCTCTGGATGGTTTTTCTTTTCTTTTTTTGTACTGTAATTTCTTTGTTTACACTCTGTACAAGCTAAAGTAATTTGTGTTCTCATTATGTCACCTCGCTTCTTAATTCATAATAAAAAAGACATATTACACATACGTCTAATCTATTCTAACATAACATTGTTAGATTGTCAATATTTTTTTCAAATGTGCCGATAAAAATTCACACCTTAATAAATTCGCAACAAAATAAACACCTAAGCCATTTTGATTAAACAAATCATTATCCAAAATAATATACACACTTATCATCACTCATCACTTTTATAATTTTCAAGTGCTGATATAACATTTATGATAAATTGTCTATCACTATTTGTCATGTCACTAATTAAATGATTTACAAAAATAGTTACTTCTTCAGCTTCATCTTTTAAACTGTCATTGTTAGTTAGAAAATAATTTATATCCACATCAAGTGCATTGGCGATATGAACCAAACTTTTTAAACTAACTTTCATGTAGTTTATTTCCATTTTGGATATAGCATTAACAGATAAATTAACCTTTTCGGCAAGTTGACTTTGCGTCATATTTTTGGTTTTTCTCATTCTTGATATTTTATTACCAATCATTTCATAATCAAGATTATATCTTTCTCCCATACAACCACTTCCTTTTTTCCTAACTTTATAGTATAATAATATAACAACAATTTAAATTGATTAGAGATAATACAATCATTGATTATTAATAAATTCAGCAATTTTTCATATTAAAAATAGCATGGAAAAGAGGAATTACTATGACATATTTTATTTTTTTCACATTTGCAGCAGTTATATTGTTTGTAATTGTATCTGATACTTTGTTTAATACAAGAGGGCGAGGAAATTTATCAAAGACAAACCTGATAAAAACAACTCATGATGAAAATTTTTTAGAAGTATATACATTAGATAGTCTAAACAATTCCCTTATTAAACCCTCTATAGAGCTAAACAAAAAAACTAACAAATTTTTTATGAAACTTGATCTAAGAACTGAATACACACAAGTTACTCACTTTTCTATACATAATAATCATACAAAAACCTTTTATAGCGAACTTACTTTTAAAGGTGAAAAAGGTTCATCAAATTATTTCGATGTAAAAGAAAAACACATAGAAGTGTATGTTTTGAAAGAAGATTTGCCTTTTTTATCTAAGTTATTTATTTATAATGAAAAGTCTTCTATTTTTTTTCACAATGTTAATTTAGTAAAAGAACCCTTATCTGTTGACGATATATATGCTATGAAACTTATCGCTCACAAAGCTATTTCCCTTGATAAAAGTGGTTATATATACGAAAACATAAAAAAAATATAAACGGCATCATTGCAAAATGCAAATATGCAAATATGAAAAAAGTGTTAAAGTAAAGGGACTATGATGAAATTTAAAACTAATTTCTCATAAATCCCTTTTAAAATACTATAAATTTTATGGCTTAACTCGCAAAATACAGAAAACTATGGTTTCATAACGAAGCAAGATTGTCTTTAACAAATAAGGTAAAGGTTATATTGTACCATTTCAATGCGTTGTCATATCTTTAAGAATTTTTCTTTATGCTTTTTAAAATAGCAAATAAAACTACCATGTCACCAATTTCCTTTTCCATAGTTGAGACAATTTTTTCTCCCCTCTTAATAGCATTGTATAGGTTTAACCACTCATTGTAATATCCCTCACCTGCTGAGTATTGTATAAGTTCATGGCTTTTATTTTTATAAGTAACATTTATAAACCCACAATTTTTGTCCTCTAAGTATATTTCACCTTCTGTAAAAAATATTCTAAATCCGACAAGTGGAGCTTGGGTTTCCTCACCAATGTTAAAGTATGAATAATGCCCTGTAACCCCTTCTTTAAACTGTATAAGTGCATTTATACTACTATACTCTGTGGTATCTAAATCATCAAGTTTTTTTCCAAAAGCACAAAGATTTGTAACATCACCAAATAAAAACCTATGTCTTGCAACATGATGAACGCCACCATCTAAAAAAGTACCACCTTCAAAAGTAGGGTGTTGTCGCCACTCTTTTGCTGAAAAAGTATCCTCTTTTTTATCTTTGTTAAAATTATAGACGTAATTATCAATAAAGTAAACAGGTTTTCCAAGTTTCCCCTCATTTATTATCTTTTTTATTATTTTTAGTTCTTCATGATACCTAAAATTTTCAGCTACTAAAACTTTTATATCCTTATCTTCTGCATATTTCACAAGTTTTTTTGCACTTTCTACGGTTTTGGCAAAAGGTTTTTCTGCTAATAGATGTTTGCCACTTTTTATAACAGCCTTTGCCGTTTCAAAATTTTCCTCAATAGGTACAATTGTTAAAACTGCCTCTATTTCAGCATCTTTTAGCATTTCCAAATAATTGGTATATGCATTTTTACAATCTATATTTAGAGACCTCTCATACTCTTTTAATCGCTTTTCATCACTATCACATAGGGCATAAATTTCATATTTATCCTCAAGCCTTTTAAGTGCAGGTAAATGTAATCTGTCAAAGCCCATACCAAGTCCAATTATACCAAGTTTTATTTTACTCATATTAACTCCTTTATTTAGTTTTATTAATAGTATTAACCAAACTAAAAAAATCAAACCTAATATTTATGGCGACCTTGCAAAATATAGAAAAATCCATTTTCATAGCAAAACAACGGCTGCTTTTGACAAAAGTATGAAAATTTGCATTTTCTTTTGCAATGTGCCATTATTTTAGTTTTACAACGTTTCCACTTAACTTTTTTTAATTTTACAACCAAGAGAACTTAAGTCCTCTTCAATATTTGCATAACCTCTTTCTACATAATGTGAGTTTTTAACCGTTGTGTTACCCTCTGCAACTAGCCCTGCAAGTATCAAGGAAGCCCCTCCTCTTAAGTCTTTAGCCGTTACTATCGTTCCTTGTAAACCTTTAACCCCTTTTATTATACTTGTCATGCCATCATTTGATAAAATTATATTCCCACCCATTTTCATAAGTTCACCAATATGTTTGTTACGACTTTCGAATATAGTTTCAACAATTATACTTGTTCCGTCTAAAATCGTAGCTAAAGCCATCATTTGAGATTGCATATCTGTAGGAAAAGCCGGATATGGCATAGTTATAAGCTTATCAAAGGCTTTAAGTCTATTTTGAGATTTAATATTTATTAACTTATCCTTCTCATAAATAGTAACTTTACAACCAACCTCCTCTATTTTGCTTAAAATAGGCTTTATTTGCTCACTATCTACATTCTTGACTGTTACGTCGCCTCCAGTCATTGCTGTGGCTACAATGTAGGTTCCTGCCACTATCCTATCGCTCATAACTTCATAGCAATTATATTTATTTAACTTTTCGACACCCTCAATAACAATTTTGTTAGTTCCTGCTCCCCTTACCTTTGCACCACACATATTTAAAAAGTTTTGCAAATCAACAATTTCAGGCTCTTTTGCCCCATTATAAATTGTTGTTATACCCTTTGCAAAAACACTAGCTAGTATAATGTTTTCCGTTGCCCCAACACTTGGAAAGTCTAAGTTAATTTCTGCACCTTTAAGTTCCTCTGCCTTTGCATATATAAAACCATGCTCCTCCCTTATAGTAACCCCTAAAGCACGAAGCCCTTTAAGGTGTAAATCTATCGGTCTTGACCCAAGTTCACAGCCTCCAGGATAACCTATTTTACACTCTTTAAATCTACCTACCAAAGCACCTAAAAATACAATTGAACAACGCATTTGCATAACTAAATCTTCATCAACAACATTTGATACAAGTTCCTTATTGTTAACAATTAGACTATCCTCTTCACGATAAATCTTAGCCCCTAAAGACCTTAACATTTCAGTAGCAACTATAATGTCACTTATTTTCGGAGTGTTTTTTAAAACAACTTCACCATCTACTAAAATAGTACCTGCAAGTATTGGTAAAACTGCATTTTTAGCACCGTATATATCTATTTCGCCGTACATCTTCATACCACCAATAATATTATACTCTCCCATTTTAACAACCTCCGATATATTTAGGTAACATCTAAAAACTCGCTTAAAACCAAGAAAATAGAAGGTTTGAAGCCTATCCATTACTTTATATTATGCAATTTACTTTAAAATGTTACAAATATGGCTTCATTTTAAAATAAAAAAAAGCCGTAAAGAAATTCAATTCTCGAATTCTTTACAGCTTTTTTTATTTATGCATGTATACTTTTTTAAACCAAACATTCCAATTTTTGAAAGTACTTTCTATTATTTCGACGGCACATTCAATTCCATCTTCTTCTTGCATATAGTCGGAAATCTTTTTAATATTGGATAAAACTTTTTCATCATTAAAGTCATCATATACATCAATAAGGTCTTTTGATGTAACATCTCTTTCATCAATAGCTTTAAGTGCCATGCCACGACTATACAAAAAATTAGCCATAATTTTTTGTTTGACTGTCAAAGGTATAATAAGTTGTGTCTTTCCATAATAAAAAGCCTCATTTATGTTTTCTATCTCACCAACATGAACAACTCCTGTACATCTACTTGCTAATCCTTTTATTTGAGTATTTCTAACAAACAAGAAATTGTCATGATTAGGCAAAATCATAGCCGTATCACTTAGTGCAAAAATATATCTAACATCTCGATTTGATGCAATCATAGCTTTAAAAACCTTTTCTAAAAGTAGCTGTGTATCTTCTAAAGGTATAACCCCAAAGATTACAAGAAAAGGAGGATTTCCTGAATTTAGAAAAGAATAAATTTCTTTTGTATACTTATCAGGCTCACTTTTTTGTGCATACCCTGTTATATTAACGTTTTTATTCAGCCCTTTAACACCTTCAAACAAAGCTTTGCTAAAAGGATAAACAACAGGTATTTCAAAACCCTTAATATTATAAAAGTTTTCACCCGCATCACGTATCGGCATTTCTAAAACTTCTTTTCTAAAATCATTTATAACTTCTATAATTGCTTTATCTTTTTTAGAAACTTTTTTATATGTCCTTTTGTTAAATAGCCATCTAAGTGGAGATTTTTTATTCCAATCGTCACTTGGATATTGGGATAAAGGATATATATTGGGCAAATCAGCTATATGAACAACTGGAATAGTCAAAAACTCTGCAATATCAGTAACGCCAATTGAATTAGTATCATATACAATCAAATCAGCATGACTAACAGCCATAAAAAGAAAATCCATAAACTGACGATATTTCATTTTCATGTTTTTGTAAACATAATCATATATGTCAAATTTTCTTCGGTTCATATACTCAAATTCACCTAGTTCATCAAGTCTTAAAACTATATCCACCACATCAATCATTAACTTATAGTGTTTTATACCAAGTTCATTAGCCATATCGCTATATCTTGAACTTGAGCATAAAGATACTTCATGACCTTTTTCATGAAGTCTTTTAGTTAAACTCATTATAAATTGATTATTACCGAAATCATTCATTGTCACAACAGAAATCTTCACTATTATACCATTCCTTAACTAATAATCTACTTTTTTACTTCTCTTACCACTTTTAATCTTTTTATTTTTAAAATCCATTTGTTTTTTAATTTTACGTTCTTTGTCTTGAAGATTTTTTTCTATAAACTTACCCTCATTTTTTGTTTTAACATAGCTTTTAAATCGTTCTTCTGATAAATCACCATTTTCAATGGCTTTAAGAACCATACAACCCGGCTCCGATGTGTGAGTACAATTAGAAAATTTGCATTTATTAGCAAATTCTGCAATATCTTCATAAGTAGTTTCAACATTTGAACTAGTCAAGCCTAGCTCTCGCATACCTGGTGTATCTATAACTATACCTTGATTTTCAAGTAAAAACACTTCTCTATGGGTTGTAGTATGTCTACCCTTAGAATCATCTTCACGAATACCACTTGTTTTAAAATGTTCTTCTCCAATAATCATATTTATTATAGAAGATTTACCAACTCCTGAAGAACCTATAAAAACTGCAGTAACTCCACCTTTAAGATACTTTGACACTTCTTTATAACTATCATCAAATATAGATGTAGAAATTATAGGCACACCAAAGGCAACTTCTTCAACTAAAGCAACTTTATCATCAAAATCATTACATAAATCTGACTTTGTGGTAATAATTATAGGCATAGCGTTACTGTCCCAAACAACTGATAAATATCTTTCAAGGCGTCTAAGGTTAAAATCGAAATTTAAAGATGTACATATAAAAACTATATCAACATTCGTTGCAATAACTTGAAGTTTATAGTTACTATCAGGTCTTTTTCTCCTTATTGTAGTATTTCTTCTTAAAACTTTATGGATTATACCATATCCCCTTTTACAATCATTTCTATCTACTACTACAAAATCACCAACAACAGGATATTCTTCTTCTTTTACAATATCAAAAATAAACTTACCTGATACTTTTGCCATTATCTCGTCTTTATCTGTAACTACTACATATATATCTTTATGTTGAGTAATAATTCTACCTAAATACATATTTTCAAATTCTAAAAATTCATTAAACTGATTTTCTTTTATTCCATAAAAACTTTTTTCTTCCAATGCTTACCTCCAAAAAACAGGAGATTTTTTATAAGCATTCTTATAAACATCTCCTAAACTCCACTGTCACCAACATTTTCTACAATTATCTTTATATACATAAAACTTCACTCCATTTCTTTTTAAGATATTTATTACATGGAAACGCCTAAAATGGCGATGATACACCATTCACACAATTTTTATCAAACGCCGCAAAGCCATTGTTTTGCTATGAAAATGGATTTCTCTACATTTTGCAAGGTCGCCATATACATTATAGCATATAGGCTAATTTTCTTCAATAAAAAAGGAATACGAAATAAATCGCACTCCTAAAATATGTCTTTACATATCTACTTTATTATACTAATTACAATTTTTCTCAAAATTCCAAGAATCTCGGCACATATCCTCAACAGTGTATTGTGTAGAAAATCCTAATTCTTCTCTAGCCTTATCAGCATTTGCATAAACCTCTGGTAAATCTCCAGGACGTCTATCTATAACTTCATACGGAACTTCAACACCATTAACTTTTTGGAATGTGTTTATAATCTCAAGCACACTTGTGCCTTTTCCACTACCAAAATTATAAATTGTTGTTCCCTTTACATTATTATCTAAGGCAAGTACATGACCTCTTGCAAGGTCTACAACATGTATGTAATCTCTAACACCTGTTCCATCAACAGTATCATAATCATCGCCAAAAACAAATAGTTTTTTACGGATACCCTTTGCTGTTTGAGTAATATAAGGCATTAAATTGTTTGGTATACCATTTGGTTTTTCTCCAATAAGAGTACTTTCATGAGCACCAATAGGATTGAAATATCTAAGTAACGTAACATTTAAGTCCTCATGTGCTTTTGCCGAATCTTCTAAAATTCTTTCACATATAGCCTTTGTTTCTCCATATGGACTCGTGCTTTTCTTAAGTTCCATAGTTTCAACATATGGAGTAGGGTTATCCCCATATACAGTTGCCGATGAACTGAAAACTATTTTATTTACTTTATATTTAACACAAGCTTTCGTTAAATTTATTGTAGAAAGCAAATTATTTTCATAGTACATAAGTGGCTTTTGCGTAGATTCGCCTACGGCTTTAAAACCTGCAAAATGTATTACTGCATCAAATTTATATTTTATAAAAACCTTCTCAATAGCACCAACTTCAGCTACATCAATTTCATAGAAGTCAACAGATTTCCCTGTAATCTCTTTAATTTTGTCAATAACTGTAATTTCACTGTTGCTTAAATCATCAACTATAACTACATTGTTACCTTTTTTTATAAGCTCAACTACTGTATGCGAACCAATATATCCTGTACCACCTGTAACTAAAACATTCATAAAATAAATCCTTTCTATTTTACCAAAATATAAGTAATTTCATTTGATTTTTAGATAAATTAAAACAACCTAAGCAATAGCTAAGTTCATAAAGCTAGGGCTTTAGTTTATTATTTCATAAAGTGATTTCCAACGGAAATTACAATAACCTTAAATTGTAGCTGTGGTTACACTGCTACGACCTAAGGTTATTATATCACTATATTATAATTAAATCAATAATTTATTTCAATAGACACTGCATGTGCAATAGCTGGGATTGATTCTCCTTGTTGTGTAGATACAGAACTCAAAAGAGCCCCTGTTGGTACAAATAGTAATTTTCTTATATCTTTTTTAAGCATATTTTGGTATAAATACCCTGCAAAAGTCACAGCTGAACAACCACAACCACTTCCTCCTGCATCAGTGTTTTGATCTTCTCTATCATATATAAGTATTCCACAATCATTATAGTTTTCTGATAAATCATAGCCCTTGTTTTTAACCATTTCAATAACAATATCTCTACCGTAATAGCCCAAATCCCCTGTTACAATTAAATCATAATAATTAGGTTGTATGCCAAAATCTTCAAAATGGGATATAAGGGTATCTGCTGCAGCTGGTGCCATAGCTGCACCCATGTTAAATGCATCTTTTACACCTAAATCTATTATTTTACCTGTGGTTATTCGATTTATATAAGGCATTGAGTCATCGCCATTTTTTGATAGTATAACGGCACCGTCACCAGTAACAGTCCATGAAGCCGTAGGAGGTCTTTGACTACCTAATTCAAGAGGGTATCTAAACTGCCTCTCGGCACTACAAAAGTGTGATGAAGCCCCTACTAAAATATTTGTAGCAAAGCCTCCATCTATTAAAACCGAACCTAGGCCCATACCTTCCCCCATAGTTGAACAAGCTCCAAAAATACCAAAAAAAGGAATGCCAAAATCTTTTATACCAAAAGTTGAGCCTATACTTTGATTAAGCAAATCTCCAGTAATCATATAATCTATTTCTTCCGTTTTAAAGTTTGACTTCTCTATACAGTTTTTAAAATTTTCCTTTACAAGTTTACTTTCAGCTTTTTCCCAACTATCTTCGCCAAAATACATATCATCAAGTATTATATCATAGTACTTTTTCAATTTTCCTTCGCCTTCCATAGGCCCTACAATACTTGAAGTTGTTGTTATATATATTTTATTGTCAAAACTTAAACTTTGACCTTTCTTTTTAATACTTTTCATTCGCTCTCCTATCCTATAAAATAATATAGTACTCCAACAATTATAGATGCCACAGTTCCGTATAAAATAACAGGCCCCGCTAAAATGAATATCTTTGCACCAACACCCATGACATAACCTTCTTTTTTAAACTCAATGGCAGGTGAAGCAACTGAATTTGCAAATCCTGATATAGGTACAATTGAACCTGCACCTGCAAAACTCCCAAGTTTTTGATAAATACCAAAGCCCGTTAAGATAACAGCTATAAATATAAGAATTATACTTGTATAAGTACCTGCATCATCTTTAGGTATGTGATACATTATAAATGTGTTTTTTATAATTTCTGCAAAAACACAAATACTACCACCTACAACAAAAGCTTTTATACAGTTTCTAAAAGTGTCCGAACTTGGACTATGTTCCTTTACTATTTCATCATATACTTTTTCATCAATATCTTGTATAGATAAACCACTATTTTCTTTTCTATTCATACAAACTCCTTTTCTATTAGTCTATTTACTTAACTACCTTATCATATAATCCATAAAAGTAAAAAACAAATGCACCAACGCCTTTACCTAAAGCAAGAGAAATAAGTAAAAGCCTCATTTTATTTTTAAATTTAAAAAATCTAACTATAATAGGTAAAATATCTATAACTTCTGTTACACATACAGCTAGGGAACCTACAAAAATACCTAGAGAAAATATTAGATAAAAATATAAAATTACTCCAATGTTAAATGATATATCAAAACAATATAATATTGCACCTATCCCACCAGCTATTATAATTACATTTTCATAAAACATTATATGTTTTTCTGTTTTACTTTTACTTATTAATCTTGGTATCAACCCAATTATTGATAGAAAAGCAAATATCGCAGAAGAAATTGCAAAACCAGTTGAAAAAGAAATTATGGCAAAAACACTATTCTCCATTATCATTTCCCTTATCCTCTTTACTATATAAAATTTTCTGAGTTACATTTTCCTGTATTTTATTGTTATATTCGTTCATTTCAAGTTCAACAGGTGTTGGGTCATGGGTGAGTTTCTTTGTACCAATATGATTAAAAAAAATAATTATCCCTAAAGTTATACCTATGGAATAAGGAAAAGCAAAGGCAAGTTTACTAGCATTTTCTGTTACTCCAAAAATACGACTAAACTCATATACCATCTCTTTCATATTGCTTTCTATCTGAAAAGCGATTAAAGTTGTGGCTGAGCCCATAAACAGAATTAGACTAACGCCTACTACCTTTATAATCTCAAAAAATTTGTTTTCTTTTTTATCTTCTAAAAAAGCAACGCACACTGTATCAGTTCCTATGAATAACACTTCTTCCTTTGGATATTTTTCTAAAATCTTCTCCAAAATTTCTATTGCCGAAAAAGCATACATCTTATCATCTTCATTTGCTTTGGCTAAATCTATGTTTTGGATTTCTCTTTCACAAACTACCACAGCAACATCATACAACTTTATATTACGTTGTTTCTGTTTAACTATTTCCTCGTTTAGTTGTATATATATCATATCTTAATTTCCTTAACTTATTGGTTTTTCCTTTGTAACCTTGCATTATCGCCACTTACTTTTCACTGTTTTTATTATTTACTTATTTTTTCTTTTTATTCATGCCGACTTCTAAAAAAAAGGCTATAAGGAATTTCGCTTTTTGTAGCGAGTTTCCTTACAGCCCTTTTGGGATTTTTACATTACAAATTTATTTATATAAATAACAATATGCTCAATACCTTCTTCTTCGGATTTAAAGTTAAGGATATTAAATTTATTAGTGTCCCAAAGTTCCATAACATCGTTTTTAAGGTTTGGTTCTCCTAAGCCTTCATACAGGGCTTTTAAGAATAAATCCTTACTTGAGTCATTTGTTTTAGATGCAACTGCTCCACTAACAAGATAACCATTTTTAAAGAAGTAAGTAAACTTTGTACCTGTATCAAAGTCTTCGTTAAAATAAACCATTTCCTTTTGGTCTTTTGACACTTTAACGCATACAGGCTTGTTATACAACCAGTTTTTTTCTGTATAGTGGTTACCAAAAGATAAACCACCAAAACCTTTTGATAAGTCAAAGGCAAATTCCTCTGAAGTTGGTGCATCGTCTTTTAAGTCTCTAACTTCATCAAAATATACCTTATAAAGAAGTTTCGCTTTATTACTTATTTCTTCCGTCAATATAACAGGTTTTTTAACATCGCCTTTTGGAGGAACCCACCCTTTAGGTTTAACATCATCTATGAAAACATCTACAATTTCAGGGTCATATTCTGTTCCTCGTCCCTCAAACAATACATCACAAGCAACAGATAGAGGCATTTTTTTCTTATATTGTCTTTCAGATATAAGTGCATCAAAAACATCAGCAATTTTAATAATTCTTGCAACTTGAGATATTTCATCTCCCTTTAACCCGTCAGGATATCCTTTGCCGTCATAACGCTCATGGTGATGTAATATACCACTTATAAGATCTTTATCATTACTAAGTAACTCAAGCATTTTCATACCAATAACAGGATGTTTTTGAATTTCACCAATATCATCTTCTGAATAAAAACTTGGTTTATATAAAACATCATCAGGTATGCCAATTTTACCTATATCATGAATTAAAGCAATAAAATATAATCTGTCTAAATCTGTTTCAGACAACATAAGTAAACGACCTATCTGCAACGCCGTATCAGCTACACGTTTTGAGTGTCCTTGCATTGTAGGATCTTTTTCATCTACTTTACCAATCATAGCTTCTATAATATATTTATATGAATCTTCTTTATTTCGACCTTCAGTTGAATACTTGAAGTACATATCTGCCGAAGTTATCAAAGCTGTAATATAATTGATTTTATCTAAATCAATTGCTTTTTTGTACCTTAAAATTGTATATGTTGTTTTTTTTCTATTTTTTTGAGTTAGTGGAATAAAAATATATCCATCCTTAATAAGTACTTCTTTTTTGTTTGAGTTTTGCATTACATTTTTAACTAAACTATTGTTTTTAGTAGCTTCAATTGTTTCTATGGAAATACCTGCAGGTATAAGTATATGTTCTTCAAAAATTCTCATATATACAGAATAGTTATAGCTTTCAGATGCTTCAACATTATCATATTGCAACATAGCATTTACAGGTATTTTATATTCTTCTGCTACACGTTCAGAACCAATTGTGTAAAGAAAAATGTTTACAATAAAAGCTATCCAAATAGCCCCTAAAGGCACAGAAAAGCTAAAAACAAAATCAAATAAAACAGCAAATGCAATATTAAATACAATTACACCTATTGTGAACAAAATCGGAACTAAAATTTTAACTTTAGGTTTCATTGTCATAGTGATTAAATCAGTTAAGAAATATAAAAGTCCACCTATTACACATACTATAATAATGTTCACGATTTTAGGGTCAAAGGATTCTCTAAGACTTGTTATACTTTGGGCTATATACTGTATAGAGTATATCTTTGTAATTGGTGTATCTACTATATCAGAGCGATTAGATATATCCCCTATAACTACAATTTTCCCATTAAATGCACCATAGGGAACCTTACCCTCATATACATCTTTTAAACTATATGATTTAAAAGGGTTTTCTTCTTGGGTTAAGGGTACTCTATAAAAGGAGTTCTCAGCATCTAAAGTAACACTCCCAATATACTTGTGAGTGTTTTTTATATATAAATTTGTTTCATCGCCATCTTGTTCAAAAGTATATCCACCAGCAGTTAATGTTTCTAAAACTATACTAGATTCAGTTTTATTACCATCTTGCTTATATAATTGATATTTTCTAGCATATCCATCAACGTCTTTTGACACTTCATAATACCCTATATTTTCTGTAACATCAATATATTCGCTTGGTTTCTCGCCTTCATAGGCTAGAGCAACCCTGCCATGTGATTGAATAGCATTTTTTAAATTCTCTGACATTTGCACATCAGATATAAAAGAAACTGCTGTTGCTCCTTGTAAATCCTCATTAATTAGTTTTACATAGGCTTCTGTAATTGCATCATCACTTAAATTGTTATTGGCTGCAGAATTAACCTCTATGGTAACTATATCATCGTAACTTTTATCTTTATAAGTGTATGTGTATAAATTATCGAACAATATCCTATCAATATGAAATAAACCCGAAAAATTAAAAAACACTAACACTGCAAATATAACAAAAATTATTACTCTTGATAAAAATGACATTGAGCTAAATCGAACTTTTCCCCTAATTTTTCTGTTCATACTTCGTTGCTCCTAAAATTATTGTCATTGTAAAAATTTTATATCTATGATATTATTATATAGTATAGTGAGTAAAAAATAAAGTAATATTTATCTTTTTTTTACTCAAATGTAATATAAAGAGGTAAATTATGAAAACAAAATACTTAGAAGTTGGAAAAATTGTCAATACTCAAGGTATAAAAGGTGAAGTTCGTTGTATTTCTTTCACCGATGACATCAAGCGTTTTAGCACCCTTAAGGAAATTTATATAGAAAAAGAAGATGTATTTAAAACTCTTGAAATAGAAAATTTAAGATACCATAAACAATTTGTTGTTATAAAGTTTCTAGGCATAGATGATATGACTTCTGCAGAAAAACTTAAAAACTTTATTATGAAAATTGACATAGAAAATGCCATTCCACTTGAAGAAGATGAATATTTTATCGGCGACTTATATGACATGGAAGTGTTTGATGAAAAACAAAACAAAATCGGTTTTATAAAAGACATTCTTTTTACAGGAGCAAACGATGTTTATATAGTAAAACGTGTTAATAAAAAAGATTTACTTATTCCTGCAATTAAACAATGTATTTTATCAGTAAACCCAACAGAAAACAAAATGGTTGTTAAGTTGCTTGACGGCTTAGATATATAGAGGTTATATGAATTTTAATGTTTTAACGATTTTTCCACAAATGATAATTGACGGGTTAAATCACAGTATTATAAAAAGAGCAATTGATAACAAAACAATTTCTCTAAATGTTGTTGATATTCGTGATTATTCAGAAAATAAACATAAAAAAGTTGATGATTACGGATACGGTGGTGGTGCTGGTATGATTATGTCATGTCAACCAATATATGATGCATACAAATCTTTAAATCCCACAGGTGCCGAAAAAGTCATTTATATGTCACCAAAGGGCAAGACTTTAAATCAATCTATTGTTAAATCCCTTGCAAAAGAAGAAAACTTAATTATACTTTGTGGGCATTATGAAGGTGTTGACCAACGTATTATTGATGAAATTGTAGATGAAGAAATATCCATAGGGGATTATGTTCTAACTGGTGGAGAAATACCTGCTATGGTTTTAATAGATAGTGTAGCTAGACTTATCCCAAGTGTACTAAATAAAGAAGAAAGCCACCAAAACGAAACTTTCGAAAATGGTTTACTTGAGTATCCACAGTATACAAGACCACCTATCTTTATGGGGCATGAAGTTCCAAAAATTCTTTTATCTGGCAACCACAAAAAAATTGAAGATTGGCGTTTAGAACAATCTATTTCACTAACTAAAGAGAAAAGAAAAGACCTATTATAAAAATAGGCATTAATATAAATTATAAGGAAACGTATTAGGAGGTATTTAATAATGAATATTTTAGAAAACTTAGAACCAAAGAAGGTTATGCATTTTTTTGAAGAACTTAGTGGTATACCAAGAGGTTCATATAACGAAAAAGCTGCATCTGACTATGTAAAACAGTTTGCACTTGATAGAAACCTTGAAGTTGTTCAAGATGAACTATTTAACGTGGTAATTAAAAAACCTGGAACAAAGGGTAAAGAAAACAATGAAACTGTTATGTTACAGGGTCACCTTGATATTGTTTGTGAAAAAAACAAAGACACTGACCACGACTTTTTAAAAGAAGGTATTAAGTTAAAGGTTGACGGTGATTGGATTTCTGGTACTGGTACAACTCTTGGAGCTGATAATGGTGTTGCTGTTGCTATATCTATGGCTATTTTAGATAGCGTTGATTTAGAACATCCTCCACTTGAAGTTGTTTTAACTTCTCAAGAAGAAACTGGCATGGGAGGTGCACTTGCCCTTGATACTGATATTTTAAAATCTACAAAAATGATAAATATAGATACGGACACTGAAGGTGTTTTCCTTACAAGTTGTGCAGGTGGTACAAAAAGTAAAGGTATTTTAAAAATTGATTATGTTGATATTGATAAAAGTAAGTTTCAAGGCTATGCCCTTGAGGTAAAAGGTTTAAAAGGCGGCCATTCTGGTGCAGAAATCGACCAACAACGTGGTAATGCAAACAAACTAGCTTTTAGAATTATGCAGAAAATACAAGATAATTCTAACTTGTATATTTATAATGTTGATGGTGGTGCAAAAGATAACGCTATTCCTCGTGAATGCCTTGTTGCCTTTATGCTTGATAACAACGATGTTGATAAAGTCAAAACACTTGTTGATAAACTTAGCCAAGATATTAAAAAAGAATTTTCTGTACAAGATAGTGGTTTAGAAATTACTTTAACCGAAAGCGAATGTGTGGACAAAGGTTTTTCTAAAGAAAATACGATAGCTTTAATAAATGCTATGAAATTATTACAAAATGGTGTTATTTCTATGTCTATGAACATAAAGGGTCTTGTAGAAACATCGAACAATGTTGGTGTTGTAAAACTTGAAGACGGCAAAGTTGTTATAACTTCTGCCCTTAGAAGTGCTGTATTATCTAAAAAAGAAGCAGTTAAAGATATGATTACATTAGTGTATGATACTTTTGGCTTCGAAAGTGAATTTTTTGGAGATTATCCAGCTTGGGAGTATAAGGCTGAATCTGAACTTCGCCCATTTGTCGCAAAGGCTTACGAAGAACTTTTTGGCACTGAACCTGAGTTTGCTGCTATCCACGCAGGACTTGAATGTGGTTTAATTATTGGAAAAATGCCAAACCTTGATATTATAGCAACAGGTGCAACAATCGTTGGTGCACATACTCCTGAAGAAAAAGTTAGTATTTCTTCCATAGATAAAGCATATAAGTTGATTGTAAACCTTTTATCTAAGCTGTAATATAATGCATCAAAGCACCAAACTGAAAGGAGTTTTACATGAAATTTACTTTTGATAAAAGATATATGCGTATAATTTACCATATCGTCGTTTGTTTTTTGTTACTTTTATTCACATATACTATGTACAATTTGATAATTTCCTCAATAGCCGATTTTACTCAAACTTTAGATTCTTTCGGCGATACTATTGGAAAGTTTATAAGCATTTTTTCCCCACTTTTTATAGGGTTTATAATCGCCTATCTACTTGATCCAATCGTGGATTTTTTCCAAAATAAGTGGAATTATTATATTTATGAAAAAAAGATTTTTCAAAAACTTCTAAGACTGCTTTACGAAAAATTTCCTACCTTTAAAAATTTATTTGATAGAAAAAGAACAAAGAAAAATTCTAAGATCAGAGAAACCTATAAAAAAGCAAAACAAGAAGAAGCCATAAAAAAGCAGGATAACTATGAAACTCGTACTGCAGGAACGCTTCTGACTTTTATATCTGTTGTACTTGTGCTATACTTTGGTTTAAAGTTACTTGTCGGAAGTATCATTAAAACTACATCAGGCGACCAAATTACTCTTTCGAACATAACAAGTTCTTTTGAATCAGGTATGAGTGGAATTACTTCTCAAATCGCTAACGTTACGGAGTACTTTTCAAGTGCTTTAGCAAATTTTGGCGTAGAAGCTAATGGTATTACAGAAAAAATAGTTTCATCTATATCTAATATACTCGTTTCTTTTATAAACTTTATTACTAATTTTATAGTTGGCTTTTTCTCACACATTGGTGCTATTAGTGGTTTTGTTGTTACGTTTTTCCTAAGTGTAGTTTTAGCCTTTTATATGTTACAAAACAAAAGTAAGTTTAAAGGTAGCTCCTTGTATTTTCTTGAAACTATTTTTCCTAGAAAATTCCGTAATGTTATTATTGGTATTTTAAAAGAAATACACACAGTTTTTTCAGGTTATATAAGAGGTCAACTTACAGATGCCTCTATAATGGCTGTTCTTTTAACTATCGGTTTAACCATAATCAACGTACCTTTTGCAGCTGTTATAGCATTTATATCAGGTTTTTCCAATATAATTCCCTATGTTGGTGCATTCGTTGGCTTTGTTCTTGCCGTTATATCAGCCTTTTTAACAGGTGATATGACCATAGTTATTGGGGCAATCGTTGTTGTTCTTATAGTGCAACAACTTGACTCACTTTTCATAGCTCCTAAGGTTGTAGGAAATAGTGTTGAGATATCACCTTTTTTAGTTTTGCTTTCTCTTTCAGTAGGTGGTAAACTTTTCGGTATGCTAGGTATGATTCTAGCCGTTCCGGTTACTGCCATTTTAAAGATATTTATAACTAGGTTTATGGCACGTCAAAGTAAATCTAAAAGTATAAAACGGGCTCTTGGTTCTTTTACATCTTTAAACAATGAAACAAATCACTACGATTAAATTTTGAAATATTTACCTAAACAATAAAGGATTGTAAGATATCGCTAAAGCGTGTTCGTTACAGTCCTTTTTTTATTGCACAAATACAAAAGGATAAAACTTTATTTTCTACTCTACTATATTGTGACATTTTCCCCATTAAGTTTTTGATATAATATACTTATAACAACTTAAAGGACGTGATACATGAACATCTACATTGACTTAGTATTTTTTATAAACTTTATTATTACTTTTATGTTTTTATACTTTTCAACTTTGTTTGTAAAATTGGCTAAAAAGCCTAAATTTTATCGATTGTTTGTAAGCTCCATAACTACTTCTATGATTTATATTGTTGCCATATCTCTAGAATTAGTTTTAACATCTTATAACTTACTACTTATGGAAGTTCTTATAATTATATCAATATTTTTAGCTTTTTATCCTGTTAATAAAACAGTATTTTTAAAACTCTTTTACATAATACATATTATTACTATATCGATTGGTGGCTTTATGTTTAGTCTTATTAACTTGTTTAACCCATATGGTTTAAAAACAAGCGACAACATTACAGCCAAGTTATTTTTATCAACCTTTGCCGTTGCCTTTTTGGTTTTAAAAAGTTTACAAATCGTTATATCTAACTACAAAAGCTCCTATACTACTTGTAATGTACAAGTATGTATACGTGGCAATTACATAAAAACAAGTGGTTTTATAGATACAGGCAACTCATTGTTATACAACGATACACCTGTATCTATAATTGATGTTACAGAGCTTAAAGGCTATATTGATAATAAACTTTATCTTGATATACTAAAGGGCGATGACCCCTATACTCTTAAAAATAATTATCCGAGTTTTAACCTTGTAGTAATAAATTTTAATAGTTTAAATAACTATGATGACGTACTTATAGGTATTCTATGCGAAAATTTACAGATTAATAATAAAATTTATACTTACCAATATATAGGTTTAGCACAAAATATTGGTGTAAAAAAATTTATAGCGAATAGCAAATATGGAGGAAACTAAATGAAAAACCCTTTAAAACAACTATACATAAAAATAAAAAAATATATTTATAAATACATTTTACTTATTGAAGATAGTGACAATGATATATTTTACATAGGAGGTAGCGAAGTTTTACCCTCGCCTCTTTCAAAAGAAAAGGAACATCATGCCATACAGATGTTAAACGGTCTTGACAAAGAAAACGGTAGAAATATACTTATTGAACATAACCTACGACTTGTTGTATACATTGCCAAAAAGTTTGAAAACACAGGCGTATCTCTAGAAGATTTGATTTCTATTGGTTCAATAGGTCTTATAAAAGCTATAAACACCTTTAAATCTGACAAAAACATAAAACTAGCTACTTATGCCTCAAGATGCATAGAGAATGAAATACTTATGTTTTTACGTAAAAATAACCGTACTAAAGGCGATGTATCAATAGATGAGCCATTAAATGTTGACTACGAGGGTAATGAGCTACTTTTATCAGATATTTTAGGCACAGACAAAGACATTATATATAAAGACATTGAAAAAGAAGTAGAAAAAGATTTACTTTTAAAAGCTATTGATAAACTAAACAAACGTGAGAAAAAAATAATTGAGCTTAGGTTTGGTATATACAATGACGGCGACGAACTAACTCAAAAGGAAGTTGCAGATATGCTTGGGATTTCTCAAAGCTATATATCAAGACTTGAAAAGAAAATCATTTCAAGACTTAAAAAGGAAATTTTAAAATTTTTATAAAGATATTAAAAAAGAGCTATATCAAAGATATAGCTCTTTTAGTTTATCTATTTAGGTATTTATAACTAGGTTATAATTACTTAGTGTAGATTGTGAAAGTCTTAGTAGCATTAAAGTCAGTTGTGTCGATGCTTTCAACTTTGTAAATCTTCTCAGCGAAGAATCTTAAAGGAAGGAAGTTAACATCTTCAAAGTTTAACATTAATACTTCTTCACCAACTTGGTTAGTGATCATAAGCTCAACAGCGTTTTTACCTGGCTCTTCGAAAGTTACCATGTTAGGAACTTCTTGAGAAACTACTGCTCTTGCACCTTTACCAGCTGCATAAGCTTCGATACCTTGTGGGTAAATTAATACTCTCTTCTTAAGTGAATCCCACTCAACGTCACCACCGATTGCGTTAGCAAATGAACGGATAGAAACATAAGTGTCATTGTTTACTAATTTTGGAGAATATAATGCTGGATCAACGTTTGCATGGTGATATTGACCAACAAAAGCTTCACCTTCTGGATCTACTGCATTGAAAGTAAATTGATCAATTGTCATTTCAATAGCATTGTTGTAGTTATCGTTATAACCTAACTCATAGTCAGCATAACCACCAGTAGAAGTAGATGCGTTAAGTTGTAAGTAATCTTTAGATACACCGTTAGCTAATACTGAATCATAGTCATATGCATCGTCATCGTTTTCAGCATAGTACTCGTTTGGATCAAATGAGAATACTTTAACATCTAATAAAGTAGATGGTACTGTAAATAATGTACCTAAAACAACGTTGATGTCATCAATTTTGATTGATGCTAATTCATCACCATCAGTTTCATCATTAGCTTCAACTTTAACAACGATATCGCCTGCTTTAAGACCATAAGCGTCTTCAACTGTTATAGAAGAACCACTTGCAGTTTTTTGACTTGTATAAACGTCAGATACATCATTAGAGAAGTTTAAGTATTTCTCTTCTAAAGCATCATCGTCCATTATGATAGCGTCGCCATCAAATTTACCATCACCTACAGATGTAACTGTTGGATCACCGTAGAAACCTACTGTAGAAGTAGCACTAACGATATAAGATGGGAATTCCATACGAATTACAAATACATCATCTTGACCAAGTTCACCAGAAACTAACTCGTTAATATAAATAGGAGCAGTTGGTTGTGGACCTGCAACAGAAGCAAGAGTAGTAACTGAAGTTTCAACTTGAACAGTCTTAACTAATTCAGCAAGTTTAACAACTTTAGAATCTTCAGGAACACCTTTACCAGTTGCTTGAACTGTTACGTCGCCTGGTTCATCAGATGTTGGAGAAACCCATACTCTAAATGTTACAGAAGCAGCATCATCATCAGCTGGCTCATTTTCAGTGTTTGAATGGTAGTGAAGAACGTTTCCGTCTCTCTCCCATGTAGAAGCTGAGCTAGTACCAACATCTTCTAAGTTCTTGTCTGTTTGGAAATCTTCTGCTTCAACTTCAACTTTCTTAACTGATACGTTATCAGAGAATACTAAATCGAAATCTCTGTTTTCCCAAAGGATAGATTGGAAGATAGAATCTTCAAGAGTGAACTCAAGAACTTCATAATTATCTTCGTTACCTTCTGTGCTAGAATATCTACCATTTAAACGAAGTTGTGGATATTCGAAATCGTCATCATCTGTATCTTCAGTAGTGTAAAGAGTGTAGTCATAGTCAGAGAAAGAACCAGCTACTTCACTAGAAGATTTTACATCATTTTTAGCCCATGTAACAGAAGCTTTTACTTCGCCATAGCTAGAAGATTTTCCTAAAGGTACTTTAACAGATAAAGTTCCTGGGAAATCAGTAGAATCAGTTGTTTCGAACGCATCACTTCTACCAACATATACTCTAAGCTCTGTATCAGAATATCTTTCTACAAAGTTTTCTGGGAACTCTTGGTATACATCATCAACGTTTGTACCATAAGTTAAACCAAAACCTTTAACTTGGAAACCAGCAGCTTTTAACTCATCAGGTGAATAGAACTTATCGTTATCTTTGCTACTTTCTGATGGAAGGTCACCAGTGTTAAACTTGATTCTTACATAGTCACTTTCACTACCTTTTACAAAATCACCTGCTATTTCTTCAGTAATTTTGATAGTTGGAGTGATTTCGTTTCTACCAGTAGATTCAGAAATTGTAACTAGGTCTTCACTAGCATCATCTCTAAACTTTGTAACAGCTGTAGAACTTAAATTAGCAGTTGTATAGTTACCACCTGGCTCATTACCAACAGCTTTAAGTGTCATAGCTTTGTTTTTGCTTGTAGTCGTAGCTGCGATAGGTAGAACAAAAGTTGTTGTATCTTTTGTTTCTGACAAATCAGTACCAGTTGCTATAGTGAACACACCCTCTGTGTCAGATTTACGTTCAAATGTAATTCCCTTTGCAAGAGTTGGATAAGAGCTTACCCACTTACCATTTGAAAGTGTAACTTGATATTTAACGTCTTTTGTTAATTTTTCAGCTTCAACACCTTCATTTTTAACTTCAATACTTAAATATGCATAGTCAACGTCTTTACCGAGTTCTACACCTTCTTTTTCATCAACAGTGATTGGTCTAACAACCTCTGGTGTTATAACAAAACGTGCCTTTTCTACTGCTGTACCACTTGTAGTTACAGCCGTAGCTCTTGTTTCTTTTACCTCTACTTCTTGAGCGAAAACATTCATAGGTACTGTAGATAAAGCTAAAGCACCAGCTAAAAGCAACGCTGTTTTTCTTTTAAATTTCATAAATTAGTTATCCTCCTTTTGATTAACTGTATTTTCGATATTTGTAAAATATAAGCTTACTTACACCCTATAATATACCGTATTCTTCCTTTTCATCTTAACACTCAACAAATAAATGTTAAGGTGAAAAAGGGAATGGTACATTAAACTAAAAACATAAGATTACAAATTACGCAATCGTTTACGATAGAATTATACCATATGCGTAGAATATTTCAAGTACTT
>JBKEBX010000003.1:0-75763 GCA_047973385.1 Lachnospirales bacterium | reverse complement strand
TTGGAGTTTTAGTTGCGGGTACGGACACAGGTGGTGAACAAGTTGATCTACCTGTTGCAACATACAATGCATTAAAAGGTCTAACAGAAGGCGAACTTGTTTATGGTGATAAAATAACTGATGTAGTTCAAAAAATATATCCAACTGCACAATAAAAGTGAAGTTGTGATATTATGTCAAATACAATTTTAAAATTAGATAAGATTACAAAAAAATATCCTGGAGTTATTGCTTTAAATTGTGTATCGTTGGAATTTGAAAAAGGTGAAGTTCATGCAATTTTAGGTGAAAATGGTGCTGGTAAATCTACTCTGATAAAAACTATTGATGGTGCAGTAGTTCCAGAGGACGGTAAAATATGCGTTGATAATAAAGAATTTACAAGCTTATCTCCATATCAATCAAAAGAATGTGGTATAGAAGTGGTTTATCAAGAGTTTAACCTGATTGATTCTGAAAACATTAGTTTTGAATTTTCAAATGAACTTTAATACTAAATAAACTAAATAAAAAAACTTAGAAAATTCTTCAAATTTGAGATTTTCTAAGTTTTTTGCTGTTACTTAAGTATGCGACCTTGCAAAATATATGAAAATTTGCTTTTATTTTGTAATATAGTATTATCAAATTTTGTAACGTTTCCAATTTCAAAAGATTATAAGAACTTTGCTAAAGCCTTGAGAATTTGTTGAAAAAATCAATATTCATCTTCTTTTAAAAGACATATTTTATTTATAGCTTCAACTGCTTTATCAACCTCTTTAAAGTTGTTAAAATAGCCAAAAGAAAAACGTATTGTTCCATTAGGATAAGTTCCTATGCTTTTATGTGCCATAAATGCACAATGTAATCCACAACGAACCATAATGTCATATTCATCATCAAGAATATGGGAGGCTAAAGCATTATCAAGATTTTTAAAATTGATTGAAACAAGGCTCATATTTCTATTTTCAGTAATAGGCAAAATAATTTCTAAGCCATCTATATTTTGAATTTTTTCAAGAAAATACAAGCCTAAATCTTCGCAATGTTTATTTATTTTTTCCATAGTTTCTTTAATAATAAAACTCATGGAATGATGTAAACCTATAATACCAGGGAGGTTCAATGTTCCTGCTTCAAATCTTTCAGGCAAAATATCAGGCATACACAAATCATCAGATTTTATACCACTTCCTCCAACATTAATAGGATTCAACATATTTTTTACCGAATTACTTAAAACAAATCCTCCAATTCCTTGGGGACCCATTAAACCTTTGTGTCCAGTAAAACATAAAATATCTATATTAAATTTTTTCATATCGATTAAGATTTTTCCGGCACTTTGTGCAGTATCAACAATAAATATAATATTATACTTTTTAGTTATTTGACCAATTTCATATAAATTAATCATATTTCCGTTAACATTTGATTCATGGGACATAATAAGAAATTTTGTATCTTGAGTTATAGATTTTTCTATCTCCTCTAAATACATTTTCTCACTTTTCGTTACATCAATATATGTGATATATTTAAAATTGTTATATGCTAAAGGTCTTATAACGGCATTATGTTCCATATTAGATGTAATAACTTTACTATTTTCATCAGCTAATCCACCTACAACTAAATTTATAGCTTGGGTTATACCCGATGTAAATATAACGTTTTTATAGCTTTCACCATTGAAAAAATCACATAGTATTTTTCTTGTTTTGATTATTTTACTAGTAGCACTATAACTATCTTCGTATAAACCACGATTAATATTTAAACCTTTATTATCTATGTATTCACCAATAACTTTACCAAGACTAGGAGCCTTTGGAAATGATGTGCTACTATTATCAAAATAAATCTTAGTCATTTTCAGCCACCTTTACATACTTACCGTCTTTGATTTCATATAAACATTCACTAGATTCTATGTTAGCTATGTCTATGATACTAGAATTACCCTTTAACATAATACAAGAACCACAAGATGAACTTATTTGACGTGGAACAGGAGCTATTTTTATACTATCATAGCTTTTTCTATTTTCACTTAAAAAACTTACAGCGTCATAATGGGATAAAAAAGTTATGATTATATTATACAAATTTAGCTCTCCTTTTTCTTTAAGTTTAAAAATGCGATAACAAATAAAACTGCTAGACTAATCCAAAATGCAATCGGTCCATTTGCACCAACACCACTACCACTTGAAGCAGTACTGAAGTTGTGAGCTGCTGCTGCACCGATTAATAACCCTAACAATACCATAAATGCATCAGTGTTACCACTACCAGCTTTTATACATTGACGTAGAGGGCAACCTACTGCTAGAACTGCAGAAAAACCAACTAAGAACAAGCCACCAAAATTGAAAAAAGTATCTGTATGTGCTACTGGTTGGTCAGCAAATGATAGGTGGAAGTTTCCAATCATCATGTTACCTATAATTAAAACAATCAAAAACAGTACATATCCTATAATATATGTATAATCTTTAAATAAAAATAGATTTTTAAATGTACCACTAAAACATATTTTTGTTTGATAAGCTATTACACCTACGATAATTGCAACTATAAGGGACACTAAAAATGGAGCGTGCATTGAACCTGGGCCTTCAGTTGAGGCTAAAAATGAAGTAGGGGAAACCAATGCTATTAAAGTTAATGCAATGATTATAGATATACCTGCATATTTTTCAGAAGGAGCTGTTTCTACTTTTTTTGATAGACTATATCCTTTTTTAACAAAAAGTGAACCTACACCAATACCTCCAACAAATCCAAAAAAACCAACATAGGCATTTAAATCACCAGCACCCATTCTAAGTGTCATACGTAGTGGGCAACCTAAGAATATAAGTGAACCAATCATCATTATGAAACCTAAAATAAAGTTTGTTGCATAGTTACTTGTACCACTTGATTTATAGTCTTTTTTAACCATAGCTAGTACAAAAGCACCAATTATAAAACCAAATACTTCGGGTCTGAAATATTGTACTTTACCAGCTGAATGCAACCCTAATGCGCCAGCTATATCTCGGATGAAACAAGCAGTACAAATACCCATGTTAGCTGGGTTACCTTGTATCATTAAAAATAATGCTAAAATAGCAAAAATAATAAAACCAATGTAAATTTGTAAATTTTCTTTTTTAATACTCATAATTTTCCTTTACTCCTAATTTAATTTTTTAGTATTTTTAACAGAAATTTATAAAATATTAATTTCTACTAAAAGGTTAGCACAACCTAGTGCTTTTTTTGATGAATTATATCAATTATTTGTCCAAATAAGCAGTGCCTCCTTTCTGTTACAAGAAAAAAATTGTGGTATGTTTAAATAGGATATTTGTTAAATATACTACATATAAATTATATCTTATAGAAAAGTATAAGTAAACACATTGAAATGAAAAAAATAATATTTGGTTAGTATTAACAAATATAATGTATGCATTTAAATAAATAATATATATATTGTATAAAATTATATAATTTTATTAAACATAATAGCAAATAAAAAAAACAATCTTTTACTGTGTATGGAATACAGGTACAGATTGATTTTTTTATTTTGCAAGGTCACCATTTATATAACCATAACTTTTTTACTTATTTTACTTGAAACAAAAAATATTAGAGATGTTATAAAAAGGATTATTATTGTTAAAGTTGAGATAGAAATATTATTATCAAATACTTGATTAAATACCAAAAAACCAGATATTTTCGAGAAAGTTAAAGCTAGGATAAATATAGTAATCACTACTATATATGTTAACATTCTAGCTTTTTCTGAACCGAATTTCAAGTACAAAGGAATAATAATAGAGGAGTAGACTAATGATGTAACAAGTGATGTTATAACCAAACTCCATAGGCTATCGGGTGAATATAAATCAACTGTGTTAAAGTTTACATTATCTAGTAAAAGGGCTAGTATCCCATGAATAGTAACGCAATAAACAATAGATGCACCCATCAAAGTTAATATAAGTAGATATTTTTCTTTTACATATGTACTTCTTTTTATTGGTAGAGTAAACAAAAAGGGTAAAGAGTTATCTGATTGGTCATATGTTATTGTATTTAAACCTATATTTATACACAAAAAAGTTGTAAAAACATATGTAAAAGAAAATTGATTTGAGTAACAGTTAACAATTGCAAGTATAGAAAACAACAATATGATATGATACTGTTTTTTTATAATAATATAGTCTTTTTTTAAAAGTCCTAGCATAGTTTTTCGCCTCCCATAATAATCATAAGTATTTCGTCAATTGTTCCCTTATCAACAATCAAATCAGGATATTTGTTGGTATAAAAAAGTTTTTTATTTGTTATAATATCATAACCATAGGAAGTTTTCTTTTGATAAAGTAAGTAAGACATATCAAAATCATTTGCTTTTGCTCTTACTTTTATAATACCGTAGTCATCAAGTAAAACATCAGTATCTTCGTGTAAGATAATAGTCCCATCATCTATAAAATATATATCGTCACAAATTTTCTCAAGGTCCGAAGAAATGTGCGAACTTACAACTATGGAACAATCTTTGTTGATATCCATATAATCGTGTAATAAGTCTAAAATTTCTGTTCGTGCTTGTACATCTAAACCACTTGTAGGTTCATCTAAAATTAACAAACTTGCCTTATGAGATGTAGCTGTTAAAACTTTTGTCTTTCCCAACATTCCAGTAGAAAAATCTTTTAATTTTTTGTCTAAAGGTATATTCAGTTTTTTGCAGTTATCAAGAAAATATTTTTCATCAAAGTCAGCGTAAAAGTTTTTTGATATTGTACAAATATCTTTACAAGTAAAATGACTACTATAAAAAGAATCTCCTAGTACAACGCCTATACTTTCCTTATCCTTTAGAGTTAGTTTCGATATTTCTTTGTTATTAACAAAAATAGCACCACTTTCTATTTTACAAAGTCCTAAAATTGACTTAAATAATGTTGTTTTACCGGCACCATTTTTCCCGACTAAACCAGTTATACGATTGTTTTCAACTTTTATAGAACAATTTAGCTTGAAATCTGAATATTCTACTACAAGGTCTTTAACTTCAATCATAATTATTCCTCCTCTGTTAGTATTTTGAAAATTTCTTTAAGTTCATTTGTTGTAACTCCTGATTTTTTATACTTATTTATTAAGTTTTCCATATCAGTCTCTGCTTGATACAAGATATTCTCTTGTATTGCTAAAGTGTTTATAGGTAACACATAACTTCCTTTACCATGTACTGTTTTTATAAAACCATCACTTTCTAAAACATCGTAGGCTTTTTTTACAGTTAAGGCACTTACTCTTATGTCTTTTGCAAGACTTCTAACAGAAGGCATTTGTTCATTAGTTTTAAGAGTACCATCAAAAATATCGGACTTAACTTGATTGATGATTTGTTCATAAACAGGTATAGAAGAATTACTTTGGATAATTATTTGTAACATATAACACCTCCCATAAACAGTATATAACAGTCGATAACAGTTGTCAAGTGCAAAGTTTTTGATAATACCGTATAAACAGCAAAAAAACGCTGTTTCAGGCAGCTATAGAAAGTATAAAACTTAAATTTTATTTTGCAATGTGCATTATTACAATTTTAAATTGTTTCCTTTTGTAATTAATTGCAATAAATGTTAAAATATATACTAGATACTAAATTTTTAGTACAAGGTAAATGGCGACCTTGCAAAATATAGAAAAATCTATTTGAAATGTTGCAAAATTGAGATAATGGTTTATTTTGTCAAAAAATGCAAAAAGGTTTTAGTGATGACCTTTTATTTATTTGTCAAAAGAATGAAAATTTAGTTTTTATTTTGGAATATACCATTTTTTCAATTTCAGGCGTTGTAAATTGCTATAAAACTGGAGGTAATATGAAGTATAAATCAGGAGATTTTCAGAAGATACTAGGTATATCAAGGGAAACACTTCGTTTTTTTGAAAGTAAGAATTTAGTCAGTCCCATACGTGATGTGATGAATAACTATAGATATTATGATACTTTAGATTTAAATAAAATTGTGGCTTACAAGTTTTATAGAAGTCTAGAATTTTCTTTAGATGATGCAATAGAAATGGTTAATGTAGGTAATGAAGCTCAACTTGAAATGTTGGCAAGACATATTGTGAATATAGAGAAAAAAGCTGAACACTACAGTGAATTGCTAAGATGTATATCTGAGTATAAACAATCTTATAAAAGACTTCATGAACTTGCCGATAACCCTATTATAGAGTATATTGACTCTGCGATATTTTACTTTAATCAAAAAAATGATGTGTTTGTAATTGATGATGATGTAAGTGAAAATACTAGTATTTGGCTTGAACATCTACCCTTTGTAAAAATAGCTTTGATAGGTAGTATAGAAGAGAGTAAGACCGTAAGTGATATATATTATGGATATGGAGTTACATCAGAATATAAAAGTATTTGTAAAAAGCTGATATCAAATGCAACGAAAGCATATCCCATTAGAAAATGCGTTCATGGTTTAATTAGATGCAAAAGTACAGTGGATAATATCACATATAATGACTTTTTGCCATTGTTGAAAAAGGCTGAAGAAAAAGGCTATAATTGTAAAGAAGAATTTATATGTTGGATGATAAACGAGGAAAATCTTGGTGATACTAAAGAACAATATTTAGATTGCTACATAGAAGTTTATGAAAAAGACTTGACTTAGTAGTAAGTACAACCTTTATAATGTTATTAGATAATCTATTAACAAACGAAGTTGACGTTAATAGAATAGATAGGATGTTTGACTATCTAAATAAATTATATTTAGGAGGATTTATGAAAAAGAAAAAGTTGAAAAAGAGTTTTGTTTTGTTGTTAGTTTGTATTATCATGTCTTATACACTAATAGGGTGTACAAGTACTGATACTACTCAAACAAATGAAGAGAAAGTAGTTGAAGAGCCAGCGGTAGAAAGTGAAAGTACAACTAAGTTCAAACCTGGTGTATATACTGGAGAAAGTGAAGGATATGGTGGAGCTTTAACTGTGGAAGTTGAAGTTGATGAAGAAAATATTTTATCTGTTAGTGTTACTGAAAACAGCGAAACGGAAAGCGTTGCAAGTAAAGCACTTGCAGAAATCCCTAAAGCAATTGTTGACAACCAATCCGTTGCTGTAGATAGTGTTACAGGTGCGACTTTAGCAAGTAATGCTGTAATTGAAGCCACGACTAACGCTTTGTTAGAATCAGGTGCAACTTTGGAAAGTATCTCTACAGAAGTTGCAAAAGCTGGTGAAGGTAATGTTGAGGTTATTGATACTGATGTAGTAGTAGTTGGTGCTGGTGGCTCAGGAACAGCAGCGGCAGTTACGGCGGCTGAAAATGGAGCAAATGTTGTTGTTTTAGAAAAAACAGCTATTCCAGGTGGTACAACAGCAAATGGTGGAGGTTTTTTCGCAGCTGATAGTGAAATGAGTAGAGCCATTGGACATGAAGCTTTAGATGTTGATATGATTTTTGAAAAATGGATGAATGAAATGGATTGGCTTGCAAATGCTAGTCTTGTTAGACAGTTTTTGGATACATCTGCTACTACAGCAGATTGGCTGCAAGAACATGGCTTAGTTTTTCATAAAATGGAAGAAGCAGTTCAACAAAGCCATGCAGAAGGCACAAACGGATACCATAAATATGATGACTATACTCAAACATCTGCACAACTTGGAGCGATGCTTGATAAAATAGTTGAAGAAAATGACGCAACCGTACTTTATGAGACACCAGCATATGAGCTTATAATCGATGGTGATACAGTTACAGGAGTTCTCGCAGAAGGTAAAGACGGAACTCTCTATGAAATAAACGCAGATTCTGTGATTATTGCATCTGGTGGTTTTGTTGGTAATGATGAAATGGTTTCAAATGCCTTAAACGGTGTAACAGTAAATGCATCAGGTTATAATACAAATACTGGAGATGGTATAAACATGGGACTTGATTTAGGAGCGGCAACTCGTGCTATGGACGCAATGGTTTTACATACATTTTCAGTAGATGGTGGTGATTCTGTTACGGGAGAATATGACTTTATGGAAAAATATCAAGCTACTAACTCTGTTGCTTATATGCCTATTATACCTTGGTTAGATGCAAAAGGTTTCCGTTATGCAAATGAAGATATAGTTTATGACCGTGCTTTAAGTACAAATGCTTTAGTAGCACAAGGTAACTATGCCTGGTTCTTATATAATGAAGAGTTACTTCAAACTCTAGAAACTGAAGGTGCTGGTGCAGCTGGTATGACTGAAGCAATAGCTATGGGACCAATGCCGGAGATTACACCGATTAATAGTAGGTGGAGTAACTTAACAACTATTGTTGATGAAATGGTTCAAGGTGGAGCTGTTAAAAAAGCTGATACACTTAGTGATTTAGCAGAGTTTACTGGTATGGATGAAGAAGTATTGATTGAAACAATGGAAACTTATAACAATGATGCTCTTGCAGGTGTCGATAGTGTGTTTGCAAAGGAAGGTACACATATGTACCCACTTATAGAAGGTCCTTACTATGCCTTTAAAGTAAGTGCAAATAACTTAAGTACAGCAGGAGGATTAAGAATCAACGCTAACTTCCAAGTTGTTTTAGATGACCCTGAAAATGGTTATACACCTATTGAAAACCTATATTGTGCTGGTGCAGATGCAGGTGGAATATATTCTGACCATTATGCTCATACAATTGAAGGTGCTGCACAAGGTTGGGCATACAACTCTGGTCGTTTAGCAGGTGCAAGGGCAACAGAAAACGCTTTAGGCATAGACATAGATCTATAAAAGAAATTAAGTCAAAAGGTTGATATGTTAAAAAAGTTAAAAATTACTGCTGATTGTTTTTTAAAAGCTCAACTAACTATATTATCAAAAACGTATTTGGTTTATAAAGTCTATGTTAAAACAATATAATATTTAAAGGTGCTGTAAAGAAATGCAGTTTCCTTTGTCAGTTTAAAAGTAAACTTTTATCAGTATTTCTTTATATATGTCAAAGCTTTATTTTATCAGCTTTCTCAAAACTTCAGCATTTCTTTTAACCACAAAGGGACTGTATGAAATCTCATATTATGTGAATTTCATTACAGCCCTTTTTATAATGAAGCTATAAATGGCGACCTTGCAAAATATAGAAAAACAACGGCTTTACGGATTTTGACAAAACCTAAGAAAAGGTTGTAAATTTATAAAATGATGTTAATATTTTACCTATGTAAATTGTTAACATTGTTTGTATTCAATAAAAATTAATGTTATAATACATACAATGATTAATTAAACATTTTAAGACATTACAATACAAATAGGAGGAATAGGTATAATGAAAAAATATGAAATGTTACTATCACCGATGAAAATTGGGAATGTTGAGATTAAAAATAGGGTGGTTATGCCGGCTATGTGTTTAGGGCATGGACAATTTAACGGAAATCCAACGGAACAGTTAATGGATTATTATGAAGAAAGAGCAAAGGGGGGCGTAGGTCTTATAATTCCTGGTATAACTAGAATTAATGATGTTACAGGCCTTGCACATTTTGCACAACTTTCTGTTAGTAGTGATAAAAATATAGAACCACTAAAGGAATTGGGGAATAGAATACATAAGTATGGTAGCAAAATGTTTATACAGTTACATCACCCTGGATATCAAAATCTTAATTTGTTAATGGGTATTGGTCCATCAACAATAGCTATGGATAAAGTGATACCTAATTTTAAAAGTACCTTTTTCAAAATGTCACCTTTAGCACAAAACGTAGTTGACAAAGGTGCTTGTCTTGCAGCTGCAGGACCGTCAAAGGTTGAACCTTGTGATTATAATATGTCTAAAAACAGAGCTTTGTCACATAAAGAAGTTAAAAATATAATAAAACAGTTTATAGATGGTGCAAGACGAGTTAAAGAAGCTGGAATGGACGGTGTGGAGATACATGCGGCTCATGGTTATTTGTTAAATGAGTTTCTAAGTTTGAGAACAAATCATAGAACTGATGAATATGGGGGTAATTTTGAAAATAGAATGAGAATTCTAAAGGAAATTATTGAAGGCATTAGAGAAGTATGTGGGGAAGATTTCCCTATTAGTGTGCGAATATCAGCAACAGAAGGTTATGACAAAATTGGATTAGAAGGTAAAAAAAGTTATGGTTATGCTATTGATGAAGGTGTTAAAATAGCAAAAGCACTTGAAAGTTATGGAATTGATGTTTTAAATGTTTCGGCAGGAACTTACGAAACAATGAATTACATTGTTGAGCCTGTAACATATGATGAAGGTTGGAGAACTGAATATATTAAGCAAGTTAGAGAGGCTGTAAGTCTACCTATTATTGCAGTAAATATGATAAGAACACCTGAAAAAGCAGAAGAACTCTTACAATCTGGTTTACAAGATTTTGTAGGCTTAGGTAGAACAAATATTGCCGATCCATATTGGGTTAAGAAAACTAAAGAAAATAGAGAAAATGAAATCAAACGTTGTATAAGTTGTTTATATTGTTTTGAGTCAATGTTTGAAAATGCTTTTAAAGGCAGTCATGGACAATGTGCAGTAAACCCATCAATGGGAGAAGAAGCAAAATATAAAAAAATTAAGAAAGATGGCAAAGGTAGAACAGTTATAGTTGTAGGAGCAGGGCCAGCTGGACTTATGTCAGCCGAAATATTAGCAAGACGTGGCTTTAACACTGTTCTTTTTGAAAAAAACAACTCTCTTGGAGGACAGTTAAACCTTGCAAATAAGCCACCACATAAAGATAAGATAAGTTGGTGTTATGAAGATTTGGAAAATGTTAACAAAAAATTAGGTGTTATAGTTATTAAATCCTGGATTGCTACAAAAAAAGATATTTTATCATATAACCCATATGCAGTTATAATTGCAACAGGTGGTAGTGCTTTGAAACCTAAATCTATTAAAGGTGTAGAATGTGAAAATGTCTGTACAGTTACTGAAATTTTAAGTGGAGAAGTAAACCTTGAAAATAAAAAAGTTGCAGTTATAGGTTCAGGTCTTACAGGTCTTGAAACGGCAGAATATTTAGTAGAAAAAGGTAATAAAGTTGCTGTTGTGGAAATGGCAGATAAAATATCACCAGATACTTATGAGCAACATAAGAGAGATATTATGCCGAAGCTTAAAAAAGGTAAAACAAGTTTCTTACCTAATAAAAAGTTAGAAGAAATATCAGAAAATGGTGTTAAAATTTTGGATATGAAAACAAATAAAAAATTTAAACTTGAGTGTGACAATGTAGTTTTAGCTTTAGGTGTTTCATCTGTAAATACTTTGTATGATGAGCTTAAAGGTGATGTTCAGAACCTATATAAAGTTGGTGATTCAAATAAAATTGGTAGAATTGCAGAAGCTGTTAGAAGTGGATATGAGATAGCTTCTACATTATAATTTCCACTTTAAAAAAGCAATAAAATTTTATCGAAATTTTAGTAAAAGCTATTGCATTTTTTTAGTATTTTTGCTAAAATATGTTTATAGGAATATCTATAAACTCACAGATTTAATTGTATTTAATTTAATTTTGTTTACGGTATTACCTAACAATTATAACTTATGGAGGTAAATATGAACAAAGAATTAGCAAACAGTGTTAACGTATATTTAAGTAATGCAGGTGTTATGTTTATAAAATTACACAATGTACATTGGAATGTAATCGGAAAAGAGTTTAAGTCCGTACATGAGTATTTACAAGTTATTTATGAAGAATTTTCTCTTATTCTTGACGATGTAGCAGAAATCTTAAAAATGGAAGGTGTATATCCTCGTGCATCTTTAAAAGATTATTTAGAAGTTGCAACTATAAAAGAAATTGAGTCAAAAGATTATTCGGTTGAAGAAGTTTTGAAGATTACTGTTGATGACCTTACTGCTATGCAAACACTCGCAAATGAAATTCGTGAATTTGCTGATAAAGAAGGACATTTTGAACTTACTGACCTTATGCAAGCACAACTTACTAGCTATAAAAAACATATATGGTTTATAAAATCTATGTTAAAATAGTTTTTTAAGTTGTATAGAGGGTAAAGAAAAGTAAGTTTTATTTTACATTACTAAAGCTATGACATTTATTGAAACTTTAAAGGGTCTGTAAAAATCTCGTTTAACCGAGTTTATTTACAGCCCTTTTTTGATAGCTAATTTAGATATGGAAACAATGCAAAATTAAAACAATGGCATATTGGTACATTGCAAAAGAAAAACCAAATTTCCATACTTTTGACGAACACAGGAAATGGCGACGATATGCAATTTTCACAATTTTTGTCAAAAATAGCCGTTGTTTTGCTATGAAAATGGATTTTTATATATTTTACAATGAAGCCATAGGTCATTCTGATTTAACTTCATATTTCTTTTTTGTGGCAAGTCCACCTCGGATATGTCTTTCATCTTTATTGGTTTTAAGAACAAAAGTCGCCTTATTATAAAGGTCTTTGTCTATGATTGGTAGACGTTCTGTTATATCCTTATGTATACTACTTTTGCTTATTCCAAAGTGTTTTCCAGCACTTCTTACGGTGGCTTTTTCTTCAATAATATATATGGCAACTTGCAATACACGTTCAATTATATAGTCTTTCATATCAATATCAATACCTCATTTTTGTTGTGTTATAATATATGTTAAAATAAAGAAATTTATGAAAAAAATTATATAAAAAGTTAAAATAGTTCTAGTAATAAAGGTAATTATATGGTAATATATTTATAGGAGTTAGCTTATATTTACTAAATGGTACTGAAAAATGAGATTCACAAATTATATTTAAAGAAGGAGTGTTTTTATGAAATTTTTTAAAAAAGTAGACAGTAAAGAAGTTGTGACAGAGTTTGAAAAAGCCTATGATGAAAAAGGTGAGTATGTTGAAGTAGTTGCAAATAGTACAGATGCAGCAGTTGAAAAACACGTTCCCGTAGTTGAAGTAAATGGAAGTGTTGTAAAGGTTGTTGTAAGTGATGTGACGCACCCTATGTTAGATACACATTTTATTCAATGGATTTTGATTGAAACAGAAAAAGGACACCAAAAGAAAGATTTAGCTTATACTGATGAACCAGTTGCAGAATTTACTCTAGGTGAAGATGATAAAGTTTTAAGAGCATATGAATATTGTAACCTACATGGTTTGTGGGTAAAAGAAGTATAGTTACATTTTGCAATAATGTCAATAGTATAGAAGATGGAGTAGTATGGATAGTTTTATAAAAGAAAAAGTAGAAAGTTTGTTAAATCTTAGTTCTCAAAATGATGTTAAAGTAGTAGAAAAATTGTTAGGTGGTATGAGTAATCATATGTATGTTATAGAAGTGAATGGTGAAAAATTTACTTTTAGAATACCAGGGAAAAATGCTAATAATTTCGTAACTCGTGATATTGAAAAACAAAATATTGAACTTGTAGATAGCCTTGATATAAATAATGAAACAGTAGTTTTTGATGTAGAAATAGGTTATAAAATATCGAGATACGTAGAGGGAAAATGCCTTGTAGAAGTTGACTATCAAGAGCATTTAGAAGAAATTTCTAGTATTTTAAAGAAAATACATAACTCAGGCTTAAAAGCTGTAAATGATTATGAGTGGTTAAGTCGTTTAGATAAATATGAAAAATTAGTTTTAAATCAAGGATATACTGATGAAAGTGATGAATATTATGCACTTAAAAAATCTTTAACAGAAGATTTTGATTATTTTAATAACAATGAACTTGTGCTTTGTCATGGTGATAGCCAAATTTCAAATTTTGTTGTGGGCTTAGATAAAATATATTTACTAGATTGGGAATTTTGTGGTAACAATGACCCATATTATGATATTGCTTGTTTTGGTAATAAAGATTTTGATGATGCCTTGAGATTGCTTGACGTTTATTTAGGTAGAAAAGCAAATGATGAGGAAATCAAAAAGTTAAACTATTTTAGAGCTTTTCAATGTCTACAATGGCATAATGTGGCTTTGTATAAACATTTGATTGGTTTAAGTGAAGAACTAAATGTGCCATTTGGTGAAGTGGCAAAGGGATATACAGAAAAAGCAAAAGCTTTTTTAAGTAACGCAAGATAATAAAAAGGATTGTAAAAGTTTTGCACTTTGAGTAAAAACTTTACAATCCTTTTTTTATACAAATAATAATAAGCTAAGTGCCATGACACCCATACCTGAAACAAGTCCATACACTGATATATGGTGGTCGCCGTATTCAATTGCCGTTGGAAAAAGTTCATCAAAGGCTATGAAAACCATAATTCCTGCAACTCCTGCAAAAATTATTCCAAAAACTGTTTCACTCATAAATGGCATTAACAAAAACCAGCCAACGAGTGCGCCAATAGGTTCTGCAAGTCCTGAAATGAATGAATAGAAAAAAGCTTTTTTCTTTGAACCAGTAGCTTGATAAATCGGCACTGATACAGCTACGCCCTCTGGAATATTGTGTATAGCGATAGCTACAACAATAGGTATGGCAAGAGAAGGGTCTTTCATAGCTGATACAAATGTTGCAAGTCCCTCAGGGAAGTTGTGTATAGCTATTGCAAGAGCTGTATACATTCCCATTCTTTTTAACTTTTTCGCCTGTACTTTGTCGTAAGTTTCCTCACTTTTGTTTGTTGTTATATCATTTGTTGCCATTTCAATAGGTATAAATCTATCAATTAAACCGATAACTAACATACCTCCAAAAAAGGCAAGTACAGTATACCAACTTCCCTTTGTTATACCATGTTGTATAATTAGGCTATCTTTAGCCTTTGCAAAAATCTCTATCATTGAAACATATATCATAACTCCAGCTGAAAAGCCAAGACTTATTGACAAGAATTTCTTGTTTGTAGACTTAGATAAAAAAGCAATACAACTTCCTATACCTGTACTTAAACCTGCAATTAGCGTAAGTCCAAAGGCAATCCAAAAATTACTCATTAAAAACCCTCCTTGTTAGCTTTATATAACAATACTATAATAACATAATAAATATGGTGTGTCAATGTGTTATTTTTTAACCATTATACTATATATTATTGCAAAAATAAATAGTGGTTACTAAGATTTTTCCGAAAAGTTAAATTTATAACTTATACAAAATTATTGCTTTTTTTTACATTATAATTTATAATGATAACAGTTACTTTTAGCTAATAAAATATTTGAAAGGAATAGACAATCTATTGTCTATTTATTGGTAAAGATTGTATGAAAAAAATGTTAGGTTTTACACTAGTTTTAACAACTATTTTCGGTGTAAGTTGTAGTAGTTCTGAATCTTCAGGGCAGACAGCTGAACAAAGTGAAGAACCAGTGGCTGAGGAAGAAGTAGTTGAAGAAGTAGTAACTGAAGAAGTAACTGATGTTGAGCCTATAAATGTTGCGACTTTAACAGGTCCAACAGGTATGGGTATGGCAAAACTTATGCATGATGATGCATTGGATGTAACAGTTAATGATTATAATTTTGAAGTTTTATCAGGAGTTGATGAGATTGCTCCAAAAGTTGTACAAGGTGAAGTTGATGTGATTACAGTACCGGCAAATCTTGCATCGGTTTTATATAATAAAACTGAGGGAGGAGTTTCTGTTTTAGCTGTAAATACTCTTGGAGTTTTATATATTTTAGATAAAGATGGTTCTATACAAAGTGTTGCCGATTTAGAGGATAAAACTATTTATTCATCAGGTTACGGAGCAACTCCTGAATATGTTTTAAACTATGTTTTAGAAGGTAATGGGCTTGTACCTGGTGAAAATGTAACAGTTGAATACAAGTCGGAACAGGCAGAAGTTGTAGCTACAATTACGGGTCTTGATGATGGTGTTGCTATGTTGCCAGAGCCTTTTGCAACAACGGCTAAGATGAAAGATGAAAGTCTTAGAACGGCACTTGATTTAACGGAAGAATGGGATAAATTACAAGAAGGTGCAGAAAATCCTAGTTCGCTTATAACAGGTGTAGTAATTGCTAGAAATGAGTTTATTGAAGAAAACCCTGAAGGTGTAGAAACTTTTATGTCAGAGTATATGGAGTCCATAAACTTTACAAATGAAAATGTTGAAGAAGCATCTACAATTATAGAAGAACAAGGAATTTTTAAGGCGGCAGTGGCTAAACAAGCAATACCTTTATGTAACATAGTTTATATAGACGGTGAAGAAATGGAAAATTCTTTAAGTGGATATTTACAAGTATTGTATGACCAAAACCCTGCTTCAGTAGGTGGAACACTTCCATCGGAAGATTTCTATTATGCAAAGAAGTAATGATATAAATAATAAATTAAAATTTTTTACAAGTAAAATATTACCTATTGCTTTTTGGTTAATTTTATGGTATTTAGCAGACTACTATATAAATAATGATATAATTTTATCCTCTCCTATTGAAGTAGCTCATAAACTCCTTGAAATGTCAAAGGAAAAAGAGTTTTGGGCATCAATCTATTTTAGTTTGGGTAAAATCGTTTTAGGGTTTTTTATAGGTGTTGCATTTGGGTGTATTTTATCTGCTTTTTCAATAAAGTTGCGATGGCTAAAGGATTTATTAAATCCTTTAGTTATTGTTATGCGATCAATTCCTGTTGCATCATTTATAATATTATGTTTAATGTGGATAGATGTAAAAAATCTATCTGTTTTCATATCATTTATGATGGTTTTTCCTATAATGTATCAAAATATGTATACGGGGCTTGAAAACGTTAACAAGGATTTACTTGAAATGGCAAAGGTGTTTAACCTTAGTGCAATGTATAAAGTTAAATATATTTATCTATCAAATTTATTACCATTTTTTAAGTCGGCATCTATTATTTCTTTAAGTTTAAGTTTTAAATCTGGAATTGCAGCAGAGGTTATAGGAAAACCACTTGGTTCAATTGGTGAAAAGCTATATGGTGCAAAACTATACTTAAATACGGCAGAACTCTTGGCCTGGACAGTTGTTATTATAATTTTCAGTATGTTGTTTGAAAAATTGTTTTTAATATTGTTAGACTATTTTATGAAATATATAGAGGAGAGTTAAGTTGGATAAAGATATTGTTTTAAAAAAAATATGTAAAAATTTTGGTGAAAAACATATTTTAAATAATTATAGTATGACTTATAAAGCAAACTCTTTTAATGTGTTTACAGGCAAGTCAGGCTGTGGAAAAACTACATTATTAAAAATAATTATGGGTATTGAGCCTATTGATAGTGGAGAAATTTTAGGTATTGAAGATAAAAAAATTTCTGTTGTTTTTCAAGAAAACAGACTTTGTGAAAATTTAACAGCATATAGAAATGTAAAGTTAGTATGTGAATATATGACTGATGATGAAATAAAAAAGGCGTTTGAAAGAGTAGGTTTACTTGAGGATATGTATACAGTTGTAAAAAACTTGAGTGGTGGAATGAAAAGACGTGTTGCTATTTTACGAGGTATTTTACATGAATGTGACATATTATTTTTAGATGAGCCTTTTAAGGAACTTGACTATCAGACATTTGAAGATGTAAGGAATTTTGTGTTTGAAAAATCTAGTAACAAAACGGTGATTTGTGTAAGCCATAATAAAAATATACTTGAACTTGGTAATGTTACGGTGCATAATATTGAAAATACATAAATTTAGATAAGTTGATTTTATTTGTGTGTTGTGGTAAACTAAGATGATGAATGTATAAGGAGATTTGGTTGATGAAAAAAAGTGTATTAAATAGTTTAGCATTTGTTTTAGCATTTGTTTTAGTGATAGGAATGATTTTTGGTATAAATGGTGGTGGATATGAGATATATGGAACATCTATAAAAATACCAATGCTAAGTTCAAAAAGTGTTAAAAGTAATATACCTATTTTAGAGTATCATTGTGTAAAAGAGTATATACCAACTGACGGTAGTGGCTATTTGTATGTTACACCTGATACTTTTAGGGAGCAAATCTCTACACTGAAAGACAATAATTATGATTTTATTACATATCAAGATTTATCAAGAATAGATAGTGGTAAAATGGACATGCCTGAGAAACCAGTTATAATTACTTTTGATGACGGATATTTAAATAATTATGTTCATGCATATCCAATTCTTGATGAATTAGGTGCGAAGGCGACTTTTTTTGTTAGTACTTATAATATTCGTGAAGAAGAAGTAGAATATGACGCCAGTAAAATTTATTTTATGTCTTGGGGACAACTTCGTGAAATGGAGGGTTCTGGTGTTGTTGATATACAATCTCATGGTCATGAACATGTAGATTTTGCTAATCTTACAAAGGAAGAATTATATACAAATGTAAACACTTCCTATGATTTGATTTATGAAAATGTTGGTAAAATACCTGTTGCCATTTCTGTACCATACGGTCGTTCATCATGGAGAAGTGATAAAATTTTAAATGAGTACCACAAATATATAGTTAAAGTGTATAAGGACAATTTCTTTGAAAGTGAAAATGTTTTTTATCGTAATGCCATTGTGAATGAGATGAGTGGCGAAGATATTATAAAAATGATAGAATAATGGCTAATTTAAAATTGGTGTAGCGTTTATGAATGTTATGCCTTTTTTTATGTATATTTACTTTTTTTTTATTAAGAAATTTTATGAATGCAAAAATATTACTCAAATATTTTAAAGTGAGTTTAAAAACGTTGAATAGTAAGTGATTTTGTGATAAAATTAAATAGGTATATACATATAAAGGAGGGAATTAGATGAAAGTAGTTTTGCAACGTGTGAAAAGTGCAAGTGTAACAGTTTCAAATGAAGTTGTTGGTAAAATTGATAGAGGTTATTTGGTGCTACTTGGTGTTTGTGATGAAGATAGTGAAAAAGATGTAGAGGTAATTGTTAATAAATTAGAAAAGCTAAGAATTTTTCCTGATGAAAATGATAAAATAAATTTGTCAATACAAGATATAAAAGGTGAACTACTTGTTGTTTCCCAATTTACTTTGTATGCTGCTTGTAAAAAGGGTAATAGACCAAGTTTTATTGGTGCAGGTAGTCCTCAAAAAGCTGAAGAATTATATGAGTATTTTAAAGTTTATGCAAATGATAAGTTTGAAAAAGTTGAATGTGGGGTTTTTGGTGCAAGTATGGAAGTTGAACTTAAAAACGATGGCCCTTTTACCATAGTTATGGAGGCTAAAGATGGCAACATATTATAAAAAAAGAAGAAGAAATAAAAATATTAAAAGAGGTATAGTTATTGTTATTATTGTGATTTTGTTACTTATTGCAGGGCTTTTTGCGGCAACAAATGTTTTGTATAAAACGGCAATGATTAGAGATGATTATGATTTAGTGTACGAAGATAAAGATAAGTTATCTCAAAATACTGTTTATGTTACAGAACTTGAAGGTAGCGATTTAAGTGAAGTTGCTTTTAGTGAAGATGATAAAATAGTTGAAAAATGGGGATTGTTAAATAATAGAAATTTTGGGTTAACAGGCTTTGCTCATTTGCAACCGAATTATACGAATAAATGGGCTGTTGTTGTTCATGGTTATAAAAGTAATAGCCAAGATATGAGCGAAGAAGGTAGTATTTTCTTTAACGATGGTTACAATGTTTTGGTTGTAGATAATGAGTATCATGGACAAAGTGAAGGTGACCACATTAGTATGGGTATGTACGATAGTGAGAATATTGTACAATGGTGTTGGCAAATAGTTTATCAAGATTCTGATGCAGAAATTGCACTTTATGGCTTATCTATGGGAGCAGCAACTGTTATGATGGCATCATCGCCAGACCTTAAACTTCCTGAAAACGTTAAAGTTGTTGTTGAAGATTCAGGTTATGAGGCTATGGAAGACATTTTTGTATATAGACTTAAAGCAGAATACGGTTTGCCTAGATTTCCGTTAATAAACTGTGTTGATGCGTTAAATTATCAAAAACACGGTTATCATTTTGAAGATAGGTCGCCAATTGAAGCTGTTAGTAAAACAGAGTTGCCTATGATGTTTATACATGGTACTGCTGATGATTATGTACCTTTTACATCACTTGATGTTTTATATTCCACACATAGTGGTGATAAAGAAAAATATGTAGTTGAAGGTGCTACTCATGGTGAAACTTTAACTGTTGCAGGCGACGTTTATGGCGAAAAAGTTTTAGCCTTTGTAAACAGATATATAAAATAGGGCTATATGGATTAGTTGGAGGAAGTTAAATGGTTTTAGGAACTAAAAAAGGTAAAGTTGCTGTACTTACATCAGGAGGAGATGCTCCAGGAATGAACGCAGCAATTAGAAGTGTTGTACGTTCGGCACTTGATATGGGCTATGAAGTTATGGGTGTAAGACGTGGGTATCAAGGTTTAATTGAGGGCGACATAATTAGTTTGGATGCAAGAATGGTCGGTGACATCATGGATAGAGGAGGTACTTTCCTTAAAACTGCTAGAAGTATGGAAATGATGACAATCGAGGGTCAAAAAAAAGCAGCTAATATTTTAAATGCTTTAAATGTTACAGCTTTAGTTGTAATAGGTGGTGACGGCTCTATAAGAGGTGCTTTAACTCTTAGTAAGTATGGTATAAATGTTGTTGGTATAGCAGGTACAATCGACTTGGATTTACCTTGTACTGATTATACAATAGGTTTTGATACGGCTATAAATACTTGTATGGAATCTGTTAACAAAATTCGAGATACATCAGGCTCCCATGAACGTTGTTCTTTAGTTGAAGTTATGGGTCGTAACTGTGGTTACCTTGCTTTATGGTGTGGTATAACAGGTGGTGCTGAAGAAGTTATTATTCCAGAGAGAAAAATTCCAACGGTTAACGAGTTAATCCAAATAATTATAGAAAATCGTGCTAAAGGCAAAAGACATAACTTAATTGTTGTTGCTGAAGGTGTTGGTGGAACTATTGAACTTGCAAAAGAAATTCAAGAAAAAACAGGCGTTGAAACTAGAGCAACTATACTTGGTCACTTGCAAAGAGGTGGTTCTCCATCTGCAGTTGACCGTATGCATGCTTCTATGATGGGTAACTATGCTATTGAAGTTTTAGAAAAAGGCTTGAAAAACCAAATCGTTATTTTTAAAGACGGTAAATACTCAAGTGTTGATATCGAAGAAGGCTTGTCGCAAAAACATGAGTATGATGACAAAATGTATTCAATTTTAAAATCTTTATCAATATAAAAAAATTAAAGAGGTGTAAAACATTATGAGAAAAACGAAAATTGTTTGTACAATTGGACCTGCAACTGATGAAGTAGGAATTTTAAAAGAGTTAATTACAGCTGGTATGTCGGCTGCAAGAATAAACTTCTCTCATGGAACTTATGAATCTCATGCTGAAGTTATCAAGAAAATTAAACAAGCTAGAGATGAAATGAAGATGCCTGTACCACTTTTACTTGACACTAAAGGCCCTGAAATTCGATTGAAAACATTTAAAGATGAGCAAGTTGAACTCATACAAGGTGAAACATTTGTTTTAACTTCAAGAGATGTTGAGGGTGATAAGTCTATTGTGTCTATTTCTTATAAAGACCTTTCAAAAGATGTATCTGTTGGCAGCCGTATCCTACTTGATGACGGACTTATTGAACTTGCTGTAAGAAAAATTGAGAATGAAGATATTATTACAGAAGTTGTGAATGCTGGTAAAATAAGTTCAAGAAAAGGCGTGAATGTTCCTGATGTTTACATAAATTTACCGTCCCTTACAACTAAGGATATTGAAGATATTAAATTTGGTATTGAACATGGGTTTGACTATATAGCGGCTTCTTTTGTACGTTCTGCTAAAGATGTTTTAGATATTAAAAATGTGTTAGATAAAAATGGTGGGACATATATTGATATTATAGCTAAAATCGAAAATAGAGATGGTGTGAATAATATAGATGAAATCCTTGAAGTTGCTGATGGTATAATGGTTGCTCGTGGTGATTTAGGTGTGGAAATTTTACCGGAAGAAGTTCCTCAAGTACAAAAATTACTTATTAAAAAGGCTAATGAAACAGGTAAGCCTGTTATAACAGCAACTCAAATGCTTGACTCTATGACTAAAAACCCTCGCCCAACTCGTGCAGAAGCCAACGACGTTGCAAATGCTATTTATGACGGTACAGATTGTATTATGCTGTCTGGTGAAACGGCTATGGGACTTTATCCTGTGGGAACTGTTGAAACAATGAGTAGAATTGCTGAAAAAGCTGAGGACGCTATAAACTACCGAATGAAAGTTGAAGAGTATAACGTTAACTTACAACTTAGTGTTACAAATGCGATTTCCTATGCAACTTGTACAACGGCAAATGAACTTGACGCAAGTTGTATCGTTCCTGTTACAACATCAGGTTTTACGGCTCGTATGGTTTCAAGATTTAGACCTTCTTGTCCGATTTTTGCAGTAACTGAACGTGAAACAACTTGGAGAAAACTTGCACTTACTTGGGGCTGTGTTCCTATGCTTGTTGAAGAATTTGACAAAGGTGCAGATTCAGAAGTTTTCAAACTTGCAGCTGAAGCAGTACAAAAACGTGGCATAGCTACAACAGGTGACCCAATCGTTATAGTTGCAGGTGTGCCAGTTGGTATAACAGGAACTACAAACACAATTAGAGTTGAGATTATTGGGGATATACTTGTAAAGGGGAAAAGTGTTTCTTCTATGAACACAGTTACAGGAATTGCTAACAACATTCGTGAACTTGGTGACGGAGATAAACACTTTAAACAAGGTGATATTTTGGTTGTTTCTAGAACATCAAATGAGCTTTTACCTTTTATAAGAATGGCAAGTGCTGTTATAGTAGGTAACGGTAACATCAACGACCCTGACCATTTACACGCAGAAACAGTTGGGCAAACTCTTAACATTCCTGTTATTGTTTGTCTTGAAAAAGTTATTGACCTTATACCAAATGGTGCAGTTATAACAATTGACGCTAAAAAGGGATTTGTTTACAACGGTGTAAGATAAATAGCGACTTTGCAAAATATAGAAAATTAGAAAAGGGAAAAGTTTAAATTCGTTGAAAATTTAAAACTTTTATCGAAAACTTACAGCCTCAAGTAATGTGAATTATTTGGGGTGTTCCCAGTGGGTGAATTATGATAAAAAAAACACAAATCGTTGTAAGTTCATTAGAACGTAAAACAAGTGGAAAATTAGCTTTAGATGAGATTAAAACTATTGCAGATAAAAAGGGAGTACAAGTAAATCTAATAAAATGGCTATCTTATGGTAATTTTATTGTTGAGATAGAATGTACTTTTAAAGAGTTTAGTAAATTATGTGAAGATGCTGTGTTTATACGTCATATTTTCCCTATATGTGTATTTGAAGAAGATGTAAATATTCTTGGAAATTTAGATAGTATACTTGATATGTATGATTTTGATATAAGTAAAACAGTAAGAGTTCAAGGTTTTTCTGTTTTAGATAGTAAAGTTGTAAAAAAATCAGAAATAGCAATATCTATACTAGATAAGTTGAAAGCAAGAGGGATAGAAACCGATGATAAAAATGGTGAAGTTGCTGTTTCTTTCCTTTTAGTTGGGAAAAATGTATACGTTGGTGTGAGTAATACAGAAGATAATTTATCATCTTGGACTTTAGGTAGAGTTCGACTTAAAAGAGATGATGAACAAATATCAAGAGCAAGTTTTAAACTTGAAGAGTGTTTCATTGAGTTTGGCATAACTAGAAAATTTAAAAAGGCAGTGGATTTAGGTGCTTCGCCTGGAGGTTGGACAAAGGTTTTAGCCGATAGAGGAACTCTTGTTTACGCTGTTGACCCTGCTAAACTAGATACTAGACTTAAAAAATATACTAATATTAAGTTTTTTAATATGTTAAGTCAAGAGTTTGTTTCAAAAACAAGCGAAACCTTTGATTTAATAGTAAATGATATGAAAATGGACGCTATAAAATCGGCAGAGATAATGGGGCAACTGCAACATTTACTTGAAGATGATGGCTATGGTATCATTACTCTTAAACTTCCAGAAAAGAAACAAAAGGGTAAGATAATAGATGCTCTTAGAGAACTTAACAAATATTATGATGTAGTAAAAGTTAAACAACTTTATCATAATAGAGAGGAAGTAACAGTTCTCTTTAAGAAAAGTTCTTTAGAATAGGAGGTTTTGATGTTTTTAACAACTTTTTATACAATGTGTAGCTTGATAATTATACTTGGAATAGGCTACTATCTATCTGTAACTGGTAAAATAGATGACAATTTGAACCAAGGTTTTTCCTATCTCTTAACAAATGTTACTTTACCTTGTACTATACTTATGGCTTTAAATATAAGTATGGATTCTGTAAAGGTTCATGAGATTTTTTTAACACTTGGTATATATTTTGCTTATTTTATAATAGTTATGATAGTAAGCTATGGGATTTGCAAACTACTAAAGGTATCAGACCATAAAAACGGAGTTATTGTAACTTCTTTAGCTTTTGGTAACTTTGGTTTTATAGGGTTTCCTTTAGTTGAACAAATAGTTGGTGTTGAATCAAAGTTTTTTGTAGCTTTGGCACAAATCCCTTTTAATTTATTGTTGTTATCCATTGGTGTGTATTTACTGCAAGGCGATAGTGATGATAAAAGCTTTTCTTTTAAAAAGCTTATGTCTCCTGGCTTTATATCAGTAATTATAGGACTTTTTATGTTTTCTTTTCAAGTGAAGTTTCCTTATCCGATTGAAACGGCAATAGGTTATATTGCTGGTATGACAACGCCACTTTCATTACTGATTTTAGGGAAGTTCTTGTCTGATTTGGACTTTAAGGAAACTTTTATGGATAAAGAAGTCTTGCTAATTTCTACGTTTAACTTAATTATTATACCTATAATCTTTATGGTGATTTTTGGTGGAGTAACAGAAAACCATATTCTTTTAACATCATCAATCACTTTGTTTGCATTACCTTCAGGTACTTTAGTTACGATTTTTGCTAAAAACTATGGTGCAGATTACATACTTGCAAGTAAATTGGTTTTTGTTTCAACAGTCTATTCAGTTATAACAATACCTGCTTTTGTAACGATTTTAACTTGGTATTTAAAAATATAAGAAAAGTGCTGTAAAAGGTTAGGAAAAAATTATACTAAAGGGTAGTTCTAAAAACTCCACCATCATAATTTTTTTCTTTTGGAATTTTTCAGCACCTTAGTATAAGTATTGATTTTTTACAACACATATTGTATAATTAATTGATACAAAAGTATTTTGATATTCTTACTATTTTTTAAAAATGATAGATTTTAACTTCAGAATATTGTAAATGAATATAAAAATAGAAAAGTAAAGAGGTGGTAATATGGACAGAATATACGAACTTGTTAAATGCGATAGAATTACTATTAAAGAAACATATAATTACTTATTTTATCTTTTAGGTAAATACAAAAAGATTTTTTTAACACTGTTTTTAGTAGGTGTTGTTGCAGCTATATTTAATACTATGTTTATTGGTTTTGGTTATAAATATCTTTTAGATAGTAATATTGATATGTTTAATAATGCAGAGGATTTTAATAGTATAGCTGAGAATGGATACTTTGATTATTTATATATGGTAACTGTTGTAAGTTCTTTTGTTATTTCAATTTTGACTTATATGGCAACTTTTAATATATATAAAAGCGAATGGGACATAAAAGGTGTTAAAAGGTCAACTTTTTATTATGTTAAGAAGATAATTGCTATGAATTTTATAACATTTTTTGTTTTGTTCGGAATCGTTTATTTTCTTTTGGTGCTCTTTGTATTTTTGATATTTTTAGCAAGTAATTTAAGTGTTGTCTTTATGTTTTTTGTTCCGATATTGGTTATATTTATTATTTTTTACATAAGTATAATGCTTATAGGTTTATCATATGAATATGTTATTAATGATTTTAGTTTTTTAGAATCTTTATCATTAACAAGTAGGGTTACGAAGAAAAGTAAGTTATCTTTCTTTTCTTTTACATTTTTTCTAGGTCTACCATGTATGATAGTAGTTTTCATTTTCTATCTAATATTAGGTCAGATGATTAATTACTTAGGTAATAACCTTGGGCTTATGATTGGTTTAAGTGGTACTTACTTAGAACAGTTTAATTCACAATTTTCAACTCAAGTAACTTATCCGATTAGTGTTATAGTTATGGTTTTAGGTCAGTTTGCTGTAATTGTAAAATACATGAATATAAAGTACAAAAAAGGTATTGACATATTCCCTGAGGAATTTATGGTAGAGACTGATGATACTGAAAATGTTGTTAGTCAAAGCAAGTATGAACCAAGTTATGAACAGGAAGTTATAGAAAATAATAATATGGAAAAGAGTAGTGAGTATAGTGACTCTGTTTATCATAATCAAGAAATATCAAATGAAGAAATGACAATGGATGAAATATGTAATATTGACGAAGAAGAAAATAATTAGTAAGTAGATAGGGAAATTATATAAAATGGATATTTTTAAATTAATAAAAAAAGAAAAATTTACGGCTGTTGATGGTATGAGATATTGCCTTTATACTATGAAAAAATATCAAGGATTGTATATTAAAATGTTTTTGGTTTTTCTTGGTATATCAATGCTTTGTTTATTTTTTACAGGGGCAATGTATAGATATTTAACGATTCTAACAATTGGAGATACAAATGTAAGTACAGATTCTATAACTTTGCTTGGAAATGTGTTATTAATTTTTATTTCAATTTTAATGGAAGTCTTTGTATTTAGCCTTTTATGTGCTGGTATAAAAAATGAATGGAAAATCAGAACAACTGATGTATCAATCGGTAAATTTATTGAAAAATATTTATCTTTTACAGGTTTGACTGCAATCGTTATTATAATTCCCGTTGTTATAGCTATTAGTTGTCTTTATATAGGAGTTGTTTTTGAAAGCAATTTATTTATTTTTGCTACTGCAATTGGTTTTTTGTTTTTGGTTTTACTTCTAGCTTTCCCACTAGCTTTATATTTAACAGCTATAAGATATGAATATATAGCAAACGATTATAGTTTAAAGGAATCCTATGCAATTACAAAAAAGGTTTTAAGTAGAAATGAAGGTTTGATGTATTACACGATTATCTTATTTACTATATTTCTAGCAATTGTTACTTTGCTGTTTTATGCGTATTTTAGTATTGCACCTTTGTTTAAAAACTTTTTTGTACATACATTTGCTTTATTTAAAATAAGTGATATGTACATGGGACAAATTAGGATTGATTTGGCTTTATACCTTGTTTATCCTGTTGTTGTCTTGTTTATTACTTTGTTACATATTGGTATTTTGCTTAAATATACTAATATGAAATATAAGACAGATTTACCGATGTATCCAGAAAAATATTTGGAATTTGTTGAAAACGATTATAAAGATATTTTTAATCGTGAATATAGCTCTAAAACCGTAGAATATCCATCTGAAAGTGAGTTAACAGAAGATGAGATACTTGAAAAGAATGAAGATATATAAAAAGATATAGAATGTTAAGAATTAAGAATATATCTGAAAAAGGTTGGCTATGAGAAAGCTTTTTTGTAATGGAGAAGTAGCTTTAGTAATATACAAAATTTAAAATTTAGGAGGTTTTTATGAGTTTATACGATGAAAAGTATTTAGGGATTGTTGAAGATGTTATAAAAAACGGTTATTATGGGGAAAACCGTACAGGTATGAATACATACAAGTTACCACATAAGATAATGCAGTTTGATTTAGAAAAAGAATTTCCTATTTTGACAACGAAAAAAGTTGCTTTTAAAACGGCAGTTGAGGAAATGCTATGGATTTTTAAAGACCAAAGTAATGAGGTGAAAAAACTTCAGGAAAAAGGCGTTAAAATATGGAATGAGTGGGAAATGGAAGACGGAACAATAGGTACGGCATATGGCTATATCGTTGACAAGTTCGATCAAATAGATAAGCTTATAGAAACGTTAAAAACTAACCCACAAGATAGACGTATGATGATAAACCTTTGGCAAATTCCATATATCGAAACAGGTGCTTTGCCACCTTGTTGTTTTTTATCTATGTGGGACGTAACAGATGGTAGACTTAACTGTATGCTTGTTCAAAGAAGTGGTGACCTTGGGCTTGGTGTTCCTTTTAACACTACTCAATATGCCGTTTTAACTCATTTGTTAGCACAAGTTACAGGGCTAAAAGTAGGTCTTTTCACTCATGTTATAAACAATGCTCATGTATATGAAAACCATAAGTTGCCACTTATGACGCAGGTGGGTAGACTCTCGGAAGCTTTTGAAGCTCCAAAACTTGAGATAAACAAAGATATAAAGGATTTTTATGACTTTACATCTGAGGATATAAAACTTGTTGATTATAAGTTTCATAAAAAGATAAAAATGGACGTTTCAGTATAGAGTAAAATAAGCCTCAAAGCCTTAATTTATAGGGTTTAAGTGGGGGTTGAAAAGAAACTTTTTTTGCCATAAAATAGTGTAAAACTTTTCATGAAAAGCACACAACTTTCTCACAAATTTTATGTATACTTGCCTTAAATATAAAGAAAGATTTGAGGTGTTTTTATGAATAAAATTAATAAAGTTGTTGAGTCTAAAGAAGTGAAAGTTAAAGATGTTTTAAAATGTTGTCATGAGTTTGTTAGTAAACAATCATTTTTGTTTTCGTTGTATTTTTGGACTTTGTGTCTTATAAATGGTTTTTTAGTATTTTCCTTGGGACTTTCATATAGCTATATGATGAACAAAGGTATAACTTTTGCATCATCTTATGAAGTACCACCACGTATTGAGATACCTTTTATATGTGATCTTGTTATCTTTTTTATAGGTATTTATGTAACACAAATTTCTGCTAGTATGATACATAAAATGTTAACAAGTGAAACTGAAAATAATGATATTGAAGGAATAGCAAAATTAAACGGTAATAGATTTTTCGATGGTATAGTATTTTGCATCTTTATGGTTCTTGTTACTTTTATAACTATGGTAATTACTTTAGTTTTATTAAGTCTAAATAATTTTTTTACATACATTATGTTTACTTTCTTTGCTATACTAATGGTAGTTATTAATGTTTTTTCTGTTTCAACTGCATATGAGTATGCTACAAACGAACTTACTATTGTGAAATCTGCTCTATATGTAAAAGGACTTATGGTGAAAAACTGTAAGAGCTATGTATATTTTATATGTAAAGCAATCTTGACTATCGCTATGGTTGTTTTACCTTGTGTACTTGTTTATAAGTTGTTTTTAGTAAATGTGTTTTCAACATTTGAAAATAGTTTAGCAAGTTTGTTTAACTTTAACTCAACATATCATACTTATTTTGTAAACAGTTTTAATGTATCTATGATTATCTTGCCTTTTATTATTCTATTTATACTTTTTATGCAAGTAACATTCATTTTGAAATATATGAATGTAAAGAAAGGTGAAACAGTAGGCACTGAATGTTATATAGATAAGAAAAACTTGACATAAAGTTGTTTTAACCCAAAAGAAAGGTTTGTTATGTTTTCTATAATTGTAATTTTAAGCGAGAATAATTGTATTGGTAAAAATGGCGATTTGCTTTGGCATTTGCCAGAGGATTTGAAAAGATTTAAAGAAACTACTTTAAACCATAAAATGATTATGGGACGAGGTTGTTTTGAGTCTTTACCTGGAGTTTTACCAAAGCGTAAAAGCATTATTGCAACTAAAAATAAAGAATATTTTATTGACCATAAAAATGTAACTATGTGTTATGACCTAGACAAATTTATTTTAGATAACAAAGATTTAGATGAAGAAATTTTTGTTATTGGTGGTGGTAAGATTTACGAAAAGTTTTTGCCCTATTGTAAAAAGTTGTATTTGACTATTGCCTATGATAAAGTAGAGGGTGATGTTTATTTTCCAAAAATTGATTTTACTAAATTTGTATTGACTTATGAAGGTGATATGATTTATAATGAAAAGGAGAATATAAATTTTAAATACTATAATTACGAAAGAGTGTAGGTAACCTATACTTTAAGGAGGTACAAAATGGTTAGTAAAGCTACAAGAAGACATTATCGAGTTGCGAAAAAAGATGTTGATGAACAAAGAGGTTTTGTTATACCTAAAGGTCAAGTGAACTGGGTTTTAGGTATTTATATTATTCTTATTATGATTTCTTTTGCAAAAGGATTTATTTTAAGTAAATTATTGAGCAAAGTTTTAAACAATTAAATTTTAAGTTAAAAATCATGTAAATTATGTAAAGAAATTAGAAAGTTACTTGACATTCTATAAAAATTCCTTTATTATAAATATTATGATAGTTAAATACTAGGATATATTTAACAAGTAATATAAAGAATTGACTAGGAGGATAATATATATGGCACATCCACGTACAAGAAGACATTATCGAGTTGCTGAAAAAGAAATTACAAGAAGTAAGGGTACTGTTATTCCTGAGGATAAAACTGTGAGCATTATTGCTTTTGGCGTAATCATTTTGATTGTTGTTTTTATAAATGGTATGCTTTTAGGTAGAGAAGTAAGCAAATAGTTTAAAAAAAGGCTGTACTAAATTCCAATAGGGATTTAGTACAGCCTATTAAATATAATAATATTTAACTATTAAATATTTGCAATAAGTCCAATTAAGATACCACCACGGTCACCATAGTTTGCACAAAGTGCAGTAGGTTCAGCTATATGGAAGTCACGAACTTTAAATTTTTCTTCAATGAGTTTTCTAACATGAAGTGCTTTATCCATACATCTTACATGAGTAAGAACTACCGAAAAACTACAACCATTTTCTACATTTTCTCTTTCTTTTTCATATAAAAGATTTACGAGTTTTGTATAGGCTTTCATACCACGAGCTTTTTCAAGTAAAGATATTTCACCATTTACACCATGACAAATTGGTTTAATAGATAAGGTTGAAGCGAACTTTGCTATGTAAGGGTTTATACGTCCGTTACGAACTAAGTTATCAAATCTCTCTAAAATAAAGTAGAAGTTAACACGCTCTATTGCGTCAAAAGTTTTTTTGGTAACTTCTTCCATGCTAAGCCCTTGTTTAATAAACTCATCAATTTTAGAAACTATAAGAGTAGCTGGTGCTGTGGCAACTAAAGTATCAAAAACTTGTACTTTTTTACCAGGGTTTGCTTCTTCGTACATTTGTTTTGCAACATTTGCCACATTAAAAGTACCACTTATTTTTGATGACATACAAACAACATATATTTCGTCTGCATCTCCAAATGCTTTTAAAAAATCATCAGGTGAAGGTGCTGAAGAACGGCTTCCCTCTTTTGAATTTTCCATAACTTCCAAAAATTCATCTACGTCTATATCTCTTGTGTCGACAAAATCTCTACCGTCAACAGTTATAGTTAGTGGAATACTTTCAAAAGGTGTAAAATCAGGACCTTCAAAATAATCTAAAACATCGCATGAGCTATCTGCTAAGATTTTAATCATACAATTTACCTCCAGTATTTATATATATGACTATTATAACATACATTGAAAATAAAAGAAATACTTAGTTTATGAAATTTGTGTGTTTTTTGTAAAATTATTGTATTTATTGTTAAAATCTGAACTGCAAAGTTTTGAGTTATTGTAAACACACTGTTTACATTGGTTATCTTCATATATGTTGTCGCCAATAACCTTATTATTTTTTACCGTATAGCTATTTTGTGTAGGCATAAAATCACTACAATTTACTTTATTTTGATATCGCATACTTTACCTCCAATATTTATATTTTGTTCAATTTATTTAAAATTATACTTGTCTTTAAGTATTGTAAACGTTTAAAAATTCGTTTTTTCTGCGTCATTTGCTTGAAATATATGTTTTGTGTATTTAGGTTATACGTCAAAACTATATTTAAAGCCGTTCCTAAATAAATTTAAATTTTAAATGTCTTGAGTTGCCTTGAAAAATGTAGTTATGCCTATTGATAAAAAGATTTTGACTTTTTATATTAGAAATGTTATAATTGTATATTATACTATTAAGGAAAAATTGTTAAAAATAGTTTAATTACTAATTTATGAAAAGGTAAGAGCATATGTTAAAAAGCATGACGGGTTTTGGTCGAAGTGAAAGGCTTGTAAATGATAGGCGATACTCTGTTGAGATGAAAGCTGTAAACCATAAGTTTTCTGAAATCAATATAAAATTGCCAAGGTTTTTAAATGAATATGAGTCAGTTTTTAGAGAAATTTTAAAATCTAAAATTTCAAGAGGTAAAGTTGATTTGTATATTTATTTTGAAACATTTGCAGAGGAAGACTTTAGTATAAAGCTAAATGAAAACCTTGCTAAAGCTTATTATGAAAAAAATCGAGAAGTTATTGATTTATTGGGTTTGGAAGATGATGTAAGAGCAAATAGCATCATAAATTTTCCTGATGTTATAAGTGTTGAAAAGAAACTAGATGATGAAGATGCTTTAAAGGAATTTTATAACAATTTTGAGCTTACGATTTATGAAGCTCTAGAAAAGTTTATGAAAATGCGTGAAACTGAAGGTGAAAAGCTAAGACTTGATATTTTAGATAAACTAGATGTTTTTAAAAAATATGTTAAAGAAATTGAAAAGTTATATCCTTTAGATATTCAAAGATATAGAAATAATCTTATGGAAAAGGCTAAGTCTGTTTTTGAAAATAAAGAAATAGATGAAAACCGAATAGTTATGGAAGTTATGGTTTATACTGATAAAATGTGTGTAGATGAAGAGATAACAAGACTTTATTCCCATATTGAACAGTTTTACAACTTTCTTGACGAAAATGCCCCTGTTGGAAGAAAAATAGACTTTCTTATTCAAGAAATGAATAGAGAAGTAAATACAATTGCTTCAAAATCAAATGATATTAATATTACAAAAAATGTTGTTGAACTTAAAAATATACTTGAAAAAATAAGAGAACAAGTACAAAACATTGAATAGGAGTAATATAATGAACAAAGGTATTTTGATAATTATTTCAGGGCCGTCAGGTTCTGGTAAAGGTACTATCGTTAAATTGCTAGATAAGGAAAAGTATGCTTTGTCTATTTCTATGACCACAAGAGAACCAAGAAAAGGTGAAGTTCATGGAAAAGATTACTTTTTTGTATCTAAAGAGAAATTTGTTGAACTTAGAAAAAACAAAGAATTTTTAGAACACGTTGAGTTTTGTGGGAACATGTATGGAACTCCTCGTTCCTATGTTCGTGATAAAGTTAATGAAGGTAAATTTGTTATACTTGAAATTGATGTATTTGGTGCTTTGCAAATAAAAGAGTTGTATCCGAATAGTGTTTTAGTTTTTGTTGTGCCACCTTCTATGGAGGAACTTAGAAAAAGGCTTACAGGACGTGGAACAGAAGATGAACAGACTATTGAAAGACGACTTAGGCGTGCCAGTGATGAAATTGAGGTTGTTGATAAATATGATTACATAATTATTAATGACGAAGTTGAAAGATGTAAAGATATTATAGATGCAATTACTGTTGCTGAAAAGTGTAAACCTAAACGCAATGAAACTATAATTGAAGATTTTAAAGGAGAAAATTTATGTTAAAACCGTCATATTCAGAACTAATTAATATCATTAATGAAGATAGACAAGAGGAAAATGAGATTTATTCAAGATATTCTGTTGTTATAGCTACTTCAAAACGTGCAAGAGAAATTATTGGTGGCTCTGAGCCTCTAGTTAATATTTCAAAGGATAAACCTGTTTCTTGTGCAGTTGAAGAATTAAACAAAAAGCTTGTAAAGTTAAAATAAATTCAAGGGGTGTAAAAGGTAATTATTTCTTTTACATTCTTTTACTGCACCCCTATTTTTTAGGGGGGCTGTAACGAAATGCGAATTTTCTTTGTCAGTTTGATAAAATAATTCTTTTGGTGTATTGTGTTATAAATTCCAAAGCCTTATTTTCTCGGTTTCCTCGAAATTTCATCATTTCTTTAAAACCCAAAGAGGCTGTAAAAAATCTCTCTTTTGTGAGTTTAGTTACAGCTTCTTTTATTTTGTTTTAGGAGGTTGATACATTGTTTGCTGAAGTCATTGTAAATATTAATAATGAAAATGTTGATAAAAAGTTTACATATAAGATTAAAGAAAAAGATGTGGCTTTTGCAAGTGTTGGTAAACGTTGTATTGTACCCTTTGGTAAAGGGGATAAGGAAGTTTTGGCTTTAATTGTAAAGCTTAAAGATTTTATTGATTTTGATGAAAAAAGATGCAAATATATAAGTAAAATCGTTGATACTAAGCCTGTTATTACAAGAAGCATGATTAACCTTGCTTATTTAATGAGCAAAAAATATTACTGCACTTTTAATGAATGTTTGAAACTTTGTATGCCTAAAAATTTACAAGTTAATGATGAATATGTTGTTGTTTTAAATAAAGATTTTTATGACAAATCTACGTTTAGATTTAATAATAGGCAAAAAGAAATTATAAATTATTTAATGGAAAATAACTTTAAAGTGGCTTATGAAGAACTTATTGAAGTTTTTGGCGTAAAAATAGATAAAGAGGTTTCATCTCTTAAAAAAAATGAAGTTGTTTCAGTTAAAAACATTGGTGAAGTAAAAGATTTGCAACAAAAAGTTGATTTTTTATATATAAATTATGGAAAAGATAATATTGATGAGATTTTAGACGATATTTTGAAAAAAAGAAATAAGCAAAGTGAGGTTTTAAATCTTTTACTTGAAAATGATAATATTTCTGTTCGTGATGTTGTTAGGTTTTTAGGAATTTCTAAAAGCCCTATAAATACTTTAATTAAAAATGAAATCGCTTATACAGAAAAGATTGTTTTATACAGAAACCCTGATGTTAAAAGTACTTATAAGGGTGGTAAAATAGAAAATTATACTGAGGAACAACAAAAAGCTATTGACTTTATTGGTGAGAAAATACAAAGTGGTGTTTATGAAAAACCAACTTTGATTTTTGGTGTTACAGGTTCAGGTAAAACTGAAATTTACATGAAACTTGTTGAAATGGTCATACGTAACGATGAACAAGGGATTGTTTTAGTTCCAGAAATTGCTCTTACTAGCCAGTTAGTTAGCATTTTTAGAAGTCGTTTTGGTGATGTTGTATCTTTTACCCATTCTAAACTTAGTTTAGGTGAGCGACTTGACCAGTTTGAACGTGCTAAAAAAGGTGATATAAAAGTTATTGTTGGGGCAAGAAGTGCTTTGTTTACGCCTTTTTTAAATCTTGGTATAGTTATAATTGATGAAGAGCATGATAGTTCTTTTAGGTCTAATGTAAAGCCTATGTATTCTACTATGGAAGTTGCTATGATGCGTGGGAAAATCGAAAATGCTCAAGTTGTTCTAGGCTCGGCTACCCCAAAAGTGACTACTTATTATAAAGCTTTGCAAGGCGAAATTGACCTTGTTACTCTTGAAAATCGTGTTAATAACTCATATCCTTTAGTTAACATTGTGGATATGAGAGAAGAACTTATCAAGGGTAATAAATCCATGTTTTCTAGTAAATTGATTGAGCTTATTGCTAATGCTTTGAACAATGATGAGCAAATTATTTTGTTTATTAATAAGCGTGGTTTTTCAAGCTTTGTGAATTGTAGAAGTTGTGGAGAAGTTATAAAATGTCCAAGTTGTGATGTGGCTATGACATATCATGCAAGGGAAAATAAACTTAGGTGTCATTATTGTAACAGAACTAGAACAAATCCTAAAAATTGCCCTATATGTGCCTCAAAATATATTAAACATTTTGGAGTTGGTACTCAAAAGGTTGCTGATGAAATAAGGAAAATTTTTCCTGATGAGAAAGTTATAAGAATGGACCAAGATACAACAAAAAATAAAAATGCCCATCAACTTATGATAGAGGATTTTAGGAATAAAAGGGCTAGTTTTTTAGTTGGTACGCAGATGATTGCAAAGGGGCTAGACTTTGAAAATGTTACGGTTGTTGGCGTTGTTGCAGGGGATTTGTCTTTGCATAGTAACGGATATTTAGCTGGCGAGATGACTTTTTCACTTTTAACTCAAGTTGCAGGACGTGCTGGGCGTGGTTCAAAAAAAGGAGAAGTTGTTATTCAAAGCTATAACCCTGAACACTACGCTTTTATCCATTCTAAAACTAATAATTATTTAGATTTTTACAAAGAGGAAATCGCTTTTAGGGAGATAAGCGACAATCCACCATTTACAAATAATTTTTTTGTTTATGCAACTTCAATTTTTGAAAAAAATTTGATTGAAATACTTTATAAATTAGTAGATATTATGGTACAATATAAAGAGGAACTTATTGCAAACAGTAAGTATGATGATATAGATTTTGAAATTATAGGTCCTGCACCTACGGTAATATCTAAAATTAGAAGAAGATATCGTTGGCGTATTTTAGTAAAAGGGAAGTATGAAAAAGAGTTAACTTTTCTTGTTAAAAGCTCTATTTCATATTTAAAAAGTAGTGAGAACTGCGAGGATATAAATTTTTCATTAAATCTTAATCCTGAAAATATACAATAGGAGAAAATTATGGCTGAAAGAAAAATGAGATATGAAGATGAACCAATACTTAGAAAAAAATCAAGAGAAGTAACAGACTTTAACGAAAAGTTGTTTAACCTACTTGACGATATGCGTGAAACTATGACGCTGCATAACGGTGTAGGTCTTGCTGCTGTACAAGTTGGAGAGTTGAAACGTGTTTTTGTTGTTGAAATTGGCGAATATTTTAAAGAGTTTGTTAATCCTGTTATAGTGAAAAGTGAAGGTGCCTCTATCGGTAGCGAGGGCTGTTTAAGTGTGCCAGGTGTGTCAGGATATGTTGAACGTCCTGAAAGTCTTGTTGTTAAGGCACAAGATAGAGAGGGTAATGAGTTTATAGAGGAGGCTGATGGCTTCTTAGCTGTTGCTATTTGCCACGAGTATGACCATTTAGACGGAATTTTATACATTGATAAAGTGATTCCTGAAGAAGAACTTGATTTTGATGAGGAGTAGTTTATGAAAATTGTTTTTATGGGTACACCAGATTTTGCAGTTCCTGCACTTGAAAAACTTATTGAAAAACATGAGGTTTTATGTGTTGTTACTAAAGAAGACAAGGAACATGGTAGAGGGAGAAAAGTTAAGTTTTCTGCCGTTAAAGAAGTGGCTTTAGCGAATAAACTTCCTTTGTTCCAACCAAAACGAATAAAGAGTAAAGATAGCATAGAGTTTTTAAAAACTTTTGAGGGCGTTGCTGATGTTTTTGTAGTCATCGCCTATGGTCAAATTTTGTCGAAGGAAATTTTAGATATTCCAAAACTTGCTTGTCTAAATATTCATGGTAGTATTTTACCTAAATATAGAGGTGCTGCACCAATTCATCATGCTATAATAAATGGTGAAAAGGAAACCGGTGCTACTATAATGTATATGGATGAGGGCATGGATACGGGGGACATAATCAAGGTTACTAATATGCCTATTTGTGACAATGACACTTTAGGTACTATTTATGATAAAATGTGCAATGATGGAGCAAATGCGTTGATTGAGGTGCTAAATGACTTTGAAAAGGGTATATTTAACAGAACAAAACAAGATGACACACTTGCAACTTATGCACCTATGATTAAGAAAGAAGATGGTAGACTAGATTTTAACAAAAATGCAGTAGAATTGTTTAATCTTGTGCGTGGACTTAACCCTATGCCAAGTGGCTTTTTTACGCATAATGGTTTAACTTTTAAGGTGCATAGTTTAGATGTTGTTGATGGAGATACCAAAAAGGAATGTGGTGAAGTTTTATTTTATGACAAAAACAATGGTTTAGTTATAAATACAACAAATGGAGCAATTAGTATAAAAACTATTCAGAAGCAAGGAAGTAAGGCTATGGACATAAAAGCTTTTATCAATGGTAACAAAGACGTTTTTATAGTTAATGAAAAAATTTAAGAGGTGATTAATATGTTTTATTGGGGAGATTGGACTTTTCTAATACTTATTCCGTCTATGATTTTATCAATGTACGCTCAAGGAAAAGTTACATCAACTTATCAGAAATTTTCAAGTGTTAGAAACAGACAAGGTTTAACAGGCGCAGATGTTGCAAGAATTATTTTGCAAAGAAATGGTATGGGACACATAGGTGTGGAACATATAAGTGGAAATCTTACTGACCATTATGACCCTAGAGCGAAAGTTGTTAGACTTTCTGATGCTGTTTATAACCAAAGTTCTGTTGCAGCTCTTGGTGTTGCAGCACATGAAACAGGACACGCATTACAAGACCATTTAGGCTATGGTCCGCTTCGTATGCGTCATGCTATTTATCCAATTACTGCTATTTCTTCAAAGGCGTCTATGCCTATATTTATGATTGGTTTGTTTTTTGGTGGTTCAAGTGGTTTTTTACTTCAACTTGGTATAATTCTATTTTCTTTTTCTGTTATTTTTCAACTTGTAACTCTTCCAGTTGAGTTTAACGCTAGTGAAAGAGCTTTAAAAATTTTAGAAAAAGAACAACTTTTAACTCAAGAGGAAATTACTCCTGCTAGAAAAGTATTATCGGCAGCAGCTCTTACTTATGTAGCAGCAGCATTTGCGTCAATCATGACATTAGTTAGATTACTTTTAATTGCAAATAGACGAAATGATTAAAAAAAGGCGATAGCCTTTTTTTATTGGTTAAAAGTTTTGGGCAACGCCAATAAAATATACCGTTTTCTTTGTTGATGACAAAAAATTCATCTTTTAGCCATTCATAGAAACTGTCACATTTTGTTGACGTCTTAGATTTATGTATAAATCTTGGCATAATTGCATTTGGAAACATTGCCTTTTTAAAATAATGAATACAAGTAAAAGTATATGGATTTAACGAAATAAAGGTTGATTTTAATATGCAAATTTTACAATTAACAATTTTTTTTGTCTTTTAATGCTCAAAAATGAGAAATTCAACAGAATTTTATAATAATTTTTTGTTAGTTTTTCTAAAAAATGAAATTGTAAAATGGGATAAAGTGTGTTAAAATAACTGTATTAGTAAGCTAATATAATGAATATTATAATTATTTATTATTTAATAAATAACTTACTAAATTTTATAAACATTTATATGCAAAAGCATAAATGATAAATAAAATATAAGAGGTGGAAATTTATGAAAAGATACTTAGCTTTTACTTTAGTTACAAGTTTACTCGTTTCGACAACAGTACTTGCGAACACTGATGCAAACTCAAGTGCATCTAATTCAGGTTCATGGAGTGAGCCAACAGTTACAACTCCAACGGTTACAAAGCCAACTGTTACAACTCCAACAGTTACAACTCCGTCAAGACCAACATACAACAAGCCTGTTGTTGTTAATCCTGTTGACGCTGGTAAAATCGATAACCCTGAAGGATATGAACTATATACAGTAAAGCAAGATGATAACTTGTCAGCTATCGCTTATAAGTACGGAACTACGTGGAACGAAATAGCAAAACTTAACGGCATTACAAATCGTGCGAACATGATTTTACCAGGCGAAGTGTTCTTTATACCTGGCACTCAAGGTACTGTTGTAACTTCTGAAATCGATGACGTTGTAACAACTGAAGATGTTGTTGAAGAAACTTTTGGTGTTTATACAGTAGTTTCAGGTGACAACTTATCTAAAATCGCTGACAAATATGATACTACTTGGTCGGCTCTTGCTAGACTTAACGGACTTCGTGCCCCTTATGTAATCCACCCAGGTGATGAACTTAGAGTTCCAGGTGAAGTTGAAGTTACAACTCCAGAGGTTATAACTCCTGAAGTTGACCCTGTACCTGAACGCCCAACTGATCCTGAACTTATAACTCCTGAAGTTGACCCTGTTGACCCAGAAGTTATTGAACCAGTTGACCCAAGTCAACCTGTTATAACTTATAATGACGGTGTATACATTGGAATCAATAGTGATTATTCTACTGAAGAAGCAAATGATAATTGGGACTATTTCGTAGGAGTTTCAGTAAATGATGGTGAAATCACTGAAATATATTGGGACGCTAAAAATGAAAGCGTTGTAAATGAAATTGGCGAAAGCTCTACTAAAAAAGTAGAATCAAAAGAAGGTAGATACGGTATGGTAGATGCAAGTTCTATCGGAAAAACTTGGGCTGAACAAGCTGAAGTTGTAGAAGATGCATTTATGGAACACAAGACTTTAGATATATTTGAAGTTGACCCAGAAACAAATAAACTTGTTACAATCAACGGTGTTGACGCAACAAGCTCAGTTACTATAAAAGTTGACGGATTTATGAAATATGCTAATGAGGCTTTAGAAAAAGCACAAGGTAATTTACCTGCAACTTCAACAGTTGATACTTTATCTTCTGCTTCTTTAACAGTTGACGGAAACACACTTGTTGACGCTTTAGACGAAGATGGTACTTGGTTAGTTGCTGCAATCGGTGATACAATCGTAAATCAACCAATCAATGTAGATGGTACTTTCCATAAGAAAAACGATGATACTCAAGATGTATATCGTAAACTTACACCTTCTAACCACGTTTATGACGCAGCAGGTGAGAGAGATAAGACTAAAGAAGAATTTTATATTTTAACTGCTCTTGATGGCATGAATGTAACTTCTCCAAATCTTAACCTTGTAAATGGTACTTTTGTTGGTGATATATATGTTGATGCAGAAGGATTTACTTTGTCAAATATGACTGTATTTGGTAATATTAGATTTTCTAGTATTGAGGCTCAAGAATCTTCTACATTTACAAACTCTAACGTTATAGGTACTGTAACTTATGACAATCCTGTTTTAGATTAATTTTGTAAACTTTTGTAATAGAGGGATTGAAAAACAATCTACAATATAAACCGACCCCACAAGTTAGACCAAAAATCTAATTAAGTGGAGGGCGGTTTTTTATTAATTGCAAATTTTACACTTGATATTTTAGTTCCTTTGGTGTAAAATTATTTTAAGGAAATTATTTAATCGTAAAAAAAGAAAAGCTTTCAACCAGTTTCTGCTGAAGTGGGTGTATAGCCACACTTCGAGGAAAGGTTATTTGATTTTCATTGCAAAAAAATCGGAGGTGTCCAAATGAGTGGATTAGATAAATTTAAAAAATATTCAGATAGAATTGTGAAGTCCAGTTTTATATTTATTATAGTAAGTGGTATAGTATTAAACATTTTTACTTTTATAAGTGGTAGAGGCACATCAGGTATAGATATAATAGTTGTAACTTGTCTATTTCTTGGGTTTTATTTGTTTTCTGAAAAGTTTTTTAAAGAATATTTTTATTTTGTACCATCAGCTTTTTATTATATAGCAATTATCTTTGCTTTTTTTGCTACTTATCTTGGTAGTTACTTAAACTTTTATGAGATGTTTGAGTTGTGGGATGATGCGTTGCATTTTATATCGGGTATATTGCTAGGTGTTTTATGTATAATTCTTATGAGTTTCGTTGTTATAAAGCGTTTTGGTATGGTTCACAAAAAGCTTGATATTTTATTTATGGTTGTTGTTGGCGTACTTGTTAGTATCTCTATTGCTGTTTTTTGGGAATTTTATGAGTATACATATGATTTTATAACAGATGGCAATATGCAAAGAAGTTTGATAATCCTTGACCCTGCAAACTTTGACCCAACGCCATATATGAGAGCTTCAGGTAGATTTATGGATCCAGGTCTTCAAGATACAATGGGTGATTTTTTACAAGCAGTAAGTGGTGCGATTATTGCAGGTATATATTGTTTCTCTCATTATGCTTTTTTGTCTAAAAACATTGATGAGTACACAATTGAGTTAAAAGATAAACCAGAAGAAATCCCACTTGAAGTAGATGTAGAGTTTAATAGAAATGCATAATGGCGACCGACAAAAACTCGCCAAGGGTTGTTTAATAAGTCAGAGTTTAATTAAAGTCAAAAAAGTTTGAATCTTTAGTTAAACTCTTTTTATTCATAATAAAAAACAAAAAAAGCAATGAGTTGTTTAACAAATTCTTGTGGATTTAACTAAGTTTTTGTCAAACCCTACGAATGCCCCTTTTTTTGTGGTACTGTATTTTGGAAAAAACAGAGTTTTATTTATATTATAAATTTTTTAAGTGATATTGTATTTGTTTTTAAGATATGATAAAATAGAATTGTATAGTTTATAAAAAAAACGGTTGAGGTATAATATGAGATTAGTTAGATATTTAAGAGATAAATTTGAAGAATCTTTAGTTATAAAAGCAACAGCATTGAATATTATTACTTTATTAGTAATTTCATTGTTTGTTATTGTTGTTTTTTTTATAAACTCGTATAATTATTCAAATGAAATTACTACAATGAATACAAAATTGTATATAAATAATCTCAGAAACAACCTAGAGAGTACAATGAATGAAGAAATTTATCATATGAAAACTCTTGCAAAGTCACGAAGATTGATTGACTGGTTTAAAGATCCGTCGCCAGATAAGGCGGCACTACTTATTGATGAAAATCAATATAGTATAGTAAATCTTAGTATGAATGAAATCGAAGTTAATATTGTTAAATCAGAAAGCAGTAGAATTGTGGATTTATCTAAAAGAAATGTTTCTGAAATGACAACGAGAGAACTTGTTTATTCTGCAAATACGATGAATGCTACAAGGTTGCAACTTGAACAAACTCCTTATGAATATATTATAACATCTAGTGCAAACGCACTTACAGGAGTTAACACTATATGGTTTGTTATAGGTGTTTACGATGAGGGCGAATTTTTAGGCTCATTATCTTTTGAAGTGGATATTGATGAAGTTACCTTTGGTTTGAGTACTGATAACGATACAACTGATGTTTTTATAGTAGATAGTGTAGGTACTTTAAAAACTACAAGTATTGATGATTTTGAATATTTATGGACTTTTGAAAATTTAAGTGTTACAGATATTATTGCAAATGAAAGCTTTTCTAATTATTTTAACACAATAACCCAACAAGATAATTTTTATGTTAATTCAGATGAGGCAGAGGTTTTTAACATTAATATTGGTGAAAACCCAATTACAGCGTACAAAAATGCTGTGGTTTCTGCACTTCCTGTTGGAGGTACTCCTTGGTGTGTTGTAACTATAAGTGAACTTGAAACTGTTGGTGCACTTATAAGTTATTCTCAAATTGTACTTTACATAATGTTAGTTACAGTTATTGGTGCTTTTTTCTTGCTTTTCTGGACGAATACTTTGTTTAAAAAGCCACTAACTTTATTTATTGATAGTATTGAACGAGCTAAGCGTGATAGAATAGCAAAAATCTATGGGCTTGAGCGACGTGACGAGTTTGGATATCTAGCACGAAACCTAAGTTTTATGACTAATCAGCTTACACAAGACATTATTGAGCTTGAAAAAATAATTTCAAGACGTACATATGAACTTAAAATTATAAACTTTGAACTTACATCTTCAAATATTAGGCTTGAACAAGCATATGGAAGACTGCCTCTACCTGTTATAACTTTTTTTGCAACAGGTGAAGTTCTTTTTTGTAACAAGTTAGCTTGTGAGTTTATTGGTGTAAATGATGTGAATGAAATGCGTTTATTGCTTATGAAAAGACCAGAATATGTATTTGTTGAACTTGATTTTGAAGATGTTTTTGAAAAAGCTATGTCTGGTGAGCTTAAAGTTCTTGAAACTTATGTGAAAAACAACAATGATGTATTTTTTAAAGTTTCTCTGGAAATTGTGTTTATTCCTGTTAAGACTGAAGCAGAAAAAAATATCTTTGACGTATTTATAAAAGTTTTAGGTAAGGTAACTGATGAAAAAGAGCTATATGAGATAACAAGGATTTCAAACGCAAGATCAGCGTATTTTGATATGTAAAAAGGGCTGCAAAAAAATCACAACCCTTTCACAAACAATATATATAAAATAAAAGAGTGCTATTTTTGTAGGACTCTTTTATGTTTAAAGGGGTAGCATAAGGAGTATTGCTAACATTTGGCATAATGCATTCTGCAGTTATGCTTATTGATTAACTGAAAGTAGGTAAGTTATCAAGGTTGTTTGTTGATGTATTATCAGGTAAAGAACGTAAATATTCACTGCCCTTATTTGATGCAACTCCAACACCTTTTATATCACCATTTCTTGCCATTGCAATAGCTTGTGCCTTGTTTACAACTTGTCCATTTGATAATTTGTAATTTACGATTTGTCCAAAGGATTTTTGACAAGCTACAATTTCAGTGGCATTTGGACTAGGTGAAGGTACACTATCAAAGGTATTCATTGCACTATTGCTTTGATAGTTTTGGTTGCTTTGATTATTTTGGTTACTTTGATTATTTTGATTGTAATTATTCATAAAAACACCTCTTTTATATTTTATTTATGTTTTTATTATTAACAAAAAAAGTAAAATTAAACATATATTATGAAATATTTTAAAAAAAATTGATAAAGTTTCTTAAATTTCTTTACTTTTAGTAGATTAGTTGATATAATTGAATATAAAAAAAACGGAGGATACAAATGAACGAAAAGAAATTTGCAAGAATTTTTTTAATATTTTTAATAGTTTTTTTAGCTACTAAATTTGTTTCAATACCTATGAATGGTAGTGGATATATACATTTAGGTGATACATTTATGCTAGTTTCAGGCGTTTTTGTAGGAGGAATTTATGGAGCTATTGCAAGTTCAATTGCTATGGCTTTAGTTGATTTATCAAGTGGTTATGCTGTTTATGTTTTGGCGACATTTGTTATAAAATTTGTACAAGTTTTAATGGTTACAAAATTGTTTGAAAATATTACAACTAGATACCCTGTTAGGTCAGTGCCTGTTTTGTTTTTTATTGTAGCTATTGCATCATCACTTTCTACTATTCTTGGCTATTTTATCTTTGAATTGTTAGTTGTTAACAAGAGTGTTGCATTTTCAAATATATCCTATAACGTATTTCAAAGTGTAAGTTCTGCTTTTCTAGCATCACTTATCATTATACCCGTTATGAATGTTAAAAAAGAACTTGGAAATTAGGAGGTTTTATGTACAATAAAGTTTATTTAATTGTTATGGATTCATTAGGTGTTGGCGAATCCCCATTATCAAAAGATTATGATGATTTAGGGGCTAACACTTTTTCTAATATAGGAAAGGTAGCAGGTGCCGTTAATGCGAAAAACCTTGAGGCTCTTGGTGTAGGTTTAATAACAGACATTCAGGGCATTTCTAAACCTGAAAAACCTAGGGCATATGTTGGAAAACTTGATGAAGCTTCTATCGGTAAAGATACGATGACAGGACATTGGGAGATGATGGGCTTAAAAATTGACACCCCTTTTCAAACTTTTACAGATACTGGTTTTCCAAAGGATTTAATAGAAGAAATAGAAAATTTGACAGGTCGTAAGATTGTCGGAAACAAGTCTGCATCAGGTACTGAAATAATTGAAGAATATGGTGAACATCAAATGGAAACAGGTGATTTGATTGTTTACACTTCAGCAGATAGTGTTTTGCAAATTGCAGCTCATGAGGACATCATTCCAATTACTGAACTTTATGATATTTGTGAAAAAGTACGAGAACTTACTATGGTTGATAAGTGGAAAGTTGGCCGTATAATCGCAAGACCATATTTAGGCACAGGTAAGGGCGATTTTAAAAGAACTTCAAATAGACATGATTATGCTCTTAAACCTTTTGGTAAGACAGTTTTAGACGTTTTAAAAGAAAATAATTTTGATGTAATATCTATTGGTAAAATCAATGACATATATGACGGTGAGGGCATAACAGAGGCTCAAAGAACTGTTTCAAATGCTGACGGTATGGATAAGATAATTGAACTTACAAATAGAGATTTTAAAGGTCTAGCTTTTTTAAATTTAGTTGATTTTGATGCTTTATATGGTCATAGACGTAACCCAGAGGGCTATAAAAAAGCGATTGAAGATTTTGATTTACAACTTGGGGAACTTTTGGGTAAACTTAATGAAAATGATTTGCTTATTTTGACAGCTGACCACGGTAACGACCCAACTCATAAGGGTTCAGACCACACAAGAGAGTATGTACCGATTTTAATATATAATAAAGATTTTAGTGGACAAAAACTTATGGAAGTTGGCGAAACTTTTGCTAACATTGGTATGACTATTGCCGAAAACTTTGGTGTTACATCACCAACAACTCTTGGTAAAAGCTATTTAAAAGAACTTATATAATGGAGGTTTGAAAATGGAATATGTTATAGAAATGAATAATATTTCTAAATATTTCCCAGGTATCAAGGCGAATGATAACATTACATTACAACTTGAGAAAGGTACAATCCATGCACTTCTTGGCGAAAACGGTGCTGGTAAAAGTACGCTTATGAGTGTTCTTTTTGGACTGTATCAACCAGAAGAAGGCGAGATTTATGTTCGTGGTGAAAAGATTCAGATAAATAACCCAAACATCGCAACAAAACTTGGTATTGGTATGGTACATCAACATTTTAAACTTGTTGAATGTTTTAGTGTGCTTGAAAATATTTTGCTTGGTGATGAGCCTAAGGGAACATTTGGTAGAATTGATTTTGCCAAAGGTAGAAAGAAAATTGAAAAGATATCAAAGGAGTACAACCTTGATGTTGATTTAGATGCTAAAATCAGCAATATAACAGTTGGTATGCAACAACGTGTTGAAATATTAAAAATGCTATATCGTGACGCAGAAATCTTGATTTTTGATGAACCTACTGCTGTTTTAACTCCTCAAGAGATTGATGGTCTTATGGAAGTTATGCGAAATCTTGCTTCAGAGGGTAAGTCTATTATCATAATTACACATAAACTTAAAGAAATTAAAGCAGTTGCATCAAAGTGTACTGTAATCCGTAAAGGTAAGGGGATTAGTACTGTTGATGTGGCGACTACTACAATACAAGAAATGGCTGACCTTATGGTTGGACGTAACGTAAGTTTTAAGCAAGAAAAAGCTGAGGCAAACCCTAAGGGTGTTACTTTTGAAGTTCAAGAATTAAACCAAACAAACGAAAAGGGATTAAAGTCCTTAAAAGATGTTTCTTTTACTATTAGAAGTGGCGAAATACTTGGTATTGCAGGGATTGAGGGAAATGGTCAAAGTGAACTTGTAAAGGTTATTACAGGACTTATGACTAATTACACAGGTAAAATTCTTTTAAATGGTGAGGATATATCTACAAAGTCAATACGTGAAAAAACTTTGTCAGGTATTGGACATATTCCAGAAGATAGACATAAATATGGTTTAGTTTTAGATTATTCACTTGAAAACAATATGGCACTTCAAACATATTTTAAAGAGCCATTATCTAAGGGCGGTATATTAAATAAAAGTGAAATTAGAGAGCAAAGTAATAAAATAATTGACCGTTTTGATGTACGTTCTGGTGAGGGTTCGAAAACTATTGCAAGGTCTATGTCAGGTGGTAACCAACAAAAAGCGATTATCGGTCGTGAAGTTCTTCGCAACCCTGATTTGCTTATTGCAACTCAGCCAACTCGTGGACTTGATGTAGGTGCAATTGAATTTATTCATAAGGAATTGTTGCAATGTAGAGATAGTGGCAAGGCTGTTTTACTTGTGTCTTTAGAACTTGACGAAATTTTAAACTTATCCGACAGAATACTTGTAATGTACGAGGGGGAAATTGTTGGTGAGTTAAATGCTAAAGAAACAAATGAACAAGAAATAGGACTTTATATGTCAGGCAGTAAAGGAGGAAAATCAAATGCGTAAATTTGATGAAAATAGGATAAAGAAAATATCCCCTTTTATTGCAGTATTATTTGGACTTTTAATTGGACTGATTTTGTTATATATTACAGGCTATAATGGTATAGAAGCCTATAAGGCTATATTTGAAGGTGCTTTTGGTAACCTTAGACGTTTTTGTAACACAGGTGCAATCATGACACCTCTTATATTTACAGGTATTTCTCTTGCTTTTGCTTTTAAAACAGGACTATTTAACATAGGTGCAAGTGGACAATTTTTAATCGGTGGTTTTACAGGAGTTTTAGTAGGTGTTCTTTTTGAACTTCCTCCAGGTATACATCATTTTGTTACTATATTATGTGGTGCATTAGCTGCAGGACTTTGGGGTGCAATCCCTGGGTTTTTAAAGGCTAAGTTTAATGTACATGAAGTTGTAACATCAATTATGATGAATTATACATCTATATGGGTTGTGCAGTTTTTGGCACTTGCTCTTATACCAGGTAAGTATGAAACAGAATCGCAAATAATTAATCAAAGTGCTAGTTTTAAAAGTAAGTTTATTTCAGGTTTAACAGGTGGTTCGAACTTAAATATCACATTTCTACTTGGTATTCTAACTTTAATAATCATATATATTATACTTGAAAAAACAACTTTTGGTTTTGAACTTAAAGCCGTTGGATATAATAAAAATTCTGCTAAATATGCAGGTATGAAAGTTAACCGTAATATTGTTTCTTCTATGGCGATAGCAGGTGCATTAGCAGGTATAGGTGGTGTAGTTTATTACACTGGTTATCGTACAAACATAAACTATGGTGTGTTGCCAACGGAAGGTTTTGACGGTATCGCAATCTCCTTACTTGGACTTAACTCACCGATTGGTGTATTTTTCTCCTCATTTCTATTCGCCGTACTTCGTAACGGTGGTCAGTCTATGGTTGTAAGTACAGGTATTCATCAAGAAATTGTTGACGTTGTTATAGCTGTTATTATTTATATTTCTGCTATTTCTTTACTTATTGAAACTTGGATTGGAAATGTTTTATCTAAGAAAAGAAATACTGATGAAGTAGTTACGATTAAAGATGAGGAAAAGCCTAAAGAAAAGCCAAAAGAAAAGCCAAAAGATGATAGTGTAGACGACCTAGACTTTGATAATGAAAAACTTAGGATAGAAAATCACAACAGTATTGAAGAAAATATTGATAAAATAAACAAAGAAATAATGAATAAGGAGGATAAGTAATGTTACAGTTAGTATATGACATAATGCCTTATGCAATAATGTTTACGGCACCTCTCCTTCTTGCCGCACTTGGTGGACTTATTTCGGAACGTTCTGGAGTCGTAAATATTGCACTTGAAGGTATCATGATTGTTGGTTCCTTTGTATCAGCAATTATTATAAACTTAAATTATAGTGGAGATTATAGTTTGGTTTGGTATGCTCTGTTGTTAAGTGGACTTGCAGGTATGGCTTTCTCTTTATTACACGCATTTGCTAGTATTTCACTATCAGCAAATCAAGTTATTTCAGGAACAGCTTTAAACCTACTTGCTCCAGCTCTTACTATATTTCTTGCTAAAAAGTTTACAGGAACACAAAATGTATCTGTATCACAAGGTGTTAAACGTGTAACTTATGAAGGACTTGGAAATATACCTTTCATTGGTAAGGTGTTTTTTACAAATACTTATATGACTTCATTTTTAACTTTAGTTGTATTAATTATTGTTTGGTATATTGTGTTTAAAACACGTTTTGGGCTTAGACTTCGTGCTTGTGGTGAAAATCCATCTGCTGCTGACTCACTTGGTATTAATGTCTATAAAATGCGTTATGTAGGTGTACTTGCATCAGGATTTTTAGCAGGACTTGCAGGTGGTGTATACGTTCTTACAATTCCAGGTCAATTTACAGGAGAAGTTGCAGGGTTTGGTTTCTTAGCTCTTGCAGGGCTTATATTTGGTAAGTGGAAACCTTTCTTGGTACTTGGGGCTTGTTTCTTCTTTGCATTTACAAAGACTCTTGCAACAGTATCACCTGTTAACGCAACACTTCAACAGTTAAATTTACCTATGGAGTTCTACAATGCAATTCCATATGTTGTTACTATTATTGCACTTGTGTTGTTCGCAAACAATACAGTTGGACCAAAGGCTTCAGGTGAACCTTATGATAAAGGTAAACGATAGGATAAAAAAAGGAAGGTAGTTTATATGAAAAAAAGTAAGTACATTGACCACACATTACTAAAGCAAGATGCGACTAAGGAACAAATTATTAAACTTTGTGATGAGGCAATTGAAAATGATTTTGCTTCTGTATGTGTCAATCCGACATGGGTTAAATTTGCAAGTGAAAGACTTAAGGGGAGCGATGTAGATGTTTGTACTGTTATAGGTTTTCCACTTGGTGCAAACACTACTAAAGTTAAAGCTTTTGAAGCTAAAAATGCAATCGAAAATGGTGCAACTGAAATCGATATGGTTATAAATGTTGGGGCATTAAAAAGTAATAACTTAACTTGTGTTTATAACGACATAAAAGGTGTTGTAGAAGCTTGTAACGGTGTTTTGCTAAAGGTAATCATTGAAACTTGTTTGCTCACTGATGATGAAAAAGTTATAGCTTGTAAACAAGCAGTAGAAGCAGGGGCAAACTTTGTAAAGACATCAACAGGATTTTCAACAGGTGGTGCAACTCCAGAGGATATTGCTCTTATGCGTAAGACCGTTGGTAATGATATTGGCGTTAAGGCTTCTGGTGGTGTAAGAACTCCAGGAGATTTTGAACTTATGATTTTAAACGGTGCTACTAGAATCGGTACATCTTCAGGAGTGAAACTTCTTAAAGGAGAAAACTCTAATACTAATTATTAGATGAAAATTTGGTTGTTGTAATGTTGTTGCAACATTATATAGTAGAAGAATAAAACTAAGGAGGACAAAATGGGAATATCTACACCAACACCTCATATTGAGGTAAAGGATAATAAAAACAATGAGGTAATTGCTGAAACTATATTACTTCCAGGTGACCCTCTACGAGCAAAATTTATTGCCGATAATTTTTTAGAGGATGTTGTGCAGTGGAATACGGTAAGAAACGCATTTGGTTATACAGGTACTTACAAGGGCAAGAAAATTTCCGTTATGGGAACAGGTATGGGTATGCCTTCTATCGGTATATATTCCTATGAGCTTATTCATGGATATGGGGTTAAAAACTTAATTCGTATAGGTTCGGCAGGTGCTTTTCAACCTGATTTGAAACTTTATGATGTTGTTATCGGTATGAGTGCTTCAACAGATTCAGCCTTTGTTAAAAACTATAACTTACCAGGGACATATGCTCCAACAGCAAGTTATGAATTGTTGGAAAAAGCTGTGAATATTGCTAAAGATAAAAACACTCCTGTTACTGTTGGTAATATTTTATCATCAGATGTTTTCTATGGAGATGAGATTGATTCTTGGAAAAAATGGCAAAAAATGGGCGTTCTTTGTGTTGAAATGGAAGCGGCAGCTTTATACATGAACGCAAATAGAGCAGGGGTTAATGCTCTTTGTATCCTTACGATAAGCGATAGTTTAGTAACTCATGAAGTTACTTCATCAGAGGAGCGACAAAGTGCTTTTACAAAAATGATGGAAATTGCTTTAGAACTTGCATAATAATTAATTTTTGTGCAAGTTGCATAAAAATAATAAAGTTTAGAATAAAATACTTTACATTTGATTTAGGTTAGTTTATAATGTACCTATCTTAAAAATTACGATATAGCATATTGCTATATTGATATTTAAAATTTATGGAGGCATAAGATGAAAAAATTATTAACATTAGGGTTAGTAACAACTATGGCACTTACAATCGTATCATGTGGAGGTTCTGAAACTACTGAAGAACCAACTGCTGAAACACCAACAGAAACAGAAGATACTGCAACAGAAGAACCAGCTGAAGAACCAGCTGAAGAAGTATACAAAGTTGGTATGACAACTGACTCTGGCACAATTGATGATAAATCTTTTAACGAAGGTACTTGGGACGGTATCGAAAGATATCGTGAAGAAAACGGTACTATCGAAACACGTTATGTTCAACCAGCAGGTGAAGCAACAGAGGACTACTTGAACGCATATGCAGATTTAGTAGACCATGGTTACCAAACAATCATCTGTCCAGGTTATAAGTTTGAGTTAGCTGTAAATGAAGCTCAAGAGTTATATCCTGACGTAAACTTTATTATCTTAGATGGTTACCCACATAGTGGTGACTATGCAGCAAATATTCAAGATAACACATTATCTATTTTCTTTGCTGAACAAGAATCAGGATTTTATGCAGGTGTTGTATCTGCTCTTTCTTCTGAAACTGGTAAAGTTTCATTTATCGGTGGTATGCAAGTACCAGCTGTTCAAAAGTTCGGTTGGGGTTATGTAGCAGGTGTTGCTTATGCTAACGCTACATATGGTACTGATGTTGTTGTTGATAACTACATTTATCAAGGTACATTTACTGACGCAGCAGCAGGTAAAACTTTAGCAGGTCAATTTTATGATTCAGGTTCTGACATTGTTTTTGCAGCAGCAGGTGGTGTTGGTAACGGTGTAATTGATGAAGGTAAAACACGTCGTACAAATGGCGAAGATGTATGGGTTGTTGGTGTTGACGTTGACCAGTATGAGCATGGTGTAATGGCTGATGGTACTTCTGTACTTTTAACTTCAGCAGTTAAAGACCTTGACACAGCTGCTTATGATTCTATTGACTCAATCTTAAATGGTACTTTCCAAGGTGGAGAAATGATTACACTTGACTCTACAAACAATGGTGTTGGACTTCCTGCAGAAAATCCAAACTTAAGTGATGAAGCTATTTCGGCTTATGACGAAGTATATGCTCAAGTTGTAGCAGGTGATATTGTTGTTCCTGCTTCTGTTGAAGACCTTAATACTTTCTTAGGTGAATACGGTGGAACAGCTCCAGAAGGACTAGAGTAATCTAATAATAAATAAATAAATAAATAAATAAATATCGGTTTACCGATGTAAAGAGGATTGGTTTACAGTCCTCTTTTTGACTCATAATAAAAAACAAAAAAAGTAATCAGTTGTTTAACAAATTCTTGGGGATTTAACTAAGTTTTTGTTAAACCTTACGACTGATCCTTTTTTTGAGGTTTTGTATTTTGAAAAAATACAGAATTTTATTAAAACAAAAATAGAAGCCTAAGGCACTTATATTAAAATCAAAGCATGTCAATAAATAATAAGTGTTTTATAGTTTAAGATTTTGTGTAATTATAGATATATTAAAAGCAGATATAACAACGCCAAAGAATTAAAATAATGGCACATTTCAAAAGTATAAAAATGGTTTTTTCTATATTTTGCAATGTCGCATATATAGGAGGTTGTATGAAAATATTGGTAACAGGGGCATCAGGTAATGTAGGTACTTCTGTAGTAAAAGAACTACTAAAAATAGGTGAAGAAGTTGTTGTGGCAACTACTAACATAGAGAGAACAAAGAAGATTTTTGGTAGCCAAGTTACTTATACACTATTTGATTTTACAGATAAAAGGACATTTGATGGTTCTTTAATTGGAGTGGATAGAGTGTTTTTGATGAGACCGCCACATCTTGGTAAGCCAGAAGATTTGTATCCATTTATAGATTATATGAAAAAACATAATATAAAACTTGTTGCATTTCTTTCGTTAATGGGGATAGAAAAAAATACAATACCACCTCATGCAAAGATTGAAAAATATATTGAAAAATCTAGTATACCATATACGTTTATTAGACCAGGGTTTTTTATGCAAAATATTTCAGGAATACATGCTGTTGAAATAAGGGAGAACAATGAAATTTTTGTACCAGTTGGAAAAAGCAAAACAAGTTTTATTGATACCTTGGATATAGGAGTAGCAACGGCGGTGTTGTTCAATAAATATAAAAAATATGAAAATACATCGCATACTATAACAGGCATAGAATCATTAGATTATTATGAAGTTGCTTCCATATTAAGTAAAGTGACAAAAAGAAAAATTACCTATGCAAACCCAAGTTTTTTGAGATATAGAAATCATTATATTAAAAATAGAGGTCTAGATAAAGCCTATGTAAATGTAACTGTTGCTTTGTATTTTATGACAAGAATGGGTACTGCAAAAGATGTTACAAAGGATTTTTATAGTTTAACAGGCAAAGAACCTCGTACATTTGAAGAATTTGCAAAAAAAAATATAGACTGTTTTATGAGTTAAATAATTGGCGACCATGCAAAACATAGAAAATACACTTTCATAATAAAATAACGACTTTGTTAAAAGTATGAAAATTTCTTTTTTTTTTGCAATTTGTTATTCCTTTAACTTTCTGGACTTATTTATTGTAAAGTATAGAGTTTAAAAAGTTAAAAGACTTAAATTAATATGGTTAAAATGGGTTCATTTATAACCTTTTGTTTATTAAAAAAAGAGCAATAACTTTTATTGCCCTTAAGTTTACTTTTATTAGTTATTTTTTATAGAAATTTTTCGTAATCAGCTTCTTTAAAGCCAACAGCTACATGGTTATCAGATATAGTGATAGGACGTTTGCAAAGCTTTCCGTCGCTTCCAAGAAGTTCGTATTTTTCTTCAAGGGACATATCTTTGAGCTTGTCTTTTAATCCAAGTTCTTTAAACATTTTGCCATTTTTACTAAAAAAATTATCAATATCAAGTCCACTTTTTTCGTGCCATTCTTTTATCTCTTTAGCACTTGGGTTATCGTTTATTATGTGACGTGGAGTATAGTCTAACCCCTTTTCTGTAAGCCAATCCTTAGCTTTTCTAACAGTTGTTCAACTTGGGTATTGCATAAATAAAATATTCATAAAAATCAACCTTTCTTTTTATAATTTAAAGTTACCTCTAAAAACTCCATTTATTTTAACTTTACAGATTTATTCCCTCAAATTAAGTGAGGTTATTGACTGAAAAATTAAATAATTGATTTTTTAGAGATGTCCTAAAATACTAATTTGTGAATAGTGTTGATTTATTATACTATAATTTTTAAGTGATGTCAAAATATTTTAGAGTTGACAAATATTTTTTAACGTGGTAAACTTAACCTATAAAATAAACGGGAGCTTGTGAACAGGCTGAGAGGAAAAAATTCGACCGTACCTGATGTGGCTAATGCCAACGAAGGGAATGCTTATTTCGTATATCTCCGGATATGCTTTTTTTTGTTCACACTCTAAAAGGAGAAGAAGATGACACAAAACAAAACGAAACAACTTGTAACAACGGCACTACTTATCGCACTTGGAACTGTGCTAAGTTTTATTACTCTATTTTCTATGCCTATGGGTGGCTCTGTAACGCCCTTTAGTATGTTGCCTATTATCTTGATAGGCTACTTATATGGTCTTAAAGCTGGGCTTCTTGGAGGATTTGTTTTTGGTATACTTGGATTTATCATAAAACCTTACTTTTATGCACCAATGCAATTTGTAGTTGACTATGTATTTGCTTTTTCGGCACTTGGTCTAAGTGGTTTATTTTCGGCAAAAAAGTCTTTACCTAATCTATATATTGGATATACAGTTTCAGTGTTTGGTAGATTAGTTTTTGCAGTATTATCAGGGGTTATATTTTTTGCAGAGTATACTCCAGAGGGTATGTCGGCTTTTGGTTATTCTTTAACATATAATGGTCTGTACCTTGGTGCTGAACTTGCTATTACATTTTTGATTTTACCAATTGTTTATACAATGCTAAAAAAGGTAGGTATTTTGTCATCGAATGTAAAAAGCAATACAAATATTTGATAATAAAGTATATTACAACGCAAAAGCTGTATTTTAAGCTATTTCTAGAAACTGTCACATTATATTGAGGTCTTAGATTTACACATAAATCTTAGCATAATTGCAAAATGCAATGAAGTTAAATGTATTTATAAAAAATGGGGGCTATAAGGAAACTCACATATTGTGAGATTTCTTATAGCCCCTCTTTTATTATAAGATTTTATCGCCTTTGTAGTTTGTAAACTGACCTTTAGATTGGAAGATAACTCTGTTTTTACCAGTTCTTTTAGCTTTATATAAAGCCTCATCAGCTCTTTTAAACATATCATCAAAGGAAGTATCGTCATTTTGTTCAATAGAAATACCGAAACTTGCTGTTATATGTCCAACTTTATCAAACTTAAGGTTTTCAATTACTTTACGTATAGTTTCTGCAGTGTACATAATATTTTCGTTGTTAGTGGCAGGTTTTAAAATCAAGAATTCCTCACCACCCCAACGGAAGAAATAATCCTCTTCGTCGTCATTATTCATACAAGCAGAAGCTACTTTTGCAAGTACGATATCACCAACATTATGACCAAAAGTATCATTTACATTTTTGAAATTATCAATATCAAGAATTATGATACCTGATTGATAAAGGTCTGTAAAAATGTTGTCAAATTCGTTATTAATAAGCTTTTTAAAGTAGTTACGGTTGTATGCACCTGTTAAAGAGTCGTTGTAAGCTTGTTTTAAAAGCAGTGATTCTTTCTCTTTTACGTTGTGAATATCATTTAGATATACTTCAAAATACTGTTCTGAATCCATTTCATCAGGTAGATAATATATTTGAATATGTGCCCAAAACTCATTATCAGGAGATATTTTAATCAAATCTTCAGAAATACTATTTCCAACAACTGAAGCATATTCAAAACGTTCATAAAGTAGAGTGTTGTTTTTCTTTAAGTATTCATTTGAAATATATTTATCAGCAAATACGTTAATGTTTGCTACATTAAACATACTAAGTGCATTTCGGTTACATTTTATAATATTAATATCTTTATCAAAGTGTAAAATCGCAATAGGTATTGCAGAATAAATTCTGTTTAGTCTATCTGTGTTATTTCTCATAAGTGTTGATTTTTGAGAAATACTTTTACTTTGAAGTGATAAATCCCGTCTTAAAGTTTGAATTGTTCTCGAAATATCACCGATTTCATCGGTTCTAGTTGAACCAAACAACGTAGTTGAGCCAACATTTTTAACAAATGTTGGTTCATTTATCTCTTTAGATAATTTAATGAAAGGATTTAAAATTATTAAAGATGTAGTGCCATTTATAACTTTTGAGTATATGAAAAGGAAAAGTACAAACAAAATGAGTAAGCTATAAATGCTTCGAACAGTTAAAAGTTCATTTTTATACTCTGATTTTATAACAAACCATTGAGTGTCTACAATTGGTGCAATAGTAATTACTTGACCTTCATTAATAAAAGTTAAAGACTCATCATTATCATTAAAAAAATTGGTTCTTGTTGAATAGGATTCTATATAATCAATTAATGTGTCACTTGGTATATCAATAAAAACACTTGTGTTATCAAGATACAAAAAGTCTTTTATAGTTGAAACTTGGTAATCTGAACGATTTGACAAAACAATATTACCGTCTTGGTCAACTATATATTCAATGGAAGATGTATTTAAAACATTTAAACTACCACTATATAGTTGTTCATAGGGGATACCATAAGCTGCAATACCTAAGACAAAGCCGTCTTCATCGTAAACTTTATAGTTTATCCAAAGAGCTTTTACCAATGTGTTTTTGTCTATATCTATGTTGAAAGTGTAGTCAACATCAGCAATTAATGTGTCGTAATACCATGCGTCTTTCGGGTTTAATGGGCTTATGTTGGCACTTGGTTTAAGGTTTGTTTTCTTTACGCCCTCCTCGAAAAGATATTGCCCCTTATTTGCACTTACGGCAAGAGTAGGGGTAAATGTAGGGTCGAAAAGTAAAAAGTTATCATAAATTTCTACAATGCCTTCAACCTCTTCCTCGCCTGTTGGGTTTTTATACCAGTTTATTACATCTTCATTTTCAGAAAAGTTTCTTATTGCTTCAATATGCTGGTTTACTATATTTCCAAATAAGCTTGAAAAGTTTTCAGCATTTCTTTTAGATATGTTTGTAGCGATTGAAAGTGCTGTAATATCTAAAATTATATAGGCTATGATAATAAGTAGAGTAGCAACAAAAAAAACTAAAACAAAATTCGAACGTTTAAAACGTGTAATTAAAGAATTTTTCTTAGCAATCTTTTTATTTGTTGGTGTTTCCGAAAAAATGAAACTTCTCAGTTTATTATTTAAAATATTAGTATCTTTCATAAAATACTCCTAAAATAGTATTGTTTATACAAATTGCGAGTAAATATTTCTAGTCAAAGCCATGACATAAGCCGTTACTTACTAATACCATTATACCATAATATATAAAAATTACAATAATAATAATTACAAAAATTAAATAAATTAATATTAACACTTGTTACAATTTTTATGGTATCATTATAGAAAGAACAAACAAAGGAGAATACAAATGAACAGACCAGAAATTGTAAATTATTATACATACTCAAAGTTTTTGAAAGATAGATATGGTGAAAGGGTTTATAAATTGCCTATAAATCTACCTGTAACTTGCCCAAATCGTGATGGAGAAGTGTCGACTTGTGGTTGCACTTTTTGTGCTGAAAATGGTGCAGGGCTTGAGTGTCTACCTCAAAAAATGCCAGTAAGTAAGCAAATCGGAATAAATAGAGAATATATAGGAAAACGTTATAATGCAAAGAAATTTATAGCTTATTTCCAAAATTTTTCTAATACATATTTGCCTTTTGAAGATTTTAAAAAATATATTTTTGAGGCGATAGATTGTGGAGATGATATTGTTGAACTTGCGATTTCTACTCGTCCAGATTGCATAAATAATAAAATTTGTGATTTTTTACAAGAAATACAAGAAGATAAAGGTGTAAATATTACTATTGAGCTTGGGTTACAAACTGCTAACTATCACAGTTTGATAGATATAAATCGTGGGCATACTTTGGCTGAATATATAATTGCGGCAAACTTGATTAAAGGGCATAATCTTATGCTTACTACTCATGTTATTTTAAATCTACCCAATGATGATATAATTGATGTAATCGAAACAGCTAAGGTTTTAACGGCTTTAAAGTCGGACTTTGTAAAAATTCATGGACTTTTTATTGTAAAAGGGACTGTTATGGCAAAAGATTATTTAGATAAAAAATTTACTATCATAACTCCAGAAGAATATGTTGAAAGAGTTGCTATATTTTTACGCCATATTGCTCCAAATATCGCAGTTCAACGCCTCATCGGTCGAAGCGATGAAGAAGAAGCTATTTTCTCAAATTGGGGTAGGTCATCATGGATTATAAAAGAAGCTATTGAAGATTTATTAATTGAAAAAGACTACTTTCAAGGTGACTTATGTGACTACTTAGACGGTCGAAGTATCAAAAAGTTTTATAGCCATCTCTAAAAAATCCATTTAGCAATGTTGTAAAGGAAAATAACCATTTTAAAAATTTCCCTTATAATTAAGCATTTTTTTAACATTTGTTAATATAAATATTAAGTAGCATCTTTTAAATATGTGGCAATGATTACTAAATTTCCATATTTATTTAAAAGAAAGCTCATAAATTCTTCATACATTCATCACAATTTTATAGTATAAATATAGTATAAGGTTTTAAATGATATAAAATATAAGTAAAACAAAAGAATTAGTATAATATAGCAATTTGTACAATTTTTTAAAAAGAAATTTGTTGAATTTTAAATGCGATTATATTGCAAGTGACTTTACAGATTATACCAAATATGGTATAATTATCTTATAAGTTACTGTTGTTTGACAGATTAAATTTAGTTTAAAAGTGGTATATCTATCAGAAGTTAGGATAGAATATTTTTTTAATTAAGTTGTTCGATTGTCAAAGTATTGGTTTATGAATTGTTTTGCGAAAGGAGTTTTTTATGGATATTATCGAGTGGGATAAAATGTATGCACCATATAAATTAGCTGTTAATGAGTTGATTTGTAAGGTTCAAGGTTATTCAGATAGTTACTTAAGTATAGGCGAAACATCTCCTATTCGGGAAGTTGTTGGACGCGTAAAAACTCCACATTCTATGCTTGAAAAAGCTAAACGTAAAAATATTCCCTTAGATGAAATTTGGAACAAAATCGAAGATATTGCAGGTGTTCGTATAATTTGCAATTTTATACAAGATATAGATGATGTTGTAATAGCTCTTAAACGTTGGGAAGGTGAAAACCTTAAGATTATCGAAGAACGTGACTATATAAAAGACCGTAAGGTGTCAGGTTATAGAAGTTACCATATTATTTTGTTATATAAGGTGGACTTACCAACTGGCCCTATAGTTATTCCTTGTGAAATGCAAATTCGTACTTTAGCAATGGATTTTTGGGCTACAACGGAACATTCTATACAATACAAATATAAAGGCAAAGTTCCAACACATCTTAAAGATAGACTTGTAACTTCTGCAAATTCAGCATTTAACCTTGACCTTGAACTTAGTACAATACGTCATATGGCATATGAAGTTCAAGAACAAGAGCGTAAAAAAGATTTGATTGTCCAAGAAATTATAAATGGTATTTCTCTTATTCTTAAACATGATTTGAAATTGGCTTCGGAGTTTAACTCTAAGTTTGTAAATTTAAATAATAGAGATGATGCAAGTTCTTATGATATGGATTTAGGCTCACTCATTGACCTTCATAACGAAGTTCGTGCAGCTACTTTTGTTTATAATACTTAAGAATAGTAGTAATTTAACATGCCCTTATTGAAATACAAATACAAATATAAAAATAAAAATACTATTATTATAAATTTATAATAATAGTATTTTTATATATATTGCATAATTTTTATTTTTAGTAAAGATTACACTTGATTAGTTGTAAGTTTTTATGGTATATATAATATAAAAGATATGAAAAACAAAACAGATAAAATATATAAGATGAGGTGCAAATATGGAAAAATATATACTAGCAATGGACCAAGGTACTTCAAGTTCTAGAGCCGTTGTTTTCAATGAGCTTGGGGAAGTTGTGTCTATCGCACAAAAGGAAATCGATAATATTTATCCACATAATGGGTGGGGCGAAGTTGACTCTATGGAAATTTGGTCAAGTCAAGTAGCTGTATGTGTTGAGGCTTTAGCTAAAAATTCTATAACTCCTGCTGATGTAGTATCTATCGGCATAACTAATCAACGTGAAACAACAGTTGTTTGGAACAAAGAAACAGGTAAACCTATTTATAATGCGATTTTATGGAATTGTCGAAGAACATCAGAATATTGCGATATGCTAAAGGACAAGGGTTATGATTCTATGATAAAATCTAAAACAGGTTTGCTTATAGATTCTTACTTTTCTGCTACTAAAATTAAGTGGATTTTGGATAATGTGGAAGGTGCAAGGGAACTTGCAAATGACCAAAAGTTATTGTTTGGTACAGTTGATACATGGCTTATTTGGAATTTAACGAAGGGTAAAGTTCATGCAACGGACTATTCAAATGCTTCAAGAACTATGTTGTTTAATATATATGATTTATGTTGGGATAAAGAACTTATAGAACTTTTTGATATACCTGAATCCATGTTGCCAGAGGTTAAGCCCTCAAGTTTTATATTTGGAGAAACAGACCCTTTGATTTTTGGTAAATCTATACCAATTGGTAGTTGTATAGGCGACCAACAAGCCTCACTTTTCGGACAATGTTGTTTTGATGTGGGTTCTGTTAAATCTACATATGGTACAGGCTGTTTTATTCTTATGAATACTGGTGAGAAGGCTATTGACTCTGAAAATGGCTTACTTACATCAATTGCATGGGGAATAGACGGTAAGATAAATTATGTACTTGAAGGAAGTGTATTTGTAGGTGGTGCTGCAATACGTTGGCTAAGAGATGGTTTAAATATTATTAGTGATTATAGTCAATGTGAGGCTTTAGCAAGAGAAGTTGACGATACTTTGGGGGTGTATTTTGTACCAGCTTTTAACGGAGTTGGAACACCTTATTGGAACCAAAATGCAAGAGGCACAATTGTAGGAATAAGTTCAGGGGTTAAAAAGGCTCATATTGTAAGAGCAACTTTAGAATCTCTTGCATACCAAACAAATGATGTAATAGCTGCTATGATTATGGATAGTAAAATGGAAATACCATATCTTAAAGTTGATGGTGGAGCAGCAATAAATGATTTTTTAATGCAGTTTCAAGCCGATATTGTAGGCACAAATGTTGCAAGAAATAAAGTAATCGAAAGTACGGCACTAGGAGCGAGTTTTCTTGCAGGTCTTGCTGTTGGTTATTACAAAAATATAGATGTTATATTATCAAAAGTTAGTATAGATAAGGTGTTTTATGCAAACCTAGACTTCGTTGATAGAGAAATGCTAGTTGATGGTTGGGATAGGGCTGTAAGTACAGCAATAAATCACAGTAAATAATTGGATATTTTTTTTACTTGCATAAATATTTTATATATGTTAAACTAAGAAAGTGTGAGTTTTGTTATGTATATACACGAAATTGTAAACAATAATAAGTGTTATTAATGTTTACAATTTCCTGATACAAAAATATCAGTTAAGAAAGCCACTTATACTGATATTTTTTTTGTGTGTATAGGAAAATTTTCATATAAAAAAGCAGGTTTATAACTTTGCAAACTATAAAAAGGGGCAATCTAAAGTTTTTTAGATAAAAAGTTAAGGTGGATAAAGATAAAAATTTTAAACAACCAGAAAATGATGATTTTTGTAAGCAAGTATATTTCAATATTAAAGATATAAATATGCTTATGTATTTAGATGATATGATTAAGGCGTTAGACAATAAAACAGTTGACAAAGAGATTATGAACAGAGTTGTAAATGATGAACAAATTGATGATGATTATGAGTATTCTAAAGAGGTTTTAGAAGATATTGAATATATTTCTAAACTCTACGAGGAACTTAATGTGATTGAAAATCACGTTCAAAGCCCAAATAATTCATTTCTTAACAATGTTTTAAAAGTTTACGGAAAAAATGTTTTTATAACATCTGATATTAGTTTGTTTTTTAACTCAATTGAAGATGGTATAATTAATATTTCAGGATATAGAAACTATATTGATAAGTTAGTTTCAGAACTAAAAGAACTAAATGAAGATGATATACTTATTATTTCAGGTGGAATTTGCTTTTCTTCGGACTTCGATGACGCTAAACTAAATTTAGACTTTTTAAGTAGTTTTAAAGGCGTGAAAATAATATGTAGAGGTAGCCATGATAAATGGTTTAGTGATATTGATATGCTCAATAGTAAATATGACGATATTTATTTTGTTCATAAAAGCGAAATCTACATAAATGATAACCCATTTATAATGAACAAAGGTTACTATTTTAACAATGAGTTTGCTAATGTTTATAACAATGATACGAAATTGTATGAAGTGGCTTTTGAAAAGTTTAAAGATTTGGTGGAGATTTATTTAAAAAAAGGTTATAAGTACAGTGATATAAGCATTTGTTTTAACTATCAACCGTTGCTTGAAAGTGATGTCGATGCTTTTTTGACTTCTGATTTTAGTGAAAAACATTTGGGAATTTTAAACTATATACTTGAAAAGGAATTTCCAATTTGCTATTATGGTCATTTAAGCCATAATGGTTTTAACACACCCTTTCAATCAAAACTTTTAAATACAATGTTTAAGTGTGTAAGTGCTGATTATAGAAACTTTGAGTTGTTACAAATTTTATAAAATTTTAGGGTGCGTAAAGAAATGAGAAATTTCTTTATGTACCTTTTTTCGTGTTTATTAATGAGATTTTATAGGTTTTTTTATAATAAATATTAATTATTAAAAAAATTGTAGAAAACTGTAATAATTTATATAAAAATCTTCACATTCTAATTACTTTATGGTATAATGAAATTAAATAAATGAAATTAAATAAATGAAATTAAATAAATGAAATTAAATAAAGTTATTATCGCAAATAGTTAAAAATATAGAAAAGTAAACAAAACTTTTAAAATATAGTGTAAAGTATAGTTATAGTTTAGTTGTAGCTTTTGTTATCTTTTGTTGTTATATATTAAAAAAAGGAGCGATATTTATGAATAAATTAGAATTTGAAGTTGTTTTTAAGCTTTTTATTGTTTCTGTATCTAGTTTATTTGTTTTACTTATGTTGCAAAAAATATCTATTTTATTTTAGTATTTTGAAAGAAAAAAGGAGGAAAGGTATAGCTTTTGTTATACTTTATGAGTTATGTTTATTAGAGAATTATCTTTGGAGCAACAAAAAATATTGATTGATTTATGTATATTAGGAGCAGAAACTGATAATGACTTTTCTTTTGAAGAAGTTTTGACAATCCAACAATTTTTAGACCAAACAAGACTTAAAACTGATGCGAATTCATATGGAATTAATATGGTTATAGAAAAATCATATCCAGATAAATCCTTTGATGAATTGGTTACAATGCTTGTTGATATATCTAATATGCCACAACTTAAAATGGTACTTGCAGAGCTTATAGTATTGTTTTATAGAGATGGTGTAATTGAACAATGTGAAGAAATGTTTTTAATAAATTACTGTAGAATTGCTGAAATATCTGTTGAAATACACCAAGATTTAGTCAATAATTTGGTGAAGCATATGATTTTAGAAGGGGAGATTTGTGCTACGGTTTATAAAGAACGAATAACATAAAAATGGGGATATATGCTTAATGTAATGGAAATTGAACGGAGAATTTATGAAGAAAAATGAACTTTTTATAGGATGTACAATATTTTTCTTATTATGCGTTTTTGGATTGATGTATGATGACGAGATGTACAGAGTTTTTTACAATAACGGTAGTCTTTTGCATATTGTAGTTGAGGCTTTCTGTCAGCTTCCATCAGGAATTGTTGCTTGTCTTTCATCGGCAATAATATTGCGTACAAACACATACACAAATGATTTTAAAGGAATTCTAACTATAATTTTAAGTTTTTTTATGGTTATCATAATACTATATGGTAGTTTTGTAGTTTGCTATGAAATGTACCATTATTTAGGTGTTGAAAGTGATGTGATATCCATTGCTACAAGCTCAGTAATAATTGGTGTTACATATGCCTTTGGAACAAATATTGATATGAAAAATGCATATAGATTTAGAAAAATTGCTTGGCTTGGAATAGCCACTGTTTTTACCGCTTTTTTAATAATTGGAGCTTTTAAATTAGTATGGGGTTATGATAGATACCAAGCACTTGGAGTTGAGATAACGTGGTATACTCTTATGTTTCCTCCTAATACCACTATAATAGGTGAGTCTTTTGATCCTTTTCCAACAGGTCATACTTCTCATGCTTGTATTGTGTTATGGTTTACATATTTACCATATGTGTATACAAAGTATTTGCCACATATTAATAAAATCAAGGTTATATCTATTGCATGGATAGTTGTAACTATGGTAGGACGTCTTGCTAGTGGATTACAATTTTTTTCAAGTGTATCAAGAGGTGCGTTTATAACTTTTGCTTTGTTTTGGATTTTTAAAGAGTTACTGAACATTGATGATGAGGACCTTTCATCTAGATTGAAGTATGATGATTATTTTAATAGTGTAAAGGGAGAAGATACTGAAGTGAAAGATGTATACACGCCAATTTACGTTGACGATGATGAATTTGATTTTTAGTATATTAAGATAGGTGGTGTAAGGTTGTGTATGTTTTAGATTTGCTTTTAAGTCCTTTAGGTTTTTTTGTTTTATTTATGGTTAGTCTCGCAAGGAGAAAAAAGAAAGCTAAAGAAAATATGTTAAAGTCCAATTTAAGAAAAGACGATTATGCTTATGAGCCTAATAAGTATGCTGATACTAAAGTTGAATATAATGGCGCAAAGTATGATCCTGTAACTGAGGAAGAAGGTCGTGGAGAAGGCAGAAGTGATGTGGACTTTCTTGGTAATTTTCTTAACGACGCTTTTGGCAAGGACAAGAACAATGAAATTTTAGATGAATTGAAAAAAGGCAAAACATATTTAGATGATTTAGTAAATAAAAGTTCTAGTAAAAATAGTAGTAAGATTAAAAGTAATGATTTAGCTGAAAAGGCTGAAAGTAAATATAGAGATAATTTAGAGGCAAAACGTAATTTTGTTCATGATGCAACATATGACCATAATTCTAACCATGATACAAAAAAAGTGGCTGAAAGTATGGAGAAAAATATACAAAAATCAAGAAGTGTACGTACTAATAGTTCTGGTGAAGATAGAAGGGCAAAAAATAGCACTGATGTTTATGAAAATACAAAAAATTCAAATGGCTCCAATGGTAAAAGTGAGTTTCTTAAAAAAATATCACAAAGAATAGAAACAAGTTCAAGAGGAAAATACTCAAAAACAAGTCGTGTAATCAAAGACACAAGCTTTGAAAAGATTGAAGATGAATTTGATAGAGCTAATCCATATTATATGCTTAATGATGATTTGACATATAATCCATACAAATAGTCGCAGAAATTTTATTTTCTGGCAAAGTTCTACATAATTTCTTAAAAAGTTTTTACTTTTATCACAGCTTTATCACATTTGTTTGATATTATAAAGGTACCCAGAAAAATAAATAAAAAATAAAAGTAAAATTCACAGATGAAAAGAGTAGCTTGGCTACTTTTTTTTATTGCTTAAAACTCTTTAAAATGAAATAAATTGTATAATTCTTTGCTTTTTTTAAGCTTTTGGTGTATAATGGTTTTATGGAGTTTTTTTATTTAGATAGAATTTTTTAGGTTTAATAGGGGTGATATAATATTAAAGGAATAGGCGTTGATATTATTGAGATTGAAAGAGTGGCAAATGCTTGTGAAAACTTGAAGTTTTTAGAAAAAATTTTTTCACAAGAGGAGATTTTGCAAAAGTTTTCTAATAAAAGCTTGGCAGGTAATTTTGCAGTTAAAGAAGCTTTTGTAAAGGCTCTTGGTACAGGGTTTAGAGAGATTTATCCCAACCAAATTTCAGTACTTAGAGATGAATTTGGTAAGCCTTATATTGATATGAATAGTTATGTTATAGAGAATTTAGGAAAAGTCAAAGCCGATAAAGTGCATGTGTCCATTTCCCATGACAAATCTTCGGCGATAGGTTTTTGTGTTATAGAATAATACTTGTTGCTTTTTAGGAGGGCTATTATGGTTGCTAATTTTACAATTGATTTTATTAAAATGTTAGCAAGTTCCACTTATGAATTTGATAGAGGCACTGAGCTTTTTAGAAGCTTTGGAACTATGCAAACTACGGAATCCATGGAAGATAACAATAAATGCTATTTGATTAACATTAGAGATTTTGATGAAGAAGATTATACTGTAACTTTACGTGTAAACATGGAAGGTAACTTAGCTTTTGACCATTGTAGTTGCGGGGAATCAGGTTGTAGGCATTTTGTTTGTGCTATGCTCAATTTTGTAAAACTTGGCAATGGTGGGCTTAAAAATGTTCAAGTACAAAATGCAAGAAAAGTTTTAGGTGATGTTTTTAAAAACCAATTTTTAGAAAACGTAACGGCTGATAACGAGAAAGTTAAAATTTTCCCTTTTTTAAACTTTGAGAATAAAGAAGTTTTGTTTAAAATTGGAAGAAGTCAAAGCTACATAATAAAAGATATAGTTTCCTTTTTGAAGCTTTGCGTCGATGAGGAATATCATGCCTATGGTACTAAACTTGAGTTTAGACATAGTGATAACGCCTTTTCTTCCTATGCAAATAAGTATATTGATATGATGCTTAGTGAGTATGAAGACCTTTTGAAAAACACATTATCTCAGGAAAGTCGCCGTAGCATAACTCTTAAACGTTCAAATATAGATAGGTTTTTTGAACTTTTTGTTGAATCTAAAATATATGTTACTGAAAAAGGCAATGATTTTGAAAACTATTGTGTTGGGAAATGTCAAACAGATGTACCTATAAAATTCCAGGTTAGCGTTGACCATAAACAATGTAAAATATTTAGACCGTCAATTGACTTTAAAATCATTGAGGGTATTGATTTTGCTTATATTTTAACTGGTAATAAAATACATAGGATGGAGAAAAAAGCAGGGCTTTTACTAAATGAAGTTTATAAAACTTTGCGTATTTTACAGTCTAAGGAAATTACATATTTATCATCGGAACTTGATGACTTTTTTTCCTATGATTATCCAGCACTTGAAAAATATGGGCTTATAGCAAACCCAGTTGATATGGATAAAATAGATTTGCTAAAACCTACTGTTGCTTTGTATATTGATTTTGAAAAATCAGGTATAAATCTAGCAATAAAGACAACTTTTTCAAGAGAAAAAGGTTATAGAAACAGTCTTTTAGAAAGTGAAATTTTATACGAACTTCGTAAATATAACTTCTTTAAGAGCAAAGACTTAGAACGTGATGATTTCGTTGAAAATGAAGTGAATTTTTCAAGAGAAACAGTGTATTATAGAACACGTGGAAACGATTCGGCATTTGACTTTCTATATAGAGGAGTTGATACGCTTAAGACTTTTGCAGATGTATATATGTCAACAGAAGTCAAAAACTATATTGATGTTATAAAATACTCAAAACCAAAGCTTGATTTTAAAATGTCCTCAAGTAAACGTAATAATGTGCGTTTGCTTGATGTAAGCATTTCATCTACGGATTTTGACCCTTCAGAACTTATGGAAATTTTAGAAAGCTTTAAACTGAATAAAAAATATTATAAGTCACAAAGTGGTAATTATATTAACCTTGAAAATGACAATTATCAAGAAATATTTTCCTTTTTATATACTATTGAAGATGAACTTACATTTGATGAAGATAATAAAATATCATTACCAATTTTTAGAGGTATCTATTTAGATAATTTAGAAAATGTGTCCTTTGACAATGAGTTTATTTCAATTTTAAATCATATAAAGAATTTTAAAAGTTATTGTGCAGAGGTAAGTGTAACTAAACTTACAACGGCACTACGTGACTATCAAACAGAGGGCGTAGCTTGGCTAAAGATTTTATATGAAAATGGCTTAGGTGGTATACTTGCTGATGACATGGGACTTGGGAAAACTGTACAAACTATTGGACTTCTTTCAAATATCAAAAAAGTTAAAGCTTTAATTGTTTGTCCTGCAAGTGTTGTGTATAACTGGGAAAGTGAAATTAAACGGTTTGCTCCTCATTTAACTGTTACCGTTGTTAGTGGCAATCGAACTATTAGACCTGATTTAATAAATGAAGATAGCAATGTTTATGTTACCACATATGACCTTATGCGTCGTGATATTGATATGTATAAAAAAGTTAAACCAGAGTTTGATGTTCTTGTTGCTGATGAGGCTCAATATATCAAAAACAGCGACTCTTTGACGGCTAAAGCTATACGAAAGGTGCCAAGAAAGGCGACATTTGCTTTAACAGGTACTCCAATCGAAAATTCTTTAAAAGAGCTATGGGCTTTATTTGATTTTGTTTTACCTACATATTTGTATACACAAAGTAAGTTTAAGAAACGTTACATGAACCCGATTTATGATGGACATAACCAAATCGCTACTTTGTTACAAAGACAAATCTCACCTTTTGTTCTAAGACGACTTAAAAAAGAGGTTTTAGAGGATTTACCTGATAAAATTGAACAAACAATTTATTGCTCTTTAAGTCGTGAACAAGAAAAAATATATTATGCAACGCATTTTGATATGATTGACGAAATTGAAGAAGCGATTAATCATAAGGAACAACGTAGAGAAAGTGCAAAATCCATTGAAGAATTATCAGAAATTTTGATTGTTGAACGTAAGGAAGAAAAAAGTAGACATAACAGCTTACTTGCTAAGTTAACACGACTTAGACAAATTTGCAATACACCAAATCTTATTTATACTAAGCGAAAAGATTCTTATATTGAACGAAAAAACCACACTAGTCCTTTAGATGTAAAATTTGATTTTAGTGGTAGTTATGACGAGATTTCAAGTGGCAAAGTTGAAAGCTTTTTAGAACTTTTACAACAAATTCGAGATAATGGGCATAGAGCGTTGATTTTCTCACAATTTACAAGTATGCTAAAATACTTAAAACCTAAGCTTGATGCTGAAAAGTATGAATATTTTTATCTTGACGGTAGCACTAAACAACAAGTTAGATATGAATCGTCAAGACAGTTTAATCAAGGTGAACGTGACTTTTTCCTTTTATCACTTAAAGCAGGTGGTACAGGGCTAAACCTTACAGGTGCTGATGTTGTTATACATCTTGAGCCTTGGTGGAACCCTTCTGTTATGAATCAGGCAACAGACCGAGCCCATAGGATTGGGCAGAAAAAAGTTATACAAGTCTTTAGCTTTATTACACGAGATACAATTGAAGAAAAAATCTTAGAAATGTGTATTCGTAAAAATGAAATGGCAGAAAAAATAATCACTAAAGACCCGAGTAAATACAGTTTAACAGAAGATGACATACGTGAGTTATTGTACCTTAGCGACCTTGAAGATAAAAGGGGACTGGTTAAATAATTTTTGTTAAAAACTTGCAACTAAAAATTTTTTTATATATAATTAAGGAGGCAATACATGGAGAAAAAACAAATTGATTGGGGAAACATTGGCTTTGATTATCGTCCACTAGATAAGAGATATGTTTCAAATTTTAAAGATGGAAAATGGGATAGTGGAACGCTTTCAGATGACCCAAATGTAGTTATAAATGAATGTGCAGGTATATTGCATTATTGTCAAGAAATTTTTGAAGGCATGAAAGCCTATGAGCGTGAAGACGGAAGTATTGTAACTTTTAGACCAGACTTAAACGCTGAAAGAATGATGGATTCGGCAAAGGGACTTCGTATGCCACCTTTTCCAAAGGAGCAATTTTTAAATGCAGTTGATGAAGTTGTACGAGCAAACGCTTCATATGTGCCACCTTTTGGAAGTGGAGCATCTTTATATCTTCGCCCATATATGTTTTCATCAGGTCCTACAATTCGTATAGTTCCTGCAGATGAGTACCAATTCCGTATTATTGGTATGCCTGTTGGACCATACTTTAAAGGTGGGGTGAAACCTCTTACTTTACAAGTAAGCGACTTTGATAGAGCAGCACCTAATGGAACAGGGCATATAAAAGCAGGACTTAACTACGCAATGAGCCTTAATGCTCTTATGAGTGCAAAAGAAGATGGGTTTGACGAAAACATGTTCCTTGACCCTATGACAAGAACATATGTTGAAGAAACAGGTGGAGCAAACTTTATTTTTATAACAAAGGATAATGAGGTTATTACACCAAAGTCAAGTTCTATTTTACCGTCTATTACAAGAAGATCATTACTTTATGTTGCTGAGCATTATCTTGGTCTTAAAGTATCTACACGTCCGATTAAACTTTCAGAGCTTGGCGATTTTGCTGAATGTGCTTTATGTGGTACGGCGGCAGTGCTATCACCTGTTGGAAAAGTTATAGACCATGGCAAAGAAATTTGTTTTCCAAGTGGTATGGAAAAAATGGGCAATGTTACTCAAAAGTTATATGATACTTTAACAGGTATTCAAAATGGTACTATTGAAGCACCTGAGGGTTGGATAAGAAAAATAGTATAATCATTAAAATAGAAAGTTACAAGATTTATCTTGTAACTTTTTTATTTTTCTGAGTCTTTTACAATGTACAATATTTTGACAGTTTTTTTGGTTATATTTGACATTGAGTTAAGTTTTTTTAATGCTATAATGTAGTTGAAACGCCAGAAAATTGAAACAATGGCACATCGCAAAAGAAAAATCAAATTTTCATACTGTAGACAAATGCAGGAAATGAGGAGGATATAGCCATTTCCTTGGATTTTGTCAAAAGCCGTAAAGCCGTTGTTTTGCTGTGAAAATGAATTTTTCTACATTTTGCAAGGTCACCACTTGGTAAAATACTAGATTTTATTGACTATAATTAAATTTTATGATAATATTTGATTATAGTCAATAGAGAGCTGGAGGGTAAAAATGATTAAATAATCTGATTTTTTGTAGTAATAGAATAAATATACAAGTTAGGTTCTATTTGTATGTTTATTAAATACTTAGAATGAGATTGTTTAAATAAGATACAAGCCTAATTTTATAAGGGTTCTTTTGTTTATATAAAAATCTCATTCTTCCTAAATTAAGGAGGATTTTTTTATGTCACAAATAAATATAAGTAATTTAAGTTTTAAATATGATAATAGTAGTGAGTATGTTTTTCAAGATGTAAATTTGATTTTAGATAGTTCATGGAAACTTGGGTTGATTGGCAGAAATGGTAGAGGAAAAACTACTTTGTTAAAAATCTTAATGGGTGAGTTGAAGGGTAGAGGAAACATAAAAAGTACCCAAAACTTCGGATATTTTCCTTTTGATGTAGAAGATAGGGCTTTAAAATCTATTGATGTTGTGAAAAATGCAATTGCACCCTTTAGCTTTTGGGAAAGTGAAATGGAAAGATGTATTGCAACAAATGATATGGATAAATATGGGGAAATTTTTGAAAAATACACATATAACGAGGGTTATGTTATTGATGAACTCATAAAAAAAGAAGTGGGGCAAATTGGACTAAGTTGGGATTTGTTAAATAGAGCCTTTGACACATTAAGTGGTGGAGAACAAACAAAGTTGTTACTTGTAGCTTTGTTTCTAAAGAAAAATCACTTTTTACTTATAGACGAACCCACAAACCATTTAGATGTTATGGGACGTAAAATTGTTGGAGATTATTTATTAAGCAAAAATGGTTTTATTCTTGTGTCACATGATAGAGCATTTGTTGATAAGGTTGTAGACCATATTTTATCAATAAATAAGGAAAATATTGAGATACAAAGAGGTAATTTTACTTCATGGGATAATAACAGAATTGGTATAGAAAATTTTGAGAAAAATAAAAATGCTAGGATTAAAAAAGATATAAACCGACTTGAAAAAACAGCAAAGGAAAAGGAAACTTGGTCAAATAAAGTTGAGGCGTCAAAGTTTGGGAATGGTCCTTGTGATAGAGGTTTTATAGGGCATAAGTCTGCAAAAATGATGAAAAGGTCCAAAAACCTTGAAAAAAGGTTTAATGATGCTATTGACGAAAAATCTAAACTCTTGAAAAATATTGAGCAAGTTCGTGAGTTGGAAATTTTTATTGATGAAAAGGGTAGGTCGAAAGTTGCTTTCGCTAAGGATTTAACCATTGATTATGGTGAGGGAGATTTGTTTAAACTGCTTAGCTTTGAGATAAACAAAGGTGAACGTATTTGTTTAAAAGGGGAAAATGGTTGTGGAAAATCAAGTATTTTAAAAATATTTGCACAGGTTTTTGAACAAAGCCTATATAAAAGTGATGTTAGTATCCCTAAAAATGTTTCATATATACCCCAAGATACAAGCTTTTTAAAGGGTGATTTGGATTTTTTCATAGAAAACAACAATATTGATGGTGCTATTTTAAAAAGTAATTTATTTAAATTAGGTTTTAACAAAGATGATTTCCATAGAAAAATAGAGGATTTTAGCGAGGGTCAACGTAAAAAACTGCTTATTGCAAAAAGTCTTTGTGATAAAGCAGAGCTTTATATTTGGGATGAACCTTTAAACTATATTGATATTATTTCAAGAAAACAAATAGAGGACTTGATTTTGAAAACTAAACCAACTATGTTGATTGTGGAACATGATGAGCTTTTTGTTGAGAGAATTGCCACTAAAATTATTGAAGTCGAAATTAAATAGTTTTCATTTTATGATTTGAAAACGTTGCAAGATTGAAATAATGGCACATTACAATAGAAAAATCAAATTTTCATACTTATTATAAAAGCCTGAAATGACGTATCTTAGCTATTTTCTTGGGTTTTGTCAAAAGCAGCCGTTTTTTTTATAAATTTTAGTAATATTATACTTGCTTATACATATATTTAAGTGAGGTGATAGACTATGGAAAATATAAAAAGTACAAGCAATATGCTTAGTAAAAAAGAGTTTATGAATAAGATAAGAGAAAATAATTATGAAATTGAAGAAAAGAAACTTATTTCCGACTGGGATAGTGCTAAAGAGGTGGAAAATTCCTATGGATATAAAAATACAAGGAAACAAGCATACATAACCAATAAAACTAAAAAAAACAGAATAAATATTAGTAAGAGCAAAACATATAAAAAGCCTAATAGTACCATGCAAAAAAATGGTTATCGTAGCAGTTATAGAAAATACAGTAGGTCAAGTTTAACTTCTCCTCTTAAAAATAGTACCGATTATCGTCCTTTTGCTATGTGTATTGCACTTGTTTGTATTTCAGTTATTAAATTCGTAGATATTCCTGTTTTTGAGAAAATGGAAATTTCTTTAAAGGAAAATATATCTAAGGTAATTCCTTTTAATGATGTTATTGATTATGCTAAAAATTTGGGAAGTTCCACTTTTAAAAATAATGATGAGATTAATACTGAAAATACTGTAAATACTGAAAATGATAATGACACTTATAATGTAAGTTATGATGAAGTTTTACCTGAAAATGTTGAGGAAAATATTTCGTATTTGCCTACTGATGAGGAACTAAGAGAAAACTTTATTTCCTATAAATCTATGGGTAACTATGAAATTGAGGAGGGGCTTTTTTCTGAAAAAAAGTAGCTTTGCCTATGCCAATTCGCAACTACATTACTTCTCCCTATGGTTACAGAAATCACCCCATTAAACAGGAGGTTTTGTTTCATGACGGAATAGATATAAATGGTTATGAAAGTCAGCCTATATATGCTATTTCAAAGGGTGTTGTAAGTGATGTGTATTTTTCAGACACTTATGGTAATGTTTTAGAGTATGAATTTGAGATAGAAAATAGTAAAGTTAAAGTTTTTATGGCTCACTTAGAAAAATCTTTAGTTGAGGTTGGTGATATTGTCGAAGTTGGTAAAGAAATCGCCATAGTAGGTAGCACAGGTAATTCAACGGGTACCCATTTACATTTAAGTGTTTATGTAGATGATGTTTTAATAAATCCATTATATATTTTACAATATAACTATATAATTTAGTTTTATTCTAAATACTAATTGATAAAAATTATCATTTACTAACAGTTTTGCCACAATAAAAGTATATAATTACCAAAAAATAAGTATTTTTTTGCCATAAAATAGATATATAATATAGATACAAAATAAAATAAATCCCAACACAAAGACACAGTAACAAAAGAAACACAGTAACAAAGCCTTGTTAGGTTAGTTGAAAAAGAAGATACCTTATGGTATCTTTTTTTTGTAGATTTTATTTTTTTAACACACTTTAGCAAGAATTCTCCCATCTCTATAGGTAGTGAGATGAATTGCCATTTTTTATACTTGTAAATTCAAATAAATGATGATAAAATATAACCAGTCATATATTAGAAAGGCACACCCAAACAGTCAGTTATCTAAATTCATAAATGCTTATAAAAGTGCAAGTAGCAGACTTATAAAAAAAGAGTTTCCAGATATACTAAAAAACTTATGGAAAGAGTATTTTTGGAGTAGATCATTTTGCTTGATTACTACAGGTGGTGCAACCATAGATGTAATAAAAAAATATATAGAAAGTCAAGGTGAAAAGTAATGAATAAAGCATATAAATTTAGAATATATCCAAATGAATATCAAAAAATACTTTTAGCTAAGACTTTTGGATGTGTGCGTTTTATTTATAATCGTATGCTATGTGATAAAATCAAACATTATGAAGAAACTAAATAAAATCTTAAGAATACACCAGCAGGATATAAAAAAGAATACTAATGGCTAAAAGAAGTGGATAGTTTAGAACTTGCCAAAGCACAACTTCACTTGCAAACAGCATATAATAACTTTTTTAGAGATGTAAAGATTGGATTTCCAAAATTCAAATCAAAAAGAAATAATCATCAAAGCTATACAACAAACT
>JBKEBX010000015.1:0-61046 GCA_047973385.1 Lachnospirales bacterium | reverse complement strand
TGGTATCCTTGAGGGACATGATAATGTAGTGCGTCCTAAGGCGAGTGCCACTCGTGCTGAAGTTGCTACGGTTATGGAACGCTTTGTAAGAATTATGGTGAAGTAAAAGGAGAATTTACACATAGATAATGAAGATTTTTTAAGTGAAACAAGGTGACACGACCTTACGAACAAGCGAACGTGAAACGTTGAGCGTAAAGGATAAAAGGAAAAAAGCGAAATTATCTTATATAAAAAACTCCTAAAAAGGAGATAGAGATTAGGGGGGTTCACCCCCTATAAATCTGAGCAACGTAGCATGTTGCATTGCATTAAACAAAAACAATTATATTGTTTTTGTGTGGGTAACAAATAATAATAAATAATAATAAATAAATAACAAACAACTAGGGCTATGGCACATTCATAGCTCTTTTTTGTATAAAAAAAAGACTGTCGAAACAGTCTTTTTTAATTTGCAATCATTTTGTTTTCTAATCAAGTATCTTAGAAACCAAATGGTAAACCTAGTCCTAACCAGATACAGTAGAAAATTGACCAAGAGATAAGAATACCTAGAGAATATGGCATCATAAGTGCTAACATATCTCCATATTCGAAATCGTCAATGTATCTTCTACAAGCAATAAGGATTACACCGGCATATGTCATAAGTGGAGTAATTACGTTTGTTGATGAATCGGCTACACGATAACCTGCTTGGATAACGTCTGGACCCATTTCACCACCTGTTGCTTGGATAAGCATAGGTACGAAGATAACTGCCAAGATGTTCCATTTTGCAGATGCTGAACCCATAAATAAGTTAACGAAAGCCGTAACAACGATAAATCCAAGCATAAGAAGTATTGGACTTGTCATATTCATACTCATAAGCATACCAGCACCTTGATTTGAGATGTATGTTGATAAGCCTGAGAAGTTGAATATTTGTATAAAGTTACCGGCAAAAATTGCAAATACTAAGAAGTATGCAATTTCTGACATTGCTGATACTGTAAGTTTAATGTAAGACTTACTATCTGTAATTGTGCCTACTTTTTTACCATAAACTAAACTTGGTACTAAGAAAATGATAATCATAACTACGATTATGTTATCACGGATTGGTACGTAAGTTTGGTTTGTCTTTTCTGCAAGACCAATTGCTTCATTTGAAGTAAATGAACCAAGTGCTGTAAAACCAAGTACAATAAATACTGCGATAGTAACAAGAAGTGCAACACCTGCTGCTTTTAAAGCTTTTGTTTCTTCATCAGATAAATCACTTGCTGTATGTAAATCTTCTGGTACTGTGTACGTATATGCGTCAACAGTTTTGTTTACAAACTTGTTTCCTATAAGTGAAATTACGATTGTTAAGAAAAATGTAGATGCTATCATAAAGAAATAGTTCATTGTAACAAAGTTACTAATACCAAAATCTGATAGTAGCATATCGTTTGCAAGTAAAACGTCGTTTGTGATACCACCTAAAAGTCCATCACCTGGTGTTGGAACAAGGGCTGCACCAAATCCTGCTGATACACCTGCAAAGGCTGCTGTTATACCAATAAGTGGGTGTTTGCCAAGTCCTGCATATAATGCACCTGCAAGTGGTATAAGTACGATATAACCTGCATCAGATGCAACAGATGAGTTGATTCCAAGGAACACAACAACTGGTAACAAGAATTTTTCTGGTGTAATGATACCAACTTTTTTGATTGCTGAACCTAAAAGTCCTGTTTTTTCAGCAAAACCAAAACCGATAACACCAACTACAACAATACCAAGAGGAGAGTAACTTCTAAAGTTGTTGATAGCATTGTAGAAGAACCAGTTTAAGCCGTTTAAGCTTAACATATTTTTAACTACAATGTCGTTTCCACCTTCGACAACAGATGCGTATGTGCCTTGTAAAAAAAATGAAGCTATACAAACAATTCCGATAAGGTATAGGAAAAGTATGTTAGATTCAGGTAAAGCACGACCAACTTTTACAATCCACGATTGTTTAACTTCATTATTTGAAGTTTGGTTGTTTGACATAATAAAAATGCCTCCTTATAAATGTTTTTGATAAATAGAATAGGTTGGTCATAAATACACTCCAAACATTATAACCTAAATAATACTATTTATCATTATATCATAAGTGTAACATATTTCGCTTTTTTTAGCAATATTTTTGTAAAACTTTTCATAAAGTATATAAGTATACATTAAATGTCTTACAAAACGACTAGAAGTAATTATGGAAAAAATAAGAGAACCTAAAGTTTTTTGTATTAAACTAAAACTTTAGGTTTTCTTTATTTATGAGGATTATGAAAAAAATTTAGCATAGTTAGTGTTTAATTTATAACTGTGAAACCTTCTACAACACCAGCTGCAATCGCCTCGGCTGTATAATCACGATATTCAGAACTCATAAGTTTCTGTCTATCAGAATAGTTTGATATAAAGGCAATTTCAAGTAAAACTGAGGGTATATCTGTATCACGAATTACAACAAAGTTACTATTTTTTACTTTTCTGTCGCTTGTTCCCATTTTAGCTAAAAGATGTTTATGGAACACTTTTGCTAAATCATAACTGTGGCTTTCTTTATAATAAGTTTCTGTACCATTTGCTGAAGTTATGCCACCTGCCGAGTTTACATGTACAGATACGAACATATCCGGTTGCATTTCGTCTTTATATTCAGGTATGGAGTATAGTGGTATAATCGTATCAATTCTACGGCTTAAATATACCTTTATATTTTCGTCAGGATACTGCTCATTTAGAACTTTTTCGGCACGTTTAGTTATATCTAAAACAATCTCTTTTTCTTGGTATGAGCCGTATGTAGTACCTGGGTCAGTGCCACCATGTCCTGCGTCAAGAAGTACAACTTTATCGTATACTTCTGAAACGAGTTTTGGTGTGAATGTCCAAGAGTCACCGTTGTCGCTAAGCTCAAAGGCACGAGGTTTATTTAAGTTTACAACTATTTGACTTGATGTGCCTTGCCCAGAATAGCTAATATTATCAATAACATCGTTGTCAACTTCATATACATAGTCGCCATAAATTCCGTTAATTGTAGTAGGTAAGTCAAAAGTTACATTATTTTCATGATAAGTCAAATATTCTGTTACCTCAATGGAATTTATATCAATTGGACTACTTAAAAAGCTTTCATTTATAACTAAATAATCATTTATACTACTATAATATAGTGGAGTGTCGCTCATATCTTCAATAGCAATTGTAAAGTTTTTATCTCGTTGAGTAATCTCATAAGTGAAATCTCTTGTTATATTAAAGGTGAAGCGTGTTGTATTCGGTGCATATTGTGAAACAAAAACACTACTTACAAAGTCGCTAAAGCCTGTATTTGTAACAAGTTGTTCCCTTGTATATAAACCGTCTAACTGCATTGTTGGTACGTCCATAACAAGTCGCAAAGGGTTAGTTAAAGTTGTAAACTCTGGTGTAAAGCTTTTATCTCCAAATACACTTAATGAATTATTATACATAGAATAATCAGTTATTGTACCTTCTATAAAAGTGACTATAACAGAAGTTCTATCATATGAATACTGTAATGTGTAATAAACAGAAGATTTTAGTGGTAACACAACTCTAGCCACATTTTCAGAATAGGAAGAGCCTCTTGTTTCATCTAAAGAAGAGTTATATACAAGTCCAATATTATGGCTTTTTATATCATAACTTGCGTTGTTAAAGTCAAGGGCAAGTCTGCCGTCCTCTGTTAAAGTTTCTGTAACAGAAGAAATTGGAGAAGTTGCTGATATAACAACTGTTTCACTATTTTTTATAGCTGACGGATTTGTGTAACTTATATTATATATACTTGTTTTTGGTAGGTCGTAACTCCCCTCAAGTTCTGTATGTGACACATTAACAGGTAATGTGTAATCTGATACTGTGTTAGAGGCATTTGCATATTTATTGTTATCTAAGTTATATTCATTTTCATATGTAATTTTAAAATCTATATCAGTAACTTCAGGTTCAGTAATTTCAGGTTCTGTAACTTCAGGTTCAGTAACTTCAGGTTCAGTAACTTCAGGTTCAGTGATTTCAGGTTCTGTAATTTCAGGTTCAGTGATTTCAGGTTCTGTAACTTCAGGTTCAGTAACCTCAGGTTCAGTGATTTCAGGTTGTTCAAGGCTTTCTAGATATTCAGGTGAGTTAACTTTAATAACATGGTTGTCACCGTCATATAAAACCTCATAGCCAAGCCCCTCACTTACCATTCGCACAGGTACCATTGTTGAAGCTTGTGAACTTGCAACACTTTCATAACGTACTAGCTTTGGTTCTTCGCCTTTTTCAAGGGTTTTAACTTCTGAATTAACTTCGTATTTTGTACTGCCAATTTGCATGATAACTATATCTAAGCCGTTGGCGATTGATATTTGTTCAGTTTCCTTATGCCATGTAACTGTCGCTCCAAGACTTTCAAAAAAGGCACGAACAGGAACATAAAATCTTGAGCCTATACGAACAGGTTCAACAGGTAAATCTGTAAGAAGTTCACCATTTACATAAAAATCATAAGTTGGTTCAGTGTAGTTATAGGTTGCATTATCATAGACTAAATTTATTCTTGCTTCAACCTCAACTTCACTAGCGATAGTCACTGCTGTAAGTGATAATCCAAGACAAAGTGCCGTCATTACATTTAGTTTAAATTTTTTAAGGTGCTTATTTATATTTAAATTTTTCAATTAACAATCCTCCAAGTTTACAAAGTTAATCTTTGTACAATGTAAATTATACCACTACTTGTAAAAAAAGTAAATGAATATAATATTTTTGTAATATTTTTGTAACATAATTAATATTTATTACGTAAAATGTAGAAAAAAGTTCCAAATATCTATTATTATATTTACTTTTTTCTCAAAAATGGGTATAATGTAATAAAAGCAACTGACAAAGTACAAAGATACATGAAAAATAAAAAAGGTTGGTCTATTTATGTTAAACAAGTTAATAGATAGTATTGAAAATGGAGTTAACATTACAGATATTAATTTTATAAATAGTGATTTATTTGATTATTCGAAAAATGAAAATAATATTAAAATTTTATCCCCTAATCTTTACAAAATATATGAAAAACTTCTTTTGTCTTTAAAACTTAAATTTTTAAATGGTGATGGGTTAGAGGGTGATGAAGATTGGCTTTTTTGTGAAAGTAAAAAGGGGATTTCATCAGAAGATGTAATGCAAACTTTAGAGAAAATTTGTAGTATAAAAAACTCAACTTATTCCACATATATTGGTTTTGGTATGGTTAGTTTTATTAGTGATAGGACAAATGAGGCTGTTAAACAACCCATTGTTCTTCTTCCTGTGTCGATTTTTAAAGAAGATGGTGGTTTTTCACTTAAAGGTGATTTTAGTTATGAAAAAGTTGCTTTAAATATACGTTTGTTTAATCTTTTAAACTATGATAAGGGCATAACTATACCTAAGTTTTTGCGTGGTGAGAAGCTTTTTAACTACTTTGATAAACTTACATCAATTTGTAGTGATAGTGGTGTGACTGTATCGGAAAACTGTGACGTTGTAACTCTTGATTTAACTAGGGAAAGACTTGCACTTGCTACTAAGTTAAATCGTGATAAACTCATAAAATCTGACCTTTTGAAATATATTTATAGAGAAAATTCTGATAGCTTAGAAATTGTTTCTAAAATAGATGAAATAGATGATAGTGACAAAATAGCAACTCTTTTAAACTTTGCTACAAATGACTTTTATACTGAGGAACTTTCGCCTTTAAACCTCATAAATCTAGGGTTTTCCATAAAGGTTAACTATGTTTTAGATGATTTGTATCAGCCTACAAATAAACAAAATTTCTTGAAAAATATTGTTTCAAGTTCCATAAAAAACAAGAAAAAACTACTTTATGTTAGTGATGTGAAAAATCTTGATGATTTATACAATTCATATAAACTTAACCCTTTAAAAGACTTTATTTTAAACACTACTCCAAGTAGTTTGGACTATTTGGCTAGTGAAAATAGCTCAAGTTTTATAAGAAAGAAAAAGTTTGAAAAAGATAGTAAATATAATTCTCTTGAAGTTGTAGGCTTTGAAGATAATTTGAAAAAACTCCTTAAATATTCAGTTTTTTTAGAAAAAGAGATTTTGCCCCTAAAGTTATCACCTCAAAAGGCTATTTTAAAGTACTTTGAACTAAAGGAAACAGCTGTTGAAGTTGACCTTGATTTTGTTGATGTTCAAAAAATCTCTATGCTTGATATTCATCAGTATATTCACGATATTAACTCATTTGTTAAAATTTACAATGAAAAATCTAACCTTGTTAGTGGTATTTGGTTTAACAGTAATTTAAGTAATTTTTCTGAAAAACAAGTTGCAGACATTAAAAAACGCTTGAATATCCTTCATGTTGAAAAAAATATGTATGTTAAACATTATGAGAAAATTAATGAAATTGGTAATGTTGATTTTTCAAAAATGAATAAATTTTATAGTTTTTGCAAAGATTTAAGAAAACATAGTTCTAAAGATTACTTTGAAGTTGTAGACTATAATTATGATGAGTTAGTTCATGATGTGAACACATATAATGAAGAAAAAAGTTTAATTATGCTTAGCCGAAAACGTCTTTTAAGTGATTTTGATGAAAGTATTTTAGAAGATGATTTAACCACTACGATTAATGATACTTATGAAAAAATAGAATTTGTTTTGTCATATTTAGATGATAAAAACTATAATAGTGATATTTTGTTTAAAGAGATTGAGGAAGTATCAGAAGATTTCGATACTATATACTTTGAACTTGAAAAATCTTTAGAACTCTTTAGTTTATACGAAAAAGAATACGATTACACTCCTTTTAAAAACCTAAATATGCTTTCGTCTATGTCCTCAAGTTTTATGCCTTTTTATAAGGAAAACACTGTTGTTGATGAGCTTTTTAAAGAGGACAAATTAATTGTTGTACACGAAAATTTAGAAGATTTGTTAGAGCTTCAAAAGGACATAAAATATTATATTGCTTCGGTTAAAACTGTATTTAACAAGGAAATTTTTAATACGGATTTAGATGAGTTTACTGCAAATATTGATGAATATTTGACTTTACACAAAGATAGTTTTAGCTTCACTAAATATGTAAATAACAGATATAAAGAACTTCGTGAATATCTTAAAAATTTATTGATTTTTGAAAAAGAGTTAAAGGAAGTTGAACTTTTAAAAGAAAAACATATTGAACTTTTAGCTTATAACAAAAAACTTATTGAGTTTAACGAAAAGGCTTCGAAGATTGGTGAGATTTTTGGAAACTCTTTAACTATACAATCACCTATAAAAGTATATTTGCAACAAACCCTTGATGTTAGGGAAATTTTGTCCTTTTTTGGTGGGGAAATTCCTCCTAAACTCATTTGTATTTTAGTTGGGGATAAACACCAAAATACTTTAGATAGGGAAATCTTTAGACGTACTGTTGAGGGCTTTGGACGTGAGTGTAATTCATCTATAAACAAGCTTTTTAAAGAGAGCTATATACATGAGTTTTTTGACAATGATTTACTTGTTAACCTTGGTGATTTGCGTACTATAAACGAAGATATTAACCAAATTATTGAAAATAAAAAAGAAATATCTAAATATTTAAAAGGGGATATTCCTTTATCTAAAATATCCGATAGTATACATTTATCAAGGGAAAATCTGCAAAGTGAAGAAGAAAATAGACATCTAAAATCATCTAAGCTTGAAAAGGTGCAAGAACTTTTATATCTTTCTAAAGATAAATATATTTCTATAAAAGATGAAGTTTTAGTTTTTGAAAAAGGAAAGAAAATTGGGCTTAATCTTCAGGAACTTAACAAGTTTTTTAAAGATAGTAAATCTGATGTTTTTAATGAATATTATTCGGTGCAAATGGCTAACCGTTTCAAAGACTTTTGGAGTGAGGTTTCATATTTTACCAAACTTTTAAACCTTGATGTTGACATAAGCTCTTTTAGTGCTTTAAATACTCTTGTTGAGGCTTGTGTAAACTCTTTTTCTGATATTGAAAACAATATGGAAGTTTTTGATTTTTTAAACAATAAATGCACCACAAATATTAAACCGACTTTAATCGCTTTTGATAACCAAAATATCCCTAAAGATAAGTTTATTGATACTTTTATGCTTAGTTTTTATAAAAGCTGGATTTCTAATATTTTTGTTAACTCTGACATCAAAGATGACATTTCAATTGATAATTTAAGGGAAAATACTAAAGGTTTTTTTGACTTTATTTATCAACAAACTTATGATAACAGATATGATGTTTATAACAGCTATGCCCAGGATTTACCTTCTATTGATATAAATAAAAAATATTATGACGAAAGGGAAGTTTATAAAAACCTTTTTAAAAAGAAGGCTAATCTTTTAAATTATTTAGAGGAAACTCCTTATATTTTACAAAACTTTAAACCTGTTTTCTTTGGGGAAGTATGTTCACTTAAAAAAATGTTGCCTATTAAACATTTTTCCTTTGACACGATTATCTTTGATACTAACAATATCAATGATGTTAAAGGACTTTTGCCTCTTTTTGCTGATACCTCTCAAATTGTTTTTATAAATACAGTGGAAAATAAGGAGAATATGGAAAGTATGGAAAGTAGTGGATATAATTCGGATTTCAAAATGGATTTGCCTACTTTTAACCTGTCTAAGTTGCCTGTTTTAGTTGATTTATTCGATAAAGTAAATAGTAATGAAAATATTTTGAAGGAAAATTATACGGAAAACTTTAGTTCTACTTTAAAATATGTTATAATGAACATAAGAAACAAAGAAGATTTTACATCACTCCATATTTTAAAGGATTTTAATGTGGATTATTCATATGATAATAATCATGAAATTTATAGAAATAACGCTTTTTATGATTTTTACGATAGCTATATAACTTGTTTTGCAAGGGATATTCCCTTTGCTTTACTTTGGAGTATTCCTTTTGTTGTAGACCTTAACTATCGCAAAGAAACAGAAAATCTTATACCCGTATCTAAACACTTGGTTGTTGACAAGTTTGTTCCTGTAAAAGAACACTTTGAGGTAAAGTCAAATCAAAGATTTTTTGATACTTATGTTTCTGCTAATGTCTACGATATTGCACCCTCTTCTACGGAAAACGGTTTTATAACTAATGGTGTTATTTTTATTGTAAATGTGGAAGCTCCTATACATCAAGATAAACTTGCCTTAAAGCTCCACAGTGCTTTAAATGGCGTATACTCTATGGCTGAAATCTTTAACAAGATTAATGAACTTTATGATCTTGAACTTTGCTCTGTTATAGATTTTGATAATGGGTTTTATATGCCAAAAGATTTTGAAGTTGTGCCAAGATACCATGATTTTGATACTTCTTTAAACTACGTTTCTGACATAGAAATCACTAAGGGAATTTTGAAAATACTATCTAACACAATCGGTATAACTTTAGACAATATTCTTCGTCAAACTCTTTATGAATTTGGCTTTGAATACAAAAATGATGAAGTTTTATATCTTAAAAATATCTTTGTTGCTTTGGAAAAAGAGGGAGTTATTTCTCTAAAAGAAAATAAGGTCACTTATGAAATCAACTCTTGATTTTTTAGAATGTAATGAAAAAAATGAAATATATAGAAACAAATTGGGAAGCAATAGGAGGAATAACATATGTCGGCTGGATTTTTATATTCACAAGACGGTGTATTGGCACTTAAAAATGGTAACGTTGAACTTGCCATACGCAACTTTGAACGTGCCATTAAAAATGACCCCAAAAATCCTGACGGATATAGGGAACTTGGCGATTTATACCAGAAACAAGGGAAATATCAAGAAGCACTTGATATATATAATGAATACTTGGAAATTAACGATAATGCTTTTTTTGCACTATATGAAAAGGCTAAGGTTTTAAGCTCTATGAAAAAGTTTAAAGAGGAAAACCATGTACTTGAACAACTTATGCTAAAGAGAAGTGCTTACCCTGGTCTTGCTCTTGCATATACTAAAAATCTTTTTGCTTTAGAAGATTATATTGAGGCGAAAAAGGTGCTAAATGACGCTATAATAAGTAACCCAAGCGATGAAAGTCTTAGACTTTTTAGGGCTAAAATGCACCAAAACAACAAAGATTTGAAAAGGGCTTGTGAGGACTATAAATATCTTATGAACCAGTTTTTTAAGCGTACCACTTACTATATCCCTTTCGCTAAATTATCCATGGAACTTGGGAATTTTATTGATGCTGAATCTGCTCTTAGATTTGCCCTTAAACTTGACAGTGAAAACCAAGAACTTAATGAAATTTACAATGAAATACCTGTGGAATATAAAAAAAGTTAAATGTAGGTGACTTATATGATAAAAGATTTTATTAAAAAATATTCAAAAGAAATTACTATTGGTGTTGCAATTTTTATTGTGAGTATTTTTTGTATAGTTATTATAAATAGCTTATTAAATGTACGCAAACAAGGGGATTTGTCAACTAGCACAATTAGTATGATTGATATTGAGGGCGAACATAGTGACATTATCGCTGATTATTCCGATAGTGTTTTGAAATATGGCGTTTATGGTGGTTCTTATACAAGTGATGAGGTTTTTAACCAAATTTCTGAAGTTACAGGTATTACTTTTCAACGTATTGAATACGATAGTTTAGAAAACCTTATGCGTGCTTTAAATACCAATTCTATTGAGTTTGCTGTGCAAATACCTTTGACAGAAAAAAATAAGCTTGTTTATGATTTTGCCATGCCATCTTATACTAATAACTTGTACGCTTTCTTCTCAACGGACTTTTCTAGTTCCATTGATTTTGAAGCAAATCATATAGATTTCGATGTTATCGGTACAGTTGCTGGCACTGATTATGGTGACTTGTTTTTAGCTAAATATGCTCCTTTTGACAACACAATCGAAACAATAGAATATAGTGACGCTGACTCGGCTTATCGTGCCATTCAAAGTGGAGAAATTGATATTTTTATTGGAGATATTATGTACTTTGACGAAATCGGTAGACGTAAGGAAATTAACTGGAAAGACTTAACTTCTGAAATTACTGTGCCTATGAATGCTATTTCTTCATTGAAAAATAGACACCCTGACTTTAACACTCTTGTTACATATTTATATTCTAATTCTAATCTTGTAAATGAGTTGGAACTTGCTCACTCTAACTATACTAAAGATTTGATTGTTACGGCTATGCTTCGTAAAGTGTATGAACTTGGTATAGACACAGATAGGGAATTTAGAATTGCTTCATTTGACATTGCTCCACTTTCTTTCTCGGCTTCTGACTATCCTTTTTATGAAATCAATAATGAGTATGGTGGATATATGTTTGACGGGCTTACTACTATTTTAGACGCTTTAAACATTAAATATGTTGTTGATAGTTATAAATCCTATGATGACTTGACTGAGGAGGAACTTGCAACTTACGATATTGCTCTGCCTGTAAGAAAAAGGGAATATGGTTCTTTATTTGATTTTTCAAAGCCTAGTTATAATGCAACTTATTTATCAATTATTAGCAAAGGTAATGCTAGTGGTGCTATTAGCTCTTTAAATTCTGATGTGTCCCTTAAAATTGGTGTTATAAAAAACTCTTTATATGATGCCAGGTTGCAAAGTAACAATACTATCATTTATTATGATGATATAGATAGTATTATGACTGATATTAGAGATTCTACAATTGACGGGGCTATTGTTTTAGAGGCTCTTTATCTTAACTATAATCTTAACAATTATGCTAATGATATTGTTGCTCTTGAAAATGATAATAATTTTGAAAACTTGTTGTTTACTGGATTTAAGAAGTCTGATGTTAGTTATGATGTTGCCAACATTATTTCGTCTTTATCTGATGTTTTTGTTTCAAATTCTATTTATAACAAGTATATCAACATTAACGAAGATGTACGTGTTATATATAATTATAGTATGTTACTTGAACAAGTGCTTAAAACTATTGTCATTGTTATCTTTGCTATACTCGCCGTTGTTATACTTGTACTTAGGGTTTTTAACAACAAAAAGCTTAACACTGACTTCTTAACGGGGCTTAGAAATAGACGTACTCTTGATAGTACGATTAAGCTTTATTCAAATAACTATAACTATCAAATCGCTATACTTAATATTGATAATTTTAAGGATATAAACGATCGTTATGGCCATGCTTTTGGTGATATGGTACTTATGAAATTATCTGATTTATTACTTGACTATAAAGATAATACCACTTCTATACGTATTTCAGGTGATGAGTTTATTGTTATTTTTGATGAGTCAAAAATTACATCAGGGGATTTGTTTAGCGATGTACTTAATTTATCGATTGAATATGAAAGAGCAGTTGTGTCCATTGACGTTTCAATCGCTGTATTACCTTTTGAACTTGTTATGGGTGAATCCACTATGGAAATAATTGGCATACTTGGATTTGTTTTACACCATATAAAAATGAAAGAAGGCAGTAGTATACGTAATATTGATAAAAAGCTTATTAGCGATTATCATAACATCAAAAACGTTAAAGAAAGGTTTAACGAAGCTATAGCTAATGATGAGCTTATAACTATTATTAATACTATTTATTATGAAAATAAAATTAATTCTGGGATTTCTGTATCTCTAATGTGGAGTATTAACGATAATGAAGTGGTTGATTATGATTATATTGCTAGGTATATCGAAAATTCCGATGCTCTTAGTGAGTTTAACCTTTATGCTTTAGATGTTCTTTGTAAAAATACGGAGAAAATCTCTGAAGAAGGCTATTTTACCGATGAAACCCTTAACATTCACTCGATATATAAAAAGACAATTCAGTCCACTACTATTGATGAAATCCTTGCAGTTGTTGATAAATATTCTATCTTATACAACGAGATAACGTTCCACATTACTGATAGTCTGATCCTGGATAAGTATTGTTATGAGAAACTTTTGGAACTTAATGAAATAGGTTTTTCTTTCGCTATTAGTTACGTTAATCTTAGTAATCTTGTGCTTAGTAGACTTGAGAGCCTCAAAATCCGTTGCTTTATTCTTGACCTTGATGAACTTGGTGACTGGTTTGAGAATATCGAACTCAAAAATCTTAGTAATGAATCTTTGAACAGCTATTATAGAAACAGTATTTTACTTAACACTATTCGTACTTTATCTAGTACCCTTAACTATGATGTGCTTTATGTTAATCGTAAACAGACTGAAAACAGCGAGGTTAAGGAAAAGTTTCTAAACCTTATTATGCTTAGCGAAATATCTTCTAAAATTTTCTTCCTAGATATGTCTAAATCTAGCCTAGTTCAAAATGTTTATTATTAACAAAGAGGAATTTCCCTTACATTTTTACGAGGAAAATGAGGCGAGTAGGTGTAGAGATTTTAAGAAAGCAAAAGAGGAATTTCCCTTACAGACTGAAGTTTTTTTAAACGGAGCAAGGCGAAGATAAAAGATAAAAGACTATTAGGGGGTTTCACCCCCTATAACCCCTGAGCAACATTGCATGTTGCATCGCATTATCCAAAACAATTGCATTGTTTTGGGGAGGTTTTGATGAATATGCGTTGAGATAAATTATAAAGAAAAGAGGATAAAAAAATGGTAAAAATGTTACATACTTGTATAAGAGTTAAAGATTTGGAGAAATCACTTGCTTTTTATAAAGATTTAGGTCTAAACGAAACTTTAAGGAAAGACCATACGCAAAATGGGTTTGTTATTGTATATGTAAGTTCACAGCCTGGTGCTTATGAGATAGAGCTTACTTATAATATTGGAAGTGAGGGCTATGAAATCGGTAACGGTTTCTCACATGTAGCCATTGGTGTTGATGACCTTGAGGCTGAACAAAAACGTTTAATTGATTTAGGTTATGAGGTTGGGGATTTAAAGGGTTTACCTGGAAATCTGCCTAACTACTTCTTTATAAGTGATCCTGACGGTTACAAGGTTGAGATAATTAGAAATTAATAAATGAGGTAGCCTTTAATTTATCATGTAAACCTTTTGGACTTCGTCCAAACCTACAAGGCTTCTTGGACTTCGTCCAAACCTACAAGGCTTCTTGGACTTTGTCCAAACCTACAAGTTTTTTGAAAAAAACTTGACTAAAAACTTTGTAACAAAAATGCACAAGTGCATTTTTAATTGAAAATTTTTTTACATTTTTTAAAAGTTACGGAGTGTGAGGAAGAGCCTCAAGGTCTTTCATCGCTACCTTTGTTTACGTTTCCACTACCATAATTTTTTTCTTTCGGATTTTATCAGCACCTTTGTAGAGCCTCAAGGTCTTAGTGTGGAAATTGATTTACTTATAGAATGATGGACAGGACTTGACAAAAACTAAATTATGTTTTAAAATATATTGAGCTATAATATTGTTATGGCTCATATTTTTATGAAAAAATTTGTTTCTATGTTTTATAATTGGAAACGTTGCAAAATTGAAATAATGGCACATTGTAAAAGTATGAAAATGGATTTTTCTATGTTTTGCAAGGTCGTCAGTTAAGTCATTTGAGGTGTATATGGAAATTAAAATTGAACAGTTTAATGAGAAAGATTTAGATATTATTACTAAAATTTGGAACGATATTGTTTTTGAGGGCAAATACTTTCCACAAGATGAGCCTTTAAACATTACAGATGCTAGAGAATTTTTTGCTTTGCAGTCCCATGTTGGTGTTGCAAAACTTGGCGATGAAATACTTGGGTTATACATCTTACACCCAAATAATGTTGGACGATGCTCACATATTGCGAATGCATCATATGGTGTTTTACCAAAGAACAGAGGCGAGGGTATCGGTGCTTTGCTTGTGAAAAACTCCCTTGAAGTCGCAAAAAACTTAGACTTTAAAATTCTACAATTTAACGCTGTTGTCACTTCAAACGCTGGTGCAATACACTTATACAAAAAGCTTGGCTTTACCCCTCTTGGTGTAATACCTAAAGGTTTCCGTCTTAATGATAATACTTATGAGGATATTATGCCTTTTTATATAGAGATTTAGGAACATTTTTCTTAAAATATCGTATATATAAATAAAAAGGTCAACTTTAAAAGAAAATCTTTTATCATACAGATTAGCTCATATATCTAACTGTAATATAGGTGTAGGTAAGCTGACTCATATAATGGAGGAATTGTTATGCGTAATATAGTTTTAGCTAGTTTAATTATTGTAATCATAAGTGCTAGTTGCTTAGGTAATGATAATTCAACACAGATGGACACTGCTAATGCTAATGAATTAAATAGTAATATAAATAATCAAGAAGAAAATCAACAAGGAAATAAAATAGAAGAAGAAAATCAAGAAGAAAATCAACAAGAAGATAAAGAAGAAAACCAAGAAGAAAACCAAGAAGAAAATCAACAAGATGATAAAGAAGAAAACCAAGAAGAAAATCAAGAAGATGTAACTGATAAAAGCGAAAGTGAAAGCGTAAGTGGTGTAGTTGATGATGAAAATGGGCAATCTGAGGCTGATGCTGAGGATAATAGGGAAGCTTTGGATAACTCTAATGACTTAGATACTTCTGATAATCAGGAGGAAAGCGTAAATTTAGATAATTCTGAATCAAAAAAACAGCCACGAGTTGTGAAACCTACGCCTACTGACGAAAATGGTGATTTAGAAGAAACTAATTCAAATACTGATGAGGCGAATTCTAGCCAAGAGGTTACAGAAAATAGTCATGCTTTTGTGCTTTCAATTCAAAATAAAACTAACGATTTAATAGATAATATATATTTTAATACAGATAATGTTAAACTTAACATGGAAACATCTGTTGAACCTAACTCTACGGCTATTAAAGAATTTTCTGATGATGAATTTAACAATGCCACTGAAGTTATTGATAATGGATATTTCTCAGTCGTTGTAAATGGGGCATCTGTGCCAATTTATCGCTATAAAACTACAAATGCGAATAGTCCTGAACGTCTTATGTTATCAACTATTTGGACAAATGAGGAGAGTTATAGCGAGTATAATCTTATGTCAGATGATTTTGGCATATACAAAGACGAAAATGGCTATTATTTTTCTACTCAAGAAGATTTTGAAAGTGAAAGCAGTTATCTTAACTATGTTTATTTAGATAAAGTTGATAGATGGTTACGTCAACGTGACGGTCAAAAGCTCTACGCTGTGGGGCTTTCGGCTAGTGAAGTTAATCAGTTTTTCCCTGAATATAACGGAATTCTTTCCCAATATCAACAAGCTGTAATTTTTAGTACTGAGGATATTTATCTTGAGGATACTCATGTGGAATATGATGAGTATAATGCTGTTGAAGTGCGTGAATCCGAGGACTTACAACAACTTAAGGCTTATACGCCAATAGTTAAAGATATTTCTACTCATGTGTATGGGTACAATGTTTATTATTCTTATAGAGATTCAAGTGGAAATGTTTCTAGACAATATATTGGCGAACAAATGCGTGACGGCAATAACGGTGGCGTTGTTACTGGTATGCTGAACGTGGATAGTAACGGTGTTGTGAACTTAAAAGGAAACTAGAATGAGTGAAAATATCTTAAATAAGTTACTTATTGATAGCTATACAAATAAAACAAAAATATGTCTTATGGAAAAGGGGGAGCTTACTAGGCTCCTTATCACTGATAAAACTAATCCATCTATTGTTGGAAATTTATATATTGGTTATGTTACGAAAATCGTAAATAAACAGTTCTGTTTTGTTGATATAGGTGGTGGACAAACCTGTTTTTTAGACATGAGGGATAGCAAAGAACAGCTTTTTAAACACGAAAACATACACCAAAGTAGCCGAATTTTAGTTGAGATAACTAAGGATAAAACTGCCGAAAAAGTGCCTCGTGCTACAACGGAAATTGGCTTTTCTAACAAGGGGTTCATGAAGATATTTAAGTCATATAATAATAACTTTGATGTTAGAATTTCAAAGGCGATTTCTGGAAAAGAGGAAAGACTGCGTTTAAAAGAAATTGGTGAAAAAATTTTGACGGCTCATTATAGCGAGGGTGAGGGTGGTTATACCATTTTGTTTAGGACTATTGCAAAGGGTGTTTCCTTTGAAGATGCTTCATCTGAATACCTTGACCTTGTTAAAATGGCTAATGATGTTTTTAAAAGAGCAAGTGCTATAAAGCCCCCATATTTGCTTTTGGACAACGCTATCACTAAACAAGTTTTTGACTTTGTTAAAGAGTTTGATACAAAGGATATTAAAGTTATAACAAATGATTTGAACATTTTTGATACTCTAGAAAATAGTCTTTTTAACATAGATTTATGCTATGAAAATGATTTAATCGTAGATTATGGTGTTGACCTAAAAATAAATAAGCATTTTAATAAGAAAGTATGGCTGAAATCAGGTGGGTTTTTATACTTTGAAGAAACGGAAACAGCCGTTCTGATTGACGTAAACTCAGGGAAACTCACTGGGCTTAAAAATCAAGAAAAGGCTATTTTAAAGACTAATCTTGATGCTGTAAACATTATATTTAAAGAAATGAAAATGCGTAATCTTTCAGGAATTATACTTATTGACCTTATTAACATGGTTGATAGTGATAATTTAAAAATCCTTTTAGACGAAGTTCGCCGTCTTGCTCGTTTAGACTACCAAAAAGTATCTGTTCAAGGGCTTACAAAACTATTTATTTTAGAGATTACTAGGAAAAAAGAACAGTCAAGCCTTATATCTTCAAACTTCGTTACTTGTGATACTTGTAACGGCAAGGGCTATGTTGAAGATGATAACTTTATATGTGATAAAATTTTTAGAGAGCTATACTGGTTCGCTAAAAATACTAACAAAAAGCACATTACTGTTGAAACTTCTGAAAAAATAATCAATAGATTTAACAATTCTAATGCTTTTCTAATTGATGATTTGCTTTCTAATTTCGGTGTTGCTGTTTCCTTTAAAAAGGTTTATCACAAGGCTTATAATTATTTTAAATTGGTTTAACTAACATAGTGCTAATCTTTTGGTTAGTACTTTTTTTATGCCAAAAAACAAAGAAAAAAGCCTATATTTAAGGCTTTTTTCCCACATAATGATATAAAATATAAAAAAGGTTTAAGGTATAAAAACAATACAATCATTTTATCTGTATCACTTCTATGGTTATATTATATAAGGAAAATATGGCAAAAGTATACCTAAATATTGGAAAAATTATTGTATTATAATGTCAATTATATGATAATATTTATCGTTTAAACATATAAAAACTTTCTTGTATTCTTTTAAACAGGGAGAAAGCCTGTCAAAGACAGGCTTTCAGGGGAATTAAGCTAAAAATTTTAAGTGAAAATTAAAAAAATAAAAGGGAATTTTTCTTAATAATATTTCACTACTAAGTGGAGTACTTTATTCGAGTACACCTACATTATATATAATTTTTTTGATATTTATGTGATTAAATTGTGGCAGATTTGTGGTTTTTTTAAAAGATGTCAGTTGTTATTGGTAAAAGATGGTGATTATTACATTATAATAGATATTTTTTATGAAAATAGTACAAATTGCAATAAAATGTTACGAACTTGCAAAATATAGAAAAATCCATTTTCATAACAAAACAACGTTTTTTGACAAAAGTATGAAAATTTGGTTTTTCTTTTGCAATGTGCCATTATTTTAGTTTTGCAACCTTTCCAAGTCAAAAAAACAACCCATAAACTTCAAAGCTATACAAAGGTGGTAAAAATGCTTCTACATTTATGGGTTATTAAGTTTACACAGTATAATAAAGCTAATATGGTTTGATTTTTAAATCCATTTCCTAGTACATTACTTATAAAGACTTTATTATTTGTGTGATATTATTATACCAACTAAAAAGTGCAAACTTTTGTAGCTTTTATGGAAATATTGTGTAAAATATTACATAAAATTATCATAATCTTCTTTTTTTACACATGATTTCATTTCTAAAAAGCACATAAGTAAGTTTAACAAATTTGGCATAAAAAATCAAGAGTTTTTTTTCGTTTTCAATGTAAATTGTTAACTTTGTTAAATCTCATTTATCACTTTACTAATATATGCTAAATCTTTTTCAAAAATAGTTGTAAGTACGATAATTACATATTCTTTTTGAATAATTGAAACTATGGGGCGTTCCTGATTTCTTAAAAAACTTTCAATCCTATTTGGTGTAAGTTCATCACTTTTTATAAATATTCCAAGACTTGAAAAATACTCATCAGGTAGAGAGCCACCTCCAAAAGCACCTTGACACTCCTTAAGTTCACAAGTTACTTTATGATTTTTAACTTCCTTTACAATACTTTTTCCCATGTGTTCCAAGGTTGTTTGACTTCTACTTGCCATTTCAAAAAGGGGTAGAGTTTTCATTCTATCTTCTTTCACATAGTGTTTTAAAGTTTCAATCAATGCAATTAGGCAAAGTTTATCAACTCTTAAAACTCTATGAAGTTGGTGTTCTTTTAACTTGTCTATTAAATGTTTTTTGCCCAAAATTATACCTGCTTGTGAGCCTGATAAAAGTTTGTCACCTGAAAAACATACAATATCTACATCATCTTTTATTGCGTCAAATACTGTTCGTTCATAGGGTACACCATACTTTGATATATCTGTAAGTAGTCCTGAACCCATATCTTCCACGACAATTACATACTTTTGCATGTCATCTCTAAGATCTAAAAGCTCCTTTGGTGCAACTGATTCCGTAAAGCCAATAATCTTAAAGTTAGAAGTGTGGACTTTTAAGTACATACTCGTATTTTCAGTTGTGGCTAACTTGTAATCTTTTAGTTTCGTTTTATTTGTTGTACCAACTTCTTTGACTATACAACCAGCTTCCCTTATTATCTCGGATACTCTGAAACTGCCACCGATTTCAACTAACTCTCCTCGTGATAAAACAACTTCTTTGTCCTTTGCTAGTGCTTTTAAAATCAAATATACAGAGGATGCGTTGTTGTTCACTATCATTGCCGACTCACAGCCTGTTATATCACATAAAAGTTGCTCTACATAGGCTAATCTTTTACCACGTTTTCCACTTTCTATATCATATTCTAAATTTGTGTATGTAGAGGATAACTCGCTTATTTTTTGCCCAACATCACTTTTTAAAACACTTCTACCAAGGTTCGTATGTACAAGTATTCCTGTACCGTTTATTACCTCTTTTAAACCTTTTGCATCATATTTTTTAAGTATGTTTATTACGCTTTTTTCTATCTCAAAAAACAGCTCTTCCTTTGTACATTCAGCCTTTGTTTTAAGCAGTTCATTACGCTTAGTTTCTATAACTTCTCGTATACTTAAAAGTATTCTATTATAAGGTATTTCCTCTGAAATCTCCCTTATTTTTTCGCTTTCCAACAACATATCTATTTTAGGTAAATTCTTCAATGACATATAGTTTCTTCTCCTTATAATATTGTATATATATTTTATCACATATTTTATTATAGGGCAAATACCATTCTCTTTTTTTTATTTTCTGTATTTTCCAAATTGACTTTTACGGCTAAAAATGTTATAATAATAACATTAATAATAACAATAATAATAACAATAATAGCAGTAATAGTCTAGTGCCTCGTAAAAATGAATATTATTAAAATAGCTTTACAAGGAGGTCTTATGTTTGGTTTAAAGAAAAAAAAGAAAGTTAAAAAGTACGTTTTTTATACAAGTGTTAAGGGGAATGTCATAACAGGATTACCCTTCACATATGCTAGTGATGTAAATGTTGAAATAAACAAGGAATTTATTCGCTTTTCAAGTTTTGAAACTGTTGTAGATTTTAAAATTCATGAATTTTTTTCTATTCAAATGTTAAATTTCTATACTCTTGAAAAGTTATTTAATAACGGTAAAATTATTTGCGAAATTCCTGATGGCGTTTCTGCAAAGGTAGAATCAATCGCTTATAACTCGGATTTACGTAGGTCTATTCGATTTTTACTTTTTGTTTATCCAGAAAATAACGTGTATAAAGGTATTTTACTCCAAATTAATGATGAATGGATAAATGGGTCAAATTTGGTTAATTACTTTAATAATAACACTGTTATGGGGAAGATTAATGCTCAAAAAGATTTATAAATATGTTTAAGTATATGGTAAAATGCTGATAAAGTACGAAAATTTGCTTTTTATTTTGCAATGTGCCATTACTTCAATTTTTTTGGGTTTCCATTTATAAATATTAAAATTTCTATTGACTTTTTGTTACTTTTGTTATATCATTGTATTTGTAGTTGCTGATGTTTTATCAACTTTTATGGAGGTAGACAGGTATCTGGTGTGCCTACTGGTCTTCAAAACCATGTTGTGATATTGTATATCATGGGTGGGTTCGATTCCCATATACCTCCGCCATGTCTTACTTTTTTGTGCTAGAAAGAGTAGGGCTTTTTTTAATATTCACCACCACCATATGAGTTTGTAAAAACTTGCATAAAAACTTCAGCTACAAGGCGAGTTTGCTTATTTGGTACAACTTCTATACAATGTACCCGATCCCTTTCAATTCGCCCCTCTATGTCTTTTTTTAAATATGGCACTATATCTATTTGACCTGATGTAGTTATGTTACTACTTGGTACAGTGACGCCGTCAACCTTTAGAGTAATTGATGTGGCTGTTTGTCCCTCAAATATACCGAACTCAATGCCGTGTACATGGTTTGGTACTGTGTGAGTATGTGCTATATTATGTGTGTGGGGCATTTGGTGGTTATGTGAAGGTATCTGATGTGTGTGGTTCATATCATGACGGTGTCCACCTATTACGTGATAATGTGCAATTGAGTGGCTATGTGGGTGATAGTGGTCAGATAGTCCATGTATATGTGGTGGGCTTCCTGCTGAATCCATCATAGCTGTGCTACTGCTACCAAGTCGCCACCTTGCTCCCTCACTATTTGTTGATGTTGTGTTGATACTTGAGCTATTTGATGTGTAGCTATCATTTGAGCTTGTGGTACTCGTTGAACTTGAACCTGATGTTTTTGTTGGCTGTGTTGAAGTTGTTGAGGTGGAACTCGCTCCTGATGACGTTGTATTTATTTGACTAAGTATTTGACCTCCACCACCTAAAATTGATTTATTATAGGCACGAAATGGCTCAAGCTCAAAATGTAAAAGGCATAAGTTTACTCTATCAACATTGTTTGGTAGGTAAAACTTTAGCTTTGCTGGAAATTTATTATCACAGTTATCGGCATAGTTTATCATAAACTGGTTAGTCGCACCTTGTGAATAGGTCACCTCTGTATCAATTCGTTTCTTGACTTCATCAAGATATGTACTTATATTCCCATAAAATGAACCTACTTCTATCTCTATTTCAAGAGGGTTTTTTATCACATCTTTTTTTGTAATACTTTTAATCGGTAGGACTAAATCCATGGCCAAAACTTTGTCAATTGCTCGTATATATTCACCACAACTAAGAGGGGACTTGTTACTATATCTAAAAATATCAAGGGCTGTTATTTTATAACTTGCAATAGGGCTTGATAGCTTATCAAGTACAGTTTTACCATAGTTTAAAAGGGAATGGGGTATTTTAAAACGTCTATCTACAAGCACATATTCACGTAAGCCATATTGTGCAACATTTTTATCTAAATATCCTTTGCCACCATTTACACTTTTAATATTAAGTTGGTTATCGCCTTCACCATAGCCAAGGGGATAAATCCTTGTAACTATGTCATCATAGGAAATCTCACGGTTTATACTTTGTAAGTTTGCACCATATCTAAACTCGTTTTTAGGCGTTTTATTCACCTTTTTTAAATGTAGTTTAAAGGGGTAGCTTGTAGTGTCATACAGCCATAAATATTCATTGGCGAAAATTCTTGGTAGAGAGAATATGGCACTAAGTAGACTCTCATTCTCAAAGCGATAGCCAAAACTTTCTGTGAAATCTATATTGCCAATGGTCCAATGTTTTGTTTTTTGCTTACTTAAAAGGCTATTTATCAAGGTTTTTGTATTCTGTTTATTTCTTTCATAATAATGATAGCCAAAAAGAACTTCGTCTCCAAGTGTGGTAATTGCGTGTTCAAACTCATAATGATAAAAACCACCTTGCTCACGTTCTAAGGAAATAGAGTTTATTCTAAACATTCCCACATAGTTATTATTATCATAAATCTCTAGGAAGTAAAAGGGCTGAATTTCCTTGTTAATATCCATGTCAAAGGGGATTGAAAAACTGCCGTAACTCACATTATTCATGGCTAGTGTATAGGAAAAGCTTATAAACTTATTCCAATAACACTGTTTTATCATCTGCTTGTTATAGACTATTATTTTCATTTTAAATCTCCCTTATACATATTTATGATAGTATCGTACATACACGTCAAGGTTTGGGTTGCTCAAGGTTTGACTGCCCCTTATACACTCGAAGTTTAGCCTATTATCTAAGCCTTTTATCTCGAAAAACTCACTGTTTCTATCAATATTATTTAATATATTTTTACTATTTAGTGTTATTGTTTGTTTCTCCATATCGATTATTAAGATGTCATCTTTCTTAAAGTTAATATTCTCTAAGGCGAAATATTCCATATTACCTTTTGTTATTAACACTGAGTTTGGCATATTTATACTACTTATTGCACTTGAAGTTTTGGATATTGTGGGGTTTAAACTACTGTTCATTAACATTTTACCACTGCCACTTACATAGACATAGCCACTTCCTAACAGGTTTGTTGCCATAGTTATGTAACTTTTGCTACTGCCGTATATTCTACTTTGATTTCTTATACTTTCCTTTAGGCTTATTGTTGCATACACTTTATTTTTGTTTAGGCTTATTTTACCACCGAATATATCAATATTAAGTCTTGTGTTTAACATTTAGTATCTCCTTTTGTTTTATTTTGCCTATTTATATAATATCATAGGTTTTGCATAAAATATCGGACAATAAAAAAACGACAAAAAAGCCATGAAATTAATCATGGCTCTTTCCACATTTATACAACACACACAAGAAAATATCAAGTATGAGTTCTATCGAAAATAGGTTGGAATTTAGTCTCTATCGTAAAATTCCTCAACAGCATCTTGTACATCTTCTTTTTCAAGGTAGATAGTACCGTTCACATTTCTAAATTCTATTTCTTCATCATAGTCTATAAGGTTACCTTTATAAATAGGGTACATTTCTTTACTTGAAGCTTGTTTATAATCTATAATTTCGGAATAAGTGCTTTTAGCTTCGTCTATTGTTATATATCCACGTGGTACAGTCGTTGTTGTGTTTGAAGAAGTACTACTACTAGTATTTGTATCAGTTGTAGTATCTGTACTGTTACTTTGGTTGTTTATAGATGTGTAAGCTAAATATTCATTATAAAACTCTGCAACGTCTTCAGTTTCAACATAAGTTAAACCGTCAGACTCAAAATAATCTGCCTCTTCACGTTCATAATACCCATCAATTGATAAATACATATCGTCATAATCTTTAACAGTCATGTTTACAAGTGGGTAAGTTGTTGCAAGTTCTTGTATAGTAGAATATTGACTATTCCCACCATTTGTACCGTTTTTACGGTAATAGCTTTCTGTATAATTACCATAGTAACGTCCAAGTTCAGAAAGGTTAAGATATTTTACACCATTTATTGTTGTGTATCTAACTTCGGCTTTGTCATAGTAATCTGGGATTGCGATTATAACAGAGTTGCTTTCAGGCTTATCTTCATAAACATATGTACCTGAAAACTTAGTTAATGCGTCATCTATATGCATATAACCATCTTGAACACGATAGTTGCCATTTACAATATTTGGTGAAGTTACAGCAGGTAAGTCTGTATTCTCGCTTACAATATTCGTAAAATCTGCATTTTCTGCTACGTTAAAACCTAAATTTGTAAGTATATCAGTAATTCTAGCATTCAAATCACTTGGAATTGAACTTGCTAAGACTGTTGAAGTTACTCCTAAAAAAGCTAGGGTTGAACAAGTAGCAACTAATAAAAATTTTTTCATATTTTCCTCCCTTTGAAACAACTATTACATTATATCACAAGTTGAAATACAATGCAAACTAAAATTATACTTTTTTTACATTTTTTTTCTAGTACACATATATATACGCACATATTTTATAAAAGTTTATAATTTTTATTTTTTTTCTATTTTTTTTAAAATTCTAATTTTTAAATTCTAAAATCTTTTGTTAATATGTCACGTTCTTTCGCTCGTTTTACGTACTTTTCACTATTTTTTAGGCTCACAAGTGTTACGATATACTCAACAATTATACTCGCTCCAACTGTTGAGTTGAAAAAACTCATATGGTTAGATTTGGTGAAAAGGGGGAAGTCTGCATATTTGACGGTTGGTGCATTTTTGTTATTTGTAATCACGCAAATACTCGCTCCATGGGACTTTGCAAGTTCTAACAATACTATATCAATCTTGTAATATCGTCCAAAAGAAAGCAAAACAAGTACATCTTTTTCATCAATATCTTGTAAAATGTTTATAGCATCTATATCGTTGTTTGGCATAGGTACAACCTTATCTAGTGGGTAACTTAATAGTCTTGAAAACTTGTTTGAAGCTCCTACACACCCTCTTAAACCAATTATATACTTGCTTTTAGATGTTATAAGCTTATCTACTAATCTATCATAACTTTCTTTTGAATTTTGCTCAAAAGTACTCTTTACATTATCCATCATAATGTCTGTAAAGCCTGTGTATATCTCGTTTTCTTCGTATTTGTCTATTATATATTTATTATTTAAACTAGACTTTGTAACTAATGAATTATAAATCTGGTTTTTTAAATCCGAAAAACCCTCATAGCCTATGGCTCTCGTAAATCGTATGATTGAGGCATCACTTACACCGATTTCCTTTGCCAACTCCAATGACGACATATTGCCGATTTTTTCGAAATTATCCAATATATAACTCGCAATTTTACGTTGTTTAACTGTTAATTCTACATCACTTATTTGATTTTCAAATATTTCTTTCATCTTTTTTTATCCCGTTTCTTCTATAATATGTTATTTTGTTATTATACAGTATATTACTTTAATATACAAGACTTGTGGATAAATCCATGATAAAGGTTGACAAAAAGTATTTTTTATAATACAATATTTATTACGATATAGTAGAAATAATTTTTATATTTAGTATTTGATTGGGGAATTAATATACTAAAAATTTTAGGTTAAAGTAAGGGAGTTTTTTAATGAAGAAAAAGGGATTTACATTAGTGGAGTTAATCGTTGTTATTGCAATTATTATTATTTTGGCAGCACTTGCTGTGCCACGTGTTACAAAATATGTGGACGATGCAAAATATGCACAAATTGCTGCTGATTTTAGAACCATTCATAATGCAGCAGCAGCTGCTGAGGTAGAGTTTTTAGCTGAGAATGGGACATATGATAACCTAGTGTTGGAAAGTGGTATACCTAACCCTAACGGTAGTTTCAGAACACATATTTTGATGCAAGCAAAACACGTTAGTGCTGGATACTTGTATGATACTAATGTATATGATGATAAAAAGAAACTAAACTATTCAAATGACTTAAGATGTCTGTTTTATGAAAATTTACCAGCAGGTCTTGTAACTTTAAGTGAGCAAAATAGTGGTGAATATAAAATTATGGATATGCAGGGTTATCAGATTTACTTACGTCTAATTAAATCTCTGAATGAAGATGATATAAATACACAAGTTGAAATACTTAATAATGACCTTGGATATAGATCAACCGATGGAAAATTAGTTGCGATAAACTAATAAAACATAGGGTTCATAAAAAGTTTAAAAAATGTCGGGATTTGGCTTTTTTAAACTTTTTTGCTATTGACCTTTTATGTAAAATATGATAAAATATTACATGGAGTTTAACTTTTATTTTTAACGCTATAAGGAGGTATTTTTTTAATTGAATAATTTTTTTAATAAATATAGTGCTATACCTTTTTACTTTGATTTAAAGGTGAAACTACGGTGTAGGAAATCTTTATAATATGTTTCAATAAAATTTTAGATAAAATTTGTTACAGGCTTGTAGCCTGATATTTAGGAGGTTTCTTATGAAAAAAGAATACAAAAAAATCGTTTTAGCATACTCTGGTGGTCTTGATACTTCTGTTATTATACCTTGGCTTAAAGAAAATTATGGTGATTGTGAAGTTATCGCCGTTTCTGGTAATGTAGGTCAAGCTGACGAACTCGATGGTTTAGAAGAAAAGGCTATTAAAACTGGTGCATCTAAGTGCTATATCGAGGATTTAACTGAAGAATTTGTTGATGATTACGTTGTTCCAACTATTAAAGCCGGTGCAAAATATGAAAATAAATATTTACTTGGTACTTCTTTTGCACGTCCTTTGATTGGTAAGAGAATTGCTGAAATCGCTTTAAAAGAGGGTGCTGACGCTATCGCTCATGGCTGTACGGGTAAGGGTAACGACCAAGTGCGTTTTGAACTTGCTATAAAAGCTGTTGCTCCAAACATGGATATTATCGCACCTTGGAGAACTTGGGAGATGAAAAGCCGTGAAGAAGAAATAGCTTATGCTGAAAAACATGGCGTACCTCTGAAGTTTTCTGCTGAGTCTAGTTACTCAAGAGATAGAAATATTTGGCATATTTCACACGAGGGCTTAGACCTTGAAGACCCTGCAAATGAGCCTGATTATAAAAACTTGTTACAACTTGGTGTGTCGCCTTTTGACGCTCCTGATGAACCAACTTACGTTACTTTAGACTTTGAACAAGGTAACCCTGTTGGCTTAAACGGTGAAAAGAAATCTGCTACTGAAATACTCACTTTCCTCAACAAAGTTGGTGGAGAAAACGGTATTGGTATCATTGATATAGTTGAAAACCGTCTTGTTGGTATGAAGTGTAGAGGGGTTTATGAAACTCCAGGTGGAACTATACTTTACCACGCACATAGCGTTTTAGAGGAACTTTGTCTTGACCGTCAAACTATGCACTATAAACATGGAATTGCTATTAAATTTTCTGAAATTGTTTATGATGGGCAATGGTTCACACCACTTCGTGAAGCTTTATCGGCTTTTGTTGATAAAACTCAAGAACGTGTTACAGGTCAAGTTAAACTAAAGCTTTATAAAGGTAACATCATAAATGCAGGTGTTACAAGCCCTTATTCTTTATATTCTGAAGAAATGGCAACTTTTGACGAAGATAATGTTTATGACCAAAATGATTCAGCTGGTTTTATAAACCTTTTCGGTTTATCAATTAAAGTTCGTGCTTTACTTGACCAAAATAAACTGAAATAATAATATAGACATAAATAATTAGTGACTAAAAAGCAAACCAAAGCAAAAAAAACGAAAAAGGGTTATACATGATAGGCTGTAAATTTATTTTTACGGTCTATACTTGTTTTTACATGGATAAAAATTTGAAAGGTTTATGGTAGATATAATGAAATTATGGGAAGGTAGATTTTCTAAAAATGCAAGTGAGGAGCTAGAACATTTTAATTCCTCTATATCCTTTGATAAAAGGCTATTTAAAGAAGATATTTTAGGCTCAATAGTCCATGCTAATATGTTGGACTTATGCAAAATTATTACAAGTGCAGAAGCTGAAGAAATTGAAAAAAACTTGATTTCCATACTTGGAGATATTGAAAATGGCGAACTTGAAATTGACGCAAAAGCTGAGGACATTCACTCATTTGTGGAGTTTGAACTTACAAAAAGAATAGGTGATATAGGCAAAAAATTACATACGGCAAGAAGTCGTAACGACCAAGTTGCCCTTGATATGAAAATGTATATTTTTAAGGAAATAGGTAATATTTTGAATTTACTTGAAGAACTAATTGAGGTGATTTGTCAAAAGGCTGAACTTCATTTAGACACAATTATGCCTGGTTATACACATTTGCAAAGAGCACAACCTATAACTTTTGCACATCATATCATGGCTTATGCATCTATGTTTAACAGAGATCTTACAAGACTTTCTAACATACTTTTCTACACAGATGATTGCCCACTTGGTTGTGGTGCATTAGCTGGTACAACGCATAATATTGACCGTAATTTCACTTGCCAAGAACTTGGTTTTGGTCAACCCTCTTTAAACTCTATTGACGGTGTTTCTGATAGAGATTTATCCCTTGAACTTCTTTCAAGTTTATCAATTATCATGGTACATTTATCTAGATTTTCTGAGGAGATAATTTTATGGTGTTCTTGGGAATATAAGTTTATTGAACTTGATGATGCATTTTCAACAGGTTCTTCAATTATGCCACAAAAGAAAAACCCTGATATTGCCGAGCTTGTTCGTGGTAAAAGTGGTCGAGTTTTTGGCGACTTAATGGGTCTTTTAACAGTCATGAAAGGTCTGCCACTTGCTTATAACAAAGATATGCAAGAAGATAAAGAGGGTGTTTTTGATGCCATTGATACGGTGAAAATGTGCCTAAAAGCTTTCACACCAAAGATTGACACTATGAAAGTTAACAAGGAAAACATGAGGAATGCTGCTGCAACAGGCTTTATAAACGCAACTGATGTTGCTGATTATCTCGTTAGAAAAGATGTACCTTTTAGAGATGCATATAAAGTTGTTGGTGAACTTGTTGCCTATGCTATCGAAAATAATAAAGTACTTGAAACCCTTACAATAGAGGAATATAAGCAATTTTCACCTAGCTTTGACACTGATGTTTTTGAGGCGATTTCACTTGAAAATTGCGTGAATAATCGTAAGTCTTTAGGTGGGCCGTCTAAAGACTCCGTTGAAAGACATATAAAACAGACTTTAGATAGTTTATCTATATAAAAAGGTACGGATAAAGTAGGAAAGAAATTATGCTAGTTAGAACGTAAACAAAAATAATGAGATTGCTACTGCTATGTATCACTAAGTCGAAGGAAAAAACTTTTTTTTGTTGGCGTTTCCAATAATATAATATAAAAAAGAGACTATAAAGAAACTCATTAAATCGAGATTTTTTACAGTCCTTTTTTAATTTTCTATTTCATTAAGTGTAACAGAAGTAGGGTATTCTTTACCATATAGATTATAAGTGAAATCTAATGTTTCAGAAAAATCCGTATTTTTTAAATCAAAAATAAACTCAACAGTATTATTTGATGAAAAAGCACAAGATAAAGGTTTGTATGTGTGTTCGCCGACTGTAATACTTACAGATTCAGCAAAGTTTGTATGTAAAAATTCCTTGTTTACATCAGTCAAAATACTTACAATTGGATAGTTTTCATTAGTAATTATAGTGCTACTTGCAAAAATACCCGTTAAAATATCTTTTTCTATAACAAACTTTTCAGTGTCACTGAAAATTCCATAATGCACTTCCAACTTTACTACCTCGCCAACACCATGATTTGAGTCTAGTTTTACTTTGTAATTTCCTTGTCCAAGGTATTCAATTTCATTTCCGTTAATTACATCATTTTGATAAATAAGCAAATCAACATTATTATGGGGTTCATCATTGTTTTTAAGAACCTGAATAGTAACAAATGGGTAGGAATCTGCATTTACAATAGATACATTTACATCGTTTTTATCTCTATAATCATAGGCTAGATAGGCAATGGAAACTAAAAGGACTAGAACAAAGAAAAATACATAAAGCAATCTGTGTTTGTTTGGTCCACTTTTTTTCTTGTTTCTCCTACTTAACTCATAGTTACCTTCAAAATTGTCTATATAAATTTTTTCTAGCAATTCTCTGTTACTTTTATTTTCATTTAAACGTGCTTGAGATTGGTTTAATGACTTTGTCATTTTATCATACATATCAGTTTTAGCGTATGAACTCTTTTTAACCTCTTTTGTATCATTTGATGAATCGCAATATGCTGGGTTTTTCTCACCACATTCATCGCAAAACTTATCTGATTTATCTAGTTCATTGCCACATGAACAATTCATATTACTTGACCTCCTAAATCTTAGTCAAGCCCAAGGGACTTTAGTTTATTATACCATAAAGTAATTTCAAAGAAATTACAATAATCTTAAGTCATAGCCATGTTTTCGTGGTTAGGACTTTAGTTTATTATACCATAAAGTAATTATCTTTGATAATTACAATAACCTTAATGTGTAGCTGTATTTTATGTAGCTACGCATTTAGTTTATTATACCATAAAGGAATTGGTATGTAAACTTAAAAAGGGTAATAATGGGTATTAATAATAAATTGTAAATTTATAAATTATTATTGTATTTTTTTTGACTTTATTGTATAATTTATATAACTATAGTGCTAGGTTTGTATATTTTGTATATTAATGGGAAATAATTACAGTGTAAATTGTCTAATTTTATGGAGGTGTGATTTGGAAATAATTAAGATTGAAGATTTTGATGATAAAAAAGAATATATGGATTTACTTTTAATTGCTGACGAACAAGAAAATATGATTTATAAATATTTAGAGCGAGGGGAAATGTACGCTATTTATGATAATGGGGTTAAGTGCGTTTGCGTTGTGACATTTGAGGGTGATGGAGTTTTAGAAATACAAAATATTGCCACTAATCCGATATATCAACATAAAGGATATGGTAAAAAAATGATGAACTTTATTTTTGAAACATATAAAGAAGAGGTAAGTGAGATTATTGTAGGTACAGGTGAATCTCCTGCTAATTTGCTCTTTTATGAGTGCTTTGGTTTTGAAAAATATATGACACTTAAAAATTTTTTCGCTAAAAATTATGATTTACCAATTTATGAGGGTGGTATGCTTTTAAAAGATAAAATATATTTGAAAAAGTATTTTTAATATTAAGATTTATGGGGCTGTAAAGTAATACAGCCTTTTTTTGTGCAAAAAAAAAGGAAGTATAAAACTTCCAAATTTGTATATCTATGATACAAAAATAAAAAAATAAAAAAATTGTGAGAGATATGCTACCTATTACCATTTAAAAGTAGTGTAAAATTTTCTAAAGTAGTTTGAAGTCTTTTCACCTATGAAAACAAATATGTATGACACAATAATTATAAGTGTAATTAGTGATATAATAGGCATGTCGAATGTGTTCATAAGGAAAAATTCATTGAAATATACTTCATTTAAGTAGAAAATATACACAAGTGATATAACTGCCATTGTTGACAAGAAAAACAAATTTAATAATTGTTTTTTAAGTTCGCTTTCAATTTTAAACAGTTTAAAAAAGGGAGTTCTTGTAACAATGTTATCAAATAAGTTCAGATACATTAAGACTGCTACTAATATGAATATCGGTGGCAAATTAAGTCCTATATTGTAAGTTGAAACAATAAAAGATGTGAAAAAATCCGTAAACATAGAAATCGCCTCCTTGCTAGTAGGTAGCAAGTATCTCTCCTAAAGTTATAAAGATAATTTAGCAGATTTCAACAAAAAAACATTACTTTTTTTATTAGAAATACACAAATTTCTTTATGGTATTATTATACCACTTAGTTATGTTTATTGTGTGAAATTTTATTGTCAATTTAGAAACTTTTTTAAATAATAAGCATTATTATTTAAAAATTGTATTTTCCGATTTTAGTTTTTTATTCCATGGTATTATAAAACAAAAAGGAGTACATATGTTTGGTTATTTGAGATTACATAGAAAAATAATTTATAGTGAGGTTTTTTCAGACCCTATTTTACTCAAAATTTGGGTATATATACTTTGTGAATGTGCATATAGGGATAGGGATGTATTTTATAAAAATACTACTTTTCATTTGAAAGCAGGTACAATGATTGGGGTATATAGAAATATATCTTTTAAGCTTGATGTACCAAAAAGTACTTTAGTACGAAAGCTAGATGTTTTAGAAGAATTGGAAATGATTGAGATTTTTAAGGAAAATAATTGCTCGATTATTAAAGTGCTAAACTATGCCAGTTATCAAGTTGGAAAACAAAAATGGGACGGAAATGGGACGGAAATGGGACAGGATAAAGCTGATAAAATAGCCCTTTGTAGTAGTAGTGATGTTTCGAAAAGTGAAAAAAATGGGACGGAAATGGTCACACTTAAAGAAAAAAGAAGAATAAAAGAAATAAATAATAAAGAGAGGGCATCAGAAGATGCCGCTTTCTTTAACAAACAACTTTTTGATTTTTTAAACGAGGTTTGCTACAAAGATTTTAACCACGAAAAATACCAAAATCTTTGTAGTTCACTTCACTGTGACTTTACACTTTTGGAACTTCAAAATATGATTAGGTATAAGGCTTATATGTGGCTTGATAGCGAGAGAATGAATAGGTATTTACGACCTGAAACTTTGTTTGGCAAAAAGATAAAAGTATATGTTTCTGAAAGTAAAACATATATAAAAAGTGGTGGGGATTTTAAAAAAGAATACTCTTCAAAACCCTTTAAATCTGAGAAAAAACAAGGGAATTCTTTTAATAACTTTACTGAAACTACTACTTGCCCTAGCACTGATTATGAGTTTATTGAAAAACTTGAACGCAAGGAAAATAACAATTATTAAAAATTTGTCCGATTTTCGTTGTATGTTTAGTGTTATAATATATTTAGGCTTAAAAAACAAAACATTGTTTGATATACAAAAACGTTTGTGTTGTTCAACACTTTGTAATTAAGCCTAAGATAAAAATTATAATGGAGGTTAAAATGGAAGAACTTAACAATATGTACAGTGCATATGGTGGAAATCCAATTACTTTAACTACTGATGATATTTTAGAAAGTGAAAATAATATTCCTGTTTTAAATATTGATTTACTAAATATATCAGATAAGTTGCCTATTGTTTTATCAATTTATAACGGTGAAACAGGGGATAACGAACAAGTTCAAGTAAATAGCGTTTCTAACAATGTTCTAAATGTGGATAGGGGTGTAGGTGGCTCAAAACCTAGAGTATGGGCTAAACATAGCTATATTGGTAGAGTGTTTACACACATAGATTATAACAATTTTAAAGAAAATATTTTGAACAATAGGAAGAATTTGTTAAAAGTAAAAGAGGACTTGCTTGTTCAAGGTGAAGATTTTTCAGTAAATATTAACAATCTTTTGGAAACTTCAGCTTCAAAGGATTTGCTAAATTCCCAAGTAAACAATGTTCAGGGACAAATAAACACTAATAAAAGTGGAATTGCCACTAACAAAAGTGGGGTTGCTACAAACAAAAGTGGAGTTGCTACCAACAAAAGTGGTATATCTACGAACAAAAGTACGATAAATTCACATTTGTCAGGTCATATTGTAGCTAATGGGGTTTTGCAACGCAACTTAAATGCCGAAAAATTAAATGGATTAACTTCAGGTAACTTTGTAAAAAACTTAAGTAATAGCAAAGTTAATGTTACATCTGGTGCTGTAAATGTTATAAATGGTGGGCAAACACTTGCCGTAAAAAGCAATGGAGTTTTTGTGAATAATCAACAAGTTGTTACAAAAAATCTTTTAGGCTCATCAGTTATAAAACGTATTCAAAGGGGCTTAACTACTATATCTCATAATAGTGATTCTGTTCCTACGAATGTTGACGTAACCATAACTTCTGTAAATGCAGCTAAAAGTTTTGTATCACTAGGTGGTACTCTTACAAAGCATTACTCTAGTACCAATAACTTTCAAGGAACTGCTAGGCTTATAGCTAGTAACAAAATTAGACTTTCAACTTGTGGTACAAGTTATCCTAGAGAAATAGCTTGGGAAGTCATAGAATATGTATAATGGGGGTGAACAAATGTTTTATTATGTTGAATACAATGAGGATTTAGATGTTTTTTCTACTCTAGAAACTTCAGAGAAGTTTGAAAATCTTGAGGGCTTAAACATTATCGAAATTGATAAAGACACTTACGTAAACAGAGTTAGTATACTAGGCACAAGTAGGTTTGCCGTTGATGATGAAAAAAACTTAGTCGAAAAACCAGAAGATGTTACACCTACTTCACTTCTTTTTGAAAAAGAAAGTCAAAGTGTAACTAAAAAAGACATTGAACAATTGTTTGATGAAATAGTAGACGAAGTTGTTTATAGACTTAAAGAAGAAGATGTTGTTTAGGCATATATAGGCCTTGCATATGCATGAAAATTTGCTTTTTCTTTTGCAATGTGCCATTTTCGAATAGATCTAAGTGTAGCGTAGGTGGCGTGATAGGCTAATCAACCAAAAGAGGGGGGTTCAAGATCCCACTTGCAGTATAGGTCATCTTGACTTAGTTTTCTGGTGTTTACATATAATTTTTCTCTTTTGGATTTATCAGCATCAGTATCAGCAAATTCGTAACTTTTTGAAAAAATTTTAATATAATATAAAGGGGGAGTTTAATGGATAGAGTTAAGGCTCTATATTACTTGGTTTCTGTTACTTTAGGGGTGGCACTTGGAGGGTTTGACGGTTTTACAGTTTTCTTCCTTTTGCTCATTTCATTTGACTTTTTAACAGGGGTCATGGTGGGTATTTTAGACCACAATTTATCAAGTAAAATCGGTATTCGTGGGCTTTTTAAAAAATTTACAATGCTGCTTGTCATCATTTTAGCTAACTTTTTTGATTTGTATATTGTAGGTGACGGAAGTCTTACCAAAAATATCGCAATTTCTGCTTTTTCGGCTATGGAACTTGCGTCACTAATCGAAAATTCTGCTAAACTTGGTGTTCCTTTACCTGAAAAGTTAAAAGAGGTTTTTCTTTCTTTAAAGGCTTAAAAATGGCTTAAATAAAGGGTTTAATGAAGTATTTTATTATAGGGGGTATTTATGGCTAATATTAATAATGGAATTATAAAAGCTGATAACAACAAAATTTATGACACAGATTTTAAGGCTTTAATTATTGACAGTGTGGGCAAAACAAATGTTCGCACGCTTAAAAAACTAAATTCAACTGACTATTTGACAATTCACAATACTGCAAATGACAAAAAGGGGGCAACTGCTCATAACCATTATTTGTATTTTAATTCTTTAGAAAAAAACGATTCTGCATATGTTTCAGCTCATTTTTTTGTTGATAGTAAGGAGATTATACAGATTTTGCCTATTGATGAAGTTGCCTATCATGCAGGTGCTACAAAGGGAAATTATAACTCTATCTCTATTGAAATTTGTGAAGATGGGATAAGTGACAACACCTACAGAATAGCCGAAAAGAACGCTATTAAGCTAATAAAATTTCTTAGGGGATTTTACCCAAACATCAAAATTGTTCCTCATAAATTTTGGTCAGGTAAGGAGTGTCCTCGTGTAATTTTAAATCGTTCAGGTGGTTTTGAAAGCTTTCTAAAAGAAGTTGATAACTATATTTTAGGAAGTGGAAACTCTTTAAATCAAAGAACTTATACCGTTAAAAAAGGTGACACATTATGGAAAATTTCCAAAGATTTAGGCGTTTCTGTTAAGTCTTTACAAGAAAAAAATAATATAAAAAACTCTAATCTAATTTATGTTAATCAAAAGATTGTTTACTAAAGTTTTTGGTGCTAAATCCCCCTTTTATCAGCTTTAAAGGGGGTTGCATAAATAAATTTTGATATTTAAACAAAAGTTTGTTGACAAAAGCAAATATTTGTTTTATAATAAGTTATAAACTTGTACAAACATTCTAGGAGGGAATATGATTTTAAGTAAAATGTTTTTAGATATTTTAAATACAGCTATGAAGTGCAAGGGGAGTTACTTAGATAATTTAAAGGCTGAAAACCCTCTTGTAAAGGAAGCTACACTGCTCCAAAGGCTGATTGTTCTTTCTCTTGTTTCTTTTTTAGGCGAGAAAAATGGTGGTGTCGCTTTTGGAGAAAAGTTTAAAAAATTATACATGGATACTGCTTTTAAACCTCAGTTTTTAGAGTATTCAAATATGTTTGTAAACAAAGTTTCACAGGTTAAAAACATCTATGATTATGATGAAAGTGATTACTTGATTTTCTATGATGTTTTCGTGGATTTAAGTGAGTATTTTATGTTGTATCATGTGAAATTACCTTGTATTTTAATAACAAAAGATACTATGTTTTTGTTTGATTTTGACTTGGACAATTCTTTTTCAAGACTTAACCAAGACCTTAAAAAACTTATATGTAAGGCTGTTTTTGACCATTTTAAACATAAAAATATTTGGGATATGGATAGTATAAAAAATATTGAACTATGTCAGTTTTATTTTAGCTCTAATTCTATATTTGACTTTGATATGTTTTATAAAAAAGATGTAGAAAACTTTAATTTCACATATAAAATGAAATATAATCTTGCTAGTAAAAACTATGGTAAACATTGTAACTTCTGTTTTAATGCAAAAAGTTGCGAACATAGATTTGATATTTTGTATAATCAACTAAAATTTTTAAATACTGACAATTTATCAGGTGATTTTAAAATAGAAATAGATGAAGAAGAAATCATTTTTTTCAATACATACCATAAAGAAATTTTTGAGTTTTTAAAAGATTTATACGATGAAATCGGTGATGTGAGTTCCTTGAACCTTAAAGAAAAATACACTTTAAACCGAGATATGCCATATGGAACAAGGCTTTATACATCAGGATACGACCTTGTGGAACTTGTAAATTATTTATTACCATTTGCTCGTGATAAAGTTTTGTTTGACTATTTTGGTAAAAAAAATTATGAAGAATTGTTTGCAGGTAATTACTATGTTACAAATGTTAGGGAGGGATAAAAATGTATATAAACGATAGTTTTTATGATGAAATGAAGCTTTTGCAAAGAAAATGTTTAGCTTTGCAAATGGAGATTATTAATATGAAAATTGAAAATAATGAGGAATATTTAAGAGACATTTATTCTAAAAAACTTGAATTTATCGCTCTATATAAGGCTTTTGAGCTTATGGCTGAAAATGTAAAGGAAAATTGCCATAGTGATAAGGATACTCTAGCTTTTGATATTTTAAAGTTTCGTCTAGGCTTTGATAGAGAAAATATTCATGACTTTTTAGAAGTGCCAAGACCACTTACTTATAGAAAAATCGCCACTGTTCTGAATTTTTCTTGTGAAAGTTCTGTACGTAAACGGTTCAATAAACTTGTTTATGGGAGTTTGAAAAAGGCAAGTTTTTAGAATAAAAAAGGACTGAAATTAAAATTTCATAGCCCTTTATCTTATTTTAAACGTGTAAATAGTGGAACATCTGATTCAATTATATGAACCACAAGCCAATTTTGTAGGAAAACAATAAGTTCTTTACGATATGAATTATCATAGTTCATTTCCTTTTCAACGGCTGTCATAACCTTTTCACGAAACTCATCATGCTCAGTTTTATGTTCTTCATAATCCTTTAATGATAGGTTATACAAAAGGTTTTCCTCAGTGCTAAAATGTACATTTACATAATCTATTAACATATTTAGAAAGTTAAGAAAAACGTCTTTTGAGCATATCTTGTTATAATATGTAACAAGTGTATTTACGATTTCAAAAAGTTCCTTGTGTTGACGATCGACAATCGCAATACCTGTACAGTAGGAAATATCCCACTCTAACGGCTCTAAAAAGTCAGGTTCTTGTTTTTCTTCTGTAGTTTTAAATAACTTAAACTTTTCAAACATAACTTTTCTCCTTTGATGTAAAACATATAGTAATTTGTCGTAATATAGATAACTACTTTACGTATATATGTTATAGTATAACACAAAAGAATAAATAATAAAAGTATTTTTTTTCTTTTTTTTAGAAAGAGGTGTTTTTTTTAATAATGATTACTAAATTAGAAAATTTTGAAATAATTAACAAGAATTTTACAGAGAAATCCAAGTTTATTGAGGATAATTTGTGGAGTATTGTAAAAGGTGATATTTTATCAAAGTCCTCTGTATCCTCTCCATCAGAAAACTCAACTTGCCAAAAAGATACTATTAAAAATTCTAGTATATCTGAACGTATTCGTGCTTTGGACATGATTTGTAGGCTAAATAAAATTTATAATGATAGCGAAAACTACGGCAACACTGTATTTTTTGGTGAAATGGAGTTGGAAAATTAATGGATGAAATTTCTAAAATTTATTTGCCTGATATTGTAGGTGGTGGATATAAAGATTTTTGGAATAGCGAACATAAGTTTAGAGTTCTAAAAGGTGGCAGAGGAAGTAAAAAGTCCTCAACTACGGCACTGAATTTGATTTATAGACTTATGAAAAATGATTATTCCAACTTGCTTGTTGTTCGTAAAACCTACGCAAGTATAAAGGATAGTTGCTATAATCAGCTTATATGGGCGATTTCAACCCTTAATGTTTCTCACCTTTGGCTATGTAAAACTTCTCCTCTTGAAATGGTTTATAAACCAACGGGGCAGAAGATTTATTTTAGGGGGCTTGAAAATTCCATGAAAATAAGTTCTATAACAACTACTTACGGTCATTTATGTTGGCTTTGGGTTGAAGAAGCTTTTGAAATTCCTTTAGAAAGTGATTTTGATACTTTAGTAGAGTGTATACGTGGTGATGTAGGCGAAAATTTGTTTAAGCAGATTACTGTTACCTTTAATCCATGGAACGAAAAACATTGGCTAAAACAGAAGTTTTTTGACAAAAAATCCTTTGATACTTTTACTCTTACAACTAATTATATGTGTAATGAATGGCTTGATTATGCTGATTTACAAGGGTTTGAAAAAATGAAAGAAGAAAACCCTAAACGGTATAATGTGGCAGGTCTTGGTGCTTGGGGAGTAAGTACAGGGCTTGTTTATGAGGGTTTTAAAAATCAATTCATTGTGAAAAATGAAGATATACCAAATATAATTTCGTGCTATATTGGTGTTGACTATGGGCATAAAAACCCTACAACTTTTGTTATGACGGGCATAAGTGATACAGGTGATTTTTATGTTTTAGATGAATATTTTCACTGTGGACGTGATACTGGGGTTAAAAGTCCAAACGAATATTGTCGTGATTTTATTTTATGGCTAAAATCACAAAGAACCACATATTTATCACATTTAAAGGGAATTTATGTTGATCCATCTGCTACGGGTTTTATAGAAATTTTAAAAGAGGCAGGGGTGAAAAAGATTTTAAAGGGAAAAAATGACATTTTACAGGGTATTGAAGTTATGAATAATTTGATTTATGCGAAGAAGTTTTTTATAAACTCTAACTGTGAAAATACAATTTCTGAAATTTATTCATATAGATGGAGTGAAAAAATTTCTGAAAATCTTTCACCGATAAAAGAATATGACCATACTTTAGATGCTATAAGATATGTGATTTATTCTAACAAAAAAATATTTATGCGTGTTGTAATGTACAACTAAAGTAGATGTATTGAAGTAAAAGGAAAAAATTACAAAAAAAGGTACAAAAATAGTTAGATAGTTACTTTTATTTATATATGAAGTAAAAATATAAATTTGGGTTGCGTTTTTGCCTGTGTATTTTTCTAATATTTATATGCATCATAAAAGTAGGAGGTTTGTTATCGAAAAAGTATTTAATGAAATTTTGAATAGACGTGTTAAAAATAATTTATACAGATGTTTTTATACAGGTAATGAAAGGGAGATGAACATATATTCACCAAGAGGTAGCTTTTGGAATTCAGTAGGTGGCAAAAAATTACATATTCCATTACCTAGTGAAATTGCTACTTATTCATCAGATTTATTATTTGGTGAACGTCCTAAAATTACAGTTGAAAATAACAAAAAAATGGAAAATAGACTAAATAAAATATTCGTAGATAATAAAATATGGCAAAAATTATCTATGGCTGGTGAGATTTCAGCCGTTTTTGGTAGTGTGTATTTAAAAGTTATTATTGATAAAAACTTACTTTTGTCACCTATTGTATCTGTTGTTTCCCCTGATAATGCCTATCCGATTTTTAACAAAGGTGTACTAACGTCCATTTGTTTTTTAAAGGAGCATGATTTACAAGAGGGGATTGCAAGGGTTTTTGAAACATATTCAAAGGGGAAGATTGAAACTTTTGTATATTTAGGCGACGAAAGCAGTTTAGGGAGCAAGTGTATTCTAAATGATTTTGAATTTACTAGGGATATTGATGAAGTGTTTTTACTTGAAGAAAATCTTTTTCTTGCTACTTTTATACCGAATATTTTGCCTAACTTAGACGGAAATTTCTTTGAGGGTAGGTCAGATTTTTCAGGTGTTATTGGCTTGTTTGATGCACTTGATGAGGCATATTCTAGCTGGATAAGAGATATTTCTTTAGGCAAAGCACGACTTATAGTGCCTTTTGAGTATCTTGGGGGAAGTTCCAATGACTTGTTTAGTGAACTTGGGATTGATGTGGGATTTAACAAAAGACCGAAAGTTTTTAACTTTAACAAGGAAGATGAACTATATGTTGCTATGGATATTGACACAGAGGGTAAGCAAGTTCAACCTGTTATGACACAATTTGACATACGTTCAACAGAACATAGAGAAACTTGTTTAGAACTTTTGCAACGTATTATTTCAAAATGTGGTTATTCTCCTCAATCCTTTGGGCTTAATATTTCTGGTTATAGTGAAAGTGGAGTTGCCCTTAACATTAGGGAGCGTAAAAGCTTTTTAACCAAGTCGAAAAAGGAAAATCTTTGGGGCGAGGCACTTGTTCCATTTTTTGAAATGCTTTTAGCAATTGATAATATTTATTTTCAGGGGAGTCTGAATAGGGAAAATGATGTAAAAGTTAACATTGAGTTTTCAGATTCTATAACTTATAATGCAACTGAAGTCGCTGAAGTGATTGGCACTTTAAAGGGCAGTAATGGGATAAGTACAAGGACTATGGTGGAAAAGGTTCATCCGTCTTGGAGTGATGCACAAGTTGAAAAAGAAGTGGAGGACATTAAAAATGAAGAAGTTGTTTAATGATTTTTTTAAGAAGGAAGAAAGTACCAAGGCTTTAGATTGTGATATTGTTGGTGTGAAAAAGATTGCTGATGAAAATGAACATTTTAGCAAGGTGAAAAGTGAGATTGATGAAAAGTCAATTGAAATTACTTCAAAGCTTTTTGAGGAGGTAACAAATCCTAAAGAAAAGGAAGAAACTCCAAGAAAATTAACAGATGAAGAATTAGAAAAAAACTTTGATTGGGGTAATCTTGTTGATACTCTCAAAGAAATGGAAGATGATGAACTTGCAAAAATTGGCTTTACAAAGGCTTTTAAGCGTGTTCCTTTGAAAAAAGAATTCGGTGTTGATTTATCTCTTGATAACTGTAATTTGACAGGTGCGAACATGGATATGAACCAAGTTATACGTTTTTTAGGGAAATAATAAAGGCTTATAAAGTTTGTAAGAATTATGGCATTGAAAGGTAAAGGAAAAAGTTGAGTAGAACTTTAATCTTTTTCAGTATTTTTATAATAAATGGCGATATTGCAAAATATAGAAAAATATATTTTCATAGTAGATAAAACTAGGAAAGGTTTTAATGCTTCTTTTGGTTTTGTTAAGGTATAAAAGTTGATTTTCTTTTGCAATGTACTATTTTTTCTATTTTTTGGCATTTATAAATGTTTGATAGACAAGTCTAAGAATATTTTTTTTGGGGTTATTTTAGAACGTTTGTTTGTTTCTTGTTTATTTTATTCTAAATTTGTCCGAAAATGTTCGTCATTTATATGTTATAATTTAAATGTAATAAAAATTAAAAAAAACTAATGGAGGTTTTATATGGGTGTAAATGTAATTGATTTCAAAGGAAGTGAAGCTTTGATTTCTACGGAAATGGCAAAGGAAGTTTTTACGGGTGTTTGTGAAAGTTCGGCAGTTTTAAAACTTGCTAGAAAGTTGCCGAACATGACAAGTAAACAACGTAGATTACCTGTTTCTACCTCGCTTACAAGTGCTTATTTTGTAGAGGGAGAAAGTGGTGTAAACTTTTCAAACAAAGCTTGGGAGGGGGTTTACATAGACGCTACGGAAATAGCTTGTGTTGTACCTGTGCCAAGAAGCGTACTAGATGATAGCGAGTTTGACATATGGCAACAAGTTAAACCTGATGTTATTTCGGCATTCGGTAAGATAATTGACAGAGCTATTTTGTTCGGTGAAAATGCTCCGAGTTTTTGGCCAAAGGCAATTGTAAAAAGGGTGCGTGAAGCTAATCAAGTTGTAGATGTGGAGGGTGAAAACTCTGATTATGATAAACTGCTTGGTAGTGACGGACTTGTTGCAAAGGTTGAAAATAAAGGACATTTAGTAACAGGACATATTGGTAAAATGCAATCTAGAGGATATTTAAGGTCAATTGTTGACGATAATAATAGACCGATTTTTAAAAATGCTATGACTGATGTCACAAAATACGATATTGACGGAGTAGAAACTTTGTTCCCTAAAAATGGGGCGTTAGTTGAGGGCGACCCTATGATAGTTTCAGGTGATTTTTCAAGCTTAGTTTATGCTATTAGACAAGATTTAACTATGAAGTTATTTACTGAGGGTGTTATACAAAACCCTGACGGTTCAATAGCTTACAACCTTTTACAACAAGATATGGTTGCTTTACGTTTTGTTATGCGTTTAGGTTGGCAGTTACCGAACCCTGCTTCAAATCTACATACTGATACTGTTGCTTGTCCATTTGCTATATTAGAATAATATGATAAGTGATAAAATGTGTTTGGCGACCTCTTTAGATTTCGCCAAACACTATGGCTTAAATGAGAGTGAGGTTTTAGAAAAATTTCCAAACATTCGTTCAGACATATTGAAGGCGAGTATTTTGCTTTGTAACTACCTTTTAATTGACCCTTTGGATTTTGACTTTAACGCCTCTTTAAACCGTAGTTTAAAAGATGCTCTTACACTTGCTACAATTTTGCAAGTTGAATATTATAATAGTGATGAGTTCGCTCAAAAGGATTTTAAATCTTATAAAATAGGGGATTTCTCCTATTCTAAGGATAATGCAACATCAAGTTTAAATGATATATCTAGTGTAGTTAAAAATATGCTGAAAAATATGAACCTTGTTAACAGTCACAACAGAAAAGTTGTAAGTAAATACTAAAAAAGGTGGTAAAATGAATAATACTGAAAATACGAAATGTAAAATTTTTGCATATGATGAAATTATTTATTCTAAAAATCTAAATAAGATAAAATGTCATTTGAATATCACTCATAATACAGTTTTTGAACGTGGTTTTGAAAATCTTGGTGGAGTTATAAAGGCTTTTGTTAAGCCTATGTATCACAATGATTTGGTTTTAGGTGATGAATATTTATATCTTGGAGATAGCTATATTTTGCTTAGTCTTTCGGTTAAACGTGTTTTTAACAAAGTGCATCACTATGAAGCTGTGTTTAAATCATAGTTGTGGGAATGTGATAACTAGGTTAGAGAAAAAAAAGTGTTCGACTTTGTGATACATAGCAAGTGCAAGTAGCGTAAAATAAGCGTTTTCACTTCACTATAATAGAGGAGTTCCTATGGAAAATGAAATAATAAATAATATTAGAAATTTTTATAATGATGATTTATTCAAAAAATGTGCTTTTGCAGGTGGTGCAATTATTAAAGGGGAAAGCGATAGGGTCACTCCTTTTGATAAGGGGAATTTGCTTGATAGCTCTCGACTTTCTTATGAAAAATTAGGTGGATTGCATAGTTATGCGATTTCCTACAACACTACCTATGCTGTGAAAGTTCATGAGGGGGTGGATTTGAATTTTCAAAATAATAAAGAACCTAAGTTTTTAGAAAATGCTTTAAATGATAGCAAAGTGCAAAGTGAAGTGCTTATGCAAGTGGCTTCCATGCTAGGTTTTAAAGGCTAGGTAAAGGAGTTTTATGCAAAATATTATGAAAATACAATTGCTTGATTTAATAAATTATCAGATTTTACAAGGTGGTTTTGACCCAAAGTCTGTTTTTATAAATCAACTACCTCATAAAAAAACCTTTTGTATTGGGATTTTTGAGGATGAATTCAAAGAGGGGCAACCTTTTTGCTTTGATACTACTGTGAAAATTATTATTCGTGGTGATGTGACTTTTTGTACTTTTACTGGTATGGAAATTATGGAGATTTTAAAAAATATTCAAGGTGAAAAACTTGGACTAAGTCGTGTTATTACTGTTGATTTTAAAAAAAGTAATTGCTTTTATGACGTGAATAACTGGTTTGCAAAGGCTTTTTACTTCAATATCATTACTTCAAAGGAAGTGTAAAGGGGGTTTTTATATGGGGTTTGTACCCTTTCCAGCGAAAGACTGGAGTTTTAAAATAAAAAATAATGAGGAGTTTGTGGAACTTTTAGGTGTGGTTTCCTTTAGCCTTGATTCTGAACTAGAAACAGTTGATGTTACTGATTTTTCATCAAATGGGTGGAAGAAAGAGGCTGTAACTGTACGTGGCAAGTCAATTACGCTCGATTTTAACTATTTAGGTGATTTTGAAAAGTCGTCAACTACTGTTGGTTATAGCATTTTATCTGAGTTTGGCAACTCTTTCTACCAAAACAAAGGTGAATATTGTACAATTCAGATGTTTGACCCTGTTAAAAGAGGATTTGAGTTTGATGTAATCGTTAACCCTAAAAAAGAGGTTTCAGGTGGGGTTAAAGACATTGCGACTTCATCTTTTGAACTTAAATGTGTTGGAAAACCTAGAGTTTTACCTTATATTCAAGTTTCAAGTATTTCTGCTATTGACACCAAAACTTTAGACATTGCAACTGGTGAGGTTTTAGAAATTGACGTTGCTTTTACACCTTTGAACGCTTCAAATAAAGTTTTAAGATGGCATAGCGATAACACAAAAGTTGCAACTGTTGTTGACGGTGTTGTTACTCCTTGTGGTGTTGGAATGGCAACAATCACCGTAACATCAGGGAATAACAGTGCCACTCATAATGTAGCTATAACTGTTGTAAATGGCGATTGTGAAGTGTAGAGGTGATTTATGAGTATGTTTGATTTTGATACTAGAGATTTATTAAGTGATAAAAAGCTTTTGAATATTAATGTTCTTGGCGAAAAATTGCAAGTCAATTGCGACTTGACTGCAAAAAGACTTTTGTATTTACTTGACAAAGAAAAAAATCATGGTTTGTCTTCTGATGATTTTTTTGATACGGCTATGGAGCTGATTGGTGAAGATATAGTAAACAAATGGCTTGAAAATGGGCTTACGGCTATGGCTTTTTTAGAAATATCGAAAAAGGTGTTTGAAAAAGCTACATCTTTTGATGAATAGCTACATAATTATTGACCTTTTTCCTCAAATATATAAGGACTTTCTTAGGGTTTATCACATAGATTTACTAGAAAAGTTAGAAGATAACAACTTTCTTGCAAGTCATTTTCTGCTACTTGTAAGAGGATTGCTTGAAAGTGATAAATCCTTTGAAAATCAACTTAGTAAACTTGCTAAAGTGGATAATTTAAAGGAAAATGTTGATATATTTGAAAAGTGGGCTATATCTTAAAGGTGCTGAGAAAGTTCAACCTTTTTTAGCACCTTTATATGGAAATGCAAGAAAATGGATTTTTCTGTAAAAGCTAACCTATATTTTAGGAGGTGATTTATTGGATATTGGTGATTTAAGGGCGAGTTTTACCCTTGATACAACAGCTTTTGAGGAGGGCATTTTAAACCTCAACACATTAATTGACGGATTTATACAACAAAGTAGCAACATAAATTTAGATTTGTCAAGTCTTGATAATAGCTTTTTTAAGCCATTTACAACTGGGTTTGAAAATCTCATGGAAACTATGGGGAATTTTATTGAAAGGAATGGTATTTTAGGTGAAAATCTTACAAATTTACAAGTGCCAACAGAAACGGCTATTAGCTGTTTACAAGGATTTCGTGACGGTTTATCAGAAACTTTGCTTTCATCTGACAACTTTGCTTTGGTACTTCCTGAACGCTTTTCTAGTGCTTTTATTAATGTTAAAAATTTCTTTAGTACCTTTGTATTAGACCTTACATCAGGCTTTACTGACTTTTGTACAAGTTTTTTAAGTAGCAATACTACTTTTTTAGGTAGCTTCTGTGAGAGTAGTATAAATGGCTTTAACCAAACATTTCAATCGGTTTTAGGTGCTTTGGGTATTTTTGCCAATAGCTCTCTTGGTGGTTTTTCAAGCTTGTTTACAAATGTACTTGCTACAACTTCAACTTTTTTAGGTGGTTTGTTTAACAGCTTTAGTGTTTCCTTTACTGATATAAATACCTCGCTTAATACCTTTACAAGTGGCTTTTTATCAGGTATTGGAGATTATTTTAATAGCTTTAAATCATCTGTTTCATCAGGGCTTGATAGTATAAAAAATACTTTTTTAACTTTTGTTTCTTCTGGCTTAAACTACGGTGCAAATTTTATGCAAGGCTTTATTGACGGCATAAATTCTAAAATATCTTCAGTTATTAGTGCTGTTTCAAACATTACTAATAAGGCGAAAGATTATATAGGTTTTAACTCTCCTTCAAAAAAAGGTGAGGGCAGAAACATTGTACTTTGGGGCGAAAACATGGTAAAGGGCTTTAATGACGGTTTGCAAAAAGGTGCTAGAAACCTCGATTTTGGCTTTATAAAGGAAGTTAAAGGCGAAAATAAAATAAACAACAATGTTTTAAACCAAAATAAACATAATACTGAAAATTCTAATATTTCAATTTATGGTAATAGTTTTTATGTTAATGAAGAAAATGATATACAAAAAATTGCTAAAGAATTATACAAAATGACAAAGAAAAACATATAAAAGGTGCTATAAAATTAGTAGAAAAAAATAAAACTTCAGAAAGGAGTGTTATGACGGGATTTACTTTTAACGGGTACCATTCATATAGGGACTTCGATTTACTTGTTAGATACGATAATAGAGGGGTTTTACCCTCGAGAAAAGTTGTTTCCTATGACCTTGCTCAAGGTAATTATGGAAACTATTACTATGATACTAACTCTTTTGATAACCGTATCATTACCCTTTCATTATATTTAGTTTGCAACAACATGGAAGAACTTAGGGATAAAATACGAAATATCAGTGCTTGGCTTAGTTCATCTTCCTCAAATATAATTTTTGATGATGAGCCTGATAAACAATATATTGGCTTTGTTAAAGATCAGATTGAGTTTAAAGAGGGCTTTAACTACGGCATTTGTGAGGTGGAGTTTGTTTGTCAACCTCTCATTTTAAGCCTTGATGTTTGTGAAAATAATGAAAAAATAAATAAAAATAATAAAAAAATTAGTCTTGAAACTATTGGTTCTATGGGAACTAAACCTATTATCACGATTTTTAACAAAGGTGATGATATTACAGCTTTAAGACTTACACTTGAAAATAGGGAGGATTGTTAATTTGTCAAATGCTAGTAATTACTTAGAAAATAAAGTTTTAGGGGAATGTTTTGGAAGTGGCGACCGTTATATTGGGCTTTTCCTCAGTAACCCAACTGATTTTGATGCAGGTGTTGAAGTAGACCAAAATGGTACTGGTTACATCAGGCAAAAGGTGGCTTTCTCAAGCCCAAAAAGTGAGGGGGATAAACAATATATTGAGAATACGTCAGAAATTACTTTTCCTCTAGCTCTTGCCGACTATGGCACAGTAACTCATTATGGCATTTACGATAGCCAAAATCAAGGGAATTTATACATTCATGGTAAGTTAATTCGTGACGTAAATATCACTAAAGACAGCAAGTTTATTGTACTTGCTAATAATCTAAAAATATACATTGATTAAATACTTTAAAAATACTTTAAAAATACTTAATCTCATCATTAGTATATTTAATATATGATAGACCAATTAAAATTGGAAACAAAATAAGAAAAATTTGTAGCAAGGCAAGTGGAACAAAGGAACCTGGGATTGCATATATGAAGATAAAATGCGAAAATACGCCTGATATTAGCAACAGTTTGCCTGTAAGGTTTGCCCCTGTATTTATTGTAAAACTGTCATTTTCGATTAATGAAGCAATATTAAATGGTAAGTTTGTAACTAAAGCTAAATATATACCGAGGCATATTTGAATCCAAGCTACTACTAAAATTACTGCTTTGAAAATATGTAAAGTATCCGACTTTATAATAGTGTAAATTGCTTGTTCTTGTATGCTTAAAGTAGAATAAATATTTACAAAAGCAAGTAAGTAAATGAGAGAATTTAATGTATATTTTATATGAACAGTTTTATCTCTTTCCTTTGCAAAAAAGTATTCATATATAATGATATAAGCGATAGTTATGAAAATAGGTCCGAAAAATGTTATATCTATGTAGTCCGTAATCTCTGCTAATTCAAAAGCAACTTGTATAAAAGCTATAAAAAATGGTGCTATTATTGCAAACATTCCAACTATAAGAAACATAAATTTACCTCCTTGTTCATAATGGTGTTTATGGTTAATATTAGATCTTGAGGCTCTGCCTCACACTCCGTAACTTTTAAAAAAGTTAACAAAATTTTCATTTAAAAATGCACTTGTGCATTTTTGTTACAAAGTTTTTAGTCAAGGTAGCGACAAAAGACCTTGAGGCTTGACAAAGGTGCTGATAAAATCCGAAAGAAAAAAATTATGGTAGTGGAAACGTAAACAAAAATAGTGAGATTGCATAAAATACAGTGAAGTATGAACGCTTATTTTATGCTACCTGCTATGTGATTTGCTACACAAATCACTAAGTCGAACGCTAATTTTTGTGTAGTATAATTTTTTTCTAACCTTTTTCAGTACCTTCAACTCTGCCTCAAACTCCGTAACTTTTAAAAAAGTTAACAAAATTTTCATTACAAATTTTTTAGTCAAGGTAGCAACAAAAGACCTTGAGGCTTTACCTCACACTCCGTAACTTTAAAAATGCACTTGTGCATTTTTGTTATAAAGTTTTTAGTCAAGTTTTTTTCAAAAAACTTGTAGGTTTGGACAAAGTCCAAGAAGCCTTGTAGGTTTGGACAAAGTCCAAGAAGCCTTTTTTGATACTCATACAAAATTTTATCGTCATATTTGTACATAAAATTAAGTTTTAACCGATTTGCAACATCATTAAATTTTGGAAGAATGCAAGTGGGATACCTACACCGATTGCAATACTTATACCGATAAGAAATGCGTTTAACAGTCTTGCTGTTGCTGACAAGAAATTGCCCTCGACTAAGTCACGTACTCCCGTAACTGTTTCAAGACCAGGTACAAGGGGGATTATAGCAGCTATAACAAGCTCACTAATCGGCACTTTTTGGAAGAAAAGCAGTGTAAACACGCTACAAACAACGACAACAAAGCTTTTAATCATAACTATCATAAACCCTGATGAAATCTTACGTATTGGCGAATTTTCAACGATTGCATAGGTTAAAACTGAAGCAAAAAAGGAAGCTACTGTTGATAAAAGACTACCAGAAATCATAAAGCAAAACAAACAACTTCTTACACCATAAAGTGGGATTGTTAAACGTTTTTTTAGAACCTTTTCAATTTTTATTTCCTCAAACTTTGCGTGTGCCACCTCATAGGAAATTAAGCCTTTTGAATATAGTCTACAAAGTCCATTAAGCTCTGAAATAATCGTAAGGTTTGTTTTTACTGATGTGATACGCTCTACCATTGTATGTGTGTTATATTCTGTATCTATGTAACTTACAATTATACCTGTAAACCTTACAAGTGCAGAACATTTCACACAGTTTTCTGATGAATTTAAAATACGTTCAATTGTATCTTCTACTCGTGAAGTTTCACCACCATTTGCAAGCATAAGAGCTCCTATATCTATGGCGAAAAGTAGGTCACGATTGGCTAAATATGAACAGTTTCCACCAATCTCACAAGCTTCAATTGTATCTTTATTAATTTTGTTTGGCTTTACATAATCTGACATATGTCTACCTCGTACTATCTTTTTTTGTAAATAAAAGGAATTTTAATTTTATAAAATCTATGTTCAATAATAAACACAAAGGACATTCCAAGGGCTATACAACCTGCTCTCATCATTGCTTCTGAGAAGTTGATAAAAGCCATTTGTGTATCACCATTTATAGCATAGCTCATAGTATAATAAATAAGTGAGCCTGGAGAAAGGGGTATAAAACCTGGTACAAGAAAAAGGGTAACAGGGTTTTTACGATTATAAGCCAAAATCCTTGATACTGTTGTAAGTACGATTGCTGCAATTATAACTGCTGCCGTTGTACTAAAATCAAAATACAACAAAAATCCGTAAGTTGCGTAGGAAATTGCACCTGTTAGCCCTGAAAAGAAAATCTCTTTTTTAGGTACTTGCATAGTGATACTTATGGCGATTGTTGCCCCAAATGCTGCAATTATTTTTAAAATTAAGTTAAAAAGTTCCACTATATAGTTCCTCCTAAATACATATAAATAGCAAGTATAATACCTATACCAACTGCTATACTTATGCCGATAAGTACGGCGTTAAGTAGTCTTGCTATTGCTGCAAGAAAATTCCCTTCTACAAGGTCACGTACGCCTGTAACGGTTTCAGTACCAGGAACAAGGGGCATTATACTACCAATCATAATACTATTAATATCTGAATTTGGCAAATACACACTAATAATTATACTACAAATACCGATTAGCATACTTGTGAAAATTATACGCATAAATTGGGTATCTATATGTTTATCAATAACATAAAGTCCATAGGAATGTGCAAAAAAACCTGCCAAAAAAGCACCAAATGCATCTACTGGACTTAGGAAAATCATATATCCAAAAAACAGGCAAGTAAGGGCACTGAAAAAGGCTTCAATGTGTTTTGGATACATTGCTATGTTTTCTATATTTTTAAACATTTCGCAAGCTTCTTCATAATTAATCGCCTTTGAAACATAAAGTCTTGATAAATTATTAAGCTGTGCTATTGAATCCAAATCTGTACGAATACTAGAAATTCTTTTTATCATTGTATGGGAATTTCCACTTGTATCAGTAATAGTAATAAATATTCCTGTTGTTTGCACTAAAGAATCACATTCAGTACAAAGACCAGAATTATTTAAAATTATATCAATTGTGTTTTCAACTCTCGTTGTTTCACTTCCTCGCATTAACATTAACTCGCCAATTTCTATGGCGATTTTAAGTTCACGATTGGCGAAAAAAACGATATCTTGATTATTATAAAGTTGCTCCATTTCACTACCTCAAAACTAAAAAAAATATTTAACGACCCTAAAAATCCTTTTTTTCTTTGTTGTTAGCTTAAAATGTACCTTTTTTTGTATATATTATATAGATGAAAGCTATATTTAAAGCCATTTATAGAAAATTCAAACTTATAAAGGTATTGAATTTGCTTTGCAAATTGTGGCATTATTGAATTTTTTAGATAACGCCGTTTAACATTTATAGTTTAAAGGTCTTGAATAAAAATGTCAATATGTTATAATGAAAAAGTATAATAAAGTTACTTGAAAATTAAAATTTGATGAAAATGTGTTTATTAACATATTATTAATACATTAAATATAATGAAAAAAATATAAAGAATAAGAAAAAAGTTGCGTTGTTAAATTTTAAAGAAAGTGAGTGAAATGTATGGCGACTGTTAAAGAGAATATTAAAAAAGTTAGAGAAAAAGTTATTGCAAACTACGGCATAAGTGAAGAGACGTTTAATCTACTTGCAAAAAAGTCAACGAAATATACGCAATACAAAGACTATGATGAAGAAGTGTTTGATGCACTTTTATCGGAATTGAACAGACAAGAAGACGGTATTGAGCTTATAGCATCAGAAAATTTTGTATCTGATGCTGTACTACTTGCAACAGGTTCAGTTCTTACAAATAAATACGCTGAAGGTTATCCAAATAAACGTTATTATGGTGGTTGCGAAGAAGTTGATAAAGTTGAAATTTTGGCGATTGAACGTGCAAAAAAGCTCTTTAATGCAGAACACGCAAATGTACAACCACATTCAGGCTCACAGGCGAATTTTGCAGTTTATAACGCAGTTTTAGAACAAGGTGATACGATACTTGCTATGGATTTAAACCATGGTGGGCATTTAACTCATGGTAGTCACGTAAATCTTAGTGGAAAAACATATAACTTTGTACACTATGGTGTTACAGAAAAAGATGAACTTATAGATTATAATGAAGTTTTAAAACTTGCTAAGGAAACAAAACCGAAGCTAATCGTTGCAGGTGGTTCAAACTATTCTCGTAAAATAGAATTTTCAAAATTTAGGTTGATAGCTGACGAAGTCGGAGCTTTATTAATGGTTGATATGGCTCATATAGCAGGACTTGTAGCCACAGGTTTACATGAAAACCCATGTCCTTTTGCTGACTTTGTAACTTCCACAACACATAAAACTTTGAGAGGCCCAAGAGGTGGTATGATTTTATGTAAAAGTAAATACGCAAATCATATAGACAAAGCGATTTTTCCAGGCTCACAAGGTGGCCCACTTATGCACGTTATTGCAGGTAAAGCAGTTGCTTTTGGTGAGGCTTTACAACCAGAGTTTAAAGATTATCAAAAACAAGTTGTTGCAAATGCAAAACACCTTGCTAAATGCTTAGAAGAACAAGGTTTTAGAATTGTTTCAGGTGGTACGGATACACATCTTTTGACGATTGATTTAACAGAAAAAAACATTACGGGTAAGGATTTAGAAAAAAATCTTGATGCGTGTAAAATCACAACAAATAAAAATACAATACCTTTTGATACAAAAAGTCCATTTGTAACTTCAGGTATTCGCATAGGTACACCAGCCGTAACTACACGTGGCTTTGGCTTACTTGAAATGGAAATAATTTCGAATTGTATCGCTCTTGCAACTTTAGATTTTGAAAAAAATCAAAGTAAAATACTTAGTATGGTAAAGGAACTTACTAATAAATATCCACTTTATAACTAATGTTCTGATAGGTCTGAAAAAAATTATGGTTGTGGAACGTATACAAAAATATAAGTTAAACTTTAATTTTTTTCTAAGCTTTTTTCAGTACTTTCCCTTAAAATATATATGGTAACCTTTGGTGCTTTTTGTATAAATTGTAAGTTTATTTGAGGGTTTTAAAGGTAAATATATAAGTTATTTTATACTATGATAAATTTTCAACAATAAATATATTAAAAATTAGTAAATAAAGTTAAAAATATCTTTATATTTAATTGAAATTTCTACAAATAAATTCTAGCAAATTTGTTTAATAATTTCCACTTATATGTTAAGATATATATATGGTTTGAAATACAGTTTAAATATTTTTTTAATGATAGGAGTTTGAATTATGCGTAAGAAAATCGTTGCAGGTAACTGGAAAATGAATAAAACAACACAAGAGGCTTTAGAGCTTGTAAAAGAACTTAAAAGTTCTATTGATACAAGTGAAACGGAAGTTGTGTTTTGCGTACCAGCTATAAGTGCTATCCCTGTTATTGAAGCTTTAAAAGATAGTGAAATAGGTGTTGGTGTTCAAAATATGCATTATGAGGCAAGTGGAGCTTATACAGGTGAACTTTCTGCTAGTATGCTTACAAGTGTTGGCGTAAAATACGTTGTTTTAGGTCACTCTGAAAGACGTGAATATTTTGGTGAAACGAACGAAGATGTTAACAAAAAAACATTGGTTGCTCTTGAAAATGGACTTATACCGATTGTTTGTGTTGGCGAAACTTTAGAACAAAGAGAAGATAACATTACTTTTGAACACGTTGCTATTCAAACAAAAATAGCATTTAAAAATATTGCAAAAGAAGATGCAAAAAAAGTTGTTGTTGCCTATGAGCCTATATGGGCGATTGGCACAGGTAAAACTGCTACAAATGAACAAGCTGAAGAAGTTTGTAAGTTTATAAGATTTGTTTTATCAGAACTTTTTGATAAGGAAACAGCTGAGGCTATACGTATACAATACGGTGGCTCTGTAAACGAGGGTAATGCAAAAGAGCTTTTTGCAAAAGAAAATATAGACGGTGGCTTAGTTGGTGGAGCAAGTTTAAAACCTAGCTTTGCTAGTGTTGTAAGCCCTAAGTAATTTTTATTATATTTTACTTATATATATTATTGATGAGCTGGAGGCTATTTAATGAAAAAAACAACTATGTTGTTAGTTTTAGACGGATATGGTTTAAATCAAAACCATGAATATAACGCAATTTATCAAGCAAATACACCTGTTATGGATAGACTTTTAAAGGAATATCCAAATAGTATAGGACAAGCTTCAGGCTTAAATGTTGGTTTACCTGATGGACAAATGGGCAACTCAGAAGTTGGACATCTTAACATAGGTGCAGGTAGAATTGTATATCAGGAGCTTACAAGAATTACAAAATCTATTGATGATGGTGATTTTTTCAAAGAGGAAAAATTGCTTAAAGCTATAAATAATGCTAAAGAAAATGGTTCAAACTTACACCTTTTAGGTTTGTTATCTGACGGTGGGGTACATTCCCATAATACACATTTATACGGTCTTTTAGAACTTTGTAAACGTGAAAATTTTCAAGATGTTTATGTACACGCTTTTTTAGATGGACGTGATACACCTCCAACTTCGGCTAAAGGTTTCTTACATGATTTAGAAGAAAAAATTTCTGAAATAGGTGTTGGTAAAATCGCCTCAATTTCAGGTAGATTTTATGCAATGGATAGAGATAACCGTTGGGAACGTGTAGAAACAGCTTATAAATGCTTAGTTGACGGAGTTGGCGAAAAGGCTAAATCCTCAGAAGATGCTATTGCTAAATCATATTCTAAAGATGTACAAGATGAATTTGTTTTGCCTTGTAATATAGAAATAAATGGTAAGTTTGTTACAGTTGATAGCAAGGATTCGGTTGTGTTTTTTAACTTTAGGCCAGATAGAGCAAGAGAGATTACACGTGCTTTTTGTGATGAGGCTTTTGAGGGATTTGAACGTAGTAAAGGTAAACTTGATTTAACATATATTTGCTTTACTGAGTATGACGCTACTATTCCAAATAAGGAAGTTTTGTTTGAAAAAGAAACATATATAAATACTTTAGGTGAATATATATCAAACTTAGGTAAAAAGCAACTTAGAATTGCAGAAACAGAAAAATATGCTCATGTAACGTTCTTCTTTAATGGTGGTGTTGAAAAGCCATATGAAAATGAGGATAGAGTACTTATAAAAAGCCCAGATGTTGCAACATATGACCTAAAGCCTGATATGAGTTTGTTTGAAGTTACTAAGCAACTTAAAGAGCGTATTTTGTCAAATGAATATGACCTTATTATATGTAACTTTGCAAATCCTGATATGGTTGGGCATACAGGAAATATGAAAGCTGCAACACTAGCTATTGAGGCTGTTGATAAGGCACTTGAAATCACAACTAATGCTATAAAAGAGGCAAATGGCAGATTGTTTATATGTGCTGACCATGGTAATGCTGATAAAATGGTAGATGAAACAACAGGTGAAGTTTTTACAGCTCACACAACAAACCCTGTTCCATTCGTACTTTTCAACTGTGAAGATGATGGCGTTATAGGTCTTAAAGACGGCAGATTATGTGATATAGCTCCAACTCTTTTAGAGCTAATGGAAATAGAAAAGCCTAAGGAGATGACTGGGGAGTCGTTACTTGAGAAGAACTAGTGTGACTAAAACATACAATAGTAACAAGTTTATTAATTTTAAAAGTAAAATTAATAACATAAATATACATTAAATCATGAGAGGAGACTTTTATAAATATGAAAGGTTTTGTAGAAATTTTAGATGTATTCGCAAGAGAAATTATGGATTCAAGAGGTAATCCAACTGTTGAGGTTGAAGTTGTTGTTGAAAGTGGTGATGGTAACCAATTTTTAGGACGTGCTGCTGTACCATCTGGTGCATCAACAGGTGAGTTTGAGGCTGTTGAACTTCGTGACGGTGGAAGTCGTTACATGGGTAAAGGTGTACAACAAGCAGTTGAAAACGTAAACGATATTATCGGTGATGAAATAGTTGGTCTAAATGCACTTGACCAAGCACATATTGACAAAGTTATGATAGAATTAGACGGTACTCATAACAAAGCTAAGCTTGGAGCTAATGCAATCCTTGCTGTATCTATGGCAGTTGCAAAAGCAGCAGCAAAAGCACTACAACTTCCTTTATATCAATATATCGGTGGTTTTAATGCAAAAACATTACCAGTTCCTATGATGAACATTTTAAACGGTGGTGCTCATGCTGATAACACTGTTGACTTCCAAGAGTTCATGGTTATGCCTGTTGGTGCCGAGTCTTTCGCAGAAGCTTTATCTATGTGTGCAGAAATCTATCACAACTTAAAAACAGTTTTACATGATAGAGATTTAGCGACAGCAGTAGGTGATGAGGGTGGTTTTGCTCCTGACCTTGCTTCTCCTGATGAAGTTATTGATATAATTGCTGAAGCTGTTGAAGCAGCAGGATATAAGTTTGGTGAAGACATCAAAATAGCTATGGACGTTGCGGCAAGTGAGTTATTCTCTAAAGAAGATGGCTTATATCACTTTGAGGGTGAAAGCAAAATGAAAGGCGAAAAAGTTGTTCGTACTGCTGAAGAAATGGTAGACTACTATGCAGCTCTTTGCGAAAAATATCCAATTATCTCTATTGAAGATGGTTTAGATGAAAACGACTGGGACGGTTGGAAACTTCTTAATGATAGACTTGGTAAAGATGTTCAACTTGTTGGTGATGACCTTTTTGTTACAAACACAGAAAGACTTCAAAAAGGTATTGATTTAGGTGTTGCAAACTCAATCCTTATTAAAGTAAACCAAATTGGTACACTTACAGAAACTTTAAATGCAATCCAACTTGCAAACCGTAACGGTATGACTGCTGTTGTTTCTCACCGTTCAGGTGAAACTGAAGACACAACGATTGCTGATATAGCAGTAGCTCTAAACGCAGGTCAAATCAAAACAGGTGCACCAGCTAGAACTGACCGTGTAGCTAAGTATAACCAATTACTTAGAATTGAAGAAGAACTTGACGATATTGCAGAATATCCAGGGCTTAGTGCTTGGTTCAACTTAAAATAGTTTTTGTTTTAAGAAATAATAAATAATCAAGATGACCTATGCTGAAAGTGGGGTTTTACGCTTCACTTTCAGATAAGTCATTTAACTTATTCAGAAATGAGGTTATGTATGAGTGTGTTAGGTAAATAATTATAGCTTTGTAAAACATAAGTTTCAGGCTAAAAAAAGAGTTAGTGATTTTGTTTAGAATTACTTTTTTTTGTATGCCAAATGTTAAACTTGTTTTATATAGTTATGGTTATTTTTTTTATTGGAAAAATTTGAAAATTAAAAAAAATCGGAGGATACATGGATAATAAAACTTTAAACACACTTAACTATAATGATATAAAAGAGAGAGTTAAACAACACTGTGTAAGTGGCTTAGGTAGAACTTTGATAGATAACTTAAAACCAAGTCTTGATGAGAAGTTAATAAAACATTGGCTAAATGAAACAAGTGAGGGTAGAGCATTACTAGATAATGGATATAATATACCATTAAAAGGAATTTCAGATATTTCAGGAATAATAACAAAATTAGAAAAAGATGCAACTTTAGACATTGAAGATTTCCTTAAAATTACAGATTTTTTACGTGGCTGTAAAAGTATAAAGAGATTTTTTGAAAACAAGGAAGGTTATGCAAAAAATTTATGTGCTTATACTATTAACATTACAGAGATGAGCGAAATTGAAGAAGAAATAAATAGAACCATAAGGGGTATGGGGATAGATACAAATGCAACAAAAGAGTTAAAAAAAATACGTCGACATATTGAAGTATGCGAAGGTAAGATAAAAGATAAATTAGAAAGCTTTATAAAAAATTCTAATAATAAAACATATTTACAAGACGCAATAGTTATACAAAGGAACAATACATATACAGTACCTGTTAAAAATATATATAAAAACAAAGTAAGTGGCAATATAGTAGATATGTCATCAACAGGAGGCACAGTATTTATTCAACCATCGACTATATCAAAACATTCAGGAGAACTTGAAACTCTTAAAATTGAAGAACAGATTGAAATATATAAAATACTTGCATATTTAACAGATATTGTATATAGCAGACTTTATGATATTAAGATGAATGTTGATGTTATAGCGAAGTATGACATGGTATTTGCAAAAGCCAAGTATAGTGCTACGATGAATGGTATAGAACCTAAACTAAATAGGGTGGGCTATGTAAATATAATCGACGGTGTACACCCTTTAATTGAAAATTTTCAACCATTGAACTTTAAAATAGGTGAAAATTATCGTTCATTGATAATTACAGGTCCAAATGCTGGTGGTAAAACTGTTGTTTTAAAGACTGTTGGAGTTCTAACTTTAATGGCTTTATCAGGTATTCATATTCAAGCTAAAAGTGGAACAGAAATATCTATGTTTCAAAATATTTTTGTAGATGTAGGCGATAATCAGAGTATAGAAAACTCGCTTAGTACTTTTTCTGCACATATGCAAAATTTAGCATATATTTTGTCAAAAAGCAACAAAAATACATTAGTGCTTTTAGATGAAATTGGAAGTGGAACTGAACCAAATGAGGGTGCAGGTTTAGGAATAGCGATTTTAGAAGAATTATATAAAAAGGGTACAATAATTTTAGCGACAACGCATTATGGTGAAATTAAATCTTTTTCTCAACAACACTTAGATTTTGAAAATGCAGCAATGGAATACAAGCCGATTACTTTAGAACCACTATATAAACTACATATAGGTAAATCTGGTAATAGTAACGCTTTTTATATAGCAGAAAAAATGGGTATATCTAAAGAAGTAAGAGATCGAGCATTTAAATACATAAAAACTAAAGATTATGATTTAACAATAGTCGATAAAAGTAAAATAAATAAACCTAAAGAAAACTTAGTCGAAGAAGATATTGTTTCTTTTTCCATTGGGGATAGCGTGAAACTACTAGATGACGGTAGAGTAGGTTTAGTGTATGATAATAAAAATTCTAGTAATAAAATAAAGGTATTTATCGGTGGAGAAATCGAAAGTATTTATATTAAAAGAATAGAAATTTTAAATAAAGCAGAAGATTTATATCCTAAAAACTATGATATTAGTACATTGTTTACAGATTATAGTAAACGTAAGTTAGAACATGACATTAAAAGAGGGTCAAAAAAGACACTGAAAAAACTATCAAAAGAAAACATGAAAAATTTGAAGTAGCTTAAAACTTTAATGGGGACCTTGCAAAATGTAAAAAAATCTATTTTCATAGCAAAACAATGGCTGATTTGAAAAATTGGGATATGTGAAATTTTACACTTAGTAATTTTACGTAAAACAAAACTTACGTTAGTATATATTTTTTATTATTTTCTGTAAGAGTTTTTTTAGGAAATTTACTTGTAGGATTGAAGATTGTAACAATTTTATTTATTATATATGTGTTATATGTAAAACTATATTTATGTACCTTTTAACTAATCCTATTAGATTGAGTATATATAATTTTTAAGTGAACTGAAAGAAAAGAAATTTAATAATGAAAAGCCTTGAGTTTTTTTTTCAAATTATGGTATATTATGGTTGTACACATATTAGGTCATCTATTAAGACTTTATTTAGTTTAAATTTTATATAAATTTTGCGAACTGCTTTGTCTATTAAAGCTTGTTTAAGACACTGTTATGCAACCTTCAGCCAGACCGTTATTTCAAAAAATTTGTTAAAATTAAAATGAGTGGGTTTTAGTATTCTTAATGTGCTTTTTTCTATTATCCTGGGAGTTATGGTATAAAAAATTGATGGCTAGAGCTGTTTTGTACGAAGGAAATATTGCTACGATATATTTTGAACCTACTTTAGATTACGCAATACAATTGGTAGATAAAAGTTCATTTGCGTACTATATGTCAGTATTATTTGTATATATACCACCTCTTATCTATCATGGATTTAACATGCGTTACGACGGTGAATTAGGATCAGATTT
>JBKEBX010000002.1:0-42549 GCA_047973385.1 Lachnospirales bacterium | reverse complement strand
ACTAGCGGCAACTTCAAGTAATATGTTATCAGTCATTGCCTCAAGTTTTGGCCATGGAGCAATACTTGGAGCAAAAACTAACTCAATGGAATTATCTTCCTTTCCAATGTAATTTATAACTTTTGTATCGTATATTGTCTTATCAAAACTGCGAGTTTTGTTAAGTTCTATAACTTCTACACCCTCTGCTGAACGTAAATAACCAACATTACAATATGTTGCTGATATATGTTTTGCGTCCATTAGTGCAACTGATGCAACTTGGCTTTCTGATGGTTTTGCACCTTCACGATTAGGAAAGTTTCTTGTATTGTGTCGTATACTAAAACCTTTGTAATTCGGTACATCACCTGCACCAAAGCATGGTCCACAAATAGCAGTTTTAACTGTTGCACCTGAGAAAATTAAATCTGCTACATATCCTTTTCTTGACAACTCAAGGTATTCAGCTTGTGAAGATGGGTATACATTCAGAGGCAATTCATTGTTTTTCACACCAAGAGCTTTGATTATTTCTAAAGCACCCACAACATTTTCATAAATACCACCTGCACAACCACCAATAACAGCCTGTGTAACCATAATACCTTCATCAATTATTTTATCTCTTAAATCAAATTCAATATTTTTATTATTTTCAAACAATTTTTTAGCATTTTGATTTACTTTTTCAAAAATAGGTACAGGATTTTTTAAAACTTCTTCGATTTCATAGACATTGCTAGGGTGAAAAGGTAGTGCTATCATAGGTTTAATTTCTGATAAATTAATACTTATATAGCTATCATACATACAATTATCGGCTACAAGCTTTTTGTAATCTTCACCTCTACCATGAAGTTCTAAAAAGTCATAAGTTTTTTCATCAGTTTCCCAAATAGATGAAAGACAGGCAGTTTCTGTTGTCATAACGTCAATGGCGTTTCTATAATCCATAGATAAAGTTTCAATACCTGATCCTACAAATTCTAAAATCTTGTTTTTAACAAGTCCATTTTCATATACAAGCCCGATTAAAGAAAGTGCTACGTCCATCGGTCCACAATGTTTAGGAAGTACTCCAGTTAAATGTATAGCAACAACCTCAGGTCTTGAAACATTGTAAGTATCAGAAAGTAGTTGTTTTACAAGCTCTCCTCCACCTTCACCGATTGCAACAGTACCTAAAGCTCCATATCTTGTATGACTATCAGAACCAAGTATCATTTTTCCACAACCAGCATACATCTCTCTCATATATTGATGAATTACGCCAATATGTGCTGGTACAAATTCACCACCAAACTTTTTCACAGCCGATAACCCAAAGTTATGATCATCACTATTAATCGTTCCACCTACGGCACAAAGACTATTATGGCAATTTGTTAAAACATATGGTATAGGGAATTTCTTTAGTCCTGAGGCAAGTGCTGACTGTATTATACCAACATATGTAATATCATGAGATGCTAAAGCATCAAATTTTAGTTGTAAACTCTTTCTATTTTCGCTAAAATTATGTTTTGACAAAATCTGATAAGCTATTGTGCTATCTGAAAGATTATCAAGATTATCATTATTTTTAGGTAAAATCATTTCACCATTTCTATAAACTACTTTGTTATCATAATACTTACTCATTTTAATCTCCTTATTCTTAAATATTGTCATTATTTTAACTTTATATTAATTATACTTGATAATATTATAGTTGTATAATATAATAAAACTATGGTTTTGGATTATCCATAACCTAAGGTTATGATTAGGAGGTAAATCATGGACGATTTCGATATAATACTTATAAAATCACTTTATGAAGATAAAATTATTACAAATGTCTCAAAAAATTTATTTGTTTCCCAACCTGCCCTAACTAAAAGACTTAAAAAACTTGAACAGGAATTTAACGCTACTCTTTTTATTCGTTCAAAAAAAGGAGTTTCTTTTACTGAATCAGGACTTTTACTTTATGAATATTGTAAACGTAACATTGAAGAAAAAGAACATTTAAAGCGTAAAATAAATAACTTAAATAATACTCATCACACTCTAAAAATTGGTTGTGCAACAGCATTTGCTTTACATGAATTGCCTATTATGTTATGTAATTATTATAAAAACAGAGCGAAAGTTGAAATCATTATAAAATCGAATACTAGCTACGAAAATTACCTCTCTTTAAATAATAAAAAAATAAATATTGCAATTATAAGAGAAAGCTACTCTTTCGATGGCAAAAAAATAAAGCTCTCTAATGAGCCTGTTTACTTTGTATATAATAAAAAAATCAAATATAATGATTTATCAAAAATACCTTTGATTACTTATGAATCATCTCCATCCCTTGATAACTTAATGTATAAGTGGCTTGAAGAAAATAATATTTCAAAAGATACAGCTATTATAAAAGCTAGTAACGCAATTGTTGCTTTAAAACTTGTAGAGGAAGGTGCTGGTTGGTCAATTTTACCTCTTTTGCATCTTAAAAATTATACTGGATATAAAGAAGAGTTAACCCTTGAAAATAAAGAATATACTCGTACAACCTACTTATATTATAACTTGGAATGTGAAAATGATTTAATAGCTATGGAGTTTATTAATTTTGTAAAAAATTATTATAATGTGTAATGGTTTTATCTTAAATTCTTATAGCTTTTTTCTTTTTTTACTATTTTTATACAGACAATTACTTTATCACTTGTATTCCATTGCATTTAAAATTTAAAAAATAAGAAAGTGTTGATTTTTTGTACATAACTCTAAAATCAACACTTTCTACTATATTATGGAAAATATTATGAAAACTATTTAAACTATTTCATGCCTTTAGCTTTATTTTCGTCTAAAACTTTTTTTAATTCAGCAACACCTTCATCACATAAATAGTTAAAAGGTTTCCTACAATCTCCTACTGGAAACCCTAACATTTTGACACCTTTTTTTACTACTGTATTCGGATTTCCATACTTGAATACTCCTCTAAACGTTCCTATGGAGTCTTGCAACTTTTGTGCCTGTTCTATATCACCATTGATAAAGCAGTTATATATATTTGATAAAACTTCTGGATATACATTTGAGCAACCTGCAATACCACCATGTCCACCTTCTTTTAAACAAGGTAAAATCAAAGAATCATTTCCTGATAGCACATAAAACTTTTTGTTTAACTCTCGTGTTTGTTCTATGTATGATTTTAAGTTGTCCCAATCGCCACTTGAGTCTTTAGCACCTATTATTACATCTTACAATCCTCATAATCGCAATATATTTGCTTTAACTACTTAACTCTCAAATCTACCGGTTCGAACGTCGTACGTTCGTCAGGTTTGGGGTGGAACCTCCATTCTTTGCTCATTTCTTTATTCGTTGTTTTTCATTTTAACTTAACAGCTCCGGTTTTGTTTATATCAAAGAGATGTCAATATTACTGTTTTCTTTAATTTTATACCCTGATTTTTTTATAATATTAAACGTAAGAATATCCATAGCATCAATAAAGTCCAACGACTTAAAATTTTCGCCCTCAACTACAACAGATAGCTCCGTACAAGCAACAATAAATAAACATTCATCATACACGGAAATAATCTCGCTCATAATGTAAAAAAGTTTATCTCTATTATTTTCAATAGTTGAAATACCAGACTTAACATCTTTTATAATATTCATTAACTCATTTTGCAAATGAGAATTGGGATAAAAAACACTTATGTCTTCGTCTATGTTATTTCCATATATATTGGCTTTTGCCGTTCCTGAAGTGCATAGTACACATACTTTTTTATACTTACATAATTTTTTAATATAATTTTTTGTTTCTTCAATCATATTTATAAATGTAATTCCACCTACTTCTACTAAATCTTTAGCAAAATAATGTGCTGTATTACACGGTATAGCAAAAAATTTTATACCTAATTTTTTTAAATCCTCAACACCTTCTAAAAGTGTCGGTAAAGGAGATACTCCCCCATTTAAAATAAAATCCGTTCTATCAGTAATCTTTGCCTTGTTTAAAATACAAATTTCAATATGTTCTTGGTCACAACTCGCCTCTGTATTTTTTACTATTCTATCAAATATCTCAACGGTAGCCTGTGAACCCATTCCACCAATTATACCTAAATCATACATATACTTCCACCACCTTTTTTTGCAATTAAAATACAATTTAATTTCACATAATATTGTAATGTATTTTTACAATCAATACATTACAACAATTATACCATAAAATTGTTGTAAAATCATCACTTCTTGAAATATTGACTAAATTTAATTTCAAAAATAAAAAAAGACAGCTAAACTGTCTTTTAAAATTATGTTATTTTTTCCAACTTACCAGTTATAGAATCTATTATCAAGCCGTGAACAGCAACATTATCTGAAATTAATAAATGATTTCTAATTAAATCAACAGATTTTTTTATTGAGTCTTCTAAATCATTAAATCCGCCTATCCAGTTATCCCAGTTTACACCACAATATTTTACAAGGTCAATGTTTTTTTGTGGTACACCATTTTCTAACATTTTACTTATTATCTCATCACTATTGGTAAATTTCGCACCACAGTCCGTATGACCTATAACTAAAATTTCTTCAATTCCAAGCTCATATATACCTATAATTAAACTTCTCATAACACTTCCAAAAGGGTGAGTTATAACGCCTCCCGCATTTTTAATAAACTTGGCATCACCATTTTTAATTCCTAAAGCTGATGGTAACAACTCAGTTAACCTCGTATCCATGCAAGATACAATGGCAATCTTTTTTTCAGGATATTTACTTGTTATAAACTGCTCATACTTTTTGTCCTCAACAAATGTTTCATTATACTTTAAAATATCATCAATCATACTAGTCCTTTCTATATATACAAATACTACACTTTAAATTTTAACACTTATTAAGAAACAAGTAAACAGAAAAATCATTAGAGATTTTTTTAAAAAAATAAAACTATAAAAACATAAAAAATCTTCATAGTTTTTTAATCAATAATTAGTAACTAGCAGTGCTTTTAAGAAACAACCCTAAAAAGTCAAAATCAGTATCATTGTATGTAGGTGTGCTTCCATTGTATGTTTCAAAGCCATCAGTACTTGATATGTAAACTGTTTTAATTTTTTGATTTTTATTTAAAGCTATATGGACTTTATAACTATCTTTTCTTGTATCTTGCAAATCTAGTGTTAAACTTCCAGGCATAACATACTCTACATAACTGCTAACCTCAGCTTCAATACTATTATCCCAAGTACTATCATTACTCGGATTTAATGAAATAGTTGAGTTTAAAAAATCACTTGGCAAAGTACCACCGTCTTTTTTCCACTCAGCAATCCCTGTATTCACAGCGTTATACACTGTTTCGAAATCGGCATTTCTTTTAGCTTCCTTGCTGTTGTTTATATATTTTGTAGCAAGAGGTATCGCAAGTGAAGATATAATTACAATAATTGTGACAACAATAATAAGCTCTATCAAAGTAAAGCCTTTTTTCTTATTCAATTTTACATTAAGCATTAAGTATTATACTCCTTTTATTTTTTTAAGGTAATACTCCAAATTACCTTTTTCCCACTTGTTATTATATCAAAAAATTTATTATATTTCAAGTTAAATAAATGAACTTTCAATAAAAAAATATATGTAATAAAATAAAAAATGAAAAAAGAGATTTACATGAATAAACATATAAATCTCTTTATTAATTTTATAGAAATTTCATAAAGTTATACAATATTAGTATTTAGCTTCAGACATTCTAACATAACTTTGATATCTTTCCTTAGCATCATTTTCAGCAGCCTCAAATAATTCTTCAGCTACATCAGGGAAAGTGATTTTAAGTGAAGTATAACGGCTTTCGTTATTTATAAAGTCACGGAAGCTACCTGTTGGAGCTTTTGAGTCAAGTGTAAATGGATTTTTACCTTCTTTAGTAAGTTCTGGGTTATATCTAAATAGATGCCAGTAACCACTCTCAACAGCTTTTTTAGTAACAACTTGTGCAGAGTTCTTATCTGAGATAAGACCACCTTTAATACCATGGTTGATACATGGAGCATAAGCTATAATGATAGATGGACCATCATAAGCCTCTGCTTCAACTAATGCTTTGATAAGTTGATTTTGGTTTGCACCCATACCAACTTGAGCAACATACACATAACCATAAGTCATAGCGATTGCACCTAAGTCTTTTTTACGGATTCTCTTACCACTTGCTGCAAATTTCGCAACAGATGCTGTAGGAGTCGCTTTAGAAGACTGACCACCAGTATTAGAATAAACTTCTGTATCAAATACAAGGATATTTACGTTTTCTCCACTTGCGATAACGTGGTCAAGTCCACCGAAACCGATGTCATAAGCCCAACCGTCACCACCAACAATCCATTGTGATTTTTTCACAAGTTGGTCAGAGTTATCAAGTAAATATTTAACTGTTTCTTTATGTTCAGAAGAGTTATAACCTTTAAGTGCTTCTTCGAAAGAAGTAGAAACTTTTCTTGTTAACTCGCTATCATCTTTAGAATCAATCCAAGCTTTTGCTTCTTCTACACATACACCTGCATCAACAAGTTCTTTAGCTTTAAGCTCTAAGCCTTCACGAATATGCTTAACTGCAGTGTACATACCAAAACCAAACTCAGCGTTGTCTTCGAATAAAGAGTTAGCCCAAGCTGGACCATGTCCGTTTTCATCTACTGTATATGGTGTTGCTGGAGCAGAACCAGCCCAAATTGAAGAACAACCAGTTGCATTTGCAACATACATTCTATCACCAAACAATTGAGTTACAAGCTTAGCGTATGGAGTTTCACCACAACCAGCACAAGCACCAGAGAACTCAAGATAAGGCATCTCGAACTGAGAACCTTTAACAGTTGTATTTTTCATTGGATTAACTTTTGTACTTAAGCTCTTAGCAAAGTACCAGTTTTCCATTTCTCCATATTGAGATTCAGCAGATTCCATAACAAGTGCTTTTTCTTTTGCAGGACATTGTACAGAACAAGCACCACAACCAGCACAGTCAAGAACATCAACACGGATACTATATTCATACTCTTCATAACCTTTGCTACCTTTGATAGAAGTGTAATTTGCAGGAGCATTTTTCATTTCTTCTTCACTAGCTAAGAACGGTCTAACTGTTGCATGAGGACAAACGTAAGCACATTGGTTACATTGGATACAGTTATCCTTGTTCCATTTTGGAACCATAACTGCTATGTTACGTTTTTCATATGCAGCTGTACCGTTTGGTACAGTACCATCTTCATGACCGATAAATGTAGAAACAGGTAAGAAATCACCTTTTTGAGCATTTACAGGATTTAAGATACTTGTAACATACTTCATTTCTTTAGCAGGGTTTGCAGGATATAAAGCAACTTTATCTTTTGATGTTGCATTTGCCCACTCTGGTTTAACTTCTATTTTAACTAAAGCATCAGCACCTTTATCAACTGCTAAGCAGTTCATATCTACAATGCTTTGACCTTTTTTAATATATGTTTTATGAATTGCTTTCTTCATATGTTCAACTGCTTCTTCATAAGGAATGATATCAGCAAGTTTAAAGAATGCACTTTGTAAAACTGTATTTGTTCTATTTCCAAGACCAATTTCAGAAGCAATTTTTGTAGCGTCAATAGTATAGAATTTGATTTTCTTGTTTACGATTTGCTTTAACATTTCAGCTGGTAAATGATGTTCAATTTCTTCAATATTCCAGTTACAGTTAAGCAAGAATGTACCACCTTCACGAAGATCAGATAACATATCGTATTGATCTACATAACTTGGTTTATGACAAGCAACAAAATCTGCTGTTTTAACTAAGTAAGTGGAACGGATTGGATTTTTACCAAAACGTAAGTGAGATTGAGTCACACCACCTGATTTTTTAGAGTCATAAGAGAAATATGCTTGTGAATACAGGTCTGTATTATCACCAATAATTTTAATAGAGTTTTTGTTTGCACCAACAGTACCATCAGCTCCAAGACCCCAGAACTTACAAGAAACAGTACCATCTTCAACAGGGTTGAATTCTTCACCAACAGGTATAGAAAGGTTTGTAACATCATCAACTATACCAACAGTGAAATGTTTTTTAGGTTTGTCAGCTTTTAAGCTTTCATACACTGCAACAACTTGTGCTGGAGTAAAGTCTTTTGATGATAAACCAAAACGTCCTGCAAAGATTTCTGGCTTGTTAGGTTCGTCAATATAAGCAGTACAAATATCTTGATAAAGTGGCTCACCAAGAGAACCTGGCTCTTTTGTTCTATCTAAAACAGCGATTTTCTTAACAGATTTAGGAACAGCACCTAAGAAATGTTTTAAAGAGAAAGGTCTAAATAAACGTACTTTAAGTAAACCAACTTTTTCGCCTTTAGCTACTAAATAATCAACAACTTCTTCAATTGCTTCACAACCAGAACCCATAGCAATTATGATATGTTCTGCATCTGATGCACCGTAGTAGTTAAATAACTGATAATCACGACCAGTTTTCTCGTTAATTTTATGCATGTAATTTTCAACAACTTCAGGAAGTTCATCATAAAACTTATTTGAGCTTTCACGAGCTTGGAAGAATATATCAGGGTTTTGAGCAGTACCACGAGTAACAGGATGCTCTGGGTTCAATGCATTACGTCTAAATTCGTTAACTGCTTCATAGTCAACAAGTTCAGCTAAATCATCATACTCAAGACATTCAACTTTTTGAATTTCATGAGAAGTTCTAAAACCATCAAAGAAATGTATAAATGGAACACGACTTTTAATAGTTGATAAATGTGCAATAGATCCTAAATCAACAACCTCTTGAACAGAGTTTGAACATAGCATAGCTACACCTGTTTGTCTTGCAGCCATAACGTCACTATGATCACCAAAAATAGATAAAGCGTGTGTTGCAACAGTACGAGCAGATACATGAAGCACCCCTGGTAAAAGTTCACCAGCCATCTTATAAAGGTTAGGAATCATAAGTAATAAACCTTGAGATGCAGTATAAGTAGTAGTTAATGCACCAGCTGCAAGTGAACCATGAACTGTACCAGCTGCACCAGCTTCTGATTGAAGCTCAACAACTTTTACTGTTTGTCCAAATACATTTTTAAGTCCATTAGCTGACCACTCGTCAGTAATTTCTGCCATTGGAGAACTTGGTGTAATTGGGTAAATACCAGCAACCTCAGTAAATGCATATGATGCATAAGCTGCAGCAGTATTACCGTCAAATGTTTTTTTGATTAAAGCCATTATTTAATCTACCTCCTAATAATATATGTCTAATTCTAATAAATCAGACTAACAACTATAATTATAACAATTTTTTCTTATTAAGTAAATAAGATTTGTAAAAAAAGTATAAATAATTAATAATTTTTTATTAAAATCACATTAATACCCTAAAGTTTATATAGTTACAATTTCGTTATTTTTTTCATCAACTATTTTATCAACTTCAGAAACATATTTATCTGTGAGTTTTTGTAATTTATCTTCTAAGTCTGATTGGTCATCTTCTGTTATTTCACTAGCTTTTTGTTGTTTCTTAAAAGCGTCCATACCTTCACGTCTAATATTTCTAATTGCAACTTTAGAATCTTCGCCTTTTTTCTTAATTTCTTTAGTAAGTTGTTGACGGCGTTCTTCTGTAAGTTCTGGAAAAACAAGACGAATAACTTTACCATCTGAATTTGGTGTAAGTCCTAAGTCAGACATATTTATAGCCTTTTCAATTTCTTTTAAAATGTTTGCTTCCCATGGTTGTATTTGTAATACACGAGCTTCTGGAACTGAAATGTTACCAACTTGATTAAGAGGTGTTTGTACTCCATAATAATCTACTGTAATCTTATCTAAAATATGTGGATTTGCTCTACCTGCCCTAATATTACTTAAATCACTTTTAAAAGAATCAATACTTTTTACCATTTTTTCTTCATATTGTTGCATTGTCATTTTCATTCTCCTATCTTTAAATATAAAAATAAATTTATTTTACTAAAGTTCCAATTTCATATATCATATCATCATTATTACAACCATGAATTATACTATTTTTTGCATCAAGAGCAAAAACTAACGATACAATACCAGCTTCCTCACATATACTCATAGCACTTGTATCAATGGCTTTTAAATCATCTTCGATAATTTTTCTATATGTAAGTTCGCTATACTTTTTCGCATCACTATTTGTTGCAGGGTCTTTATCATATATACCGTCAACACTTTTTGCAAACATCAAACAATCACATTCAAGTTCAGCAGCTCTAAGTGACGCAATTGTATCTGTTGAAAAATATGGATGACCAAGTCCACAAACAAAAATATTTATACCATTATTTTCCAAATTTTCAAGAGCTTTATCTTTTGTAAACTCCTCTGTAAAACTCGCAAGAGCAACTGGCGAAAAAACTCTAGCCTTTACACCCTTTTGACGAAAAGTATCAGCTAAAAATAAGCCGTTCATAGCTGTACCTAGCATACCGATATGGTCAGCACGACTCCTATCAAAACCTGATTGCTTAGAACGACCTCTCCAAAAATTGCCACCACCAACAACTAGATTAATTTGTGAATTTTTATTTGCTGTAACTATATCATCGACAATTGGATTTATTGTACTTTCATCAAAGCCAAATCCTTTTTCACCTGCTAAAACTTCACCACTTAACTTTATTAATACTCGTTTAAACAAAACATCACCTTTTTCATTAGTTTAGATAGATTTTTAAAACCTTCTACCAAGCTTAATAATATCACCTTTTAAAAGAAAAATCAAGTGAATTTTAACGAATGTATACAATTCTATTGCAAAATTTTCTATTTTTAGATATAATATATAATAGGTAAAATTACGAAACTTTATAGTTTTTTGTAATGCAATATAAAAACTAAGCATTGTTGAATATTAAGATAATAAATATTTACAATTTGAAAGGATAAAAAAATGAAATTAGGAATCGTTGGACTACCAAATGTTGGTAAAAGTACATTATTTAACTCACTTACAAAAGCAGGTGCAGAAAGTGCAAACTACCCTTTTTGTACGATTGACCCAAATGTAGGTGTTGTTTTAGTACCAGATGAAAGACTTGATAACTTAGCTAAAATTTATGACTCTAAGAAAATTCTACCTGCTGGTATAGAATTTGTTGATATTGCAGGACTTGTACGTGGTGCAAGTAAGGGCGAGGGACTTGGAAACCAGTTCCTTAGCCATATTCGTGAAGTCGATGCAATTGTCCATGTTGTACGTTGTTTTGACGATGAAAACATAATTCATGTTGAGGGTTCAATAGGTCCACTTCGTGACATAGAAACAATTAATTTAGAACTTATATTTTCTGATTTAGAAGTTTTAGAACGTCGTCACGCAAAAGCAGTTAAAGCACTTAGAGGCGATAAATCTTATCAAGGTGAAATAGATTTAATTGAAAAAATCAAAGCTACACTTGACGAAGGTAAATGCGTTCGTACTATGGAGTTTACAGACGAAGAGGAAAGCCTTGTTTCAACTTTCGGTCTTATAACTCACAAACCTGTTATCTACGCAACTAACGTCGAAGAGGGCGAACTTGCAGATGACGGTAATTCAAATAGCCTAGTTCAAGAAGTTCGTGAATTCGCAAAAGAAGAAGAATCTGAAGTTTTTGTAGTCTGTGCCAAAGTTGAAGAAGAATTATCAGAGCTTGATGATGATGATAAACAAATTTTCCTTGAAGATTTAGGTGTAACTGAAAGTGGACTTGATAAGCTTATTCGTGCATCGTATTCCCTACTTGGACTTATCTCATATCTTACAGCAGGTCCTCAAGAAACTCGTGCTTGGACTATAACCAAAGGTACAAAAGCACCAGGTGCTGCCGGAAAAATACACAGTGATTTTGAACGTGGTTTTATTCGTGCAGAAATTGTGTCTTACAACGACTTAATAGAAAATGGCTCTATGGCTGCCGCTAAAGAAAAAGGACTTGTGCGTCTTGAAGGTAAAGAATATGTAGTAAAAGATGGTGATGTTATTTTATTTAGATTTAACGTCTAGATACAACTCAATACGGCGAAAATCTTATTAATAAAAATAAAGGAGCTATAAGAAATCTCACATAATGTGAGTTTCCTTACAGCTCCTTTGTTCTATAATAAAATTATATTTATGAAAAATAGTATTATGCATTCGGGGTAGCAAAGAACACTATTTTTCAAATAAATAGTATTTTTTCACTTGTATATAGTAAATTCTATAAAAAATTACGTTAAACATCTAAAGCCGCAAACATACCATCTCTTACTGCTTGTAGCACACGAGCAGGTAGCTTACAATCTCCAATAAATTTACTGTTTGGCATTGTACTTACAAGTTCAAACATTTCATCACTTCTAGCTTTCATACCTAAGGCATATAAAATTGTTTCGCCTTTAACTTCAAACTTTTCATTATTTAAGAGATTTTGAGCTACAACTGAATTTTCCTTTATTTCCATACATTTTGTGTTTGTATACACATTTACATTATCAGGCAAGAATAACTCTAAGGCATCTCTATGGCTACTATATGCGTCTTTAGCGTATGCATCTTGCATTTCTATAACACTTACGTTATTGCCATATTTATCAGCAATGTAATAAGCCGTTTCCATACCAATCAACCCACCACCGATAAGTACAATATCACCTTTTAAAATGTCAGGATTTTTATATATATCTAAGGCATAGTGTGCGTGTTCTTTAAGCCCTTTAATGTTAAAGACTAAAGGAGTTGAACCTATGGCAACAATTACAGCCTCTGGATTATATTCTTTTATTGTTTCTTTATTCGCTTTAACACCTGTAACAACCTTTACACCTGCTCTTTTTACTCTAACAATTAAGCTATCTTTGTACCTTTTAAGACTTTCTTTATGTTCATCATAATCTGTAAACCATAAAAGCCCACCTAACTCATTTTCCTTTTCAACAAGTGTAACATCGTGACCACGTTCTGCTGCCGTTATAGCAGCGTACATACCACCTGGTCCACCACCTATAACAAGTACATTTTTCTTTTTTGTCGGAGGTGTCCATTTAACTCTAAGTTCACGCATTGAATATGGGTTAACTGTACATTGAAATGGCTCAGCAAAAGGTCTTTTGCTTTTATCTGGATTAAGTGGATTAAAACATGAACATCTTAGACATGGGGCAATTTCATCTTCTCGCCCTTCAGCAGTTTTCTTAACAAAATTCGGGTCAGCAAGTAATTGTCTACCCATTGCCACAAAGTCACACTTGCCCGTTGCAATAGCTTCTTCAATTTGTTCAGGACTGTTAAAACCACCAACAGCTGTAACAGGTATACTTACAGATTTTTTAATAGCTTCTGCTAAATCTAGGTTGCAACCATGTTCATGGAACATAGATGAAAAAGCTTTAGATTTAACATGATCATAATATAAACCACTTGTTACATGGATTATATCTACTTTATTTTCAATAAGTTTGGCGAACTCACAAGCTTCCTCAATCTCAAGACCTCCCTCAACTCTTTCACTCCCTGACAATCTATACTCTATAAGAAGTTTTGGACATCTCTCTCTAACTTTTTCTATAACCATAATTGGAAATTTAGCTCGATTTTCAAGAGAACCTCCATATTCATCAGTACGTTTATTTGTTAAAGGCGATAGAAATTGACCAAGTAACCAACCATGTCCTCCATGTAACATGACCATTTCAAATCCTGCACTATGTACTGTTTCAGCAGCTTTAGCAAAATTGTTTGCAACTTCTTCCATCATTTCAATATTCATTTCATCAATCTGTACACCTTCGTCATTTACATATCCAGAAGGAGCAATTGGATTTTTACCATCTTTAATAGCCGATGGATGATTTATTGCACCTACATGGTTAAGTTGTATACTAGCTATAGCACCATGGACCTTTATACCTTCGGCAAGTAAAAACAATGATTCAAGATGTCCAACAGATAAGTGGTCTGAAACTATATCTATACTATGGTCATGACGGCTACCTCTATCTTTATCAACAAAAGTTTCCGTACAAGTTATAGCACCAACTCCACCTCTTGCTTTTGTTTCATAGCTATCTATACATTCTGAACTTGGACGCCCTGTTTCATTTACTATTCTTGCAGTAGTCACTGGAGATGCCATAACTCTATTTTTAAAAGTAATTCCCCTAATAGTAATTGGTTTGAATAAATTTTCGTATTTCAAAATTTCCTCCTTATTTTATGTCAAATGTCATATTGATAATTATTTAGCTGCTTATTTAGTTACCTAAGTAAGTCATTATACTAAAATAGTAACATTTATTTATTCTAATGTCAACAAAAGCATCTAATAAATTATGTAAGAAAATACTTTAGATTTTAAAAGTATAAAATAGTAAGATTACATAAAACCTTTACTTTAGGTTTTTTATAATCTTACCTAATAATTTATTAAAAACATCAATTTCATCTTCTGATAAACCATCTGTAACTTCATTTTCATAGTTTTCACACTCTTCAAATACTTGTTTTCTATATGCCTTTGCTTTTTCAGTTACGACGATTTTTTTCAACCTTGCATCGTAGGAAACTCTATCTCTTGTAATTAGCCCATTTGCTTCCATTTTTTTTAGCAACTCTGTTGCTGACGGTGGTCTTACACCATATTGCTCTTCAATATCTTTTTGAAAAATATCTGTATCTTCATTGGCTAATAAGAAAAATAATATTTTCCCCTGTGTACTTGTATACTCACCACGAATTGACAAATCATCTAATTTTCTTCGTACCCTATTTGATAAAATACTAATATTTCTTGTAAGTTCTTGTTTTTTCTCTTGCATATTTATACCCTTTAAATAAGTTTTTACTGCATTTAATATAGCACTATAAACTTACTTTGTCAAACTGTACATAAAATTCTTTAATATATCTTAGTAGGGTCTGTACAAAATTTAAAAATTTTGTACAGACCCTTATATAAACACACACTACTTTAAATTTTCAAAAACCATTTCATCAACAATTTCAAAACCTTTATTCATTTTATCATTTAATTCTAAAGACTTAAATGATAAGTAATAATCCCAAAGAGGCATACTCTTCTCATTTTCATAGTCTAAAATATTTATACATTGTTGTATTCTATATCTTATGGTATTTGGATGAGTAAAGAGAACCTTAGCCGTTGCTGAAAAATCCATATTTTGTTCAAAGTACACTTGTAGTGTTTTAAATAAGTCTTTGCCTTTTTCATCATCATAAGCTAAAAGAGTTTCTATATCTTTATGAACAAAAACAGCCGTTGTACCGATTTGCATTTTCCACGAATGAAGTAAAACAAAATGTCTCATTTCTTCAAAAGAAAAAATACATTCATTAGGATTTATTTTGGAACCAATTTCTACACATTTAATAGTATTTTCATATTGGAAACTCAAGTTGTTTAAGTTTGTAAATCCAGAACTTATGCCTACATAAAGCTTTTTTTCTTCAATATACTTATAAAGAAATGGTATTTCTTTAGCTAAATTAAATGCACTTTCATCACTCGTATATATAAGCACTAAATTATTTTTATACTTAACAAGCTTATTGCTGCATCGAGTATTTACATAATTTTTTAAATCGTATAATTCATTTTTAATATACAGAGGATACATAGGGTTTTCCCAAATAGTCACTATATAAAAATATTTTTTAGGCATAAAACCCGTTTTTTGAAAATATTGCATTACAACTTTAGGGTTAACATACTCTCCATCTAACATACGCAAAAACAAATTACTAATAGCCGGACTATTAATTAAATTTCGTTCATAAATACTTTTAAGTTTATTTTCAAAAATCTTCATAAATAAAGGAAACAATTTAATTTCATCATTACTATTAGTCTTTAAAATCTGCGTCAAAAACAAAATACCCTGTGTTTTACCAAGTATTTTTACTGGTAGACCATAACCTTTAACATCACTTTCATATGAACATAGTGAGTCTAAAACTACTGGTTCATCTTTAGCTTCATACTCTTTTGTAATAAAATTATGACTTATGTTAATAGGAACCGTCATATTATGTATACCCTTTTCAACAATACCTCTATTCCAAAAATCATCATTAATATTTAGACTTCTTGTATAATAAGTTACCTTTGAAAAAGAATTTTCGTAAAAAATCGGATTTTTATAATAAACAGATATTAAGTCAATCATATCTTGTGGGGAACATGCTACTTCAAGGTTATATATTAAATCAATTACATCTTTGTTATACATTTGTTTGCCCCTTTTTTTATAATGTAGCAGCAAACACAAGGTTTGTTGCTACAAAGTTTATGAAACAAGCCTAGACTATATCAAGTCTATATGTAAGAAAAATAAGTTGGAAACGTTGCATTTTGCAGTTAAGTCAAGATTTGTTACACAAATCTAAGACGACCAGAATGGTGTACTTTATGGCGTTGCCATTTTACTTATGTTGCCTACTTATTTTACTTAATCCAAGCCGAAAACATAGAAACAGCTGCATCTTTCCCCATACTTGAGGCTTTCATAACTGTTGAAGGACCTGTAACAGCATCACCACCTGCATAAACATTTGTTAAATTCGTTTCAAAACTTTTATTAACTGAAATCTTAAAGTTATCATCATTCTCAATATGCTCTATTGATACATTTTTAAAACCAACAGCAATAACTGCAACATCTGCATCTATGTCTATACAATCATCTGTTGCCTTAACATTTTTTCTACCACCTGGGTAATCGGCTTTAGTAAATTCCATTTTAGATAACTTAACAGATTTTAATCCATCATCTCCGTTAAATGCAAGAGGTTGAACAAGAGGTACAATGTTTATATTTTCCTCTTGAGCATGACCGATTTCCGATAATGTTGCAGGCATTTCATCAATTGTTCTTCTATACAACATAGAAACCTTTGCACCTGAACGTACAGCAACTCTTGCACAATCAACGGCAGTGTTTCCCCCACCTATAACTACAACATTTTTACCTTTTAGGTCATTATTATTTTTCAAGAAATCAGTTGCTAAAACAACACCATTTAAAGACCTACCTTCTAAATCCAAATCTAAAGGTGTCGGAGAACCTGTTGCTACAAAAACTGAATCATATTCCTTTTGTAAATCTAAAATGGAAACATCTTCTCCAACATTTACACTCGTCTTTACTTTTATTTTTAACTTTTTGACATAGGAAACAAGATTTTCCAAAATTGATTTAGGTAGAACAAAGGATGGTATCCCCCAAGAAAGCACACCTCCAACTTTTTCATCTTTCTCATATATAACAACTTCGAAGCCACTTTCAGCTAGTGATATAGCACAAGTTAGTCCAGCAGGTCCCGCACCAACAATAGCTATTTTTTTATCACTATTAACTAAATCAAATTCTTTTTTTAATATCATTCTCTTATTAAAATCAGCAACAAACCTTTCGAGATTACCGATTGCAACAGGTTCATTGTTTATACCACGTGTACAGTCGCTTTCACACTGACATTCTCGAGGACAGACTCTACTTGATACACCTGGCATAGGATTTTTATTTAAAATGATTTTATATGCTTCACCATACTTTTTATTTTTTATTTCCTTTATAAATGCAGGTATATCAACAGATACTGGACATTTTTGTGTACAGTATTTTTCTGGACAATCTAAACAACGGTTAGCCTCTATAAGTGCATCTTCTTCGCTATACCCAAGATTAACTTCATTGTTTGTTGTAATTCGTTCTTCATAATCAATAGTTTCCATTGGTGTTTTACAAGGAATCATATATGGTCTAGTATCCATTTATTTACCCTCTCTTTCATTTAAAATGTTTATAGCCGAACGATATGCTGATGCAAATGCCCAAGTTAACTCAGAAATAACTGCAAGTTCGTCTTTTCTATGCATAGCCGAAGTTGTATCACCTACACCATAAAGCCCCTTTATAACAGTATTATCATTTCTTAAAACTTCACATTTTTCATTTACCATAACACCACCCATAGCAGCTTCAGAAAATCTTTGTCCATATATTGCATAGTACGGACCTTTTTCACGAGGACGTAAATGTTCTGGTGATTTTTTAAATTCTTCATCTTCTTTTTTTGCACAATAAACATTGTAGCTTGAAACTGTTTCTTTTAAAGTATTATAGTCAAGACCAGTTTTAAAAGCAAGTTCTTTTATACTATCTGCCTTTACCACAGGTGCTTCTTTATAGTTTGCTTCATTATCCAAATCTTCTTGATATGATTCATAACAATTGTATTCATCTGCAAGAGTTACATCGCTTAAATATGTATATATTATATCATCAATATTTTTCTGAGTAAAAATTCCCCATGTAGCTTCTTTTGGATGACCTACTATATTAAATCTTCCCATAAACAAACCACCAGTTTCATCTTGCCAACGTTTACCATTCAAGTCAACAGATAAACAACTTGGATGGTCTAAAACTCTATATAAACTATAGTTATATGGGTGATGTGCAGGTCCAAACATAGAGACAAACATACGTTCAGGATTAGGTTCTACACCTAACTTTTGCAACATGTCAATCGCATCACCTGTATCTGATGGTACTGAAAATCTATGTACATATCTATCTACATCAAAGAAGTTTGCATATTTTTGTAACTTTTCATCACTACTTCCAAAACCACCAGTAGCTAAAATTACATTATCACATAAAATCTTCGTTTCTCCACCTTTATCTTTTGCTAACACCCCTAAAATCGAACCGTCTTCTTTAGTTAATAACTCATATGCTTCATGCTCTAGTAAAATTTCAACATCAAGTTTTTGCTCAACTATTGCTTTTAACATTGTATTTTTTACAAAAGTTCCACCCCAACCAGGTCCAATTGATGGATCTTTACTTGCAAGATTTTCAATACGTTTTGGAAAACCTACAACAGCTGGTCCGTATAAAGGTCCTTGCGTTCTTTTTTCACCAAAAACTTCAAGTTTAAAAACATCTCTTGTTCCTTCAAATTCAAGTAACCAGTCAAAAAACTCACTACATCCGTAAACAGCTGTTTCAAAAATTTCTTCACTAACTACACCTTCTGTACGTTTCGATAAAACTTCAACTGCTTCTTCTCTTACATCTTCTACGTTATTCTCTTCATGTAGTTTTGTGTAAATAGGAAAAAAGCCATGTGCCATATCAGTATTCCCACCAACACGTTTAGCTTTTTCAAGTAAAATAACTTTTTTACCCTCTTGTGCAAGTTTTATAGCACTAACTATGCCACTTCCCCCACCACATACAACAACATCACATTCTCTTATCATTAAATCATGTGCAACAATTTTTTCTTCTTTCTCCGTGTTATACACTGAACAAGTTGGACATACCTTATCACATAGCCCACATTCTACACATTTTTCATGATTAATCTTGTATCTTGGTCCATTATAGTAAATTGCTTGTCTTGGACAAACTAACTCACAAGTATGACAACCCGAACAAGTTGATTTAATTTGATACATATTTTTCTCCTAACCTATTTTATTCCTTATTAAAATTATAACAAAGTTTTTTTGATTTGTTAAGAAGGCACAAAAATGTATGGTTATTACACTTTTGTAGTATACTGTTCAATATGATACTATATAACTTTAAGGTAACTATAACAAATCCTATATTTAGTTTCATTATACCTTGATGCATTTATAAAAAAAGTAATTTTTTTCTAACTACTTATATATATCTAGGTAACATAATATATAAATTAACTTGTAAGTTGCAATTTTATATGTTAATATAAAATTAAAAAAGGATATAGCCTATGACAAAAGAAACTAATGCAATCAAAAAAAAAGCTTTAGAAAATGATCCTTATAGACATATGATGAGCGTGTTATTTTGCAAGTGGAAACCTTACATTGTGAGAGGCATTTTTTCTAGTAAAGATGAACCTACATATTTTTCAACTTTTTTAAAAAAGTTACCTATTACTCAAAAAGAATTATCTAGAAATTTAAAAGAACTAGAAAGTGACGGCTTTGTCTGTCGCATAGTTATACCTACGGTTCCACCTAGAGTTGAATACAGACTTACAGATGTAGGGCAATCCCTTATACCACTACTAGATTTAGTTTATGATATGGGTTGGAAAGATCGAAAATACAAAAATTTACCTATTGATGAAATAGGCGAAAAACTACATGGATATACTGATAAAAACACAATGGATAAATAACAAAACAACTTTATTGGAGTCTAATTTGTACAATTAATAAAGAAAAAACCTAAGAATTTAGTTCTTAGGTTTTTTCTTTTATGAATTTATGAATTGCATAATATCTATAACATATATATGGCTTCATTACAAAATGTAGAAAAATCAATTTTCATAGCAAAACAATGGCTTTACGGTTTTGACAAAACCCAAGGAAATGGTATATCTCCGACATTTCCTGCGTTTGTCAAAAGTATGAAAATTTGGTTTTTCTTTTACAATGTGCCATTATTTTAGTTTTGCAACGTTGCCATGTCAATCTATCTTATTCCCATCATTGCGAGAATAGCTATAAAGATACAAGCGAAGAACGTGACACCAACAGATGAGAAAAATACTGGTGGATATCCTTTGTCGTGTTTAACACCTGTAAGCATTAGTATAGCAACAACCATAGAACCAAATGGCATAGTATCAAGAACAACTGCTGAGAACATCACTATTCTGTGTGCAACTTCTGGGTTAAGCCCCATTACAGGAATAAACAAAGTTGCGGCTAAGTTGAACATTACTATCATACCTGACATTGATGCTGAAATACCGATAATTATAATAGCTATAATAGTAAACAAGATTATCGGTGAACCATTTACACCTGAAACTATCTCAACAAACCAGAAGAAAGCCGGAGTTTCTGAAATAACATTACCTAAAGCCATGTTTATAAGAATAATAGCTGGAATACCTGCAAGTTCAACACCACCATTAAATTGCTTCGTTAATGATGCAAATCTTGCATAAACTGCATTTTTATGTAAACCTTCTTCATAAGGAAGATACGGAAACAACATTATACTTGACACAACAACTGCAATTAACATACAGAAAAATATTGGAATTGCTAAAAAGTTGTATGCAACAAAAACTATTATGATTGGAACTAATAAGAAAAACCATGGTGGTAAATTATCTTCATCAAACTTAGCTTGTGTTAACGGACCAAAGTCAAAGTTTTCACCATTAGCAATAGCTTTTTCCCACATTCTAGATAACCCTATTAAAGTGAATATTATTATAAAAAGTGAACCACTCGTCGCTAATATAGGAGCTGCTGTTGCCGTCGTACCTAAATATTGATTAGCAATAATATTCATCATAGAAGGAGCACCAGGCAATAACCCACCTGCTGTTGAACCAATTATGATAAGTGCACACATAAATCTTCTTGGAATGTTTACATGGTGCATAATACTTGCTGCAATAGCAATTTGAGTAAACAAAATTGCAAAGTTATCAACTCCACCTAAAACCATAAGTATACCTAACAAAATTACCAAAAAAGCTCCATATAATCTTTTAGCTTTATCATTCATCTTATCAGAAAACTTTAATGCAAAATTCGCAAATGAATCTGCTGCTCCCGATACAGCAACAATCTTACCGAATGTTGCACCTGCTACAAATAACGGTATAAGTGTCCCTGCCATTTGACCAATACCAGCAGCAATTAAATTATCCCATGATTCCGTTATAACTAACCCACTTGTTACCATAATTACTAGAGCGGCTATAATTGAAACCCAAGATAAGTGTAATCCTTTGTACGTTAAAACTACTAATAGAAATAACGAAAAAAATACACCAAATACTGACATACCTAACGCCATAATTTCCCTCCTTATTGAGTATATCTCAATTCTGAAATTTAATATTACTTTTGTAATACTACTATGATTAAAATTATAACCTTTTTACTATCATTATTTCTTGTTTAAAAATTTAAAAAAATTGTTATTTTTGTATTTTTATATAAAAATACGTTTAGAAATTAACATGTATAGTAAAAACTAATAAAAAATATTATATTATTTAATATAATTATACACATATTAGTCTTGTATAATCAAATACCCAATAAATTGTATACAAGGTCTAATGTCAAACCTCATTTTGCGCAATACTGTAAAACCATTCCGTGAATTTTTGATATGATGTTGAAACATTATTTTTCATAAAATTAAAAAAAGAAAATTATATGGAAACGCCAGAAAACTAAAATAATGGCACATTGCACAAGAAAACCAAATTTTCATACTTTTGCAATGAAGCCATATAAGTCATTACAAAAAAAGTCAAGTAAACGCATATGCGTTTACTTGACTTTTTTTATATATTAATTATGAAAAAAATTATGAACTATACTAAATGGCGACCTTGCCAAATATAAATCAACTTAAACTAACTTTTAGTATAGTGATTTATAATATATGGAAACGTTGCAAAATTAAAGTGATGGCGCATTGCAAAAGAAAAAGTATATTTTCATCCTTTTGAAAAAAAGCACAAAATCGTTGTTTTGCTATGAAATGGATTTTTCTACATTTTGCAATGAAGCCATATTGTAATCTTTATATTTTATTAACTTTACTTTGATTAATTTTCTTCTTAATAAATGGAATAAGAATACTGCCCACACCAATTAATATTAAAATTAATGATATTGGTCGTGTGAAAAATTCTGTCAAATCACCATCAGAATAGTTTACACCTCGTCTAAAATAGCGCTCTAAATCTTTACCTAATATAAAGGCTAAAATCATAGGACTTGTTGGTATTTTAGCTATATTCATTATTATACCCAGTACACAGAAAAACAACATAGTGTATAAGGAAAACATACTGTTAGATGTACCATATGCACCAATAAAGCAAATTATTAAAATTGAACTATACAAATAATGATATGGTATTTTTAAAATTAGTGGAAAATATTTTTTACAAGACAATTGTAAGAACAATACAATAACTGAGCATACTAAAACTCCACTAAATATTAAATATGCAATACCTGGATTATTTGTTATTAGTAATGGTCCTGGTTGCAATCCATGTACAATCAAACCTGTCAAAAGCATTGCCGTAATGGAATCACCTGGAATACCTAACGCCATCATAGGTATGATTGCACCACCAATTGATGCATTGTTAGATGTTTCTGAAGCCCATATTCCACCTGGGTAACCCTCACCCCATTTTTCAGATTCCTTACTTGCTGATTTACATGATGCATAGGCAATTAGGTTTGAAACGCCTGAACCCATACCAGGTAAAAAACCTACCCAAAGCCCTAAAAGAAAAGCTCTAACAATTGTTGCTATGTGATTTGTAAAATCGGCTAATTTTATGCCAAGTCCACCAATATTAGTTTCTTTTACTTCGGGAAGTTTTTGTGTTCCTCTTGCATAACTCATACTAACTTGTTGACAAGCAAATACCCCAAGTGTAATTGATATTACGCTTATACCTCCCATTAGGTTCGCACTACCAAAAGTAAATCTTGGCTGTGCTGTAACTACATCAAGTCCAACAGTTCCAAGTAAAAGACCTATTGATGTACCTAACAAACATCTAAACATACTACCCTTAGATAAGGAGGCTACCAAAGTTATTGCACAAAAGCATAATGAAAAATATTCCCAAGGTCCAAGCTTTAAGGCAAGTTCAGCAATTACAGGACTTAAAAAAGTAGCAATTAATATTGAAAAGAAAGTTCCTGTAAAAGATGCCAAAATACCAATAGTTAAGGCTCTAGCCGACTCACCCTTGTTGGTCATCGGAAAAGCATCAAAAGTTGTTGCAATAGAAGATGAACTTCCCGGTATGCCGATTAACGTTGCACCTATAAACGAACCTGAAACTCCACTTATATACATAGCAATCAACATTACAAAAGCTGTTTCTGTCGACATACTAAATGTGGCTGGTAAAAGAAGTGCAATACCTACTGCTGCACTTAGTCCTGGTATTGCACCAAAAATAATTCCTATAATAGATGTGCAAAGAATAATTACTATATGTAAAGGCTGTAAAAAAACAGCAAGACTAGCTAAATATTGACTCATATCTTTTTCCTCTCATCTTAAAATAGTGACCCTTTAGGTAATGTAACGTTAAAACCTATGGCAAAGGCGAAATAAATAAATGCTGTTAAGGCTAGAGATATTAAAATAACCTTAACCCAAGGCTGAAAGCCTTGAGAATTTAGGATTTGAATTAAAATTGCAAACATGAAAGGTGTTGAAATTATAAAGCCAACAAAATTCAAACCTACTGCATAAGCTATTAAAAGAGTAAATATTGAGCCAAGTTTCTTCCACCCTTCTTTACTTAAATATGCTTTTTCTTCACTTTTATCTATGTAAGACTCATATACTATACCTGCACCGCAAACTATCATTAAAAGTTCTGCAATGTAAGGAAATAGTCGTGGTCCGGGGTCAACTAAATCCGTAGGTATTTTTATACTTCCTGTACTTAGCATAAAAAACAATCCAACTAAAATAGCACCTATACCAATTATCCTATCTTTTTTCACAGAGATTCACCTATCCTAACTTAGTTTATTCCAAACCGTAAACACCAATACTTTTAGCTACATCTGTCATATCTGCAACTTCATTTGCCAAAATCTCTTTTGAATCTGCTATATTGTACCACTCACCAATTTGACCTAAATCACTCATATCACTTACAAATGAAGATTCAGCATTTCCAATCGGCTCTAAAGATGCATTCATTGATTCTACCATAGCTTCATCCATTCCTGCTGGACCAAATAAGTAATAATTTGTTCCAATCGCACAGTCATAACCCATTTCTTCCATAGTCATGAAATTTTCAGGACGTCCTGGATAAAAATTTTCTGATACTGAACCAGCCGAACCTACAGTACATAATATTTTTAGCTTTCCTGCTTCTTCATACTCAATACCATTTGCTAAGCCAATACTACCAATATCAATAAAACCACCCGCTAACCCTGTTAAACGGTCTGCCTCATTTGATGCCTCAACGTAGTTAAATTTTATATCTAAAGCACTTTCCATTTTACCCAATAAAAAGTGATTAGTTCCATTTGGTGCCATACCTGCGTTAGCTTCTCCTGGATTTTCCTTTGCATATGCTAAGAATTCTTCAAAATTATCATATGGCGCATCAATTCTCGCCGCAATACATCTAATGCCGTTATTGCCAAGTGCTGCAATTAATGTTAAATCTTCTTCTGGATTAACATCTAAAGAACCTGTTAGATATTGAGTTAAAAGACCACTATGTGCAAGTGAAAGTGCTGAACCATCTGCTTTTTCACCTTTAATTGTCTGGTAACAAACAGCCGTGTTATCAAAATTTTCAACTGATAAACTTAAATCGCTTTCAATTGTTTGCCAATTTGTAGCTAATGCTCTAGTTGTTAAGTCTGAACCACCCCCAGCTTTACCTGGTACAAATAGAGAAATAGTTGAACTTTTCCAAGCATCTGCACCTGATGTTTCTGTTCCTCCACAACCCACTAAAATCGTACTTAGTGTCATTACCCCTAATAAAACCGTTGCTAATTTTTTCATAAAATAATCCTCCTTATTTATTAACATAAAATATTTTTTTGCTTTCCAATAATCCATCTTTTTCTAATTTCTCAATATTCATTCTTTGTGGGTTTCCAACTATATCATCCTGACAATAAAATCTACCTTTTCTTTCCTCAGGCTGATATAAAGTATATTCACCAACCGGCATACTTATCGGCTCATGATGTTCGATTTTTTCGTCTTCATTGTATAGACACCCTAAAACAGCATTAAGGAAAGTTCTTCCTCCTGATGAAAATCTAATATTGTTTTTTCTTGCTAAATCTCTAATTTTTAAAAGGTCATCAATTTTACTCATTCTACCATATGATGGTTGCAAATGGTCAACGCCTTTTTCCACATAAGTTTCATAAGCATAATAAATACGCATAGATTCTCCGAAAGCCACATCTGCATTTATACCCCTGTCTTTTAACTCTTTGATACCATTCATATTATGTGCGTGTATAGGTTCTTCTAACCAAGCTAAATCATAAGGTTTTGCAAGTTTGTCAAATTCTAGTGCCTCATCAACAGTCCACTTTTGGTTTGCATCAACAGCAATTTCAAAATCTTCGCCTAGTGCTTTTCTAACTTTTTCAATTCTTCGCAAATCTCTATCAAAATCAGTACTTGAGCTACCGACTTTAAATTTAACTGTTGTGTATCCTTCTTCTTTGTAACGAATCATATCTTCTAACAACTCGTTATCTTCCAATAAAATTGAACCTCCACCTTTGTATGCACTAGCCCAGTTTTTTGTTGCACCTAGAAATCTATGTAATGGTTTGTTGTGTCTTTGTGATAACAAATCAAGCATTAATAAGTCTAACATACCAACTTCAACTGCTGTTGAGCTTTGATGTCCTTGATTTCTAACTTTCCAATATAAACTATCTCTCCATTCATTATAAGATAAAGTTTCACCTGTTAAAATCATTGGCAAAATATTTTTAACAAAACCTCTAGTTACTGTCATATGAGCAACACAACCTTCTGAATCGTATAATTCTATACAACCCTGTTCTGGAGCATTTAAACCCATACCACCCGTAGCATCCTTAAATTTTCTAGGTAATGGAATTGGATTAAAATTGTAGTAAATAGCTTTTGTAAAACATATCTTATCTTTAAAATTAAATGAATCCATATAGTTACCCTCGTATTTCCTTATTTCAAATATATTTGATATATTAAATATAAAACATAATCTTTTTTTTGACAATTGGCAAATTCAACAATATTTCAACATGTTTTTTTTAAATTAGTTAATGTATTTCATATTGCAATATAACCAACACAAAATAGCAAAAAGCATTTCAAAATATTTTCATTTTGAAATGCTTTTTACCTTTAGTTTTATTTTTCGTAAAACTTTTTTTAAGAATTACCATCAAGATTATACATTTTAATTTTTCTCCAAAGAGTTGTAGTACTAATTTTTAGCTCTTTAGCCGTCAATGTTCTGTTGCCATTATACTTAGATAAAGTCTTAATCAAAACTTCTTGAAATGGGTCTATATCCTTTATTTCTGATAAAGTTTCAATCTCCTCAAAATTTTCAACTTTTAAATCGCTTTCATTATAAATACTACTAGGTGTGTGATAAAGTTCATCTAACAATGATTTTACATAACCCTCCGTTATACTTCTACGATTTAAAGTTAAAATCAATCTTTCACAAAAAGCGTCTAACTGGATACTATTCCCTTGCCATTCATATTCAAGTAAAGCTCTTTTAGCACCTGCTGTTAAAATATGAAATTTGGAATAGTGTTTCATATATTTTTGTATATAGGTGTCTAAAAGAAAAGCAACATCAGACTTTCTTTCAGTTAACTTAGGTATTCTAAGTCTTAAGGAACGTAACTTAAAGTATAAATCCGACCTAAACAAAAACTTTTCTCGAAGTTTTGCTAAGTCCTTACCACAACAAGCAATAATCCTCGTGTCAACTAAAACAATATCTTCATAATCGTTATTTTTAGTTAAATATTTGCTACGAATACAACTTATAAGCCTATATTGATTTCTTAAGGTTAACCTGTCAATACTTTTAATCACAAGTGTTCCATATTTCGCCTTTTCAATCGCTCCTTTAACATCTTCACCATTAACTGAAGTTCCAAAAAGAGCTCTTTCTTGTTCTTCTTCAACCATACCAGCCAAATTAATAGAAATAAAAGGGGCATTTTTTCTCATACTATAATTATGAATACCCTGTACTATCAATTCTAATTCAGGTCCTGATACTGCTTCAATTAGAACTGGACTTGACGACATAGCATATACCTTCGCTTTTTCAGCTATCCTTTTCAAATCACTCATATTTTTATCAATATCATCGAAGGTCAAACGTGCGTTTTTTCCCTTAAGATACAGTTCTCTCATCACTTCTTTTTCAGCAGTATTTATCTTATTTATGACATTGCAAACTACTATTGCTTCTGTAACTATATTACCTAGTTTTATTGCCTCAATAGTTATAGTTAACTCCTTTGCTCTATACTTTATAACCGTTGAATAATTTTCTAAAGTTCCCTCAAGTATTTTTTTCAATTCATTAGAATCTATTTCTACTAGAACATCAATTAGGTTTTTACCAATTATATCATTTACATTTGTAAAAATCTGTTCAATTACAGGGTTTGCAACTAAAATCGTTCCCTCTGAGTTAATTTTCAAAATTCCACTTGTTGAGTTTTCTAAAACAGTATTAAACCGTACCTCATTATGTTCATTTGATAAATTTGTTTTATAAATAATGTTTGCACTTTCTATTGATTTCTTTATAGACTCATAGCTTAAACTTAAAACTAAGCTCAAAAAATTTATATTTTCGATTGTTTCAACAGTTTTTGTAACCTCGATACTTCCGACAACAACATCTGTTTCAACATCAACATTATTGATTATTTCATTTCTCCAATCAAAAGAATTATCAAGTTTATACATTTTTAAATTTACATCAAAAATTTCATTAAAAAGTGTAGTATCACAAATTACATCACCCCAATAAAATATAGAAATATTCAAAATGTTTTTGACTTTAATTTTTTTTGCCTTTAATATCAAAAGTGCAAGTTCTTGGAAATAAACTTCAGGTTCAACAACAATAGCATTAGTATATTTTTTTATAGCCTCTGCTTGTCTGCCATTGGCGATTATAATACTCACACCTTGTGAAATTACTTCCATTGCCGTTTTAACAGTATCTTCTATTTTAACTAGCTTTAAAATTATACTATCATCATTATTTTCTTCTATAATGTTCTTAGCTATTTCATATACATCTTGTTCCGATGAAAAAAAAGATACTCCATTCATTGTATTTCCCCCTCGATTTCATTAAAAAAACTCGCTATTTTACACTCTGCATCTACCATTATACATTTATTTAGCATAAAAATCAACAAATAGCGGCCTTGCAAAATATGGAAAAATCCATTTTTGTAGCAAAACAACATCTTTGTGGCGTTTGTCAAAAGTATGAAAATTCGGTTTTTCTTTTGCAATGTGCCATTATTTTAGTTTTGCAACGTAGCAAAATGGACGAAAAGTTTTCAAAATAATGATATAATAAACATAAAAGGGCATGAACGAATGAAGGTGACGATAATAATAAACGCACCAAAATCAACAAAAAACGAAAATAAATCAAGTAACAAAGAAACTGGTTGACTAAAAAAGGGGGAAACTATCGCCATGGATTCAAAGCACATACAGGTGTTGATGAAAAAAACTGGACTAATACATAATAAAGAACCCGACGAATAAGGGACAAATACGTTCATTTGGTTTCACGGAGTGAAACTCTCAGTGAAGTTTACAGCTGTATATGTTCATGATTTACATGCAGTAGAAGATTGTTTACATGGTGAAGAAACAGAATTTTATGGTGATAGTGATTATTTATGTGTGGATAATCATAGTGAAAAAGTTAAAAAATACAAGAACAATATAATGAAAAGAAGAACAAGTATTAAAAACTAAGTGTATAAAAAATTAAAAATGAAAAAAAATTCAACAAGCAATTTCATCTAAGAGATGTAAAGTAGAACATAATTATGCAATAATAAAAAATATTTTTAGTTTCAAATATACAAGAGTCCGAGGACTCGCTAAAACTCTGCAAGATTTTTTATGTTAGCGACTTTATCTAATTTTTACAAACTAACGAAACAACCAAGGAGTAAGTCTGCCATTTTATAAAAAACAAGGTAATAGTAGCTTTATTTAAGGCTATGAAAAATTAATTTAATAGATATATTTTAAAAAACTTAGAAATTTCCTCGTTTTGGGATTTTTTCTAAGTTTTTTTGTTATTTTGCAACGTTGTCATATCGTTACTAGAAATTCAATTTAGTACGCAAAAAAAAGGGCTGTACAGAAACTCAATCATTTCTTTACAGCCCATTTCTATATTAAACTTATCCCACTTTTATAAAATTTTCACATACAACTAACATATCTTCTTTAAACGGGATATTGTAACTTGCACATTCTTGTTTAAAAAAATCTGTATGTGTTTTGTGCCAAAATTCATAATCACCTTCACCTTCAGATAAAGCAAATTCCTCCGATACTTCATTAAAAGGCATAACTTCAATTTTCGTAGTCTTTATTACTGCAATTGGCTCATTTTTGCTATTTAGAACAATTGAATATTCATTAGCTTCTGGTATTTTAGTTCCATCAAGTTCGTAAAATACAAGTCCTGATGTTGTTGCAACTTTTTTGCCTTCCACAACTAAGCTACCTAAAAAATTCGCATCTGCTCCAAACTGAAAAGCCTCAGTATATGTAAAATCATACCCATTTTTTGTGCAAAAATCATTCCAAAATCTTTCTATCATTTTACCAACTCCTATATTTACTCAACAATTTTAAATGCTGTTGCCATATATTTATTTTTATCCATTTTACCATTGTAAAATCTTATACCAAGATAAGTAAGTAACATAAAGGCAATACCTAGAATAAATGAGGCAATTTCTGAATACATATTACCTATTAAAAAACCTATAACCATAGTTATAAGAGGCAATACATACATCAAAAAAGTAGCAGTCATCATAGCATTTACAGTAATTTCCACAAGTACATAGTCACCTACTTTTGCATCACATTTGTTTATAGCCGTAAGCCTCATTTCGTTTTCAGCTACACCCATTTCACAGGCATGACAACCTGCACAAGCATCAGTTCGTTGCAATGTTCCAATTATCTTATCATCTTTGAGTTCTATGACTTTCGCTTTCTCTGCCATAAAAATCCTCCTTTATTTCTTGTTATTACTTAAAAAGTTCTAAAAATTCTTCCTCTGAAATTATAGGAATACCAAGTGACTTTGCTTTTTTACTTTTGGAAGTGATAGACTCTTTATTGTTACTAATTAAGTATGTTGTGCTTTTAGTAACACTTGAACCTACTTCACCACCAATACTTTCTATAAACGTTCCAAGTTCCTTTTTATTTTTATATATAACCGTTTCCCCTGTTATAACAAAAACTTCACCTTTTGCTTTAAGGTCTACATAATTATCTTCGGATATATCTGCTAGATACTTAATGTCCAAGTATTCAATAAGTTTATTGCAGATTTTAATGTCCTCTTCACTTTTAAAATATTCAATAAATGATTTAGCCATAACATCGCCATAACCTTTTATTTCTGACACTTCTTTATAGGTAAGTTCATATAGACTTTCAAATGATTTTATATTTAACTCATCAACTAAAAGTTTAGAATTTCTATGTCCAATTCCATTTATACCTAGTGCATAAATTAAATTTACAATAGAAACATTTTTGCTATCTTCAATTGAAGATAATAAATTATTAACTTTTTTTTCTTTAAATTTTGGTAATTCCAATAATTTATCCTTTTGTTCAAAAAGTTCATAAAGACTTGTAAAATCATAAATTAACTCATTTTCGAGTAATGTTGTTAAAGTAGATTTAGATAAGCCTACAATATTCATAGCATCTCTTGAAACAAAATGTGTAAACTTGTTTAAAATTTTGCTTGGACATTCTTTATTTGTGCAATGAAGTGTTTTTGTGTCCTTATTTTTAACGATAGTTGTGGGCTTACTACAAGTTGGACATTTATCAGGAATAACAATATTATTGGATTTTGTTAGATTTTCAGATACTTGAGGTATAATCATATTTGCCTTGTAAACTAAAATTTTATCATTAATTCCAAGTTCTAGTTGTTCTAAAATACTAAGATTATGCAAACTCGCCCTTTCGACTGTTGTTCCTTCTAACTCCACAGGTTCAAAGTGTGCAATAGGGTTTATAGATCCAATTCTTGAAGGACTCCAAATAATCTCAAGTAGAGTTGTTTCCTTTAGTTCATCACTCCATTTAAAAGCAATACTATCATGAGGAAATTTTGATGTTTGTCCCTTAGATTGACTGTAACTCAAATCATCAAAAGTCAAAACAAGTCCATCAGTTGCATAATTTTCATCTAAAATTTTTTCTTTAAATAGCTCAACTGTATCACTAACGCTACTTTTATCAACTATATAGTATGGTACAATCTCAAATTTTTCATTTTTTAAAAATAACAATTCTTCTGATTTTAACTTGAATTTTTCATCACATTCAACAATACCGAAAGCTATAAGTTTAACTTTTCGTTTTTTTGCCACTCTACTATCAAGTTGTCTAACTGAACCACTACAAAGATTTCTCGGGTTTTTATATAGTTCTCCACCATTTGCTTCAATCTCATCATTGATTTTTATAAAATCTTCAAATGTTATAATAGCCTCTCCTCGCAAAACAAGTCTGCCTTTATAAGAAATTTCTTTAGGTACATTTTCAAAAACTCTTACATTATGTGTTATATCTTCACCAATAACACCAGTCCCCCTAGTTGCACCTTGAATAAGTTTACCATTTTCGTATGTTAAAACAACAGTTAACCCGTCAATTTTATAGGAAAATAAACATTTTTCATTTTCAGAAAAAGCAACTAATTCCTCTACATTTTTAGTTTTCTGTAAAGATAGCATAGGTTTTACATGCTCAACCTTAGTAAGCTTATCTACTAAAAAGCTTTGGACATTTTGGGTCGGACTATTTTCTAAAATTACTCCTGTACTTTTTTCAAGAATCTTTAATTCGTCATATAATTTATCATACTCTAAATCACTTATAAAACTTTCATCATCATTATAATAACAATTTTCAGCCTTTATAAGAATATCTATAAGTTCATTCATTCTATTATCCATAAGACTTTTCTCCTTACATATTTTTACTTACAAGCTTCCAATTAATTTTTTTATAGAAAATATAACTTAATATACCACCTACATTATTTGCAATAGATAAGGAAATATACACAGCAATAAATCCAATATCTTCAAACAAGAAATATAATAAATACAATACAAAAAGTCTTACAACCCAAATACGTATTAGCTGAATAAATAAAGTTATTTTATTTTGTCCAAGAGCATTAAAAGTCGGAGATATATTGAACATTACTGCAAAGCCAATGAACGCAGATGAATATAGCCTAGTAGCTTGAATTGCAGCTCTTGCAAGTTCAACATCATCAGTATATAAAGCTACTATTTGAGGTGTGAATATATTTGCAATTATTGTTGAAATTATAGCTATACTTACACCAAGTTGTAATGCAAATCTGCTACTCTCTATGGCTCTTTCTCTATTGTTTGAGCCTATGTTTACAGATACAAAGGCTATAATTGCCGATGAAAAACATGATAGAAAACTTGAAAATAACATATTTATATCACTTGCAATCCCACCTGCTGATAACGCCATTGTACCATACTTTGCAAGTTCAAATCTAATTAGAAAGAATGATAGGGATTTCAACGAATCTTGTAACATCAACGGCCATGCCTTAAGTAATATTATTTTAGAGCTAAATTTTTTAGGAATAAGTTGTTTAAATTCAAGCCTATCTTCATCTTTTTTTAAAAACATATCATAAACTACGAATAGACTAACAATAAATGATGAGGTTAAAGTTGACAGTCCTGCACCTATAACCCCAAGCTTAAAAACAATAATATACATAAAAGAACAAAATAGTTTGATAGGCACATACAGTAATGTTCTATAAAGTGCAATTTCAGGTTTTCCAAAAACTGATTTTACAGATGAATATACAACTTGTATGGTTAGAAAAGGTATAGAAATTGCTGTAAAACATATATATTGTATAACTTTTCTCTTTAAATCTAAATCGTCAAAATTATATGTCATTCCATATGTTGCAAGTAAGACAAAGGGTATGGCAATTAAGCTTATCAAAATAACAATGCCTATAAGTTGTCCTGTATAGTCAAGTGCCTTCTTCCTATCTCCTCCACCATTAAAGTTACCTATTATTGCACTTCCTGCTATACCTAAAGCAAAAATCCCCATATTTATTATGTTGTTTAAAGAGTTTGCGTAGGAAATCGCTGCCCCGCCTACTTCATCATCAAATCTATAAATGATTAATCCGTCAAGAAGTGGTGCTGCTGACTTTATCATTACCATAAGTATACCAGGCAAAGCAATAAATATAAATGCTTTTTTTAAATCACCTTCAGTAATTAACTTTAATCGTTCTTCTGTTGTCTGCTTAAATACACCTTTTAAAGACATAGCTCCCCCTAATATCCTTTTCATAAACGACAAAAATGGATAAAAGAAATATGTTAAGTCACGATGACCTATCCTGAAAGTGGGAGCTTGAACCCCCACTTTTGGTAGATTAGCCTTTCCCTCCGCCTACGCTACACTTAGAGGCGTGGGGCTAATCTATTCGATTAATAAACATATCTCTTTTAACCCATTATAATAATTTTTATTTTAAGTAAACAAATCTTTTAATCCTATAAACATTACAAAACACAAAATGATAGGTAACACAAATCTAATGTAAAAATAAAATTTATTACCTAAAGATTGACTTCTAAACTCACTTATAACTAAATCTTTCCTAATTCTAAAACCTACAAACAAAACAGTTAACAATGATGTAAAGGGAATAAACATATTCATAGTTAATTGGTCAAACTGATCCATTAAATTATCTGCAGCAAATTCTAAAAAACTAGCCGATAACCCAAGAGCTGGTTGACATAGAACAGAACCTAAAATAACAAATAAACCAATTACTACAACTACACCTTTACGTTCAATTTTTGTTCCACCAATTACAGCTGAAATAACAGTTTCAAGCATTGACACAAGCGAAGTAATTGCTGCTATAAGTAAAAGTGAAAAAGTTAAAATACCAAGCAATCTACCTAATTTCAAATTTGCAAAACAAACTGTAAGCGAGTTAAAAACAAGTCCTGTTCCTTGTGCTGGGTCTAACCCTTGAGCAAAAACAATAGGAAAAATTGCAAAACCTGCTAAAAAAGCTACAAGAGTATCAAAGGTAACAATTTTAAGTGATGTACTTATAACATTGCTTTCTTTTGGCATATATGAGCCATATGTAATCATACCAGCCATACCTAGTGAAAGTGAAAAGAAAGCCTGACTCATAGCCGTAAGTGCTGCACTTGCTATATTAACCTTTGTACCATCAAATGAAGTTAAACTTGGAAATATTAAAAAGTTAACAGTTTTTGCAAATCCACCTGATAAAACACCATTTACAAGTAACAATATTAATATAACAACAAGTAATGGCATTAAAACTTTACTCATCTTTTCTATACCTGCATTTATTCCAAAAAAAGAAATACAAAGTGTCAAAACAATAAATGTTACGCCATATATCGTTGAAAGTTCAAAATTTGTAACTAAAGAACCAAAGTAAACTGAAGCATATTCAGGGCCTTGAGCAAAAGCCGAGTAACCCTCAGTTATACCCATTAGCAAATATTCAAAAGACCAACCCGCAATAATAGCATAAAAGGACGCAACCATAATCGAAGAAATACACCCTAGTATACCTATGGATTTAAAGAAAACTGGACGTTTTTCATTCTCTGTTGGTATTCTGTCGAACATTCTAATACTAGAACTATTACTTGCATTTTTACCTATAATAAATTCCGAAATCATAACAGGCAGACCAAGACATAGAGCAAAAAACAAATACATTAATATAAATATGCCTCCACCATTGGCTCCCGCTTTATAAGGAAATGCCCAAAGGTTACCGAGTCCAACTGCACTACCTGCTGCAGCTAAAACAACACCTAACTGTGACTTAAAAAAGTCATTCTTTTTCATTTTTGACATAAGTTGCCTCCTTTTTTGTTAAGTAATACTTTATCATAACAACTACTAAACGCACTTTATCAAGATAAAATATTCTTGTATAATAATAACTTATTTATCCCCAAAAGTCAACTAAATTTAAGGTATATATAAAATCAATCACAAAATTCGCATACTGTACCTCGACATATACAGTATCGACATTTTACAAAACTAGGTTCACAAACACCTCTCCCATGGTTTATCATCTTTTTCATTTTATTAAGTTCTTTTAAAAAATAACCCCGCACTTTACTATTATTTTTAATTATAAACATTTTATCATTATAAACTAAATAACCTTTTTTACATTTTCCATAATTATCTTGTACTAAAAAAAAATAAGTTATAAGTTGCATCGCTTCATTTTCCCTTGGATAATAGCTTTCTTTTATGTTACTAGACTTTATTTCAACAGGTATATAATTGCCAAAAATCGTTTTAAAAATATAATCAGGTTTACCTTGAATTTTGTAAAAATCACTTTTTAAGATATGTTTATCTACATTTTTTAAACTTTTGTCATCACTATATACAACATGGGCAAACAAAAAATTTAGATTTACATCTCTTTTACGAAATTTCATATATGAAAATAAATCTTTTACCATAAAATCCCCCTAGTGACAAAAACTAAAATAATTATTAACACAAATAATCCCATTATTTTTACAAGTTTTAAACCTTTACTTCTTTTTAGATAATTATCATGATATATTTGACCTCTCTTAAAAGCTTCATTGTTACTTTCAAATCCATTTAGCTTATTATATTCTTTTTTCAACTGTCTAAGCTTATTTGCTCCATATACCTTTTCATAATAATATGCGTAGTTGCAGTATGTATATTTATTTATATCTGTTGCACTTATATACTTTTCTTTATCCATATAACACCTCATTTATATTATACTACAAAATATTCTAGTTGAAAATAACTATTTTTCAGTGTATAATAATAGAGTGGTACTTATAAACACTATCATATTAAAAGGGAAATTAATTTGGGAGGAAATATGCGATATATTGATGAGCTTCGTGACGGGGAGCATTTAACAGAATTTTACTTTTGCAAACAAAAACAAACACTTAAAACTAAAGCTGGTAAATCTTATTATTCTATAAAATTACAGGATAAAACAGGTATAATTGATGCTAAAGTTTGGGATATAAATAGAGAAATTCAAAGTTTTGAAGAAAATAACTATGTTAAAATACAAGGGGACGTTGTTACACATCAAAATAACTTACAAATAAAAATAGGTCGACTTAGAGTTGCTGATGAAGGTGAATATGACCCAAAGGATTATATACCTTCAACAGATAAAGATGTAGATGAACTTTACAAAACTCTTATTAATTATATTAACTCCTTTACAAACGAATATCTAAAAGAACTTTTAACAAACATATACACTAAGCGTGAAGATATAACTTCTGCCATAAAAACTCATTCAGCTGCTAAAAGTATGCACCATAACTATATGGGTGGTTTAATTGAACATACAACAAATATCGTAGAGATATGTGATTTTCTTGCAAATAAATATACAAATATTGACAGAGATTTACTTTTATCTTCTGCAATGTTACACGATATAGGCAAGATATACGAACTTTCAGAATTCCCTTTTAACGACTACACTGATGATGGTCAACTTCTTGGACATATTGTTATGGGAACTGAGCTTATAACTGAAGAAGCTAACAAAATACAAGATTTTCCGCATCAACTTATGAGCCTACTAAAGCACTGTATTCTATCACATCATGGCGAATATGAATATGGCTCTCCAAAACTCCCACAAATCCTAGAAGCACTATTTTTAAATATGGCTGATAACATTGATGCAAAATCTAAAATATATGAGGATGCAATCTTAAACGATAAAACTTCTGGTAACTGGGTAGGATATAACAGAATGCTAGAACGCAATATACGAAAAACAAATTATTAAAATAAAAAAGGCTTTAGGATTAACAAATCTTATAGCCTTTTACTATTCATTTTTACTATTTTTTACTCTCTAAAGTTCTACTTTTGCCTATATCATAGGCTTTCCTTACTACGGCTTTTTCCTTATTATTAAGTCGTCTACCCACATCTTTTTCAAGAATTTTGTATAATCTCATATGAGATGATTCTTTTTTAACGGCTATTTTTCTATTCAAACTTTTCAAATTGAAAGTGTTTATTCTCATAGATTGCTTTTTCATCTTTTTTAGAATTTCCGAAGTATAATATGCATCATAGAAGGCATCATGAAAATTATCATTATAATCTATATCAAATTCAATAATTGCGTTTTTAAGTCCAACTTGTGCCCCACTAACCTTTTTAAGTCGCTTAGATGCTTGTTTTTGAAGATTTATAAACTTCTTAGGAAAAGGCAACTCCTGCATAGAATAGTATTGTAAGTTTTTATATAAACTAACTATATCGTTATCACCCCATACAACAAAAACATCTTCAACGTCACAAAATTCTAAAAATTCTGGCACTATACTTTCAAAGGTTTCACAATTTTCAAAAGTTTCTTTTTTAAACCCTGTAAGTTTTGCAACATGAGGGTGAATGTCCTTATATATTGTAGGTTTAATAAGTTTGTTAAATCTGCCACTTTCAACTTCTTCAAAATTTTCATCTAATTTAACTGCCCCAATTTGAATAATCTCAAAAGGGCAAATAGGATTTTCTTTTTTAATTTTTTTTCTAAAATCATAGGATTGATTAAATTCAAAGTCCACAACTATGTAATTCATAAGTTCCCCCAAATATGTTATATTCTAATATTATAACATAAAGTAATTTTCTTTGATAATTACAATATTCTTAATGTGTAGCTGTATTTATGTAGCTACACATTTAGTATATTATAACATAATTGTTGTTTTTTATCTACCTTTTTAAAGTTTTTATCCTAAAATAGCTATGACTTCGTCGCAAAATATAGAAAAAACAATTTCATAACAAACTAAAAAAGTTATCCTACTTGATTAAGTCAAGTGTTACACCTAAGTTTTTTTACTATTTTATAGGTATATATACTATTCTATAAATATAACTAACACCTTCTTCTTGGCTTTGAAACACTGTCTTTGTGTATACATCATTGCATACTTAAAATTAAGTCTTTTTATGATTTCTAAAGTTTTTTTTAGAATCCTTTTATGTATATTAACTGGTAGAATATCTAAAGCTTCTAACTTACTTTTATATATAAACATTTTCTCTTTTTTTACATATAACACTTTCTCATCTAAGTTTATATCAATTTCTTTTCCATAACTTTCATCAACATAAAATCCAAAAGAAGTCATGCTTTTACCATTTTTTTTATAGTGTCTTGTTCCCAATTTATTAATACCTAAATTATCTACCCATGAGCAGATAGGTAGGTTTCCTATTTTATCTATTGCATAATCAACATCTTCTGAATGTTGAAAGAAGTAAAAGGTATTTACATTTTTTATTTCCCAAACACCATCAAAAGTATTATTAATTATATCTCTTTCATAAGATAAAAGTTCTTTTACACTTTCTAAAATTAAATTCAGATAATTTATTGATTTTATTAGCTCACTTTCCTTTTCTTTTAAGCCATTAAGAAAATCAGTAGTCACACCTTCATTCAGCAAATACGAAATTTCTTTTAAAGTAAATCCAATATTTTGATATAATTTACTGTTAAAAATAATTGGAGATTGATTAAAATAATAATACCTATAATTTGATTCATCATCTCTATCACTAGTTATAATACCACATTTCTCTTAGTGTTTTAACAAATCATGAGTAACGCCTAGACATTTTGCAAACTCCCCTATTCTATATTTCGACATTTCAGCCTCCTGTTTTTATATGATTTTTCAGTCAAATGAAAAAATTTAAACATTTTCTTTGACTTATGCCTTTGACTTAAGTTTATACTCATTATACAAACTGATAAAAAATCTGTCAACTAAACTTTTATTAGGAAATCTCTAAAACTCTCTAGTTTTAATTTTTCAATAAACACAGCAAAATATTTTATTGAATTTATTAAAAATTTTGAAAAATGTAGTTTTTAAAGGTAACCAATAAACAATCTTACACTATGTTGACATTTTTTTAAATCTAATTGTTAAAAATTAACCAATTATGTTTTATGAGGAAATAATGAAATTTTACAAAGGGAAAAAACTTTAGCTATGTTACTTGCTACATCTTTACTTATAACTTCTTGTTCAGGAGAAAATACAACAAATACCGATAACGAAGAACCTGCAACAGAAATAGAGGAAGATATTGATAATTCAACTACTACAGAAAACGAGAATACTCAAAGTACTTTGGGATACACACCAGATACATACTCGTCTACTCAAGAAAGTTTTGGCGGTGAAATGACTCTTGAAGTTACTTTTACAAAAGATGCTATCAACTCAATTGATATAATAGAAAATAGTGATACGGAAGGTATTTCAACTCACGTCGAGACGGTAGTATTGATGTCAAAGGTGGATAAGTAAGAGTGTAACAAGATAAGTAAATAAAGACTTTCCGTGGTTTAAGGTCTGGTTTTAAGCTGGAAAGAAAATCGCGGATTTTTTGCTTTGAGGGAAGTTATCCAAGATTGATGAATTTGAAAATTTTTTAGCCGATATGATTATTGAGTTGGTTTGTTGATAAGGTGGTTGGCAAAATAATAGTGAGTTGACAGAATTGCTGTCAAAAAATCAGAAAATATTTACACTCAATATTGACTAAGTCAATAAAATGAAATATAATGAATATTAAGTGGAATTATAGCCCTGCTCCAGGAGGTGAGAACTTGATAGGATTAGAATATGTTTTAAACCTCTATAACCTTCAACATATAGAACTTGCAGAAAAACTTGGCATAAAAAAACAAAATATTAACATGTGGGTGAAAAGGCGACAGAACATTCCAAAGAAATATCTACTGGTATTAGAAGAACTCTTTGGTATTGATCAGCTTTACTTTGGACGTGAGCTTAGTGAAATTGTCAGTTAGAAATCCAGAAGGAAAAGCTGAAAAGAGATCTGAAACCTGTAATCAAAAAGTATGAACAGCAGTTTTCTTTGGGAGAGATTAATGATCTTGTTGAGGTTCCAATCTACGATAAAGAAGAGATGAATGCAATAGAGAGATATATAGAAAAGGCCAAGCTGGTATCTAAGTTTAAGGCCGCGATGGATGTAGTAGATAATAATCCGTATTTGGAGACATACAAGCTCATTGTAGAACTACTTGAAAAAGTGCAGCATGAATCTGTTCTACATAAAACAATTGAAGCACTAGCCCATTATTATGAAGTATTGCCAGACTGGGTATGCAGTGAACCAGAGCAAGAAGGCTTTGAAGGTGAAATTTTCGAAGTCTTGGATGATCATAACTACTAAACATTTGGAGGGAGTATAAATGGCGGACAAAACAGGTAATATAGGATTTGAAGAGACACTTTGGAAAGCGGCAGACAAACTTAGAGGCAGTATGGATGCCAGTGAATATAAGCATGTGGTACCGGGATTGATCTTCCTTAAGTACATATCCGATAAATTTGAAACAAAATTTAACGCATTAGTAGAAGAGGGCGAAGGTTTTGAAGAAGACAGAGACGAATATGAGGCAGAGAATATTTTTTGGGTTCCCAAAGAAGCCAGATGGTCATTTATTAAAGACAACGCAAAAGATTCAAAAATAGGTCAGTATATTGATGATGCCATGATTCTTGTTGAAAAAGAAAATACATCCCTAATGGGTTTACTGGATAAACGCTATGCAAGACCAGAAATCGATAAGAGAAGACTTGGAGAACTGATTGATCTCATTTCAACCATCAAGCTCCATCAAAATGGGGAAAAGGACTTGCTTGGTAGAGTGTATGAATATTTTCTTGGGCAGTTTGCCAGCGTAGAAGGAAAAGGTGTTGGAGAATTCTATACTCCAACCAGTGTAGTTAAGACCTTTGATGATATGATAGAGCCATACAAAGACAGAGTCTATGACCACTGTTGTGGGTCAGGTGGTATGTTTGTACAGAGTGAAAAGTTTGTGGAAGCAGGGAATGTTAAATCACTGGCAAGTGATTATATGTCTCATCTTAGAAGATTTCCTTTGTTTCTGTCATCAGAAGGAATGATTATTCCGGCTGAATATAAACACCAAATCACAGCAAAGCCAAAACCTGCGAGGCGTGAAATAATAATAAATAAAATGTATGTTGGAGGCTATTTATCTGAGGGCGATAACATAGGACATGAAATCATTAACCTTTATAAAGCAGATGATGGAAAAAATTATATTTATCTCAATTCACAAGGATCGATAGACTTGTCTCATAAAGAATATGAAATAGCTGTTTTGTTGGTTAGAAAATTTGCTCAAAAAACTTATAAAGTACTAGCCAAAGCAGAGGGTATTACGATTCTTGATTTTTCCGACAGCAAACTTCCACGAAAAGAGAGGTATAAAGGGCAAGTTGCATTAGGACTGACCTATGGTGGAGTAAGTCTTGTTGATTTATTCGAAGAAAATTTATATCGTGGTAGTCTTGAAGGAAACAAAAATGTTTATACTACCTTTGTTGCTGACAGGGTTATTAAGCCGAAAAATCAGATTTATATTACAGACGATGAATCTGT
>JBKEBX010000004.1:0-7391 GCA_047973385.1 Lachnospirales bacterium | reverse complement strand
AGTTAATCATTACTATATTTTTTCAACTTAGTAGCTTGTAACATATTTTGGATTACTTCTAATTCTTCAATTTTATTTAGCAATAAATCTTGTTCTTCTTTAGATAAGTAAGATAACTCAACACCTGTGTTAAATGGTATCTTATTATTATCAACCATAACAAGAATATCCGAATTAAGTTCAGTAAGTCTAATATATCTATGCACTTGGTTTTAGCTTTCGTTAGCTTCTTCTGCCACAATTTCAAGTGACCTTTTGGAATTGTTCCCAACTTGGGAACAATTATTTTTAGGTCTACCTGCTTGTTTCTTAATGGCTTCTAGTTTCAATTTAAAAGCAAATGCTTTCTCACTATACAATAGATTTTCACGTTGTAGATTTGAGTCCACCATAATTATTGTGGCTTCTTCATCGTCTAAATCTCGTACAAGTGTTGGTATACTCTCTTTACCTAATAACCCACAAGCATATTTACGTCTATGACCTGCTATGATTTCATAATTTCCATTATCTTTGGGTCTTGCTATAAGTGGCATTAATATACCATATTTATCAATACTTTCTTTTAAGTCACTCATTTCGTTATTATCAATGACTTTAAATGGGTGGTTACTAAATTCAATAAGGTTATCAATAGGTATTTCTACAACTTTTTCTAAGTTATCGTCAACTGTCGAAGTGTTTTCATCTAAGTTAATTAGTTCAGCAATTGGCGATAATCTTATTTTTGTTTTTTCTTTACTCATTTAACACCTCCAACACTAAACTCTCATAGGCTTCTGCAACTTTACCATTTGGGTCATGTAGAAATATACTCTTTCCCTCTGAACTTAACTCCTTTACTCTAACCGATGGTGGTATTACACTATTAAAAACTCGTATATGTTTATTGTAAGCTGTGCTTATTTCATCAATAACATTTTTTGATAAATTCAGTCTTAAATCAATATTTGTAAATAAAACTCCTCCGATTTTAAGTTCAGGATTTAATACTTTCCTAACTTTTCCTACCAATGTTAAAATTTCTTCCATACCAATAACCGATAATTCATCTGCCTCTGTCGGTATAATAACTTCATTTGCACAAGTTAGTGCATTTATATTTAATATACCTAGATTAGAACCACAATCTAATATTAAATAGTCATATTCATATTCTAATGGTTTAAAAATCGTTTGTAAAATCATTTCTCTACTCATAGCTTCGTTTAAAGTGATGTCTATACCTGCTAGTTTTATATTAGCAGGTATTAAATCAACATTTTCTTCACTTTTCACAATGATTTCTTTTACATCGTAAGGTTTATCATTTATAAATTTATCTATAATATATTCAATAGACTTCAACGTATTTTGTTGTTCTTTAAATCCTAGATAAATAGTAGCACTACCTTGACTGTCTAAATCACAAACTAAAACCCTCTTGCCTTTTCTAGCAAGACCAACTGCTAAAGAAACTGTGACTGTACTCTTACCTACGCCTCCTTTTGAATTTCCTATCCTTATAATTTTCATCATCATTAACCCCTCACTCTTACTAACAACCCACTTAACGAAATTTTAGGCTCGTCCACTATATAATATTCACCACCATCACTCTCAATCCTTGATTTTCTCCAAAATGGATAATCATTATATCTTTCATCATTCGATAAATACTCAATAATTGAACCACAAGTAAAATTATCGCCTTTTTCAGTTTCGTATCTACCATCATCATTTAGAAAAAGTTTACTTTCATATTTAATTTCTAAATCTAAATAAGCAAACAACTTTTGAGAACATTCATACATATAAAATATTTTTGACATTTCTCTTTCTAAAAAAATATCATTTGGATTTTCTTCGTCTACTTCTAATTTGTCGTACTCCGTTCCGTCTACATATCCTACATTTTTAAATATTTGTGATATACTATTATTGATACTTTTCATCTCCCTAATTACTTCATTCGCTTTCATAATTATCAACTCCTATCTTATTTTTCAAGCCAATTTAACCAGTTAAATTACTTTAATTATCCACCTTTCTCATAAAATATTTTTTGTCTTAAAAGAATATAATTATTTTGAAATATTATTTTATTGCTATAAATTCTTTGGAAAAAGAAAAAGACAAATAGCAGAAACCCTTTATCTATAAGGTTTTTCTATTTGTCTTTATTATATATTATTCGTAAGCACAAACTCTTTTTTCGAGAAACATAAAGTTTATTTTGTTCTATAATTTCTATTTTTTTCATAAATTTCACCCACTTGTTTGTTTTACTGTTTTTCTACAATTGGCGCAAAAACTTCTCAACATCATTGGCAAGGCTACAAACTTTCAGTAGTAATTTTTAGAGTTTCCCTTATATATATATTCTCAAACAAAATAAAAATAGCCAAAATAATCATTTTTCTTTATTTTCAATAAAAAACTTACTATATGGCAACGTTGCAAAAAAGACAAGAAAAATTTTGCAACGTTGCCATATCCTTAAAAGATAAAAAGAAACTTCAATTTTCATTTTTACATTCTATAGTTATAGTAAGCAATTAATTAGTATTAACATTGTCAAATATTATAAAAAGAAGAATTTAAATGTCTATCAATAAGAATTAAACTAGTTGTATCGTTGTAGAATTCTTCTGTTGTTAACATAGTTTGCTGTTGTTGTTTTAACTCAATTGATACAAAATTCTTTTTAAATTCCTTTGGATATACACCGTATTGACTTTTAAAATTTTTATTAAAATATTTCATGTCTGAAAAACCACAGGCGATACAAATATCTAAAAGAGTAAAATCTGTTAATAATAATTGTTGACGTGCTTTTTCACTTCGTATTTTCAGCAAATATTCTTGAAATGAAATACCGTAACAATCTTTAAAATAGTGAGAAAGATATGTTAAAGATAAATTTTCACGTTCAGCAATTTCAGATAATAATAGCTTTCTCGAAAAATTCTCATCTACATATTCAATTATATTTTTCAATCTTTTAGCTCTTGTTTTTGAAATATTTTTTTCTTTATCGGAAATTATTTTATAAGGATAGTACTCCATTAAACTAACAAATAATGTGTTAATCAAAGAGGCACATTTCAACTCATAGTACAAATCCTTCTTAAAATATATTTTAGAAATTTCTATAAATAGCAGATAGAGATTTTGCGCTTTTTCTTTATTTTCGACTGTTAATTTTGAAAAATGATTAAATTCTATATTTTCAATTTGACAAAAATAGTTATTAAAAAATGAGGTTGGTACCTGTAATGAGAGTATTAAAGCATTTTCTGTGGATTTTAACTCATGACTTTCAAAGGGATTTATAACCCATATATCCATTTTTTTATAATTATACACGCTATCTTTTGTATAGACGGAAACACTCCCCTCTAATAATATACAAATCTCAATATCTTTATGTAAATGAGGCTTTCTGTATTTTAAATTAACTAAAAAAACTTTATATGCCATATAGTCATGTGAAATTAATTCAAACTCTTCAGCCATGAGCACCTCCTTAAAAAAGCAAATTAGTCATTGTATTTATCATAAACTTGTATTAGAAAATTTTTAATTTTATTGCTATAATGATTATAGTAAATTATAACACAGAACAATTATTAATGCATTAAGAATTATAAAAAACAAATTTATCTATTTTTAGGAGGATTTTTTATGTCAAAATTTAAGTATTCTGTAGGACCTTGGAATGTTCACTCTGGCGCAGATTCATACGGGCCAGCAACAAGAGATGAAATCTCATTTGAAGAAAAAGTAAAAACATTTGCAGAAATGGGATTTTCGGCAATTCAATTTCACGATGATGATGCTGTTCCAAATATGAACGAATTATCTATTGAAGAAATTAAAGAAGAAGCAAGAAAAGTAAAGGCTACTTTAGACAAATATGGTCTTGCAGCTGAATTTGTAGCTCCTAGATTATGGATGGACCCTCATACTACAGACGGTGGTTTCATGAGTACATCAGCAGAAGATAGAGAATTTGCTATGTGGAGAGCATTTCGTTCTATTGATATAGCAAAAGAATTAGGTACAAATATGATAGTACTTTGGTTAGCAAGAGAAGGAACAGTTTGTGCAGAAAGTAAAAGTCCTGTTTGGGCAACAAATGCTCTTATTGAAGCTATTAATAAAATGCTAGAGTACGATAAGGAAGTTAAGGTAGTTATCGAGCCTAAACCAAATGAACCAGTTGATAGAAGTATTTGTGGTACTTTAGGACATGTAATGGGTATATCTTCAGCTACAATCGACCCAAGTAGAGTTGGCGGATTACTAGAATCTGCACATGCAATTTTAGCTGGTCTTGATCCGTCTCATGAAATGGGATTTGGACTAGCACTTGGCAAACTTTGGGGTGTACATCTAAACGACCAAAACGGAATCAAATTTGACCAAGATAAATCTTTTGGTGTTGAGAACTTAAGACAAGCATTTAATCAAGTAAAAGTTCTAGTTGAAAATGACTATGGTTCAAAAGGCGAATACGTTGGTCTTGATGTAAAAGCAATGAGAACTACAAAAGACGAACAAAGTTATAAACATCTTGAAAACAGTTTGAAAATCTGTAAAGCTTTAGAAGATAAAGTAGCTAAATTTGACTATGCTTATCAACAAAAATGCGTAGAAAAAAGAGATTTTGAAAGCCTTGAAATGTACACAATTAATTTATTAATGGGCTTAGAGTAATATGAATAATACTGGTAAAGTAATAGTAGCAGGACATGCTTGTCTGGATATTACCCCTATTTTTTCATCTACTACAAAATCAAAAATTAGTGAGCTTTTTGTTCCGGGTACACTTATTCACATGGATTCGGCAGAAGTAAATGTTGGCGGTTCTGTGTCAAATACAGGACTTGCAATGAAGTTTTTGGGGGCTGATGTTAAACTTATTACGAAGGTTGGGAATGATAACTTTGGAGAAACTATTGCTAGTATTTACAAAGCTCATGGAATAAAAGAAGGATTAGTTGTAGACGAAAATTCTACAACCTCTTATTCCGTGGTTTTAGCACCTAAAGGTATTGATAGAATTTTTCTACATCATCCCGGGGCAAATGACACTTTTTCAAATGAAGATGTTTTAGAAGAAGAACTAGAAGGTGTAAGTTTATTTCATTTTGGATACCCACCTTTAATGAAAACAATGTATGAAAACAATGGTCAAGAACTTGTTTCGCTTTTTAAAAGAGTTAAAGAAAAAGGACTAGCTACTTCTTTAGACATGGCAGCCGTTGATGAAAATTCTGAATCTGGCAAACAGGATTGGAAAAATATTTTACAAAATTTATTACCCTATGTTGATTTTTTTGTTCCAAGTGTAGAGGAATTATGTTTTATGCTTGACCCAGAAAGGCTGTTAGAATGGAAAAAAAGAGCCAAAGATAAGGAAATTACTGAGGTTTTAGACTACAAAAATAATGTTGAACCTTTAGGAAATGAATTACTAAAAATGGGTTGTAAGGTAGTATTGATTAAATGTGGTGCACCTGGATTATATTATACCGTAGCCGATGAAAATAATTTAAATACAATGGGTAATGGAATTTTAAAAAATACAAAAAACTGGGCATCTAAAAATGGTTTTGAGAAAAGCTATATGCCTGATCTCATAGTTTCCGCTACAGGCGCCGGTGACACAACTATTGCAGCATTTTTAACCTCGATTTTAAAAGGTTATAGTCTTGAAGAAGCTTTACAATTAGCTACTGCCACAGGAGCCCTTAATGTAACATCTTACGATGCATTAAGTGGACTTAAATCTTTTGATGAAATAAAAGAAAAAATTAACAATGGTTGGAAAAAATCTTGGTAGAAAACGAATTAAAAGAGGTAAATTATGCTAGTAAACATGAATGAAATTTTATATACTGCAAAAAAAAATAAATACGCTGTAGGGTTATTCAATGCTGTAAATTTAGAATTGGCAAGAGGCATTATATTGGCTGCCGAAAATACAGGTTCACCTGTTATTATGGGTACTGCCGAAATATTGCTCCCTTTTGGCCCCTTAGATGAATTATCTTATTTTCTTGTTCCTATGGCTAAAAAAGCAAAAGTTCCTGTTGCCATTCACTTTGACCATGGTTTAACTAGAGAAGCTTGTATTAAAGCATTAGAGCTTGGGTTTAGCTCGATTATGTATGATTGTTCAATGGATTCATACGAATACAATATAATCAAAGTTAAAGAAATGGCTGAAATAGCTCATTCCTATGGTGCATCAATAGAAGCCGAACTTGGACATATCGGAAATAATGAAGGTTCTTTGGAAGGTACTAACCATTTAGATGACCCTACTAAATTTTATACAGATCCTAAACAGGCTTTGGATTTTGTTGAAAAAACAAAAATAGATGCTTTAGCAATCGCTGTAGGCTCAGCTCACGGTGCATATAAATTGCCACCTAAACTAGATTTTGAGAGAATTAAAACAATCGCAAACACAATTGACGTACCTCTTGTTTTACATGGTGGTTCTGGTCTTTCAGACCATGATTTTAAGCTCGCAATAAATGAAGGTATAAGTAAGGTTAATATATTTACCGATATAAACGTTGCTGCAGTAAATGCTGCAAAGGAAAACTTTGTAGACGTGGGACGAGGAATTACAGATTTAATTCCATGCCAAGTTGATGCAATAAAAAATGAAGTAACCAAAAAAATATTGTTGTTTGGCTCAAATGAAAAATATAGATAAATATATTTCATTTATGCCTGAGTACTAATACAAAACAATGTCAAAGTTAACCACTTTGACATTGTTTTTTTCGTTATTTTATTCAACAATTTCCTTATTTGTTTTGTTACTTGGCTTTTTCATTTCACACTATTTCCGTAAATAACCCTCCTAATACAGAATATATTTTTCCTGAAATATTTTTTCAATTTCTTTATATTCTTCTTTAGAAACCAACCCCTTTTTATACATTGAACCAACTACACTCATAGTCACCATATAGATAGTTTCTGTTTCAAAATTTATATTTTCTATAATATACACCACCTGTTACAGATTCTGCCATATCAGAACCAAGCTTTCTATTGGTAGCACCGGTATCAACATCAGTACCACCAATCCAATCTCCAAGTGGATTTATTTCTGCATATGGATACTGTTCTTTTAATTCACTAGTTTTAGCATTGCTTTGACATATAATCAGCCTATCTATATCAAGTATGTATTTTCCATCAAATGGGTACTTTGCATATATATTACGAGCAATTTTAGATATTTCTTTTTGCTCATCAGTAAGAGGTATACCTTTAAATATTCCATTATCTCCACATCTTATTTTATTCTCTTGGTTTTTAGATAGATGTTTGTTTTGAGCAAAAATTTTAATATCCGTATTTATATCTCCGGCTATTCTTTT
>JBKEBX010000027.1:0-41051 GCA_047973385.1 Lachnospirales bacterium | reverse complement strand
CATCCTGCCATTATCCCAAAAGACTTATATATGCTTGTCCAAGAGGAACTTGTACGCAGACGTGTGGTGCATACCAGTCCAAGTGGCAAAAAGCACAGCTACAGTGGCAACCACTGCTTTTCGCAGATTGTTTTCTGCGGTGAATGCGGAGAAATGTACCGCAGAATTCATTGGAACAATCGTGGTTGCAAGTCCATTGTCTGGCGGTGCATTAGTCGTGTGGAGCGTACCGATCACGTCTGCCACTCTCGCACTGTGAACGAGTTGCTCTTACAGGAAATTGTGCTAAAAGCCATCAATCAGACCCTCTGCGACAAAGAAAACCTTATCAAAACGCTACAAGAGAACATCGCCAAAGCAGTACGAGCCTGTGATGCTACCTCGGCAGATGGTATCGATGAAAGACTGAACGAATTGCAGCATGAACTACTTAAAAAAGCAAATAAAAAAGAGGAATATGACACCGTTGCTGATGAAATATTCCGCCTTAGAGAACTTAAAAAGCAATCTGAAACCGATACTGTCACACGTGACGAAAAGTTAAACCGCATTACCGATTTACAGGATTTTATTACTTCTCAACCGACTGAGATAAGCGAGTTTGATGAGCAACTGGTGAAGCGGTTGATAGGGAAGATTACTGTTTTTGAGGATAGGTTTTTGGTGGAGTTTAAGTCGGGGGTGAATATTGATATTTGAGGGATAACATAAAAAGGGACTTCTTACTACGTTTGCTACTAAACAAGAAGTCTCTTTTTCTTATGCAGCCATTTCAAATATTTTTTTCTGAACATTAAGATATTTTTGTAGAATGGCCATCGTGTTTTCTGATGCTCCTGATACATCTTTTTCATCCTCAGTTATATCTACAGCATTATTATTGGCTAGTTTTATCGTATATTCAGAAATTTTAATTACTAGAACACTTAATTCCTCTGTGGACAGCTGAATATTCATTTTCTCATAATCTTTGTGCTTTTTTATTTCATCCAAGGCAATCATCAACGCATCAATTTCTTTCGCATCAAGATTTCCAACCCTAACTGCCTTAATATACTCTTCTAGTGCAGATTTAAAGTTTGTTATTACTTTAGGTTCTGCCTTTTTGATTTTGTAATAGACTCCTGCTCCAGCCGTCACTATTCCTATGCCTATTCCCACAACAATAAATGCCTTTTTATTGTTTTTAGCAAATTGAACTACTTTCGCCCCAATACTTTGTGTCTGTTCTGATACTTTCAAATCTACTGGTTCCAAATGTTTTACGATTTGTCCTTTATTAGAGCCAACTGCATAACGAACAACACCGCCTATTCTACGATATTCTCCTGTAAGTATTTTCTCTAGGATATCCATGGGGATATCAAATGCTTCCTGCACAACTGCCATAATACATACCTCCTATTGTTATCTATAATAGGCTTTGTAATTTTTGCGAACTGTCGCCGTTATCCATTTCACCAACTCAAATTTCACGTTATCCAATCCACAGCCTAAACTATCCTCAAAACATCCATATCACACACTCAAAAATGCTGTTATCCAAATCACAGCCTAAACTATGGCTATTTTTGTGGTAGATATGTTTCGGAAAACTACTATTTTACTGTTTTTCGCTTGGATGACAAAATTATCAAATCTCGAAATCCCCATAAAACAAAGGCTTTCCCGTTCTTTATTTCTCTACCCTTGACATCAACACCACACACTCAACATGATAAGTCCTTGGGAACAAATCCTGTACTGCCAAAGTTTCCACCCTATACCCACCTTCTTCAAACACCTTTAGGTCACGCACTAAGCTCGTTGGCTTACATGAAACATAAATTATTTTATCTACACCATAATTCATGATTTTCTTTAGTGCTTTGGGGTGAATACCATCTCTTGGAGGGTCTAGTATAATAAAATCTGGTTTATCTTTTATGTAATCTAAAGCTTTTAGAACATCATCAGCATAAAATTCAACATTTGTTATGTTGTTTTCTTTGGCACTTATTTTTGCACTTTCTATGGCTTCTTCAACAATTTCCACACCAATTACCTTTTTTGCGGCTTTAGAAATAACTTGAGTTATAGTACCTGCACCACAGTATAAGTCAAAAACAACACTATCTTTTTGGTCACCAAGCATATTATTTACAATAGTAAATAGGCTCTCGGCAGCAAGAGTATTTGTTTGAAAAAAAGAAAAAATACTAATTTTAAAATTTATTCCAAGAAGTTTATCATATATGTAATCTCTCCCATAAATTAAATTAAGGTTGTCGCTTTGCACTGTATCGGAAGTAGAATCGTTTATTATATGTATAACCCCTGTAATTTTGCCATCAAAAGATATTTCTAACAATTTTTCAGTGAATTTATTCATATCCTCTTTGAATTCTGATGTAGTAACAAGGGCAACTAGGATTTCTTGGCTATATTTACCTTTTCTTACAAGTAAATGGCGAAGTGAGCCTACCTTACTTTTTCTATGATGAAAAGTTTCATTACTATTTCTAAAGTATTCAACAACAAAATCTAAAATTTTGTTATAATCATCATCAACAATATTACAATATTTTGCAGTAACTGTTTCATAAAAACTGTTTCGTCTTCTCATACCAAGGGATAGTGGCGTATCAACCCCATTATCCCCAAATGAATATTCCATTTTATTGCGATAAGATTCTGTAACAGGTGATTTACTTATACCTAAGTAGTTAGAATAGGAAATTTCTCCTTCATCAAATAAGCTTAAAACCATATTTTCTTTGATTTCAAGCTCATTTTCATAAGTAATATTTTGGAAAGTACAACCACCACATATACCAAAATCACTACATTTTGATTCAATTTCCATAGGTGATTTTTTTACCACTTCTGTAACCCTTCCTTGAAAGCCTCGTCTTGTAGCTTTGTATGTGGCTTTAACTTCTTCACCAGGTAAATGGTTTTTAAGTAAAATTTCCTTATCGTCATAAATAGCTACTGCATTATTGGGAAATTTATATTTTTCTATTTTTATTACTTCGTCTATCTCTTTAATTTTACCCATTATTTTTCCTTTATTTATTAAACAAATTGTTTAACCTACTTTGCATTTTATTTTTTTCATTATTAGTTTCATTTTCTAAAAAAATCCACTTATCGTCTATAAACTCTATTAAATCACCTTCGTTAAATTCTCTATCAATAGTTATCTCAACTTTCTTAGAAACTTCAACATCTTCATTTATTTCTTCTAAAGCATACTTAAAACTATTATCCAAATTTTTAAACTTTTTCTCAATGCTATAAATAACAAACACCTCTATTCATATATAGAATACTCTAATCCGTCAGTAGTTATAACAATATCGCCTGTTAAATCAGTTCGTAAGATTTTACCATTTGTTTGTTCAAGTCTATCAAGCACTTCTTCATGTGGGTGTCCATAGTCGTTGTCTTTGCCACAGCTTATAACAACAATTGATGGGGACGTAGCATATAAATATTCCTCACAACTACTTGTATCACTACCGTGATGACCAGCATTTATAACATCAACATTTAAGTCGCTACTTGAATATTCTTCAACTATAGCTTTCTCAACATATTTTGTTGCATCACCTGAAAATATAAATGAACTATCTTTGTATGTAACTTTAGTAACAACTGAATAATCATTTAAATCATCATAGCTACGTTCAAGAGGCGATAAAATTTCAATGGTCAAATCTCCAATACTTTCTGTATATCCTGCAAATGCTTCAACAACTTCAGTCCCTTCATTTTCAATAGATGTTATCATATTTTCAAATGTGTTACTTGTATGTACTGCATTAGGTATTATTGTTTTATTAACTTGATATTTATCATATATATCACTTGCATTTGCAATATGGTCGCTATGAGGATGTGTCCCTATAAAAATATCTATCTCATCAACCTTTACATTATCTAGATAAGTCATTAAAGCCTCATCGGCAAAAGTATCTCCCGTATCAATCAACATTGTAAAATCATCTAGCCTTAAAAGTGTTGCATCACCTTGTCCAACATCAATATAATGAACTTCTAAAATACCTGCTTCACTTTGAAAGTTTCCACCAAGGCTAACTGCTTCATTCTCTTGATTAAAACGTGTATAGATAAAATTAAATATTAGAACTATTATAATAACTGCAATAACTGTATTTTTAAGTTTTTTGTCTTTAATTTTATCAATTTTTTTATATTGTTTTTTAATTTGCTTATATTGATTTTTGCTAAATTTTTTACTCATCTATATAGTCCCTTTTAGTTTTTTGATAAATTAAAATCCTTTATATCATAAAGTTTAGAATTATTTTCAATCATTTCCACATTATTATTTTCATCAATTAAAACATTATAATCCAAATCATTGAAAACCATACTTAGTGATATAGACGCATTTCCGTCTTTTGATGTAAAATACATCTCACCATAAACAGACTCAACAAGACCGTTGTTACGGCGAGAAACTAACTCTAAACTACTAACTTCATTCACTAATTGCTCAAGTCTAGCATTTAATATATAGTAATATACATCATTTAGTGTGTTTAAATATGCATCTTCTGATATTTCTGCTTCACTAAAATTTGCACTTATTCTAGCTTGTACAATCTCATTATCTATAAGTTTTTCACTTTCATCAATATCTGTATCATCTAAATATTCCTTAAGTATCATATAATTACAAGCTTGTTCTCTTGCCTCAAAGGCTACATTCTCAATTAAATAAATAGCTTCATAAGCTTGGTTATTAACATCATTGTAACTTGTTGTCCAATCATAAGAAATATCAGCAATTTGATTTTTTATATCATATAAATGATAAACATAAATACCAAAAATAAGTAATATAGATATCATTATCATAAGTAAAAGGCTTACTGCACCTTTTCGTTTATTATTTAAATTTAACCTCATGTTTAATCCCTCTTAATCTTATTTGTATATGTTTCTAAAGTCAAATGTACATCGTTATTATAAATAATTTTATGCGTTGCTAGATACTTTGTATTTGCAAAATAACTATATTCTTCATCAGTTATTCCACCCGTTTCCAAAGTTGTGTCTATAACATTAACTTCCTCATCTACATCAACATTATTGTATATTTCAAAGTTATCTCTATCAAAATGCATCTCTTCGCTTACCTGAACTAAATCAATCTCATAGCTTATTACTTTATTCTCATACTCAAAATCTTTTTTCATAGTTATATTGTTTTCATCAACATCAAAAGTAATTTCATAATTATCAAAATATTCATCACTCAAAAGCTCATCAATTGTATCATTACTATAAATAACCTCATTACTTGTGGTAATAACTTGTTTTCCAAACTCTTTTACATCAGCACTTACATGTGTGTTATATAATTTTATATAAAAATAAAAAATACTTGTCATCATAAAAATATACAAGCATATACAAATAATAATCTCCACTTTAGAAATGCCTAGTTTTCTTTTATTTTCCATATTCTATCCCTTATCTGACTTTATAAGTAACTTCCCTACATATTGATTGCCATGATTGTTCACATCATAAAATGTATATGTAAGTAAATCATCTGTACTTTTATAAACATCAAAGTCTATGTTATTTGCAATGACTATCTTATCATCAATATTGGGCTGATTTGGGTATTTACAAACAACTTCAACTAGTTGACCCTCATAACTAAATACCCATAGCTCGTCTAAATCTCTTGTTATTTTAAGTGCATACTTATTATCTTCAAAAGGGTTTTCGGCAATATTTATTGCACCTTCAACATCATTTTTTCTTAAAATTGTATCCACATATGTGTATGCTACTTCAATATCATTGTTTATTGCATCATTTTCAAGTCTATTATTAAAATTTTTAACTGCAACTAAAATCAAAGTTATTGAAACAAGTATAGCAATTAAGAAAAAATATACACTTATACTATTAACTAACTCATTTTTCTTCATAAAACCACCATTATTTTTTTATTACATTTATTTTCGGACGACCACTTTCACCTTTATTATATTCGTATATATAATTATCTTCATCTAAAAAAAGTCCATATTTTTCAAAGTATGTTAAATCCTCAGGAAATTCTCCTTCAATTGCATAGGTTATAGACATAAAGTTGTCAAGTTTAACTTTTATAATATTTTCACTTGAGTATTTTTCGCTTTCTTGAAAAATAGATATACTGTTTAAAAGCACTATTGCAATTAAACATATAGAACATAAAACTACTATTTTAATAGTCAATCTAAGATAAATTTCTCTCATAAACTAAGCCACTCCTTATAAAGTATTTATTAGCTGGATTACTGGCATAAGTACACTTAATAAAACACTAATAGTAATTCCAAGCATAACAATGGATATAACTGGCTCAAGTAATTTTGAAAAATCATCAATAGATTTATGTACATCTGCTTCTAGTATATCAACTACTTTATCTAAAGATGATGGCAAGTTATTGTTTTCTTCACCAAGAGAAAGTAACATCATGTATTCTTCAGGGAAAATATTTACAACACTTATACTATCAACGAAATTTTGCCCCTTTTTTATATCTTCTAGAGATTTATTCAACTCATTTTTAACATATTCATTATCCAAAGAGTTTACAGCCTGTTCAAAAGAATATGTAAGAGGCAACTTGTACTTTAACATAATTGATAAAGCATTAAAAAATTTATAACTTTGAACATGTTTAATTACTTTTGAATAAAAAGGTATATGTATTGTTATTTTATTGAAAAACAATTTACCTTTTTTAGTTCTATTTACAAAAATAACAGCAAGTATTACAATGCATATAAAGAAAACAATATAAGAAAGATACTCTGTGAAATAATGATTTATTTTATTTAAAAGTTCCAAAAAAAATAAATTATCGGTGTTTGTACTAGATACAAGCTCATAGAATAAAGGAATTACTTTAGAATTAAATAGGGCAACAACTACTCCTAACATCAAAACTAAAACTATCGGATGTATCCATAAACTTTTAATTTTTGTATCAATATGATAATCCTTTTCAAAAAATTCACTTAACTCTCTAAAAGCTAACTGTAAATCACCAACATCATCACATGCCGAAACAATACTTGTAAATTTCTTGCCAAAGATATGCTCATATAACATAATTGTATCAGTTAAAGAAAGCTCACCTGTTGAAACATAACTTTCTATTTCTACAACTGCCTTTTTCAAATTATTATTTTTTATTTTTTTAGAGCTTATTAAAAAACAGTCCATTACATCAAGCTCAGACTTTAACAAAATCTCTATCTCTTTACAAAAAATAGATAACTCTCTTTTGGAAACAAATCTTTTACCATAAAGATAAGGGGTTTCACTTTGATATATATAAAAATCTGTAAAAGCTTTTTTTTTCAAATACTCGTCCATTTTTCCCCTAGTTGAGTATTCCTTCGCACCATAAACCTGTTTACCATTTTCTAAAATTCCTCTATATAAAAAAGTTGCCATAAATATTTCTCCTATTACTGTATAATAATTTCCTCGATTTCCTTACTGAAACCATTTTTCTCTACTTTATAAATTTTCGAAAAAACAACTTCACTTTCAAGTACGTCTTTATAATCGGAAACTTTTAAAACCATTCCACAACCTGCAAATAGCTCACTAGGTATAGGCACAAGTCTACAATCAATTGTTTTTTTTAGTACTTCTTCACTTGCCATAGCCTGATGTGTACCAGAAAAAGTAACTATATAATAAATTTCTACACTCATATTATATCTTTATAACCTTTTCACTTGACATCATAGTATCAGATATAACCATCATGTTTGTAACTTCTCCAACTTTCAAATCTAATTTGAAGAAATCTAAACAAGCACCACAAGAAAGAACTTTAACACCTCTTGATACAAGTTTCTTTAAATCTTCTATAACTTTGTCATTTATAGAAGAAAGTTTCACACCTTCATTATAAAAAATAATTGTTGACGGTATTTCTTTACTTTCAGTTAATGTATAAAAATACATTTCAATAAGTCTTGAACCTATGTTCTCATCACTACCCATTATATCGCTATCAACAACTACTGTTATACCCGACATAGTTTTTATAGACATATCCACTTCTTCAATAGTTTCTCCCTTTGTTAAATAAAAGAAAAATTTACTATCACTTTCTTTATCTATTTTAAATTTACATTTCATTTGTTCACAAAACTTAGATAAATTTTCCGTAGCTATTTCATTATCTACAACAACGCATATTGTTTCATTCTCTTTTATTGTTTCAACTGCCTTTTTCGTTGCTATAACTGGTTTTGGACAAGGTAGTCCTACACAATCAATAATCATAAATTTGTCCTCCTACTTAACTAATATATGGTATTCTTTGTTTTCTCTCACTACTTCACCAAATATAGAGGCTTCTATATTCTTATCCTTTAAATCATTCAATAGACTTTCTGCATCATTTGAGCTAACTGATAAAATAAATCCACCACTTGTTTGTGGGTCAAATAATACTTCTTCAAGAGCGAAATCATTAATTTCAAACTTAACTTTGTCCTCAACAAATTTACGGTTTCTTTGCCCACCACCTGTGTATATATACTCTTTCGCATATTCATATGCCTTTTCTATATAAATAACATCTTTGGAATTAACAACAAAGCTGTTGCCATTTATCATCTCAAGCATGTGACCTAAAAAACCAAAGCCCGTTATATCAGTTACGGCATGTACGTCATAACTTTCTAAAACTTCTTTAGTATATTTATTTAAAGTTGTCATTTGTAAAATAGCTAAATTATAAGCTTCTTCATCATAAACATCAACTTTCTTAGCTGTAAGTATAATACTTGAACCTAAAAGCTTAGTCATAATAAGCTTATCACCAACTTTTGTATTATTGTTTTTATATATTTTATTAGGGTCAACAATTCCATTTACCGATAACCCATATTTTATATCTGCATCATTAATAGAATGTCCACCTGTTAAAACGCCACCTGCTTCAGCAACTTTTTCAGCACCACCACGAAGTATTTCCCCTAAAATATTAGGGTTTTCTTTTTCTGGAAAACATACTATATTTAAAGCACTTGTAACATCGCCACCCATTGCATATACGTCACTAAGTGCATTTGTTGCTGCAATTTGACCGAATATATAAGGGTCTTCTACTAGAGGAGTGAAAAAGTCCATCGTTTGAACTATTGCAACATTATCCGAAATCTTATAAACTGACGCATCGTCACTACTTTCATAGCCAACAAGTAAATTGTCACTTGAAGTTTTCGGCAAGTTGGTTAGCACCTTTTGTAAAAACTTAGGGCCAAGTTTTGCCATGCAACCACCGTTATCACAATACTTATTCAAATCATTATTTTCATTCATTTTAAAGCCTACACCTCGTTCCTTTTATATTGAAATACTTAATAAAAAAAGGGAAGTTGAATAACCAACACTCCCATTATATTTTTGTTAAAAGAACTATTGTTTCTATGTCTTTAGTTCTTGGGAACATATTAACAAAAGATAATTTACTTATTTCATAATGGTTTTTAAGGAGCTTCATATCCTTTACAAAACCTGAAATATCACAAGATACATAAACTACTTTTTCAACATTCTCATCTACTATTTTTTCAATAACTTTACTGTCGCAACCCTTTCGTGGAGGATCTAAAACTATACTAACTTCACCATTTTCATTTAAAATCTTAGAAATCTCATTTTCAAATTTACCATGTATAAACTCCAAGTTTTTATATTTAGAATTTTCTAAAGTTTTGTTAGCACTTAAAACTGCAGATTTTACAATTTCAACACCTATAATTTTTTCATATGAATCTGTTCTAGCTAAAGAAAAAGCAATCGTACCAACACCACAATAGCCATCAACTACACATTTGCTTTCACCTAAAAAATCACCTATTAAATCATATAAATTTTCAGTTTGTTCTTTATTAACTTGAAAAAAGCTAAATAAATTTATATCAAAAGTATTATTACAAATGCTTTCAGTAATAAAACCATCACCTTTTACAAGTAATAATTTATCATCTAAAACACCTTTATTTTTCATATCTTTAACATTTACAACTAAAGTTTTTATCTTTTCAAAATCTAACTTCTCAAGTTTACTTATAAATCTATTATCCATAGACTTAAGAATAACCCCTAACAAAATATCATTTTGCGAATTTTTTCTTATAACAATATCTTTAACTAAACCTAACTCTTTTAAATTCATAACTGAGTTTAACTTTGTTACAAAATCCATTGCCACGTCAAAAAACAAATCATCAGCTAAAACACAAGATGATATTTCAACTAAGTCATTAGTTTTTTTACCATAATATCCAAAAATCAATTTATCTTTTTTAAGTTTACAATGAAAAGTAACTTTGTTTCTATATCTGGAAAAACTGTAACTTTTTGTATTTTTAGAAATTAAAGTTTTTGATAAATCAAAATCTTTTTTCAAAACATTAACAACTATGTTCTCTTTAACTTCTTGTTCCATTTCTTCATCAAGATGTAACAAGTCACAACCACCACATACATAAAACTTATCACATAGTGGCAAAACACGGTACTTTGATTGTGTAACAATGCTTGTCATTTCTCCAATTATATAGTTTTTCTTCTCTTTTATAATTTTATACTCAACTTCATCACCAATAACAGTTCTAGGCAAAAAAACAATTTTTTCATCTCTTTTACCTACGCCTACACTTTGTGAAGTTAAATCAAATATTTTCGTTTTCATATCATCCTTGTGCTAAACTACCATAGGTTGCAAACACCCTTGTAATTTTCTCTCTATTATCAAACAACCTTGCCATATTGCTTTTACTATTTGCATCAAAATCCTCGGTTAAAACAGGTCTAAAGTTAACTGGATATTGGTCTGACGGCAAGTTATATACTAACAAATTCCTTGCAACAGGCTCAAAAAGGTCATAATCAAATTCAAAATGTTCAGCATTTCGGTTAACTTCCTCTAAAATCCCTTTTTTAAAAGAACTTTGAAATTTTGTATGAAGATAATTCGTTAAAACATCATGTGCTAAACATTTTTTAGAAGAATTTATTACAATAAAAATATTAGTATAACTAAAACATATATTAATTTCTGTACTATCAGCCTTTAGAATCGTTACAAAATCATAGACCAAATTGCTATTTGGTACAATTTCAGGGTTTATAGCTATACCTTTAAGTGTAAATTTCATGAATTCATTATAGTAATCTATTAGATTTAATGCCTCTACACCTTCCATATATACTTCTTTATTCTCTCTGATAAACTTTTCAGGTATGACATTTAACGCATACAATTTCAATGCCCTAAAAATATTATTATGCTTATCAATGTCAAAGTCACCTATTACAAATCTAAAAAGCACTCCAGAAGAATAGCATTCAGCCATAAAAATACCTCCTAGGATTATATTAGTCGTTATTTATATCAACAAAAACCTTTTTATTTATCGTAACTGCATGAGCTTTTATAACTGTACGAATAGATTTTGCAACTCTACCCTGTTTCCCTATAACTTTACCTATATCAGATTCATTAACATTCAACTTTAAAACAATTGTACCATCTTCACGAACAACTTCCTCAACCTTTACATCGTTTGGATAATCAACGATGTTTCTAGCTATTATAACTAATAATTCTTTCATCTATATTTCTCTCCAATCAAAATTAATCATTCAATCTTCATTATAACATAAAAAATATAAATTGTCTTTATATTTTATTATTTTCCTAAAACATTTTTAAGATATATAAAAAAACCGTTGGTATACGAATACTCTGAAAAAGGTTAGAAAAAACAATACTTTACAAAAATTATATTAGTATTATTTTTTCTTTTACGACTTTATCAGTGCCTTTCTGGTATACAACGGTTTTTTTATATTAAAGAACGCCTGCTTTTTTAAGTATCGCTCTTACAGTATCAGTAGGTTGTGCACCATTACTAATCCATTTTTTTGCTTCTTCAACTTTAACGTTTACTTCAGCCGGATCTTTAATTGGGTTGTAAGTACCAATCTCTGCGATTGACTTTCCATCTCTTGGTGTTCTAGCATCAGCTACAACAATACGATAGAAAGGAGATTTGTGAGAACCCATTCTCTTAAGTCTAATTTTTACTGCCATTTCATTTCACCTCTAAATTTTTTATTTATTTCAAATTAAATAATATTAAAATTATCATAAAATTATTTAAATTGTTAACTAATTACATAAATGGAAATTTTCCGCCCATACCCATAGGCATTCCCATTTTACCACGTTTACCTTTTTGCATACCCGTAAGTTGCTTCATCATAGTTTTCATATCTTTAAACTGTTTTAAAAGTCTGTTAACTTCTTGTATGTTTCTGCCACTACCGTTTGCAATTCTTTTCTTTCTTGGTCCATTTAATATATCAGGGTTTTGACGTTCTTCCTTTGTCATAGACTGGATAATCGCCTCAACATGCACCATAGCTTTTTCATCTATATCTACTTCATCAAGATTTATCTTGCCACCCATACCAGGAATCATACCAAGTAAATCTTTCATAGGACCCATTTTTTTAACTGCTTGCATTTGCTCAAGAAAATCCTCAAAAGTAAATTCTTGATTTCTCATTTTTTGTTCAAGCTCTTTAGCCTTACTTTCATCAAATGCATCTTGTGCTTTTTCAATAAGTGATAAAACATCACCCATACCTAAAATTCTTGACGCAAGTCTATCAGGATAGAAAACCTCTAAATCTTCAAGTTTTTCACCCATACCAATATATTTTATAGGTTTTCCTGTAACTGCCTTTACAGAAAGTGCAGCACCACCACGGGTATCACCGTCAAGTTTATTTACAATTACACCATCTATACCAAGTTTCTCTGAGAAATGCTCAGCAACATTTACAGCGTCTTGTCCTGTCATAGCATCTATGACAAGTAACACTTCATGAGGTTTTACAGCCCCCTTGATGTTAACAAGCTCCCCCATAAGTTCTTCATCAATATGAAGTCGACCTGCCGTATCCACAATAACAATATCGTTACCCTTGCTTTTAGCATATTCTAAACCATTTCTTGCAATTTCCACTGCGTCTTTATTATCATGTTCAGAATAAACAGGAATGTCATATTGTTTTCCTAAAACTTCAAGTTGTTTTATAGCCGCTGGTCTATATATATCACAACCAATTAGTAAAGGTTTTTTACCTTCTTTTCTTAACTTAGCCGCAATTTTACCTGTTGATGTTGTTTTACCTGCACCTTGTAAACCACACATAAGGTATACAGTAGGTGGTCGATTAGAAAAAGTAAGTTTTGATGCTGTACCACCAAGCATATCGATAAGTTCTTCATGAACTATCTTTATAACTTGTTGTCCGGGTGTAAGACTTTCTAAAACATCATCGCCAATTGACTTCTCTGTAACTGTCTTTATGAACTCTTTAACTATTTTAAAGTTAACATCTGCTTCAAGTAAAGCAAGTTTAACCTCACGCATAGCATTTTTTACGTCTTTTTCTGTAAGTTTCCCCTTACCCTTTAGTTGTTTAAATACATCTTGTAACCTTGATGATAAGCCTTCAAAAGCCAAACGAAGTCACCTCCCATTTTCTATAAATCCAAATTTTTTAAAGCCTCTATGGATTTTTCAAATAAATCTATATTTTTATCTCTACTCTTTAGTTTATCTAAGTTCTTTTGAATATCTTCATATATATTTTGTTTTGCCATATGCTTTTCAAAAAGTTTTAACTTCACCTCAAAATCATACAACTTTGCTTTAGTTCTATTTATTAGGTCAAATACACTTGCTTTGGAAACTTTACAAAGTTCAGCAATTTCAGATAAAGAATAGTCATTCATATAGTAATAATCAAAAACTTCCCTCTGTTTATCTGTAAGCAATGGCGAATATAGGTCATATATAATTGTAAGTTTTACTGATTCTTCCAAAACATCACCTCTATCCTCACAAACACCGTAAAGTATATTTACCATACGCATTATACAATAAAATAGGGGGTTTGTCAACCCCCTATCCAAATTTTATGCTAGTTTAGTATCCAAATCACTAAAAACATTACTAAGTTCTCCACATAAGCTATAAAACAAATAGTCATACAAAAGTACATAATTTTCATTTGCAGATGTTTGTAGCACTTCTTTGATTATGTTAACTCCAGTGCTAACATCAAAACTCATATCACTATCATTTTGATTGCAAAATTCAAGATATTTCAGTATATTAGTATAATCTTGAATTGTCTTATTAATGTTTTCATCTATATCACTTTTGATAATCATTTTTTGACTTAAAATATCTGTAGCAAGTTTTTCAGTATTACCGTAAACAAGCTCAACATAGGAAATAAGTTCTTCTAAAAATTCATTATTATATTCCATACTTTTGCTCCTTTACTTCTTCTAATTTTTTTATAGCTTTCTCAAGTAACACTATGCCCAATTTTGTACTTTCATACAGTCTACCATAAAAATTATAGTTTTGTTCCGCTTTAATTCTATCTTCAGAATACTCAAGAGGGAATCCGTTAAAATCAGACATATAGTTTACATATAAAATAAGCTTAGTAAACCTGATGTTCTCAATCTCCTTATCAAAAAACTTAACAAATGATGTCATTTTTTTTATATCTTTTTCAAACTTTGATATATCAGGAGTTTTGATATCCTCTTTTTCAAAAGCCACTTTCATACGTTTGACATTTCTCATCAAAGGTTTCAGTTTAGAATCCATCTTTCTATAAAGTTTCAACTCATCTTCAAACAACTTTAGTGTGCTTTCTAAATCTATTTTTTTTGGATAAAATTTTTCAGTTAGCTCATAAGAAAAGTTATATTCTTCTTTTAAATGCTCATCAATCACTTCTCTTAAAGACATATGTTCAAATCCATCTATATAAACTCCACCCTCAGTAGCATTTATACATTTTATTTTATCTTTGTACATCTCAGCAAAATTTATAAACCATTTTTTATATTTATCGTATATTTCATAGGTTTCTACCTCTTCACCATAAAACCCTTTAACTTTATATCTATCAAAAGTGTTATCGTCAAGCAAATCAGCATAAGCATGTGTTTGTTTGCCTTTAAAAGACAAATCTTGACCAATTAAAATCACTTTATTACATCCTACGTATCTAGCAAAATCAGCAGCAGAGTTTGCAACAGAACCACCTGTTGATAAAGATATAAGTTCTTCTCCATCTACCTTTAAATACTCACAGAAATTCTCATAAGCAGCTTCATTGACAATAAAACTATTACCATTACAATGTTTGGCAATAGTCGAATTTCCTGAAATAGACACTACAAAATCATTATCAAAGCCCTCGTCTTCATGAATATCTTCAAGAACTTGATTTGCATCTATAGAAAAGGCAAAATCTGCTTTTATACCCAAAGGTTCAAGAACTTTAAGTGCAACATATGGTGCTAAAATAAGAACTTTATCTTGTACTTCTTTTAAAAGTTTCACGTTATTTAGTAGCGATGGACCTGTTGCAACGATTATTGCTGGTTTTCCCTCATAATAATTTTCAAGTTCTCTAATTGTATTACATTTATCATAAAAAATAGACAATGTTTCTGATACTCTAACTGTACTTTTAACATTAAAAGCACCTATTGTGTTAAAATTTATAGTAAGGTCTGACGTTACTTCCTTTACAGCTTTTATAACGTCCCTATACTCCTTAGGATATGCTTGTTTATACCCTATATTTGCATAAAATATCACTGGATAAAAATTTAAAGCACCAAATTTAGTAACAATAAACTCACTAATTAATTTTTCAGTAATGTCTTTTCCTACATAATAATATATATCTGCAAGTCTATTTTCAAGCAAGATATTCGTTTTTAAAACATTACTTTCAAAAATATCCCTATCAGGCTCTATTACAATTACTGTACCCTTTTCTTTCCATTTACTAAGGATTTCTTCAATTTCGTAAAACAAACCCGAACCAAAAACTATTAACACATTTGCACTTTTAATTTTCAAGTTCGATATAGCCGTACTAATATTTTCCTTAGCATCACACACACTATAAACATTATATTCATTTTCATTTACATTTAAAATAGGCACTAAAGTATTTTTTAAATCCTCTACATACCTTACCTTAGATGTTGCTTTATTTACATCTATCTTTATTCCACTATCTTCCAAACGCTTCAAATTTTTCTCTAAAATATTATTCATAAAAACTCCAATTTCTAAAAAACCCAAGTATAAATACTTGGGTTTTTAGATATTTACTATTGTAATAACTGTAATACGTTTTGTGGTGCTTGGTTAGCTTGAGCAAGCATATTTGTAGATGCTTGTTGAAGTACGTTAGCTTTTGTTAACGCCATCATCTCTTTAGCCATATCAGTATCACGAATACGAGATTCAGAAGCTGATAAGTTTTCACTTGTAATGTCAAGAGACTTTTGAGTAAACTCAAGTCTGTTTTGCATTGCACCAAATTTTGCTCTTTGTTCAACAACTTTTGTAAGTTGTGAATCAATCTTAGCTAAGTTTTTAGAAATAGCAGTAGCAGTGAGTGAACTTCCACCAGTTGATAACCCCTTCAATACTGTAGCCATACTCTTAAAGTTTGTAGGTGCTGTTAATGTAACAGTTTGCTCGGCATTTGCACCAACTTGGAAAGTTACATTTGCAGCTGAACCATTAATCAACTTCTTCTCGTTAAACTCTACTCTATCAGCCATAGATCCGATTTCATCGGCAAGAGCTTGGATTTCAAGGTCAATTTTACTTCTGTCTTCAGTAGTGTTAGTATCGTTTGCTGATTGTACTGTAAGTTCTCTAATACGTTGAACCATGTTGTCAATTTCAGCTAAACCACCTTCAGCAGTTTGTACTAAAGATACACCATCTTGTGCGTTTTTAGATGCCATATCAAGACCTCTAATTTGAGAACGCATTTTTTCAGAAATCGCTAAACCAGCCGCATCATCTGCTGCAGAGTTTATTCTTTCACCTGATGATAATCTTGCTGAAGCTTTAGATTGTGCTTCACCTGTTCTCTTAAGTGATCTGTGAGAGTTAAGAGCTAATACGTTTGTGTTTACTACCATGTTTGACATAATACTTACCTCCTTGTTAGCTTTCGCTATACTATTTGTATTTTTATAAAAGTTAGCATTCCTTGCTATCTTATATTACTATATCGGCATTTTAAAAACTTTACTTAATACTTTTTTTAAAAAAAAAGGAACATTTTTTAAAATGTCCCTTTCCTTTACTATTATTGTAATAACTGTAATACATTTTGTGGTGCTTGGTTAGCTTGAGCAAGCATATTTGTAGATGCCTGTTGAAGTACGTTAGCTTTTGTTAACGCCATCATCTCTTTAGCCATATCAGTATCACGAATACGAGATTCAGAAGCTGATAAGTTTTCACTTGTAATGTCAAGAGACTTTTGAGTAAACTCAAGTCTGTTTTGCATTGCACCAAATTTTGCTCTTTGTTCTACAACTTTTGTAAGTTCTTTATCAATTGCACTTAAGTTTTTAGAAATATCAGCTGCAGACTTATTTGTAGTAGTAAGAGTCTTAAGTGTTGAAGCCATAGCAGCAAAGTTTGAAGGTTTTGCTAATGTAACAGTTTGATCGGCATTTGCACCAACTTGGAAAGTTACATTTTTTGCTGAAGCGTTAAGTAACTTCTTCTCATTGAACTCTACTCTATCAGACATAGATCCGATTTCATCAGCAAGAGCTTGAATTTCAAGGTCAATTTTACTTCTGTCTTCAGAAGTGTTAGTATCATTTGCTGATTGAACTGTAAGTTCTCTAATACGTTGAACCATGTTATCAATTTCAGCTAAACCACCTTCAGCAGTTTGTACTAAAGATACACCGTCTTGTGCGTTTTTAGATGCCATATCAAGACCTCTAATTTGAGAACGCATCTTTTCAGAAATCGCTAAACCAGCCGCATCATCTGCTGCAGAGTTTATTCTTTCACCTGATGATAATCTTGCTGAAGCTTTAGATTGTGCTTCACCTGTTCTTTTAAGTGATCTGTGAGAATTAAGAGCTAATACGTTTGTGTTTACTACCATGTTTGACATAATACTTACCTCCTTGTTAGCTTTCGCTATACTATTTGTATTTTTATAAAAGTTAGCATTCCTTGCTATCTTATATTATTATATCGGCATATCCTAAATTGACTTAATAGTCTTTTTTTAAAAAAACTAAAAAACTTTTTATATTTAAAATTTGCCGAAAATAATCAAAGGGTTTATATGACTTCATTTTTAAACTGCAATATCTAAAATACTTCCTTCTTCAATGAGTTTAAAAGAATCTTTAGCTGTATTTTTAAGGTTATAATTAAAATATAAGTCAAAGCTTTTAAACTCTAAGAAATTGGACATTGGAACTTTTAAAAATTCACTTGTTGCGTCATTTAACTCATCAATCTTATCTTTATAACTAGATATGTTATCTAAAAAATATTCACGTTCTAAATCTTCTTCTTTATAAAATCTGTTATTCTCATACTTCAAGCCAAGCTTTTCAAAATCTTTTTCAAATCCAAAATAAACATCTTCAATTTTACTTTCAAGTTCTTCAATTTTCTCAGTGGACATTTTACTTTTGTTTTCGTCAACAAGGTTTCTTATACTATTAAAACTATTCGTTAAGCTTTCTAAATCTCTATTAAGTTTTGTTTCATCATAACTTGAAAACTCACCACTTCTATCAAATGTACTAATATCAGTTGATAAGTTCGTAAGGGCTGTTCTAAAGCCATTAACAGAGCTTGAAACATCTTTAACAAAACCTAGAACTTTTACGCTCGGGGCTTTATTCAAAACACTTCGACTTGAAGTGCTATCTTTTGAATATATGTTATTTTTAAAACTGTCTTTGCTTCTATTGTTTCTAGAAGAACTAGAATTTCTACTGGAAAAAATGCGAGAATTAAGAGAATAACTCATCATTCCAACCATAAAAATAACCCCTTTCACAAAGTAAAAATATATAAACTATCCCACTTACATTATAACAAAAAATTGCATATTTTTCAATATGCAATTTCCTTAATAAACCATATTATAATTAATGATTTTTTATATAAATATATTATTTTTTTAGTAACTATATGAATTTTACAAATATTTCGCTAAAACTTCAGCCTTATCAGTATTTTCCCAAGGAAAATCAACATCATTTCTTCCAAAATGCCCATATGCTGCTGTATCTTTATATATTGGTCTTTGTAAATCTAAAGTTCTTATGATACCTGTTGGTGTAAGGTTAAAGTTCTCTTTTATTATCTCAACAAGCTTTTCATCACTAACCTTTCCTGTTTCATGTGTGTTAACTAAAATTGATACCGGTTTTGCTACACCGATTGCATAGGCAAGTTCAATTTCACATTTACTTGCAAGTTTTGATGCAACAATGTTTTTCGCAATATATCTTGCCATATAAGCACCTGAACGGTCAACTTTTGTAGGGTCTTTTCCTGAAAAAGCACCACCACCATGAGATGCATATCCACCATATGTATCAACAATTATCTTTCTACCTGTAAGACCGCAATCCCCTTGTGGTCCACCTATAACAAATCTACCTGTTGGATTAACAAAAAACTCTGTTTCATCACTAATCAACTCTTTAGGTATACTAGAGCGTATAACTTTTTCGATTATATCGCTTTCGATTTCAGCATGGCTTACATCGTCATCATGTTGGGTTGATACAACAACAGTCAAGACTTTTGTTGGTTTTCCATCTACATACTCAACACTAACTTGAGTTTTACCGTCTGGTCTAAGATATGGAATTTCACCCTCCTTACGAACTTCTGATAGTTTTCTTGAAAGCTTATGTGCTAAATATATAGGCATAGGCATAAGCGTTTCCGTTTCATCACAAGCATACCCAAACATCATACCTTGGTCACCTGCACCATTGTTTTCATCTTCATCTTGGTTTCTTGTTTCAAGTGCTTTATCAACACCTTGTGCTATATCTGGGGATTGCCCGTCAAGAGCCACAATAACTCCACAAGTATCTCCGTCAAAACCTTTATCAATACTTGTGTATCCAATATCTGTTATTGTTTTTCTTACTATTTTTTGTATATCAACATAACAATCCGTTGTGATTTCTCCTGCTACAACAACAAGTCCTGTTGTAGCCAAAATTTCACAAGCAACTCTAGCCTTACTATCTTGTTCTAAAATAGCATCTAAAATACTATCTGATATTTGATCACATATCTTATCTGGGTGTCCCTCCGTTACGCTTTCTGATGTAAAAATTCTTCTCATCTTTTTCTCCTTAATTGTTTATTATATATTTTAACCAGTCATTTTTATAACATATAAAAAAGCCCTAACGGGCTATTTTAAAATTAACTTAGTGCATAGCACTGGGAATTAGCACCTAATTTAATAGGTTGCTGGATTTCGTAGGGCCCGTTCCCTCCATCTCTCTGGTTAATTGTCTATTTAGTTTTTTTCTATGTCATCTGAAATATAGTTGCCTATTTCACTAGCCTTTACAATAACTTTACCTTCATTCGACATTTGTTTGTATAGCATATCAGCAAGTCCCACAGTGTTTTGTTCGGCACTCATCTTTGCATACTCTTCATCAAGCATATCCGTAAAAATCTTCTCCCCTTGACTTTTCTTAATTAAAGAATTTTCATCTTCAGGAATAGTTTTACGCATTTCTTTCATGACAGTTTGCAAAAAATAACTTTCAAACTCCTTACAAGCCTCTTTAAGCTCTTCGTCAGTAGCATTATCAGTTGCACTTATACTATCTGCTGTTTCCTTAAGTTTACTTATGTTATTACTACTTGTATATTGACTTGCTAACGCATTGTTATATGTAGATAAATCAATATTCATACTCAAAATTCATCACCTAACTTTTTAATTGATTAGCTTGTTGTAACATTGCATCAGCAGTTGTTATAGATTTAGCGTTAAGTTCATAAGCTCTTTGTGCCACAATCAAATCAACCATTTCATTAGCAATATTAACATTGGACATTTCAAGGAAATTTTGTACAAGCTCACTTTTTTCGTTTAAATTCTCAACGCTTTCTTGCATAGGTTCGCCACTTGTCAAGCTTGGAACAAAAAAGCTATCTCCAACAGCCTCAAGACCTTGAGGGTTAGTAAACTGCACCACATCAATTTGTATATCTAAATCTTCAATCTGCCCATTGTTATTTACAACCATATTTCCAGCACTATCAACAACAATATTTGTACTTGTATCTAAAACAATTCTCTCGCCTTCAGTATCCATTATAGGATAACCGTCACTTGTTACAAGAACTAAACCATCATCTGTTGTTGCAAGTTTAAACGCACCATTTTTTGTATAAACATAACTTGGGTCACCATTTTCATCAAAGCCTTTTTGAGCTACAAAAAAGCCTGGCCCATCAAGAGCAAAATCCCATTCATTTTCTGTACTTTGATAACTACCCGTAGAATAATTTCGGGCTATGGCAACAGGTTTTACACCATGACCTACTTGTAAGTTTGTTGGAATAACTCTTGATTCATCAGCACTTACACTTGCCTTTGTCATCGTTTGATATAATAGAGTCTTAAACTCCATTCTTTCACTTTTATATCCTGTTGTATTGACATTTGCAATATTATTTGAAATTGTATCAACATTTAACTGTTGTGCATTCATTCCAGATGCACCAGTCCACAAGGCTCTCATCATAAAAACTACCCTCTTTCTGCATTAACTAAACTTTTCTAGCTATATCATTTACGGCTTTTCCTAAAAGCGTATCAGAAGTTGACACAACTTTTTGGTTAGCTTCGTAAGTCCTTGATATATTAATAAGGTTCACCATTTCTTTTACAGCATTTGCATTGGAATTTTCAAGCATTCCTTGTACAACTGATGCATTAGTATTTGCAATCGTAGCTCCTTCTAATGTACTATACAAATTATCCCCTTGTTGCCTTAGATATCCATTATCTTCAAAAATAACAAGAGAAATTTTATCAACTATCTCATTCCCATCATAAACAGAACCATCTTCTGCTATATACGGAGAACTTCCTACTATTGTTATCGGTCCATTTTCACCAGAAACTAAGTACCCATCTTTAGTTGTTAACTGATTTAAGTGATTTACTGTAAAACTACCATCTCTAGTATAGAAACTTTGTGTTTCACCATCATCATTTGTATATAGGACTTCAAAAAAACCGTCGCCATCAATAGCTAAATCAAAAGGATTATCTGTTGTTTGAAAAGAACCTGTTGAAAAATCTGTATATACTTCATCAACCGTTACACCTAAATTCACCGTACCAACATTAGGGAAAGGTAAGTTGTTTTCAGCAATATCTAAATCTTTAATTCTAATCATAAGTTCCTCATCAAAGGAACGTGTAACTACATTTTCAGTTTTGTAACCAGTTGTATTAACATTTGCAATATTATTTGATGTGACGTCCATGATTTTCATTTGAGTCATCATCCCTACTGCTCCTGTGTACAAACTTCTATTCATATACGATCACTCCTTTTTTTACTATTAAACGCCTTACTACTTTTCTAGTTAACTTTATCTATATAGCTATATTCATCAATATTTTCAACAAACCTACCTGTTCCAATAACAACTCTAAACAGTGGGTCTTCAGGGATATAAGCATCTATACCTGTATTGAATTTTATAAGTTTATCAAGACCATATAACATACTTCCACCACCTGTTAAAACAATCCCTCTATCATAAACATCACCTGCAAGTTCTGGTGGTGTTTCCTCAAAAACAGTTTTAATAACTTGAACAAGTTGCTCTGCTACTTCAATCATAGCTTCGTACATATCATTTTCAGTAATAATTATACTACTTGGCAATCCGTCCAAAACACTTCTACCCTTTATTTCTAGCGAATTGTTTCTACCGTCTGGATAAAGTGTACCAACTTGTATTTTAAGCATTTCTGCCGAACGTTCACCAATTAGCAAGTTATGTTTCTTTCTAACATATCGAATAATAGCCTCATCAAAATCATCACCAGCTATTTTAATGGAATGTGATACAACTGTTCCACCTAAAGATATAACAGCAACATCTGTTGTACCACCACCTATATCAACTATCATACTGCCAAGTGGTTGAGATATATCTATACCTGAACCTATTGCACCTGCAAGTGGTTCTTCAATCAAATAAACTTCCTTTGCACCTGCTTGTTTTGTAGCGTCGATTACAGCACGTCTTTCAACACTTGTTATTTTACTAGGTACACAAACTGCAATTCTAGGCTTTATAAGTCTTGTTGAACGCATAACTTTCTTTATAAAATGTTTTAACATGATTTCAGTAACTCTAAAATCAGAAATAACACCACCTCTAAGTGGTCTAATAACTTTTATTCCACCATGGCTACGACCTATCATCTCTCTAGCTTCTTGACCGATAGCAATAATCTCCTCACTACCTTCTTTTATAGCAACAACTGATGGTTCGCATAAAACCACACCTTTGCCCTTCATAAAAACTAGCACATTAGCCGTTCCTAAATCTATTCCTATATCTGTACTCATCTATAAACTCCCATTATCTTTTATCAATTAAAATACATAATTTTTCATTCAATACTATTATACTAGATATTTCAATAAAATAAAAGTAGTATATACAAATTTCTTTTTATTTTTTTATTTTTCCCTAAAATCTGTAAAATATACTATTTGCTTCATTGCAAAATAAAGAAAACTCCATTTCCTGCGTTTGTAGAAAGTATGAAAATTTGCTTTTTCTTTTACAATGTGCCATCATTTTAATTTTGCAACATTGCCTATTGAAAAAATTTATTTTAAAACAGACAAGGCAAAATACCCTGTCTGTCTAAAATTATTCCGATAAAATTTCAATAGCCTTTTGAAGTTGTTCGTCTTCATCATGTTCTAAATAATTAGCATTTGCCGAATCTTCATCAGACACATCAACTACAACATCAGGTTCTATACCCTTTCCATGAAGTGCATAGCCACTTGGTGTGAAATACTCTGAAATAGTAAGTTTTATAGCCGTTCCGTCGCCTATTGGATAAAGTCTTTGCACAATACCTTTGCCAAAAGTAGTTTCGCCAACTAAAGTTCCAACACCATAATCTTTAACTGCACCTGCTAAAACTTCCGATGCACTTGCAGAATTTTCGTTAACAAGCATTACAAGAGGAACATCAACTTGTTTCGCATCGGACTTTATTTCTTCAACATTACCCTTTTTATCCTCTGTACTTACAATAACACCCTCTGGAACAAGTGTATCTGCTATGTTTGAAACTACATCTAAAAGACCACCTGGATTGTTTCTAACATCTAAAATCAAAGACTCTGCACCTTGATTAATCAAATCTTCATAGGCCTCATTAAACTGTTCATCTGTAACTTCATCAAAACTTGTAAGCTCAATGTAACCAATGTTATTATCTAACATTTCATGCTCAACAGTAATGATTTCAATAGTTTGTCTTGTTATAGTAACTTCTTTTACTTCTCCTGTTTCTCGGCTCAATATCCCTACTACAACATCAGTGTTTTCCTCGCCTTTCATCATACTTATGGCTAAGTCAAGGTCATCTCCTTCGACTTCTAAACCGTCAACAGATACAACTTTATCACCTGCTTTTATACCAGCTTTTTCAGCAGGGCTGTTTTTAAAAGGTGACACAATAGTTATCATTCTATCATCAGGGTCAACAGTAACAACGCAACCTATACCCACATACTCGCCTTCTGTTGATTCCATAAACTTTGTATACTCGTCTTCTGTAAAATATGTAGAATATGGATCTCCAAGACCATACACATAACCTTCAACCATAGAATCATTTAAAGTTTTTTCATCATATTCAAAAATATATTCTGATTGAATAAGCTCATGTATGTAACCAATTTTTTCTTCATAGCTAACTTCACTAAGCATATCATTTGCTCTTAGTGCCGTTGTAAAACCTCCCCTTACAACTTCAGAAACAACAACACCTGTAAGAATACCTGCAAATGCTATACCAACCATTTTAACTTTATTATTCATTTAAAACTCCTTACTTTTATTTATAAAACACTCTATAATATAATTATATTATAGAGTGTCAAAAATATTCTTATGTACTTTACAGTAACTTATTTTAATCAAATTAACTTCCTAAATATGGCATAGGGTCTACATGTGAGCCACTAACTCTAACTTCAAAGTGACAATGTGGTCCTGTGGAAAAACCAGTACTACCAGCTCTTGCTATATGTTGTCCTCTTGTTACATATTCTCCAACACTTACATCTAAACCTGAATTATGTCCATACAAAGTAGAAAAACCATTGCCATGATCTATTATAACAGTATTACCGTATCCATTTAAGTAGCCTGATGTTATAACCGTTCCATCTGCCCCTGCAACGATACTATCTCCAGTAGTAGCACCTATATCAACACCTGTATGAGTTTTAACAACTCCAGTTAAAGGGTGAGTTCTAGTACCATATTCTGATGTTATAGAATATCTACCAGGTATAGGCCACGCAAATGTACCACCATTGTAAGAAGCTGTACCTCCACTACTGCTACTATTGCTGTTATTATTTGCAGCAAGTTCAGCTGCCGCTTGCTGTGCTGCTGCAAGTTCAGCTGCCTCCTGAAGTTCTTTAATCATAACCTCTATATCATTTGAAGTCTGCTCAAGTTCATCAACTTTACTTTGGTAAGACTCCACATTAGATTCTAAAGATGTAATCAAACTAGCTTTATTGCTTCTTGCAATATTAAGTTCTTTAGCTGCATTTGTTTGTTCTAATAAAAGCACATCAAGTTCTGCCTTTTTAACCTCAACTTCAGCTAACTGTATAGAAATTTCTTCTTCCATAGCAATTAAATCATCAACAATTTCCTTATCATGATTTGCAATACTATTTACATATTCAAGTCTTGTAAAGAAATCATTTAAACTTTCTGAACCAAGTAAAACTTCTAAATATGTAACATCACCAAACTCATACATAACTCTAACACGTTCTTTAAAAAGTTCAAACTTCCTATCGTACTCTGCTCTTGTTTCTGCAAGTTTAGTTTCTATTTCCTCAAGTTCAAGGTTTGTTTTATCAACATCATTTTTTACCAAAACTAGCTTTTCACGAGCTTCAGTTAACTGCTTATCAATAACAGTAAGCTCATTTTCAGTTATCTGAATTTGAGATTGAGTTTCTTCAATTAAATTTTGATTATTTTGTATATTTTCCTCTATTTCACTTTGTTGACCTTCTAACTCATCTATTTCCGTAGCATCAACTTCGAAAACATTAAAAGATAATATAAAAGTAAAAGTTAATAATAAAGAAAAAAGTTTTTTAAGCAAAAAACATCACCCCTTTATAGTCAAATGACTATCTATTAAACCTTTAAGTATTTTCTAACACTAAGTATGGAAGCTATCACACCAAGTGCAACACCAAAGAAAATCGACATAAAAAACACTTCGCTAAAGATTTCACCTGCTGTTTTAAACGTAACTAAATCTTGTATAATTGGTGCTTTTTCTATAATTGTACTAATTATTTTATTATAAGATAATAATAAAATAAGTGGTGGTATACTTCCACCTATTACCCCAAATAATGCACCTTCCAAAATAAATGGCATTCTTATAAAGTTACTTGTCGCTCCAATATATTTCATTATAGATATTTCTTCACGTCTTAACTCTATACCCATTTTTATAGTATTCATAATCAAAACTATATCTATAAAACTCAGTATACCTAACAATACAAAGCTTATTACATTTATTAAATTTTTAATACTTATTAAAATATCTGTTTCAAGCTGTGCATGTCGAACAGAAGAAAAAAGTTGCCCTTCTCCTGTATGCCCAGTTAAATAAGCTAAAAAGTCCTTAGAATCATTTCCATCTTTAAGAGTTATCATAAAAGACCTAGGCAAAGGGTTATCTTCTTCAAGACCGTCTAAAAACTCTGCTCCATCGCCATAATCTTCTTTCATACTTTCTAAGGCTTCTTCACTTGAAACATAGGTAACTACTGCAATTCTTTCATCTTGATTAAGTTCTTCATATATGTTTGATGCCTCTTGTGGCTCTACATCATTATTTAAGAAAACAGCAAAGTTAACTTCTTTTTCCATTTCAGTCATGAAATGATTTATATTAGCACTTAAGGCATAGGATACAACCAAAATCAAAACACAAGAAAATATGGTTACGATACTAGCAAATGCCATAAATCTGTGCATATACAAATCTTTTATCATTTGTTTAAAATAATAACTAATACTTCTAATATTCATTTCCATACCCACCTAACGCTGTATCACGAATTACTTTACCACGTTTCAGATTTATAACACGTTTTTGCATTACATCTACAATATCCCTAGCATGAGTAACCACTACAACAGTTGTTCCAAGCTTGTTTATATGTTCAATTAAATGTATAATTTCAAAAGCTGTTTTAGGGTCAAGGTTACCCGTTGGCTCATCACAAATTAAAAGAGGTGGACGATTTACAATTGCTCGAGCAATTGCAGTACGTTGTTTTTCCCCACCACTTAACTGGCTTGGATATGAGTACATTTTCTTTTCCAGCTTTACAAGGGATAAAACCTTAGGTATAGTACGTCTTATCTCTTTTTGACTTGCACCAACAACTTCCATAGCAAAAGCTACGTTTTCATATACTGTTTTATCACTAAGCAATTTATAATCTTGAAAAACGATACCTAAATTTCTTCTAAAATAAGGTAATTTTCTTTCAGGTAGCGTTCTAAGGTTATGGCCGTCTACTGTTATTTTACCACTTGTAGCCTTAACTTCTCGAAGTACAGAGCGTACAAAAGTAGACTTGCCTGAGCCTGATGAACCTACAACAAAAACAAACTCACCTTTATTTATATGTAAAGAAACATTATCTAAACCAATAGACTCGTTTTCATATATCTTTGTATACTTCTCTAAAGTTATCAACCATTACACCTCTATATTCTAGAATTTTTCTCTCTATAAGATAAATATGTGCTTACCATAAGAGTAATCTTGAAAATTATCGCATCATCAAAGTTTCTAAGGTCAAGCCCTGTAATCTTTAATATTTTATCTAATCTATAAACTAAAGTATTTCTATGAATATATAGTTGTCTACTTGTTTCAGAAACATTTAAGTTGTTTTCAAAAAACTTTTGCACAGTAAAAAGTGTTTCTTCATCAAATTCATCAACGCTTATTCCATGTAAAACTTCATCAATAAACATTCTACACAGTGAGCTTGGTAGTTGATATATTAAACGACCAATTCCAAGTTCTGTATAGTTAGCAATACTTTTATTTTTATCAAAGATTTTACCAACTTCCATAGCCATTTTAGCCTCTTTAAATGAAGCAGAAACATTTTTAATGTCGTTTACTGTATTACCAATCGAAACGTGCACATTTTTTATGCCTTCCATAGATAAAGAATCAACTATCATTTTAGCAAGTTTTTCAATATCTTCTTTTGAATCTTCAACTCTAAGTTCTTTAACTAGAACTATTGTACCTTCATCAATAGAAGTAATAAAATCCTTCGCTTTACTTGGGAAAATATTTCTAATTATCTCGTTAATGTCTATCTCTTTGTCAATATCAGACTCAATTAAATAAACAGCACGTCTACATAAGCTTTCAATATGTAATTTCTTAGCTCTTGAATATATATCTACAAGTAATAAATTGTCAAGAAGTAAGTTTTTGATAAAGTTATCTTTATCAAATCTCTCTTTATAAGCTATCAAAAGGTTTTGAATTTGGAAAGTAGCAATTTTACCAATTCTGTATGTTTCTTCATCTTCGCCACGAATAGCTACTATATATTCACAAACATTATTATCAAAAACTTTAAAAAATTGTTGCCCTTGTATAAGTTGACTTTCAGCCGGACTTTCAATAAAAGACGATGTACCTTCAATCATTTCCCCTAGGGTTTCACGTTCTGTACTTGCGACGATTTTACCTTCGTACTCAATAACACAAAGTTCACGTCTTGTGATATTTTTCAAGCCATCAATAGTATTTTGTAAAATTTGATTTGATATCATTATAATTCCTCCTTATTGTCACAGCATCTATGTTAATGTTTAATCAATCCTTGTGATAAATTATCCATTTTAAGATAACACCATATATATATATTTTACAACAAAACCACCAAAATGTAAAAGGTTTTTTTGAGAAATTCTTATATTTTCCTACTTTATTAACAAAAACATTACTAATTTTAGATATTTAACAATATTATCAACTCAATCCTTGTAATATATCCATATTTCTGAAATTAAACTTAAAAAACCTTATGAATTGTAAAATTTCATAAGGTTTTTTATTTTTTTTCATTTTTATCATTTTTATTCCTAAATACTAATTTGTAATAACTTTTTCTGTTTCTTTATCAAAAACATGCATACAATTTGTATCAATACCAAGTTCAACCTCATCGCCCATTTTTGCATTTGAACGTGGGTCAACTCTTGCGATAATGTTATATCCTGATGCAATCATATGTAAATAAACTTCAGCACCTAACATTTCTGTTGCATCAACTTTAGCTTTAATTGTCGATTGTGCATTATTTATAAAAGCTTGTTCGTCATGTAAATCTTCTGGTCTTATGCCCATAACTACTTCTTTACCTACATATCCACCATCTTTTATAGCAGCAACTTTATTCTCTGGCACTAGAACTTTTTGATTATCAAATGTAAGGTAAACTTTAGAGTCACTTTCCTCAACCTTACAATTAATAAAGTTCATTTGTGGAGAACCTATAAATCCTGCAACAAAAAGATTTTGTGGTTTATGGTATAAGTTTTGTGGTGAATCTATTTGTTGAATATATCCATCTTTTAAAACTACAATTCTTGTACCAAGTGTCATAGCTTCTGTTTGGTCATGTGTTACATAAATAAATGTTGTTTGTAAATTATTATGTAATTTAGAAATTTCTGTACGCATTTGAACACGTAGTTTTGCATCCAAATTTGATAACGGCTCATCCATAAGGAAAACCTTTGGTTCACGAACAATAGCACGTCCCATTGCAACACGCTGTCTTTGTCCCCCTGATAAAGCCTTTGGCTTTCTATCTAACAAATGCTCAATATCAAGTATTTTTGCTGCCTCTGTAACTCTTTTTTCAATTTCGTCTTTTGGTGTTTTTCTAAGTTTCAAACCAAAAGCCATATTGTTAAAAACAGTCATATGTGGATAAAGTGCATAGTTTTGGAAAACCATAGCAATATCTCTATCCTTTGGTGCAACATCATTAACCAATTTATCATCAATAAAAAGCTCACCATCTGTTATTTCTTCAAGACCGGCTATCATTCTAAGAGTTGTAGATTTACCACACCCTGATGGCCCAACAAAAATAATAAATTCCTTATCTTCAATTTCCATATTGAAATCTTTTACTGCAACAAACCCATTATCATAGGTTTTTTTAATACCTTTTAAAGACAACCCTGCCATTTTGTATCCTCCTAAATTTTACTTAAAATAAACTATATATATATAATATAGTATTTAACATGATTGTTCTATTGATTTAATCTACAATAATACATATGTTTAGTTGTGTCTTTTGTATACAAAAAGAGAACCTAGCTTTTTTTTACCAAAAAAAGCTAGGTTCTTCTATGGTTTTATCTGTTGATTTTACTAATGGTTATAAAAAAAACTATGATTTACAAAGAATTTTCGTCATATCTAGCAAATCCCTCACCTACAACTTCGTGAACATCACCAATTGTTATAAAGGCATTTGGGTCAATTTCCTTTAATATTTGTTTAATTCTTACAATTTGTTTACCATGAGCAACACAATACAGTATCATTTTGTCTTGATTAGTATACATACCTTTACCATAAAATGCCGTAACCCCTCTATTTACTTCTTTCCAAATACGCTCTGAAACTTCTTTAGGTTTATCAGTTATAATAATTGTTGATTTTGCTGCGTTACCACCTATCATAACAAAATCTATTACTTTTGTACAGGCATATACTGCTGCAATGCCATACAACCCTTTTTCTATACCAAAAACCAAAAAACCAAAAACAATTATAGATGCATCTATAACAAATAAAGTTTTAGATAAAGAAAAAGCAGGAAAAATCTTTGTTATAACAGCTGCTAAAAGGTCTGTTCCACCACTTGTAGCATTGTTTCTAAATATTAAACCTAAACCAAATCCCATTATTATAGCACCCATAATTGATGATATAAAAACGTCCATAGGCTTAAATGTATAAAACCCTAATGCCCATAGAAAGAAACTAAGAAGTGCCACAACAATCCCTGAACGTATTAATATATCTTTACCTCTTATGCGATATGACGCAATAAGCAAAGGAACATTTACTGCTACGTTTGTAAACCAAAGAGGTATTCCAAAACCAAGATAGTTCTCAGATAAATCAAGTAATATAATCCCAAGACCCGAAACTCCACCAGCTACAATATCGTTAGGGCTGTGGAACATCTGAAGTGCTAAGGCAATACAAAAAGCTCCTACTGTATAGAAAAATACTTGCCGTAATGTTATTTTAATCATAAATCCTCCAAAAAATTAAAAATAATATGTACTCACATTTTATTAAACTGCCATACTAAAATGACCTTAAAACCTATATATAACATAGCCTAACTAGGCTATTCAAAATGCCACGTTCATCCTCTAGGTCTTCGATTAAATATTTTTTCATCGAGAACTAAATATGCAAATAACGGAAGTTGCATAGCACGACCTATACGTTTAGGTTGTTTTGCTATTCTATAAAACCATTCTAAATGAAATTTTATAAAGAAATCGGGAGCACGTTTTACTTCACCTGCTAGAACGTCAATTGTGCCACCTACACCCATAGAAATCTTACTTGGTAATTCTATATTTTTACTTATCCATTTTTCTTGTCTTTTCATTCCTAAACCTACAAGCAAAATATCAGGTTTTGAAGTTTTAATTTCTTCAATAACAACTTCTTCACTTTTTTCTTCAAAATATCCGTCTGCTGTGCCAACAACATCAATGTTTTTGTATTTTGTTTCAATATTTATTTTTGCTTTTTTCGCAACACCTTTTGCCGCTCCTAAAATATATATTTTAACTGCCTTTTCTTCTCTTGATATTTTTTCAAACAAATTCATAGTAAAATCACAACCCCCTACACGTTCATCTATGATTTTACTGTTGAATTTTGACGCCCAAACTACACCTATCCCGTCAGGCATACAAAAATCGGCACTATTTAAAATTCTTTCAAATTCTTCATCTTTTCGACTTGCCATAACCATTTCAGGATTAGGTGTAACAATTATATGATTTTCTTCTCCATTTAAAAAATCATAAACATAATCAACACTATCTTTCATAGAAAAAGTGTCAAACCTTACATTTAAAATTTTAGTAAAAACTCTTTTTTTAGCCAATTATTTCATACTCTCCCTTAATCATTATCCAAGCCTCATTTGTAGTTATAGTTATACCTCTACCATCTTGTCTTGGAACTAACAGTAAATTATCTAAAACAACTTTTTCTCCATTATCTTGGTTTGCTCCTTTTGTTATGTTAGAAACACCGTCTGCAGCATTGGAGAAGATTTTAGCCTCACCTGAACGAAGTATAATTTCTGTACCTTGTCCTCCAATCACTGTTTGACCTTTGGTTACTCTAATCGGTACAAAACTTGCCGAACTACTTTGACTACTTAAAACTTCCTCTGTTACAGCATTTATAATTTCTTGCAATTGACTATTAGTAAGCGTTAAGTTTGAACTTCCTCCTGAGTTGCTTCCTGTATTTCCACTTAAAGCAAGTGCTATTTGCTCATCTACATAACTTTTCGTTACAATTGGGTCATTTTGCGAACCTGCACTTGTAGCATAGGCATTCCTAAAAAATACACCAACAACCAATACACATACAATACTAAATGTTATTATCTTTCTCATTATTCCCTCCATTTATCTACGTTTTTTCTTTTTAGGTAAGGCAACTAAAACAGCTTCTCTTTCCTTTACATTTATAATACGTCTAATTTCCTTAAATGGTGTTGTTCCACACCTTTCTTTATTAGCAAGACAAACGTAAACTTCATTTTTATTTACATTCCAGTGTTTATTATTTTTACTAAAATTAATTAAGGCAATATACTTCTCATACACATCACCACGTGAAATAAAAGTAACTACTATAAATTCATCATCAACAGCTTCGATAGAAACATATCTTTTAACATCAATTGAAGTTTCAAGTCTAAAAACTTCATCGCCTTTTCGTATTTGTATTAAACCCTTAAAGTATTCAAACAAATCATAAAACTCGCTTTTTCTATTCCAATCAATACTATTAATTATATCTGACGACTTATAGGAATTTCCGTCACCCTTTTTAGTTCTTGCAAATTCTTCTCCTAAAAGAAAAATTATACCCCCTTGAGTAATAAACAATAAAAAGGCAACCATCTTATTTATATAAATCATATCGCTCTTTTCAATATTATTGTTGTTTTTAGAAATTTTATCCCAAATTGTACTGTCATTATGTATAGAAATATAGTTCATAACTTGCAGTGGCGACTTAGCCCAAAAGTCATAATTTTCACTACTTAAAACTTTACTACTGTCTACATGAGGTATAGAACCAACAAGAGCAAACTTAACCACATCTATACTTTTATGTTTACTTTCAATAGTATTAATATTTTTTTCATTAAAAACATCTTGTCTAATTCCCTGCTTAACATCGTCAGAACAAACTGCAATCCTATTTGACAAGTATCTTACATTTTCTTTTATACCTTGGTTTTGTAGTTGTAATGGAGTAGCCTTTTCAGCCCAACCCTCTCCATACATTATAATTTTTGTATCAATCTTATCTAAAGCTAGTCTAATCATATTTAAAGTTTCAATATCCATAAGCCCCATTTGACTAAATCTAAAACCATCAACTTTAAATTCTCTTGCCCAATACACTATACTTTCAATAACAAATTTTCTAACCATATAGCGTTCAGTTGCAAGTTCATTACCATGACTTGAACCATTCGTTATATTTCCAAAATTATCTGTTCTGTAATAGTAGTTTGGCATACTAATCTGAAAATTAGATGTTTTTGTTGTATATGTATGGTCAAAGGATAAGTCAAGTAAAACACCTATTCCATTTTCATGTAAATTCATAATCATATGTTTTAACTCTTTTATCTTAAGTGTTGAATCATAGGGATTTGTAGAATAACTAGCATCAGGAGAATTATAGTTTTCAGGTTCATATCCCCAGTTATACCCAATCTTTTGTATATCTCCACCATATTTTGAACTAAAATCAAAAACGGGCATAAGTTGCACATAATTTACTCCAAGTTCAATTAAATGGTCCAAACCTGTTGTCAAACCTTTTGAGTTTCTAGAGCCTTTTTCCGTAAAACCCCTATATGTACCTCTTTGTTTAACTCCAGATGTAGGATTAATTGTAAAATCCCTTATATGTGTTTCACAAGCAATCACCTCAGCAAGTGTTGAAACACGATTAAATTTATGTTCACGAAAACCTTTAGGGTCTGTATCTGCACCATTAAATATAACTCCACGTTTCCCATTAAAAGAAATGGACTTAGCATGCAAATCCACGAACTCCTTAACAACACCATGAATAGTTATATCATAACAATAGAACTTGTTTTTAAAGTTATTCTCTACCTCTATTCGCCATGCACCTTTGTCCATTTTTTTCATTTTATATCTTTTATGTTCAAAAGTTTTTTCATTGTCATAAACTTTTACAACAACTTCAGTTGCAAGAGGTGACCAAATTTTAAATGATGTAAACTTACTATTATAAGATACGCCTAAATCCATAGCACTATATTCATATAAATCATTAAACTCTTTTGTTTTATAATACTGTGCCATATCTATATATTGCACAGAATCATCATAAAATATATAATATCTCTGAGTTATATCAAAAAATTCTGAAAAATCTATTTCGTATTTAAAATATTTCTTATTTGAAAAAAACACTTCTTTCTTGTTAAATACAACACCTCTAATTTGCTCTTTCATCGAGGATTTTTTCACTATTATATCACTATCATGAACAATTTCATCAATTGTTAAAATAACTATTCGTACTGAACTAATTAGATAACAATAATCACCTTCAGATTTCAAATTTGCCAATCCTCCTCTTTTATTTTCTTGAAACTTTATTATATTATTATTATAACCTTTTATATCTATTTATGCAATTATAATATGAAATTATAATAATTTTTGTACTTTAGTTTACTGTATGGCGACCTTGCAAAATATAGAAAAATCCATTTTCATAGCAAAACAACGGCTTTACGGCTTTTTTTTGCAATATTGTAATTTCCTGTTACCAAAATAAAAAGGGACTGTAATGAACCTCACATAATACGAGTTTCTTACTGCCCTATCTTTTTATTGTTATTAATTTATGCAATGTTTAACAAATTGGAAAAATAACTCCTGTGGTCTATTAGGTCTTGAAACAAACTCAGGATGAAATTGACAAGCTAAAAACCACTTATGTTTATCCTTAGGAAGTTCTATGATTTCAACAAGTTCGCTTTTTGGGTTTATACCTGAAAATACTAAACCATTTTCTTCAAGAATAGCTTTATATTCATTGTTAAACTCAAGTCTGTGTCTATGTCGTTCTTTTACAAGTTCTTTTTGATATGCGTCAAAGGCGATTGTGCCTTTTTCAACTATACATTCATATGAACCAAGTCGCATAGTCCCACCTAAGTCTGATATAGTTTTTTGTTCTTCCATATAATCTATTACACTTTTTTGTGTTGGTACTTCTTCAATAAATTCGATTGAATGTGCATCATCTATGCCACATACATTTCTAGCGTACTCAATAACTGCACATTGTAACCCTAAACATATACCAAAGAAAGGAACATTGTTTTCTCTTGCATATTTAATCGCATTTATTTTCCCCTCAACACCACGAAGTCCAAAGCCTCCTGTAACTAAAATACCTTGTACATCACTAAGTAAATGTAAATTTTTACCGTCAGCTAAATCTTCTGCTTGAATCCATTTTATATCTATATTTTTATTATTATGTATACCTGCATGATTTAATGACTCTACAACAGACAAATAAGCATCTCTTAAATCTATATATTTGCCTACTAAAGCTATTTTTATAGATTTGTCAATAGCTTTTTGTTTATTTACCATATTTTCCCATTCCTTAAGGTCTGGCATTTTGTTTTCAAGATTTAATTTTTCTATTGCACGTTCAGCAAGTTTTTGTTTTTCTAACAAAAGAGGTACTTCGTATAATGTTTCGGCATTTAAATTTTGGATTACTGCATTACTATCTACATTACAAAACAATGCAATTTTACCAATAGTTTCTTCACTCATTTCAACATCTGTACGGCAAACTAAAATATCTGGTTGTATACCTATTTCTCTAAGTTGCTTAACAGAGTGTTGGGTTGGCTTAGTTTTAATCTCGCCACTCATAGCCAAATAAGGTATAAGTGTTACATGAATATACAAAACATTTTCTTTACCAACATCATATTTAACTTGTCTTATAGCTTCTATAAACGGTAAACTTTCTATATCTCCAACTGTGCCACCAACTTCAGTAATAACAACTTCAGATTCTTGAGCATAAACACGCTCTTTTATTTCATTTGTTATATGTGGAATAACTTGCACTGTTGCTCCTAAGTAATCTCCACGTCTTTCTTTCTGTAAAACAGAATGATAAATCTTACCTGTTGTTATAGAACAATTATATGTAAGGTTTTCGTCTACAAATCTCTCATAATGTCCAAGGTCAAGGTCTGTTTCTGCTCCATCTTCTGTAACAAAAACTTCACCATGTTGAAGTGGCGACATAGTACCTGGGTCAATATTTATATAAGGGTCAAACTTTTGTATAGTAACTTTATAGCCTCTAGCTTTTAACAATCTACCTAGGGAAGCCGCCGTTATACCTTTACCCAGTCCTGACACAACTCCACCTGTAACAAAAATATACTTCTTGTCCATATCTATCCTCCTAAAACTTTCACAACGTTAAAATTATACTAGATATTATAAAAAAAGTCAATGTATCAAAAGATAAATGGCGACCTAGCATGTAGAAAAATCTATTTTCATAACGAAACAGCGTCTGCTTTTAATAAACGCCTAAAATTTCAATTTTTCTTTTGCAATGAGCCATTATTTTAATTTTTTGGCGTTTCCATATCTATCTTTATCAACTTGGCAAAACATCGACAATAACAAGTTCAGGTCTATTAAATACCCTCGGAACTTTAGTTGACCAAGTTGCAAGTCCTCGACTTACAATAAAAACCATTTCATCAAAATCATATCTGCCACCTGCATACTTAGGAAAAAACCCTTGATTTGGGGCAAACAACCCATTTATCAAATAGGGTATTCGCCATTGTCCACCATGAGCATGTCCCGATAGCACCAAGTCAAAATTACTATTTTTATAAATATCTACAAGTTCAGGTCTATGGGATAGCAAAATGGTATAATACCCGTTTCCATACACTGTTGATAAGTTTCTTATTTGTTCATAGGCATTAACTGTATTATCATAATATTTTGTTACATCAACATCATCTACTCCACAAAGGTTAACTTCTTCGCCATTTAAGTTAATTATTTTACTTTCACCATGCAATACCTCAATATTATATTTATCAAAATAACTTAGAATGTTATCAACATCATAGCTCCAATACTCATGATTACCTGTGACATAATAACACTCGTACTTATCTGCTATACCTTTAAGCAAATATTCTGAATATTCATAAGGCACAACATCATCAAAAATATCTCCACCAAGCAGTACTATATCAGGATTTTGTTCATCAATAGCTGTAATAAGATTTTTTTGCTCATAACCATATTTACAACCATGCAAATCCGTAATTAAGGCTATTTTAAACCCATTTGATATTTTATCTGAAAGGACTTTATAAGAAACAACTTTAAGCCGCCAATCTATCATTATAGCAACAATAATTACTACCACTAAAACCATTACAAAGAAAACTTTTCTTTTCTTCATGTATATCCCTCCTTACAAAAAGACAACTAATCGGCTTCATTGCAAAATGCAATTATGCCAAGATTTGTTACACAAATCTTGGCTGTTGGAAATTGCGACAGTTTGTAGTAATGGCTGAAAATTAGGCTTTGATGCGTAATAAAGGGTACGAAAGAAGATTAATTTTTTGACTGTGACGACCAAAATGGTGTGTTTTTCAACGTTGTCAATTATATTTGGCTATAAAACCATTTATATATACTTAGTCGCCTTTATAATCTCATCTTAACTTGTTACATTAACCTATTGTAAGTTGTTTACTATACCTTCAGAAAAATCTGTATACAACTCATCTCTCATATAGTCCATAAGTCTTACTGAAAGTGTTGCTGCTTGTGCCTTAGTTAAATATTTTTTAGGCCAAAACTTACCTTCACTATCCGGTGTAATAAGTCCAATCTTATGAGCTACATACACATGGTTTTTAGCATAGCTTGAAATATTAGAATCATCAGTAAACGCTGTAATTGTCCCTGGTAAAACCCCTAAGTTATCAAGACCTAAACTACGCATAATTATGGTAATTGCTTCTTCTCGAGTAATAGGTTCGTCAGGATAAAACTGGGCACTATTCGCCTTGCCATATATTATCCCCTCATCATATGCCGTCATTATAACGTCATAATCATTACGTTTTGATGTAACATCTGGAAACAAAAAGTCTATTGCATTTTTACTTCTTTCTTGTTCAACTATTTCTATTTTTAGTGTTTTAACAAACATATCAACAAAATCACTTCTTGTTATGGCGTGATCTGGCTTGTATAACTCTGGGTTACTATCTAAAATTCTAAGTGCAAACAGTTTTTGAATATTAGAGTATCCCCAATGTCCTTTAAGTTTGGTAATTTCCGTAGGTATAAGTTGCTCAAATGTACTTGTTGTTTCGATAAAGTCAGAACCCTCATTTTCAAGTAAATAAGCACTTGTAGGCTTGTTTGTAACATTATAACTAAAACCTGCAACACTACTCATGACTTCACGGTAGTTACCACCAAAACTTATAAGTGATGGCTCATTATCATTCCATATTAAATCCTTTTGAGTCATAACCGATGGTCTAATTTGATATTCATAAACTTCTCCATCTTTCTCAACAGTTACATCAATTCTATGAGTTTCTGTATGGGAATACCCTGAAATATATCCATATATTCTACCAACTTGAGATACTTTTATAACTTCATCAGCATCACCATCAGCAACATAATAAATTTCTGAACTTAAATCACCTGCATAATATGTTATAGCTGGTTTTTCTTGTTCTGTTATACTAAGTTGATACTTTAGTCTATTTGGGTCAACAGTATAGGAACTACCATCTAAGGTAATTGTTTCGTCCCAAGAGTTTACAACATAGTCTTTTACTGTACTGTCACCAACAGTATAATAGTTGATGTCAAAGTCAACACCACGTTCTATAATCGGGTCTTCTTCACTTGCATACTCATAGGGTTCTACTATATAACTTGCCGAACCAGTACCCGTTACAGTGTCAGTATCATACTCTGTTTTTCGATTTGGTGTAGTATTGCTACTAACTTCATTTTTACCTGAAAACACTATCGGTTCACCTGTTAAAAAAATCAATTCTTTATAATCTGTATTTATTGTTGTTTCATCAACTATATCATTTAAGGTTTCTGTTGTTTTAGGCAAAGTTCTTCCACTGGAAACTCCAGTGAAAAAACCCATATCACCAACATTTGCATAAACCATTTGACTTGACATTATGACAAAAGCCATTGTTATACTAATAATTTTATTTATTTTCATATTTTTACTCCTCAACAAAGATAATATATCCCGTTATATTACTACCTGTTCCTATGTTATCTGGTACTTCATTTAATAACACTCGCACATTGTCCCCAACTAATAAATTGTTTCTATTTATGAATTGGCTATCTTTTACAATGACATTACTTGGGTCAAGGGCTAAGTTTATATAATTATTTTCATAGGAAACTGTATTCCATTTATTTGCTTCACTGTCAAAATATGAAACATCTTTTAAAACCAAAGTTCCATTATTGTTTTCAGCAATTACACCTTTAAGCTCATCTTGAACATAAGGTTGTTCCACTATAAGTGTAGCCTTAGTGCCGTCACTAAATATGTTATAAGCCTTAGAGTATGAAGTATTCGTTGAATAATCTCTAAATTGGTCAATAGAAATTACGTTACCAGCACTATTTAAAAATACTGTATCATAATCAATTAAATAATCACGTTGTACAGGCGAATAGTCCCAATTACTGTTACCGTAAGTTGCAATGGACTCAACTCTAAATGACTCATTTTCAGCAACGCTATATACTCTACCACGTTGCAACGCAAGTTCATTGTTGTTTATAGGCTCTGTTATATTTGCAACAGCTACTTTTGAACCATTTCTTGATATATGAGCATAATCATTTGGCATAAGAGAATTTATATCAACAAGACGACCATTTTTCACAATAATTGAGCCGTCCCCCACATTTAATTGGTTATATCCGTCAGATAATGTTATGTTATTCCCTGAAACTGTACTTATAAAATCTCTATCAAGTAAAAAGTCTGTATCATCATATATAGAAATCTGCTTAACTACATCTCCAACAAAACTTTTTTCAAGAGCAACATAAGTTACTGCATCAGAAAACTTCATATATCTATCAAGATAGTTTATATCCACTCTTTTATCATTGTGGTAAATCTCTAAATCTTTTCTTATTGATAATTCTTCAAGTTGTGAATAGTTTGCCCAACTAGATGTAGTTAAATCCTTAGCATTTCTTAAAGAAACTGTACTAGCT
>JBKEBX010000035.1:0-3201 GCA_047973385.1 Lachnospirales bacterium | reverse complement strand
GCATGTAGTTTTCACCTTTTAGGTATTTTTTTATTTCTGATATTTTTTTATTTCTCCTTTGTTTTTAAGGTGTTTTTTTGATTTCACTTTTTAACTTCACGGATTAAGGAATTATAGAAAAAGAAAGGACAGAAAATTATGAGCCAAGAAGAATTATTGAACAACAAAGAGTTACAAGCACAAATTCAAGCATTATCGGAGAACAAGGAAATGGAGGAAGTTCAGCTAGGGAGATTTGGTCGAATGGCGATGGACAACCTACAAGAGAACAACAGACAGAGATTTATGAGTCTGAAAATGCAAGGGAAATTGATGAGAACAATGTTGGAAATCGAGAACGAAGCCAAAGCTATGATGGAGAAAATTCAAGAGAAGATGTTGAAAGAAGATCCAATGCCACAGACGGAAGATATAATGGAGAGAACACGACACTTGAACAAGATACGAGCAATAGCAGAGGAGATAGTTCTAAGGGATATAATCCTAGCATAGATAAAAATATTGATAATGAAAAACAACAACAATTAAATATTGCAGAAAATATTAGTATTTTCGATAACAGGGAGTTACCAAATTCAAATGGTAACTCTTTTTTAGTTAAAGAAACAGAAACTCAAACACAAAAGCCTAAAGGTAATACTCTATCACATAGATTGTACAATAAGTTTGAAAAACAATTTCCACAAATTATTGATAAAAGTTATAGGTATATAAAATTAAAGTCAGAGTTTGGTATTTTTATGGATTTATATGTTGAGCGAATAGCAAAAGATAAAATAGCTATTGCACATACTTTTATTCAAAATAGGGACTTAATGCGTGATACAGAGATAGTATTTACAGTTGATGATAATGAGCAAACAATAAATGCAGAAGTTTTTGAGCAAAGTGGATTTATGTATCAAGATGTAAATGAAGGTGATGCACCGAATTTAAGACTTCAAGGAGATATAAATAACTTCTTTGAAGAATGGCTAAAAAACATTTCACTACAAGGGTTTTTGTATCATAATGCTATCAAAGTTATTGATGGTGAAGATGTGGAGATTGACTTTAACAAAAGCGGTGAAGAAATTAATGAAATAGTTGAAGATAGTAAAACAGAAACTTCTATACAAGATGAAATTTCAGAAAATGAAACTAAATTAATCGATAATGAATTATATGTAGGTCAAGTAATTATGTACTTAGACAAAGAAATGCAAATATATAGTATTAATATTGATAGTGATACAATAGAACTACTAGATTTAAGTATAAGCTACCCTATTTATGGTGTTTTCAATTTATCAAATGTTTTAGCAAGTTATGAAAAAATTGTTGAAGAAGAAATTATACAAGAAACTGAAAATACAGTTCAAGCTGAAGAAAAAACTAATGTTGGAGAAACCTTAGAAATTGAAAAAATTAAAAAATTTACTTCTGATGATTTAAAAACAATTAACGAATCTGTAAACGCTCATAACCATCAAGTGGATATGTTATTAAGTGTTTATGAAAAAGATACCCAAAGCGTAATAGGCTTTATTAGTTATAGCATTTATGAAAATGAAGTTTATATTCAAAATATAGAAGTAGCAAGTATTCATAAACGAAAAGGTTTAGGTACATATCTATTACAAGATTTAGCAAATAGATATTATGGTTATGACTTCAAGTTTGGATATACAACAAAAGAAGGCTCTTTATTTTTAGAAGCTGTAACAGAAAAACAACCTAATCAATACTATGAAGACAAAAAAACTTTACTTGAAATTTTAAAAGTTGATATTCAAGAAATGGATAATAGATATGCAGAAAATGAAGATTACACAGAACAAGATATTGAGATTTATTATGAAAATATTGCTAAGAAATATTGATAAGGTTAGAGAACTTGAACATGAAATACAAAATTTAAGTCCTTATTTTTAGTTATTAGAAATGATATTGATCCATTTAATAAAGATGTTATAGAAAATCAAGCTGAAGAAGATATTGTGAATGATGATTTACAAGACTTAACGCTTGAAGAAATTGAAAATACCTATGAAGAAAATCTTGAAGTTTTAGAAAATATCAAGCTTAATTATCAATATAGTGAAGAAGATAATCTTTATTTAGGTGGTGCTAAAACAAGGTTTAAAGCGAATGTTGAGGCGACCTATTTGGATACATACCAGTTCAGTTGGGACATGAGGGTACAGTTGTATAATTAGGAAAAAATATTACAACTGATTATTTTGGAAAACCATTAGCTGTTGGAGATAAAATTGTTACTGGATTAAAACCATGCGATGTTTGTCCAACTTGTTTAAATGACCCAGAACACATTCATCTTTGTGAGTCTGGAGAAATTTTGGTTTAATTCCAGGCGAAGAAGCATACAAAAACTTTAATGGTTGGTTTGGTGAATATATAAAAGTAAATGCCGACGGTGTTGTGTTCAATGTAAGTGATATGGGTGTTGATTTACGTACTTTAATTGAACCAGCAGCAGTTGTTATACATGCTGTCGTAAAAGCAAAAGAAATATTTAACTTTAAACACGACTCATATGTATTAGTACAAGGTTGTGGCCCAATTTGCTTATTATTAACAATAGTTAGAACAATGGGTGTTCACAATATAATTGCTGTAGATGGTGATGAAAACAGACTTGAAATGGCTAAAAAACTTGTTGCAAAATATACAGTAAACTTTATTAATGAAAATGCTGAAAATAAAATCAAAGAAATTACTGGTGGAGGTGCTGATATGGCATTCCAATGTACAGGTTCTCCAAAAGCAGCAAGTAGCATTTGGAAATATGTGCGTAGAGGTGGTTCAATGTGTGAACTAGGCTTCTTTGTAGATAACGGTGAAACTACATATAACCCACATATTGATATTTGCAATAAAGAAATAAAAGTAACAGGTTCTTGGACATATCAAGCAAAAGACTGGATTCATGCTTGCGAGTTTTTAAAAGAAGCAGAGAAAGATGGTTTACCAGTAAAAGACTTAATTACTCACAAATATAGTTTAGCTGATATTAATGAAGCTATGGAAAAAAATATTAGTATGAGTGGTTTAAAAATAGTTGTAGAAGGTAAATAATCTAAAAAATAAAAAAACAAAGTTCCGAGATTATAAAATCAAGGGACTTTTGTTTTTTAAAAAAGATAAAATTTTATATTTTTTACAATGGGCAACGTTTCAAAATTCAGAAAGAAAAAATTT
>JBKEBX010000024.1:0-64435 GCA_047973385.1 Lachnospirales bacterium | reverse complement strand
CTTATAGCCGTCTTTATAGCCATAATTACCCCTTCAAGAGTTACAGTTAAAACGCCAATTTCAAACAACACTGTTGTACCTTGGGTAAAAAATATATTAAGCACTGATGTAAAAATCAGTATTATAAAAATAGCTTTAAGCCCTTTAAGTATCATAATTAAAGGAACATTACTAAGCTTTACAATTATTAGAAAAAAGCCTATAACCACACTATAGGAAACAAAGTTATCTACATTAAATAATAAGATAAGATAAACTAATGTTGCCAATATTTTAGTTCTTGGGTCAAGCCTATGAATATTTGAATTTACAGGATAGTATTGTCCAATGGTTATATTTCCAATCATCTATTTCACCTTTACAATCTTACTAAGTATTTCATCTACGGTACTTTGTAGGTCATATATATTTACATCTACATCAAAACCATTATTCTTTAAAGCACTAAGCAGTTTAGTAGCCTCTGGAATATCCAAATCTATCTCTTTAAGTTTCTCTTTTTGAGAAAAAACTTTTTTCATCTCATCATAAATAACTACAGTACCTTTATCCATAACAATAACTTTATCTGCAATTTCTGAAACATCATCCATACTATGAGATACCAATATAATAGTAATATTAAGTTCTTTTTTCATTTGTCTAATAGTGTTGAATAAATCATTTTTAGACTTTGGGTCAAGTCCTGCAACAGGCTCATCTAAAACTAAAACTTCAGGTTTCATAGCTATAACACCTGCTATTGCAACCTTTCTTTTTTGTCCTCCAGATAATTCAAAAGGAGATTTCTCGTAAAACTCCTCACCTATTCCTACAAGACTTAAGGCATATTTTACACTTTTTTCAACTTCATCTTCTGAAAATCCAATGTTTTTTGGACCAAAAGCAACATCTTTAAAAACTGTTGTTTCAAAAAGTTGATGTTCTGGATATTGAAAAACTATACCTACTTTACGTCTAATTTCCTTTAAAGATAACTTATCTTTATATAAGTCCTTACCATAAATATTTATTTTACAATCAGAATTTGTAGCTTTTAAAAGTCCATTTAAATGCTGTATTAAAGTGGATTTACCTGAACCTGTTGAACCTATAATTGCAACAAAATCATTATGCTCAATTTCCAAATTAATATCTTTTAAGGCAACACTTTCAAAAGGTGTTCCCTGATTATATATGTGTTGTAAATTTTCTATTTGTATTGACATAAAAACTCCACCATTTCATCTATTTCTAAAACATCCTTTGGAATATCAATGCCCTTTTTTCTAAGTTCATGGGCAATTTTTGCAACTATAGGAACTTCAAGACCAAGTTCAGTTATTTTATCATATTCTGAAAAAATCTCCTTAGGAGTACCCTTTAGAGCAACTTCACCCTCGTTCATAACATAGACCCTATCGGCATTTACAACTTCATCCATATAATGAGTAATTAAAATTATTGTAATATCTTCTTCTTTATTAAGTCTATGCATAACACTCAAAATATCTTTTCTGCCCTTTGGGTCAAGCATAGCCGTTGATTCGTCAAATATTATACATTTTGGTTTCATAGCAAGTATTCCTGCTATGGCAACTCTTTGTTTTTGTCCACCAGATAAAAGGTTTGGAGCTTTGTTTTTATGCTCATACATACCAACCCAGTTAAGTGCATTGTCAACACGTTCTCGTATTTCATCACTTTCTATACCTAAGTTTTCACAACCAAAAGCAACATCATCTTCAACAATCGTAGCTACAATTTGATTATCTGGGTTTTGAAAAACCATGCCAACCTTTTGACGTATATCCCATACATCTTCTTCATTTCTAGCGTTTAGCCCATTTACAAACAGAACACCATCTTTTACTAGAAGTAATCCATTTAAACATTTTGCAAAGGTAGATTTACCACTACCATTATGTCCTAAAATAGCAACAAATTCACCCTCTTCTATATTTATACTTACGGATTTTAATGCTTTAGTTACTTCAGTATTTCCTTCTAAAGTCTCTTTTACATATTCGAAAGTTAAGTTTTCACTTTTTATCAAAAAACCACCTCATTAAATCTATATCTTTATAACTCACTCGTTTTTCATTGTATCATAATTTATAATAATTTACTAGATAAATAATAAATTTTTTACAATTATCCTGTTTCAAACAACGTAAACTATAAAAATGTAAACGCCAGAAAATTGAAACAACGGTACATTGCAAAAGAAAAACCAAATTTTCATACTTTTGCAAAGTCGCCAAATATACCTTTACAATAAAATATAATAAAAAAATTCCTTTATCAAAAATAAAGGAATTTTATGTTTTAAGGCGCCACCCAGATTTGAACTGGGGATAAGGGTGTTGCAGACCCGTGCCTTACCCCTTGGCTATGGCGCCAATTTAAAAAAATGACCCGTATGGGATTCGAACCCATGTTACCGCCGTGAAAGGGCGGTGTCTTAAACCCCTTGACCAACGGGCCGTAAAATAGTCATACTTTTTATAAAGTACTTTTATATATTAACAAATAACGGCTTTTTTGTCAAGGGTTTTTGCAAAAAAATTGCAAATAAATTTATTGAGTTGAAAAATTTAACATTTTTGCTGTTTAAACCCATGTTTTATAGACTATACTTTTATCATTAGGAGGATAAAAAATGAATGTATCTAGTGAAATAAATTGTAATATTAATTTTCTACGTGATAAACTTATTGACTGTAATGATTTAGTTGAAAAAGAATTATTTGTTGGAAAAAACCACGATATAAAAGTATATTTATGTTACTTTGATTTAATGACAGATAGAAAACTTATTGAACATTCTGTTGTTGAATCTATTGTAATTGGAATGAAAGAAGCTCTTACCTTTCTTGACAAAGATGATAAAAACATATATGACCTTGTAAAAAAACAAGGGATTACAACAGTTGATTATGTAGAGGAAACAAATCTTGATAAAGTTTTAGATGCCATTTTATCAGGAGATACACTTGTTTTAGTTGAAAATTCTACAAGGGCACTTATTATATCTACAAAGGGTTTTCCTAATAGGGGAATACAATCAGCTGAAAACGAAGTTGTTCTTGAGGGTTCAAGAGAAAGTTTTTCAGAAGTCTTTAGGTTTAACTCCGTTTTAATTCGCCGTAGAATAAAAGATACTAGACTTAAGATTTATCAAACTAAGGTTGGTAGAAGAAGTAAAACTGATATTGGTGTAATGTATATAGAAGATATTGCTTATAAGGAATTAGTAGATAAAATCATACAAATGATTGAAAGCTTAAATATTGATGCAGTTTTGGACTTATGCTACTTTGAGGAACTTTTGTTTGGTAGGAACAAAAGCCCCTTTCCTCAAGTACAAAAAACTGAAAGACCTGATAAAGCAAGTTCGGCACTTTTAGAAGGCAGAATTGTACTTATAATGGATAATACTCCTCAAGTAATGATTTTACCTACAATCTTTTCAGTATTTTTTCAAAGTAGTGAGGATTATTATGATAACTTTTTCCTTTCTTCATCACTTAGAATACTTAGATTTTTAGCCTTTATTATATCTATTGGACTACCTGGTATTTTCCTTGCTATAACCATCTTTCACCCATCTCTTATAAGTCGAGATTTAATGTTTAAAATTGCTGGAACAAGAACAACTGTACCCTTTACGCCACTTGTTGAAATGTTAGTTATGGAACTTGCTTTTGAACTTCTTCGTGAAGCAGGGCTTAGGCTGCCTAGTCGAGTAGGTGGAACTCTTGGAATTGTTGGAGGACTTATAATAGGTCAATCAGCTGTTGAGGCTGGACTTACTTCACCTACAGTTGTTATAGTTGTGGCTTTAACTGCAATTTCAACCTTTGCTATACCAAGTATTGCCCTAACTAACGGAATAAGACTTGTAAAATACTTTATAACAATAATGAGTGGTTTGTTTGGTTTTTTAGGGTTAACTTTATCAATGCTAACCCTTTTAATTCATTTAATGTCACTTAACAGTTTTGGAATACCTTACATGTATCCTTTTGTAAGTTCTAACAATGATTTTGAGCCTCACCAAGACACTCTTATAAGAATGCCTTTTACAAAAATGATTAAACGCCCTATCTTCGCTAAGGATAGTCAAAAAACTAGACAAAAAAAGGAGTTTTAAAATGAATTTATCTAATAAAAAAATATCAATGCATCAGCTTATATGTATTTTAGTTTTAGAAATATTTAGTACTTCTTTTTTAGCATTACCTAGTATTTTATATAACTATACAAAACAAGATAGTTGGATTATAGTTTTCATTTCAGGACTTATAGTTTACCTTGCTCTTTCTACCTATTTGTTTTTATATAAAAAAGATGATTGTTACTCATATCTTGGTTTTTTACAAGGATATTTTGGCAAAATAAGTAGCATTATAATCTGGTTATTTATAATTAAAAATATACTTTTTATATCCTATGAACTAAGTTATTTTACAACTTTAGTTACAAGTATTTTACTACCTAAATCATCAAAAATTGTAATTTATATATTAGTGATTTCCTTTTGTTATTACTTCTCAAAAAAAGGTATCGAAACAAGAGGTCGACTTGCTGAATTTTTAGCTATTATACTACTTATAGTTTTCGCTATTTTTTTTATTATTGTAAGTTTTGATGCAGACTATACAAATATTTTCCCCATAGGAATAAACCTCAATAACAATAACAAAAACCTATCATATTCTATATATTTTGGACTTATGGCTTTTTCTGGACTTGAATATATATATATATTGATACCATTTTTAAAAAACAAGGACGAATTTCAAAAAGCTTCTCTTTATACTGTTATGGCTACAACTATTTTTACATCTATAACAACTTTAATAACTATAATCGTTTTTAACAAACAAATGTTAGAAGAAAACTATCCTGTTCTTATGATTTTAAATTCAATAACTTTACCCTTTGATTTTATAGAACGTCAAGATGCTCTTGTTTTTTCTTTATGGATAGTTGGCAGTGTTTTTACAATTTCAGCCGGGCTTTTCTATTCTTCTATTTTGTTTAAAAATATAAAAAGCTCATCTAAAGTTAAAATTGATGAAATCTTAGTTATTACAACCTTTCTTATTACTTTATTTATTAATAAATACTTAAACATTAAACTTGTAGGTATTATAATTTTTTCTTTTAACTTATTTTTTTTACTATGTATACCTTTTGTTTGCATATTTATTTTTTTTATAAGAAAAATTTTTAGAAATAAAAATAAAATTAAACTTAGTGTAATTACTCTTTGTATATCCTCTATACTTTTAAGTTCATGTACTAAAGCAAACATTAGTAGCCGTGACTTTGTAGAAAGTCTATATATAACCTATGAAGATAACAAATACACCTTACATTTATTCACTGCACCCCTTGATGCCTATGTTAAAAATGAACAAGAAAATGAAGCTAATATAATTACAGCAGAGGGTAGTTCCATTATAGAAGCTATAAAGCTACTTGATAACAAAACAACTAGCACTTTAGATTTCAGTCATACAAAAACTCTTATACTTGGAGAGAATTTTTACAAAAATGAAACTCATGTAAATGAACTTATAGATTTATTTTATAACAATACTGAACTTAGCCGTAAAAGTAATATATACACTTGTGATTATAATTTTGAAAATATAAAAACAATTATATCAAAGGGCTTTACCATTGAAAAACTTGCCTTTTCAAGTAATGTGTCTGAGCTTTTATATAACCAAAGTAACTATGACTTTTTCATCTTAAATAATATAAAAGTAGATGATGATACCTTTATATCAGATACAGGAAATATATTTATAAATAATAATCATGTTCTAGAAAGTGATGAAAAATATACAAGAGGGTATATGTTTATAGAGGGGGATAAAAATATTCAAAAAGATTTAGTTATTGATAATGATTTTATTATAAAAGATTATTCTAAAAAAGATAGAGTTGAATTAACGGATAATAAAATAAACTATACACTAAACATTGATTTAAGTGGAAAATTTGCGAGTGATACTGGCGATATAGACAATATTAGTAAAATAATTTCCGATGAGGCAATTGCAAGTTTTGTATATTTTAACAATATTTCTAAAAAAATTCTAAAGGTTGAAGATGAAATTTATAAATCAAACTATACATTATATAAAATGTATTTATCGGATAGCCCTGAAGTTGTAAGCAAATTTAATGTAATTGTTACAAGTGAGTAACAAAAAAGGACTGTAAGGAAACTCACATAATATGAGATTTCTTACAGCTCCATTTTAATATTTTAGAGTTGACCTTTAGTCTTCAATTTTTAAACTTTCTGCTGGATTTATATCTTTCACAGAATTATATGATAACTTTGCACTAACATAATAAATTGTAGCCATAACTATAAAACTAATACCTATAAGTAACGGATTAAGTCTTGACGGTAAAGTTACTTGACCCCCGTCTTGACCTACTCCTTCAGACTGGAACAAAAGCATTTTTATAATTGGTACTAAAATCAAAAAAGTAACTAAAGCTACCCATTTATATGCATCAATGGTCATTTTTTTAATTTCTTTATCTCTATATCCTAAAACTTTCATTATAGAAATAGTCTTTCTATTTGAATCTACAACAATATTTGTAATACTAAAAAGTGTAAAGAAAGCTATAAGAATTGCAAAGAAAATAATCATACCTATTTGTGCATACACTGAACCTGCTCCACTTTTTAACTCATCGGATAATGGTGTAAGTTTACTTATTTTAGCATTAGGATCTTTTTCTAAAATTTTATTTTGCACACCTGGAGTTAATTCTTCATCAAAATATTTAGTGTTTGCAAAATCAGACTCAAGACCAAACTTTTCTTGCATAAAACTTGTTGACATATACAAAGTCGGAACTACTGTACCCTTTACAATTTCTGTAACTTCAACATCTACTGTGTCATCACTTACAAAAGGATTATAAAAGGTAATTTTATCCCCTAACCCAATTTCATAAGTTTTAGCAAAATCGTCAGTTATACCTATGCCATCTGTTGTACTTACTTTTTCACCATTTATATTATAAACATTCATATATGGATTATTGTAGTTAAGTCCTGTTACAAGAAACTCTACATCATTTACCTCTTTACCATTTATACTTTTGATTTTAGTTAATGCTTCAATAGAAGTATCTTCACTAGGCAAATACTCATTTATAACTGATGTAACTTTATATTTATATGTTAAATCTCCATCAAATACACCCGTTGCCATTTGAATAATTTGATCTATAAAAACTGTGCTAAATATAAATAGAGTTCCCGAAATCATAATGCCTAAAACTAGCAATAATGACCTTTTATAATTTCTGAGTAAAATAGAAATTTGATATTGTGTGGTGAATTTTAATTTACTAAAACCTTTACCATAGCTATGTTTCGGCAAAGTTTCTTTATCTATATTTTTTATTAAGTTTATAGGTCTTTTAGAAAAAATCTTATTAAAAGAAATATATACTATAAATAATATCAAAATAAGAAAATAAATAAATAATTTGAAAGTTGCCGAAATACTACTAAACATTGAAAAACCAAAAGGTCCTTCATAGCTATTGATGAAAAAAGATAAGAAAAACTTACTTATCAAGATAGAAAGTATAAAACCAACAACTGTTGCTACAAAATAAACAACTGTATAAAATAACAAAACTTTCCTAGATATTTCACGTTTTTTTACACCTTCTGCTTTTAATATGCCAATATCTTTCCTACAAGATTTAAAACTTGTAGTTGTCAAAACGCAAATCATTATTAGGGTCATAGCTAAAAGTATAAAAACAAAAATCGAAAATAATGTGTATTGGGAATTAGCAAGGTCTGTCGCACCGATTATACTAGAGTTAGAATATGCTGGAACATAGTCAACAAATAAAGGTGACTTATCTATATAACTTTTGGCAATTATCTCATCAACCATTGTATCTGTATACGTGTAAAAATCTTTATCTGAAACATATTCCATATTCATTTCTGTATCAACATCAAAGTTATCTTCTGAATCATCTAATATATCTTCAAAATATAATTTTCTAGTTGAATCTATACTATCTTTATTACGCCCTAGACGTTCATTATAAATGCCTTTAAAAAAAACAATGGACTCATCAAAATGTTCTTCATATAAGCTTTTAAAATCTATTTTATTCATGTAAATTGGAGCAAAAATATTATAATCTTTACTACTTATATTAGTATCTGTATATTCTATTGGCTCAATTTGATCTTGAGGAAAAACTGTACCAACTATTTTGTAACTTTTATCATTTACCGAAAGTTCATCTCCAAGTTTTAAATCTTTTTCTTTCAAAAACCCTGGTAACACATTTATTTCTCCAGCATTTACAGCAAAGTCACCTTCATTTAAAACTGGAATATTGATTTTATTATCATTTTCTGTTTCATATACACTATAATAGATATTATCACTTATTATCTTTATATAATTTTCTCGTTCTATGGTTATATCATAGCTCTCTTCTATATTATTGATAAAATCTTCAGTATAATAATCATCATATTTATAAGAACCATATAGCCTAAAATCTTCTACATTTGCGTTTTTCGTAAGTTCTTTAAAATTTTCTTTAATAGTTCCAAAGGTTAGCTCTCTTGCACTAAACATAGTTGAAAATATTATAAACAAAAAACAAATAGTAATAAAAAGAGTTCTTTTTTTCAATAGACTTCTACGAATTATTTTAAAAATCATAATTAACTCCAATCTATTGAAAAAGCATCCACAATACTTTCATTGTTCATAACTTTATCAATTTTTCCATTTTTAAAATAAATAACTTTATGAGACATATTGGCAATATTAGGGTTATGTGTGACCATAATTATAGATGTTTTATATTTTTTATTCAAATTTTGTAATAGTTGTAGTACAACCCTTCCACTTTCTTCATCTAATGCACCTGTTGGTTCATCACAAAAAATAACTTTTGGGTTTTTAACTAACACTCTTGCTATGGCAATACGTTGTTGTTGTCCTCCACTTAGTTGATGAGGAAATTTGTTACCATGTTCTTCTAAGCCTACTTCTTTTATTATTTCATCTACGTCTAAGGCGTTATCGCTTAAATAGGCTCCAAGAGCTACATTTTCCCTCGCCGTCAATGTAGATACAAGGTTGTAGTTTTGAAATATAAACCCTGTGTTTTCTCGTCTATATGTAGTTAGTTTATCTTGGTTAAATTTCGCAATATCTTGACCTTGAAACAAAATTTCCCCACTATTTATTTTATCTAATCCACTTAAATTGTTTAACAAAGTTGTCTTGCCACTTCCACTTGGGCCTAAAATTGTTGTAATCTCGCCTTCTTCAATTACCACATTAACTTTGTTTAAAGCTAATAATTTACCTTCTCCACTTTTATATTCTCTTATAATATCTTTTGTTTCAAACAACATAAAATTTCTCCTTACAAAAAAATTATCAATGCTAATCTCTAGAAACTCCCTTGTTTTACCTTAAATCAAAACATATTACTTTGAAAACATTGTTTTTAAATTTTTAACAAAGCTCTTATCTTCGCTTTTAGGCTTTTCTTTTATAAATCTCTCTTTATGATTTTCTAAAATCTCTATGGTATCCATTTGAACATCTACAAAGCCAGATTTTGCTTTAACCTTTGTATAACTTCGATTAGACTGTTCAACATACATATTTGTGTTATCATTTAAGGACATAAGTAGATATTGATACAAAATTTCAGCTACGTCTTTATCCTTTATAGGAGTAAATAATTCATATCTATGGTCAAGATTTCTATCTAATAAATCTGCCGATGAAATATATACTTTTTTGTTGTTGTTGTTATTAAAATAATATACTCTTGAATGTTCTAAGTATCTACCAACAAGGCTTACAACCCTAATGTTGCTTGTACTAGGGTGGTCTGGTACAACACCACAAATACCACGACATATTAAGTCTATTTTTACACCTGCTTTTGATGCTTGAACAAGCCTATCAATAATTTCCTCATTATACAAAGAATTCATTTTTAATATAATTCTACCATTATCATATAATTTATGGAATATTATTTCTTGCTCTATTAAGTTAACAATTTTTGTTTTTAAGTTTTTTGGTGATGCATAAAGAGTTGATAAAGGTACTGTTGGTAGCTGATTATCAACTGCATGGAAAAAACATTCCACATCTTGACCAATAGTTGTGTTAGCTGTAAAAACCCCAAGGTCTGTATAAAGCTTTGCCGTACCCTCGTGGAAGTTTCCTGTACTTAAAAAACTATAATAACTAACTATATCATTTACAAGCCTTTTAACCATTAAAATTTTAGCATGAACTTTCATAGAATGTTGTGTTGTATAAACATTACAGTTAAGTTCTTTTAAAATATTCGCTGTTTCTATGTTGTGCTGTTCATCAAACCTTGCTTTAAACTCAACAATTACATTTATTTTCTTACCCTTTTCAGCAGCGATAACAAGATATTTCATAAGGTCGGAATTTCGTTTTATTCTATAAATTGTTATAAAAATTTCTGTTGAAAACTCATCTTCGCAAGACTCTTTCAAAAATTGTAATACAGAATCTTCAAAGGACTCATTTGGGAAAAATACAACTCTATCCTTTTCGCTAATTTGAGAAAACAGTGAGCTTTCTCTTGAAAAAGTAACGGGATATTTTATATCATGTTCCTTAAAGACTAATGATTTATCATATTTGGCTATTTTATCAACATAACCAAATATAAAAGATGTTTCAATAGGAGTATTTGTAAACTCATGTACATTTAAATTGTCAAGTAAAAGCTTTTCTTTTATTTTTTCAACAACAATCTTGTGAGCGTTATTGTCTAGAGCTTCTATTTGTATATAAGACACTTGACCTTTGTCACGTTTTTCAAGTTGTTGCATAATATTTATAGTAAGCATTTCTATATCATCAGTATCGTTATAAGTTATAGGGTTATGTGCCTCTCTAACAACTCTAAAACTACATATACCATAATCATCATTTTCATAGTCTTTAAGCATATTATACTTTACTATGTCCTCAACTAAAATAAATTTATTTTTTTCAAACTCATATATTCTATCATGTTTTAAAGAATATGAAGCAACTTTAACTGTGGAATCTTTGTCAATTAAAGCTAAATATAACCTTTTATTCGTTAACTTTGGAATTGTGTTTTCCTTAAATTTTATTTCATCTTTTAAAGACTCTTCATAATAATTGTCTATTATACTTATTTGAACACTATTAAGCTCATCAATTTTAAATAGACCAAAATCATCATTTTTAATTAGTGGGTTTTTTATTAAATAACTATATACATAGTCAGCTTTTACAAGAACATTTTGTATAAATGCTAAAGACTCTTTTAAAATTTTATCATAACTTCTTCCAGTTAAATTATCTTTTTTTCCTTTTAAAAGTTTTAGTGTTGCAATACGCACCATATAAAATTCATCTAGATTTGAGTAGAAAATGGATATGTATTTAAGCCTTTCTGCAATGGGTTTTTTCTCATCAAAAGCTTCTTCTAAAACTCTTTCATTAAATCTTAGCCAACTTATATCTCTTGCTTCTAAATAGTCTTTATCCATACATTCACCTCAATCTTTATTTATTTATTTTTTTCTATTTCTAATAATCTTGCCTTTGTTTTTATACCACCAATCGCCGAGAACCCACCAAGTGATCCATCACTTGCAATAACCCTATGTCATGGCACAAGTATTGATATTTTGTTTTTGCCATTGGCATTTGCAACAGCACGAGTTGCTTTTACATTTCCATACTTTATAGCTAATTCCTTATATGTTATAACCTCACCATAGGGAATTGTCCTAAGGGTGTCCCATACTTTTTTTTGAAAGACCGTACCTTCTTGATAAACCTCTATATCTGATAAAGTATCTTTTCCAATAAAATAATTTTCCATTCTATTTACAAACCATTTATAATTTTTTGGAATTTTAGTTGTAGGTTCATTAGTAATCTCAAGAAAATGAACAACTTTATCACATATACTTACCTTAAAGTTAAATTCATCTATGTTAAAAATAAAAGTGTCCATATATCCTCCTAAATCTCCCAATTAATAGGTTCTAAATCATTATCTTTTAAAAAATTGTTTGCCTTCGAAAAATGTTTTGAGCCAAAATATGCACCACGAGCTAATGGACTTGGGTGGGATGCTTCTAGTATTAAATGTTTAATATCACTGTTTTTAGAAATAATCTTACCTTTTTCCTTAGCGTAGTTACCCCATAGCATAAACACAATAGGTGTATCTTTTTCGCTTAAAAGTCTAACTATCTCATCGGTAAATTTTTCCCAACCCTTATTTTTATGTGAACCACTTTTTCCTTCTTCAACAGTTAGTGTACTGTTTAAAAGAAGTACACCTTCTTTTGCCCAATTACTTAAATCACCTGATTTATTTATATCAAAATCAATATTCAAATCATTTTGCATTTCTTTAAAAACATTTTTAAGTGACGGTGGGACTTTCTCACCCTTTGGAACTGAAAAAGACAATCCCATAGCTTGATTTTCTCTTATATATGGGTCTTGCCCTAAAATAACAACATTTGTATCTTTAAAAGAAGTTTTTTCTAAAGCATTAAAAATAAGCTCTTTTGGTGGATAAATCACTTTGTTTTTATATTCATCTTCAACAAAACTCCACAAATTTTTAAAATACTCTAGTTTACATTCTTCTTCAAGTAACAAATCCCAATCATTATTAGTTTTAAACATATATAGCCTCTACTTTTCTACTATACCAACCATTTCTAAAAATCTTTTAAACTCATTATCTGAAGTTTCATTATCTTTAAAAACTCCACAATCTGCAAGGCATCTTTCAAACTTTTCTCCAACACCATTTTTAACAATATCTGTAGCTTTTTCAAAAGAGTTGTTTTGTCCAAATCTTTCTACAAGGTCACAAATCCAATTATAATGAATAGACTCTTTTGCATCTTGTATATCCTTGTTATCACTAATTAAAAATTCTTTAACATACTCAAGCTCATCAACTAAGCGTTTTGGAAGAACTCCAAGACCTGCAACTTCAATAAGTCCAATATTTTCTTTCTTTATATGATGAACATCTTCATGTGGGTGAAAAATACCCATAGGGTGTTTTTCACTTGTGAGATTATTTCTAAGTACTATATCTATCTCATAATCACCAATATTATTTATTCTAGAAATTGGTGTTATAGCGTTATGAGATTCATCACCTGTATGACTTTGTATTTCACAAATTTCTGAATTAAAATCCTCCCATACCCTTTGAATATCCTTGCATATTGCAACAAGGCTTTCTCTAGATTTACTAGAAAGACGCACAACAGACATTTGCCACTTTAATATAGAAATCTTAACATCTCTATATTTATCACTTTTAAAACCTATTTTGTCTTTTGCAAAAACTAACGGCAATTGCTGGTTCCCACCTTGAAAATGGTCATGGGATAAAATAGAACCACCTACTATAGGTTTACCTGCATTTGAACCTATAAAATAGTGAGGCAAAATATCTAAAAAGTCAAACAATCTTGTATATGCTTTATTTGAACCTGTCATAGGTGTATGTTCATCTTTAAAAACTATACAATGTTCATTATAATATACATAGGGTGAATATTGCAAATTCCATATTTCCCCATCTAAATTTAATGGAACGGTTCTAATAGTCTGACGTGCCGCACGATTAAAGTTACCTGCAAAACCTATGTTTTCTTTACAAAGTACGCAAGTTGGATAATCTGAGTTTTTCATATTTTTAGCTTTAGCAATATCTTTTGGGTCTTTTTCAGGCTTAGATACATTTATAGTTATTTTATATGTACCATAGTCTGACTTATAATCCCATTCAATATTTTTTTCAACTCTATCAACCATAATATAGTTTGAGCTTTTGCTTATGTCATACAAATAGTCTGTTGCATGGCTTTTTTCTTTGTCATAAAGCTTATTAAATTTTTTTATAACTTCAGAAGGTCTTGGCATAAGCATACCCATAACCTTACACTCAAACAAATCTTTTTCTACTATACTATCTTCTATAAAACCTTTTTCAATTGCATATATACTTATTTTATCTAATATTGATGTTGCTGTATCTAAGCTTTCATTTATTTTTATACTAACATTTTTAGGCTCAACTTGTAGCAAATCAAACAAATAATTTCGTATATAAATAATATCACTATCTTCAATCAGATGTTTTTGTACCCCAAAACTTATTAATCTTTCTATTTCATTATAAATATCCATAACTTCTCCTATTTTATAGTACTTTCGCTCCACCACTTATATTTGCTATGTACATTTCTGGTTGCAAATTAGTCTTTTCACTATATGCTTTTGTAAGCTTTTCTATGAACTCATCAATATTTTTATTATTAACAAGAGCTATAACACAGCCACCAAAACCTGCACCTGTCATTCTTGCACCCCAAACACCCTCAAGTTTCAAAGCTTCATCAACCATTGTATCAAGTTCAAAACCTGTAACTTCATATAAATCTCTAAGTGATTCATGAGACTTAACAAGAAGTTTGCCAACTTCATCAAAATTCTTATCTTCTAATGCCTTTGCACAATCTAGAGTTCTTTTTGTTTCATAAATAACGTGTTTTACTCTATTTAAAACTATTTCATCATTAATATATTTTTTTAGGTTTTCAAAATCAGATATAGAAAGCTCTGCAAGTGTATCTATATCAATATATTTTTTCAGTATATCAAGACCTTTTTGGCATTCTTCTAATCTCTCATTATACTTAGATTCTACAAGTTTACGAGGTTTTTTAGTATTACAAATTACAAAACGATTATCTAAAAGATCAACATTATATTGTTTATATTCTAATGTACTACATTTAAGCAACATAGCACTATTTTCCTTGGCATTTGCAATTACAAACTGGTCCATTATACCACATTGTAACCCCATAAAGTCATTTTCAGCACGTCTACAAAGAACGGCTATATCTTTTCCTGATATTTCGAGATTAAACAACTCATTTAAAGTAACGGCAACTAAAACTTCTAAACTTGCCGAGGAAGATAAACCTGAAGATAAAGGCATATTACTATCTATAACTAACTCAAAACCTTCTATATTGTGTCCAAGTTTTATTATTTCAACAATTACACCCTTTGCATAATTTGTCCATGAATCTTCTTCTTTAAACGATAAGTCATCTAAGGATAACTCAAATATTTTTTCAAAAGTTAAAGAACAAAGTCTTATTTTATTGTCTTCACGTTTTCTTGCAACACCATATGTTCCAAAATCTAAAGCACAGGGGAAAACATAACCACCGTTATAATCTGTATGCTCACCTATTATATTAACTCTTGCTGGTGATTCAATCTCAATTACATTCTCAGTATCCCCAAAAATCTTTTTAAAGTCATCTACTAAATTCATAAATTTTTCGCTCCTTTTTGTTCTTTAAATATATAATTAAATTATACATTTTATTTAAAAATATATCAAGTAAAAAAACTAAGATTATGGAAATTGACAGAAAGTGTAGAAAAAAGTTAGAAAAAAATTATACTACACAAAAATTGAAGCTCGACATATGGAAACGCTATAAAACTAAAATAATGGCACCTTGCAAATAAAAACCAAATTTTCATACTTTTGCAAAGTCTCCATATATTTTTTGTATGTTTTAAAAAAACTATTTATATGCTATACTTATATTGAGGTGATTTTATGGAAGTATATAGTATATTTTATTTACAAGAAATATTTGTAAAAATTTTATTCGTTATAATTTGTGGCGGTTTAATTGGTATGGAACGTGAACATAGAGGCAGACCTGCAGGTCTTAGAACTCATATAGTTGTTTGTATGGGTTCGATGGCGATTATGCTATTATCTATAAAACTTCACGAATATTATTATGTAAACTACAATCAACTTATTGACCCTAACAGGTTATCTGCACAAGTTGTAAGTGGTATTGGTTTTTTAGGTGCTGGTACGATTATGAAATATGGAACTAACATAAAAGGTTTAACAACTGCGGCAACTGTATGGACTGTTGCCATAATCGGTATTTGTATTGGTGCTGGTTTTTACCTCTTATCCTTTACAGTATCTATTTCTCTTTGGTTCGTTCTTATGGCTTTCTCAATTTTTGAAAGATTAATGCTAAGAAAAAATAAAAAATACAAACTTAAAGTTAGACATTTAGATAGAGATTTTGTAACAACTTCAATAACTTATATTTTCAAAAAGAATAAAGTTAGAACTATTGAATATTATACTAAAAAAATAAATGATGATGTTATTTTAGATAATTTAAGTGACGAAATTGTAAAAAATGAAATTGCAGAAAGTTATATAGTTGTAAATTCTCCAGATATAGATGCTATTCATAAAAGTATTGACGAAATCAATCAACAAACTAACATTTTTGATATTGAATTGATAGATTAGATTTGTAAAATTTCATTTTTTAAATTATTCTTACACATTTACATAAATAAATTGTATAAATCTTACATATTTCATTTACTTATATATGCACATTGTATAATTTTACAAAAACTTTATTTGACAAAAGTGAAGTAATAGTTTATAATAAATTCAGAGTTGATTTTGAAACTAATTTAACAAGTTCAAAAACGACTAAATATTATTTTTCAAGAAAGGAGCTAGTATTATGAGTAAAACTTATATACCTACAGGCTATGAGTCAAAGCTGACTTTGTATCAAACACAAAAGGCAATCGATATTTTAAAAAGCACATTTCAAGAAGAGATTCGCCGAGAACTTAATTTAGTACGTGCAACTGCCCCATTATTTTTATCCGAGGAAAGCGGTCTTAATGATAATTTAAATGGCGTTGAGCGACCTGTTTCTTTTGATATACCAGCTACTAACTCTGAAGGTCAAGTAGTACATTCCCTTGCTAAATGGAAACGTATGGCTCTATATAAATATGATTTCATACCTGGCAAAGGTATATATACTGATATGAACGCAATTAGACGTGATGAGGAACTTGATAACCTCCACTCTATTTATGTAGACCAATGGGACTGGGAAAAAGTTTTAACTAAAGCAACTAGAACAGAGGCAACTTTAAAAGCTACTGTTCAAAGTATAGTTAATTGTATAGTTCGTACATCAGAACGTGTTAAACTTAACTATCCTGTTGTTGACATAGTTTTATCAAATAATGTATTTTTTGTAACTTCTCAAGAACTTGAAGATATGTACCCTGACCTTTTGCCTAAAGATCGCGAACACAAAATAACAGAACTTCATAAAACTGTTTTTGTTACACAAGTTGGTGGAGTTTTAAAAAGTGGTAAACCTCATGACGGACGTGCACCTGACTATGATGATTGGTCTTTAAATGGTGATTTACTTTTTTGGAGCGATGTTTTAGATTGTGCTATTGAAATTTCATCAATGGGTATTCGTGTTGATGCTAAATCTATGGACGATCAGCTAAAAGTATCAGGCTGTGATGATAGACGTAAATATGAATTCCACCAAATGATTTTAAATGATAAACTACCTCTTACAATAGGTGGAGGTATAGGACAAAGTCGAACTTGTATGCTTATACTTGGTAAGGCTCATATTGGTGAAGTACAATCATCTCTTTGGGACAAAGAAACTGTTGAAGCATGTGAACTTTCAAAAATTAAATTACTATAAATTTTTATAAATTTTAAGGGACTGTAAAAACCTCTAAGCTTGGTTTTATTCAGTCCCTTTATTTTGGCAATATGTCATTGTTACAAAAGAAAGGTTTGTTATGGATATAAAAATTAGATTTGCTACGAAAAATGATATACCTCTATTACTCAAAATATACACACACTATGTTCTAAATACTGCTATTACATTTGAAATAGAACCACCTACAATTTTAGAATTTGAAAATCGTATGGAAAATATACAAAAAAAATATCCCTATATTGTAGCAATTCATGATAATCATATTGTGGGCTATGCATATGCAAAGGAGTTTGTAAATCGTAAAGCTTATGATTGGTCTGTTGAAAGCACCATATATATTGATGTAAATAAAAAAAATATCGGTATTGGTGGAAAACTTATGGATACTCTTGAGAATATTTTAAAAGCAATGGGTATTTGTAACATATATGCCTGCATTGCCTATTCAAAAGAAAACAATCCTTTTTTAACAAATAACAGTATGGATTTTCATAAATATAGAGGTTATAAAGTTATCGGAGAATTTAACAACTGTGGTTATAAGTTTGATAGTTGGTATAACATGATTTACATGGAGAAAATTATAGGAGAGCATATAAAAAGCCCTCCTGCTATAATAAACATCAATTCTGTTAAATTGTAAGCTAACTTTCATTTTTCTTTTTAAACAATAAATAAGAATATATAGAAGGAACACAAATTATTGCTATAAACACACCAAAAAATATAGCACTTTGTAATGTGTCTAAAGGTGTGAACATACTACTTAAAAGTAAAATTATACCACCTATTACAAATATAGGACCTGCTAATCTATGTGTCTTTGTCCATATTTCTTCATCTGCTAAAGTCCAAGGTGTTTTTACGCCCATTGTGTAGTTTTGTTTACATTTAGGTATATAGTTACCAATTACAATAAATGTTATTGAAATTAATATAGTTATTAGTTTTGTAGGATTTATATTTTTACCTAAACCAATTGCAATAGTGATACATACTATTACCAAAGTAAGTATTGGTATAAAAAAACTAAAAAATATTTTAAGCTTCTTTGAATGTCCCTTTTCTTTAGGGTCTTTAATTAAAATAAATTTTACAAATAAATCCATTGCCATCATAAATATTGGTAAGCCTATTACAGCAAAAATTTTACTTGAATAATCATCAGGTTCACCTGCAAAATTAAAGTGTGTAGGCAGTGTATCAGGTAGACTATTGTAAAAAACCAATCCAATAAATAAGGGGATTAGACCCAACAGCGAACTTAATAAAAACTTTCTATCTTCTTTATTTTTCATCACTATCTCCTCCATCTTTTACTTCATAAAACTGGGATACCCATAACATAACATCTTCAAATACAGATGTATTTAACTCATAGTATATATAATTCTTATATTTACTTTCTATAAGTAAATCAGCTTCTTTTAATTTTTGTAAATGGTATGATATAGTTGCATTTGTCATTTCAAAGTTATTTGAAATTTCTCCTGCTGTCAGTTTACCATGCTTTAACAATATTAAAATTTCACGTCTTACAGGGTCAGCTAAAACTTTAAATGTTTTTTGAATTGACATATCACACAACCTCCTTAATATACTATTTAGATACTTATCTAATTAAATTATACTACAAAAAAAATTATAAGTCAATAATTATTTAGATGAATATCTAAATAGTTGACTTATAATACTTTTATTATTAAATTTTCATAGTATTGCCTTTATATTACCTTGTTTTCTTTATCTTTTTTCAAAAATGGTATGTCAACATATAACATGATAGCCGAACCTATTATTATAATAAATCCTATTATATTAATCATTGTAGGTAATGTCCCAAAGAAAACCAGACCTAAAACTGCAGCAAACAATGGTTGTGTATATTCATATATTGATATCTCTTTTGATGGTGCTAAAGAATAGGCTTTTGTAAGTGATAACTGAGCCCCTGTTGCACAAAGTGACCCAAGTACAACATATAATAGATTTACTCCAACTAATGGCACATAATTACCAATCATCATCGGAAATATAAACACTAATGATAAAAATGAAAAAGTTAAAATAATTAATTTTCCATTCTCTCCACGAAGTCCTAACATTCTTATAAAAGTATATGCAAGACCTGCTGCTCCTGCCCCTAAAATACCCATCATATATGGTCCTGATGATGAACTAAACTGTGGACCTACTGCAATAACACAGCCTATAAAAGCAAAGGCTATACATACAATTTGTTTTCTAGTAATATTTTCTTTTAGCAAAAAATAAGAAAATATTATAGTATAAAAAGGAGATAATTTTTGTAAAACTGATGAATCAGCTAAGGGCAAATAATCAATAGCTTGATAGTTAAGCGTTACACCTAATGTCCCTGCAACAGCTCTAGCAAACAAAAGTTTTGGCGACTTTGGTGATGCTATCTCTTTTATCAATTCCCTTTTACTTTTATTTTCTTCTTTAGCTCGACTTTCAACTTCACCTTTTACATATTTTATAAATAAGAAAGATGCAATAATAAAACTTATTACATTCCTAAAAAAAGCTTTCTCAAGCGATGGTATATCAGTTGCAAGTTTCATAAATGTTGACATTAATGCAAAACATAATGAAGTTAAAATAAGTAAAAATATTGCTTTTTTTCTATTCGACATTTTATTCTCTTTTCTAAATTTTCTATGCTATATAAGTATATCACAGTATAGTTACATTTACAAACAACTATTACTATTTTACTTATAACAACTATCTTTGCTTTTTTCTTTAATATTTTTATAGTAATTTTTACTATTGATTATATCTAAATAATTAGGTATAATTAATATATTATAGTAGAAAGAGGTGTTACTTTGAATTATAAAGAAAAATGTAAAATTTGGTTAGAATCTGACTTTTTTGATGCTGATACTAAAGAGGAATTATTAGCTATTACTGATGAAAAAGAACTTGAGGATAGATTTTATAAAAATCTTGAATTTGGTACTGGTGGTCTACGTGGAATTATTGGTGCTGGCGATAATAGACTTAATAAATATACCGTAAATAAAGCATCTCAAGGTCTTGCTAATTATATAAAGAAAAATCAAATTGAAGGTAAAGATGGAATAGCTATTGCTTATGATAGCCGTAACTTTTCACCTGAATTTGCTAAGTATGCAAGTGAAGTTTTTGCTGGGAATGGTATTAAAGTTCATTTGTATGAATCTCTTCGCCCTACCCCACAACTTTCATATGCTGTTAGAGCTTTAAATTGCGTTGCAGGAATAGTTATAACTGCTTCTCATAATCCACCTGAGTATAACGGTTATAAAGTTTATTGGTGTGACGGTGCTCAAGTTCCTTTCCCTCGAGATGAAGAAATTATTAATGAAGTTAACGCAATAGAAAACTATTTTGATGTTGATACTTTAGATTATGGCAAAGGTATAGAGAATGGTTTAATTAATATTATTGATAAATCACTTGATGTTAGTTACATAAATGAGGTTGTTTCACAAGTTGTAAACCCTACTCTTATTAAAGAAAATAACGATATTTCAATAGTTTATACGCCAATTCATGGTAGTGGTTATATTCCCGTTAAAAATGCCCTTAAACAAGCTGGTTTTACTAATGTTCATATAGTTGAAGAACAAGCAGAACCTGACGGTAATTTTACAACTGTTGGTTATCCTAATCCTGAAGACCCTAAAGTTTTTAAACTTGCAATCGAACTTGCTAAAGAAGTTAATGCTGATGTTATACTTGGTACTGACCCTGATTCAGACCGTATGGGTGCAGTTATTAAAGACAATGATGGAAATTATATTACTCTAAAAGGTAACACAATTGGTATTCTTTTAGCCGAATATATTTGTTCACAAAAACTACGTTTTGGTACTTTATCACCTAAAGGTGCAATTGTTTCTACTATTGTTTCTACTAATTTAGCACGTGTTATAGCAAACGATTATAATTTAGATTATTTTGAAACTTTAACCGGATTTAAGTATATAGGTGAAAAGATTTTAGACTTTGAAAACACTGGTTCAAATGATTATGTATTTGGTTTTGAGGAAAGTTTTGGATATCTTGTTGGCACATATGCTCGTGATAAGGACGCTGTTGTTGCAAGTGTTATTTTTTCAGAACTTGCTGCATATTATAAAAATCAAAATATATCAATTTATGACGGCTTAAATGAAATTTATAATAAATATGGTTATTATTTGGAAGATTTAGTATCAGTTAATTTAAAAGGTATTGACGGTCTTGAAGTGATGAAAAAAGCTATGAATAACCTACGCAATAATCCACCAAAAGTTATAAACAATCAAAAAGTTATTGCTATGCGAGACTATTTTGAGAAAAAACGCTACAATTACTTAGATAATAATACATCTGATTTAGATTTTGTTAAATCTAATGTTTTATACTTTGAACTTGAAGATAATTCATGGTGTTGTGTAAGACCAAGTGGTACTGAACCTAAAATTAAATTATATTATGGTGTTGTAGATAAAACATTAGAATTATCTACAAAAAAACTCGATAATTTCAAAGAAAGTATAACTAAAATTTTTGATGATGCTACAAAATAATATATTTAAAGAGCTGTGAAAAATTTACGGCTCTTTATTTTTAAATGTAAGGAGTTACAAAATGGTGCAAACAGGAATATATAAACATTTTAAAGGTAATGTTTACGAAGTTTTAGGTGAATGTATTGATAATAACATAAAATATGTTATTTATATGCCTTTAGATAATACTTCAAAGTTTTGGATTAGAGAATATAATATGTTTTTTGAAAAAGTTACAAGAAACAATAAAACTTTTGATAGATTTGAATTAATTGAGAAAAAGAATAATTTACTTAATATTGAGTCAACCACAGTAATACATAGTGAAACTTTAGATGAACTAAATGCTAAAAAAATTTCAGAAGGTATGTATGTTTTACTTTAATACAATAACACTTTAAAAAAATGTAAGAATATTACATACTTTATTATAAAATAAAAACTCTCTAAAACTCTGTAGTTTAAAACAAATAGAGTTTTTAGAGAGTTTTTTAGATTCTTTTTATCTTTCAAACAGTTTAGTTAAATAAGTAAGCCTATTAGCTATTTCATCATTTAACATATCATAAGTATATCTAAACTGCCAATTACCTACACTTACACCAGGAGTATTCATTCTATGTTCACTACCTAATGAAAACAAATCTTGAATTGGTGCAATAGAATAACTTGCTGTTGTTGACCAAGCAAGTCTTATAAAATCCCAAGCTATATCTTCACCTGATACATTCATATATCTTCTACAAGCATCTCTCTGTTCTTCTGTTGTTCCATTATACCATCCAACAGTTGTATCATTATCATGTGTCCCACTATATACAATACAATTACTATTTTTATAGTTATGAGGTATATAAAAGTTACCATCAGACAAATCAAAAGCAAACTGTAAAATTTTCATACCAGGTAAACCCAATTCATCTCTTAATTCCTCAACAGTTTTAGTCAATATACCTAAATCTTCCGCTATTATAGGTAAATTCCCTAATTCTTTTTCTAATGCATAAAATAGCTCTTTTCTAGGTCCCTGTATCCATTTGCCATTTATAGCTGTTTCTGAACCATAAGGTACTGACCAATATTCATCAAAACCTCTAAAATGGTCAATTCTAATTGTATCAACTAAATTTAACATACTACTTATGCGTTTTATCCACCATTTATAGCCAAGTTTACTATGAGTATCCCATTTATATAATGGATTACCCCATAACTGACCTGTTGTACTAAAATAATCAGGTGGAACTCCTGCAACTGATGTTGGATTGCCCTCTTTATCTATATGGAATAACTCCTTATTAGCCCATACATCAGAACTATCCAGAGCAACAAATATAGGTATATCGCCTATTATTTCTATATTTCTAGCATTTGCATATTTTTTTACATTTGACCATTGAGTAAAAAATTTATATTGTAAAAACTTATGTAAATTTATTTCATTTTCTAATTTTTCAGCCCATTTTTTTACTGCTTTTTCTTCTCTATTAGCAATATCACTTGGCCATGAATTCCAAACTGCACCATAGAAAAATGCGTTTATCTCATCATTACTTAAATAATCTTTTTTGTCTTCTTTATATTTATGCCATTCTTCTGGTTCAAACTCTCCATCTCTTTCAGAAATTAAATAGTATTTTATAGCCATAAATAAACAATAATCATCTAGCCACCATTTTGAATTTTTAACAAATTTTTTATAATTTTCATCACTTTCAAATAGACCTTTATTTTTAAAATTATTATAAGCAATTTCAAGTGCTTTGTTTTTATTTTCTATTGTATCACCATATTCAACTTTTTTATCATTTAATTTTGGATAAAAAGAAAGTTCTTCTAATGTTAAAATACCTTCATTTATTAATTCATCTAAAGAAATTAAATAATGATTACCTGCAAATGTTGAAAAACATTGATAAGGAGAATCACCAAAACTTGTAGGACCAAGGGGTAAAATTTGCCAAAGTTTTTGATTACTCTTTGATAAAAAATCTATAAAATTATATGTGCCATAACCTAAATCACCTATTCCCCAATTTGATGGAAAAGATGTTGGATGTGCTAGTATTCCACTTTTTCTTTCTAAACTCATATAACCTCCTATTTTATAAAATAAATTTTTCTATTATATGACTTATACCTTCTTCATCATTAGATAAAGTAACATAATCAGCTATTTCTTTTACTTCTTTATGTGCATTTCCCATTGCAACACCAAGCCCTGCAAACTCTATCATAGTTAAGTCATTGTAAGAATCACCTACTGCTATTACTTCATCAATTTTTATATTCATAATTTCCATAATCTTAGAAATACCAATTGCTTTATGTACACCATTTGGGCTAAATTCTAAAAAAATAGGTTCTGATCTAGTTAGTTCGTAATTAGGAAATTCTTTTAATGCCTCTTTTTCACATTCTAATATTTTTTCAGGACTGTCAACTAACAAAGCTTTGTTAAAATCAAATTTAACTTCATCTAAAAAATCTTTAGTTTCAATTATATTTTTTTTATAAGGAAATCTTTCTGTTAGTAATATATAATTTTCTTTATTTCTTGTTAAATAAAATTCTTCATCTTTATAAACTAGCATTGGTACATCTTTTTTTTCTGCAAATTCATATATATCTTTTAGATATTTATTAGGTATACTTTTTTCGTATATAATTTCATTATTTACAAGATTTAAACAAACACCACCATTACATCCAATTATGTAACCACCCATTTTATCAATTCCAGTTTCTTTGGCAATTTCTATCATTGTAGCTGTTGATCTACCTGAAATTAAAACAAACTTGACACCTTTTTCATATGCTTTTTTCATATATTCTTTAGTTTTTTTTGATATTTCTCTTTTACTATTTAACAATGTTCCATCAATATCTAAAGCTATTAATTTGTACATATTTTCTCCTATATTAAAATCAAAGGTAGTAAAACACAAATTCAAATTTTATTCCTTAGATTATTTGAATTTAAAATGAATTACTACCTAGTTAACTTAATTATATAATAAATTTATCTTCTTTTTCTGGCTTACTTAAAAGTTCTTCTTTCTTTTCTTCATATCCAGGTCTACCAAACATTGCATAAGTTGCATTTTTCCCTTCTTCTACACCAGGTTGATTAAATGCATCAATATTCATAAGTTCACCACAAAAACCTGTTGCAACTTCAAACATATATAAAATTTGTCCAATAGTATTTTCGTTAACCTTAGGTAAAGTAATTGTCATATTCATTTTACCAGCTTTCATTAAAGCGTATTCTGTTGCCTCCTGTTCAACTTTTATAAGTTTATTTTGAGTTGTGCCACCTAAAAAACCAAGTGAAGGTATATCACCATAAGTTTTAGGTATTTCAAGTGTATTTTTATATTCATCAACACCAAGTAAAACAATCATTTTATCAAATGGACCTTCAGCATATAACTGAACTTGTGAATGTTGATCAGTTGCACCAAGAGCTTTTACAGGAGTTTGTCCTACAAAAACTTCATTACCTTCATTATCATATTTTTTTCCTAAACTTTCAGCCCAAAGTTGTGCAAACCAATCAGAAATATATTTTAAACTATCTGCATAAGGCATTACTACTGAAATATTAACGCCATTTTTCATTGCTAAAAAACTAAGAATTGCAAACATATATGCAGGATTTTCTTTATAATTTTCATTATTACAAATTTCATCCATTTCAGCTGCACCTTTTAAAATTTCTTTAATATCTATACCACAAGCACAAGCAGGAAGTAAACCAACTGGAGAAAGTTCTGAAAATCTTCCACCTACACCACTTGGAACATAAAAAGTTTTATAACCCTCTTCTTTTGCTATTTTTATAAGATTACCATTAACTTTATCAGTAGTACAAACTATATTTTTAGAGAAATTACCTTCTCCTAATTTTTTTGATAACATTTCTCTAATTATCATAAATTGGCTCATAGTTTCTGAAGTCGAACCAGATTTTGATATAACATTAAATAAACATTTTTCTATATCAACAATATCAAGTAAACCTTCAATTTTCTCTGGGTCAACATTATCTAGTATATAAAGCTTTGGAAAACCCTTTCTTTTTTCTCTAGATAATTCATTATAAAAAGGGTGATTTATAGCTTGTTGAACACTCATAGGTCCTAGTGCTGATCCACCTATACCTAAAACTACAAAAGCTTCAAAATCATCTTTAATTTCATTTACATAAGAGATAATATCTTCAACTATATCATTTTGATTATGAGGTAAATCTCTCCAATCCATTTTTCCATTTTCTCTTTTTTCAATCATAGACTTATGGCAAGACTTTGCAACTTTTTCTATATTAGTAATTGCATCTTCTTTTAAACCATATTTACCTACAAATTTACTTAACATATTGTTGTAATCTAATCTTATTTTCATTTTTTCCTCCTATAATATCGTTCAATAATTGAACATAATATAGAGTTAAACTCTATATTATTAAAAAATACTTTTATTAACATCTCTTAAAATTCTATTATCTTAATTTTTCAAACAAGAATAAATTGAATTTTAAAGTTACCTTATTATCTCTTAAGCATTTTTATTAAATTTTCTAATTCATCATGATTTGTATAAGCTATTTCTAACTTACCTTTTTTATTTTTATCATTAATTTTTACTTTTAAGCCTAAAAAATTTTGTAAATCATTTTCAAATTCATTTATTATTGAGCTATACTCATTATAATTTTTCCTATAATTTTTTTCTAATTCTTTTTCTTTAGTAATAAAATATATATCAATAAATTCATCAAGCATATGAGCAGATAAATCTCGTTCAATTGCTTCTTCTGCTAACTCACATTGTAATTTTTCATCTTCTACTTTAAGTAAAATTCTGCCTTGACTTGCATTTAATTTTCCAATGTAAATTAAATCTTGAACTTTAGTAGCTAGTTTAAGTAAAGATAAAGAATTTGAAATCGAACCTTTACTTCTACCTACTCTTTTTGAAATATCATCAAAACTAAGTAAAAATTCATCATTTAATCTTTTATATCCTAATGCTTCCTCAACAGCGTTTAAATCCTGTCTTTGTAAGTTTTCAATTAAAGCAATTTCCATAATTTCAACTTCAGAAAAATCTTTAACAATAGCAGGAATATTTTTAAGTTCTGCGATTTTAGAAGCTCTATAACGTCTTTCACCTGCAACAATAATATAACCTTCGCCTTTTTTAACAACTAAAATAGGCTGGATTACACCTTTTTCTTTTATAGAATTAGCAAGTTCCTCAAGTTGTTCTTTATCGAAAAATTTACGAGGCTGATTTTTGTTAGGTGCAACTAAATTAATATCAATATTAATAATTTTTTCGCCATTATCATTACTATTTATATCAAATTCATCCACAATATCAACAGGTATAAGAGCACCTACACCTCTACCTAATCCTTTTTTTCTAGCCAAAATTACACCTCATCTTCCCTATTAATATTTTTTTCAACTAACTCAATAGCTAAATCTTTGTAGGCTTCTGCTCCTTTAGATTTTGCGTCATAAAGATTAATCGGAATACCATGGCTTGGAGCTTCAGAAAGTCTAACATTTCTAGGAATAAATGTACTAAAAATATATCCTTTAAAGAAATTTTTAACTTCATCAATAACTTCAATTGATAAATTAGTTCTTCTATCAAACATTGTAAACAATATTCCTTCAATTAGTAAATCCTTATTTAGATTTTTACGAACTAATTTAATCGTACTCATAAGTTGAGATAAACCCTCAAGAGCATAATATTCGCATTGTACTGGTATAAGTACAGAATCAGCTACACAAAAAGCATTTAAAGTTAAAATGTTTAACGAAGGTGGACAATCAATAATAATATAGTCATATAAATCTTTCAAATTGTTAATTATGATTTTTAACAAATATTCTCTTTTATCAATAGATATAAGTTCAATTTCAGCACCTGCTAAATCTACATTAGATGGAAACACCCATAAATTTTCAATATCATGCTTTATAAGTGCATCAGAAACATTACAACCTCCAAGTAAAACATCATACAAAGTGTATTCTAAATTATATTTATCAATACCAAAACCACTTGTTAAATTACCTTGAGGGTCACAATCCACTGCTAAAACTTTTTTACCTAAAGTAGCAAGTTCAGATGCTAAATTTACGGCAGTTGTAGTTTTACCAACTCCACCCTTTTGATTTGCAACAACAATAACTTTACTCACAAGGAAATACTCCTTTCATTTTCACTTTAAAACTTTTTTTATAAATATTAAAGTTGATAAAATCATTTATAAAAAATAAAAAACATTTAATTATATTATACCATAGAGTAATTTCCAAAGGAAATTACAATATTCTTAAGTCGTAGCTATCTTTTGGTAGCTAAGACTTTAGTTTATTATACCATAGAGTAATTTCCTTTGGAAATTACTCTATTCTTAAGTCGTAGCTGTCTTTTGGTAGCTAGGACTTTAGTTTATTATACCATAAAGTAATTTCCAAAGGAAATTACAATATTCTTAAGTCGTAGCTGTCTTTTGGTAGCTAGGACTTTAGTATATTATACCATATAAATTAAAATAAAAAAATAGTAAATAACCATATAATACAATAAAAAAAATCCAAGACATTTAGTAACGTTATTAAATGTCTTAGAATTTTAAAATAACCATATATTTACATTTAATAAATTTAATAAAAAAACTATCTAAATATCAATAAAACTTTTTAATCAATAGTTTCTATTAAAAAATATATAAACGAAGAATTAAATAGGTTTTTAAAGAAAATAAGCATATTACATACAGTAACTATATATCAATAACATTACCCTCATTAACTTTAAAAATTTTAGTGTTCTCTTTATCTTTAAAAAAATTAACAAAATCTTCAACACCCGTACAAGTTAAAATAACTTGCAAATCATCAATTTCTTCAAGTAAAAAATTTTGTCTTTTTTTATCAAGTTCAGACAATATATCATCAAGTAAAAGAACAGGTTTCTTATTTTTAATTTTTTTTATTAAATATATTTCTGCAAGTTTTATAGCAAGTGCAACAGTTCTTTGTTGTCCTTGGCTTCCAAAAACTCTAACATCTTTGTCATCAACTAAAAAAACAATATCGTCTTTGTGTATACCGACATTTGTAGAACCTGTGAAAATATCTTTTTTTCTTGACTTATCAAGTTTTTCTTCAAACTCATCAGAATTAACATTAAATTTATAAATTATATTTAAAGATTCCTTATTATCTGTAATTTTATTATGTAAATCAACAGCATATACGTTTATACTATCAATAAATTTTTTACGACTTTCAAAAATCTTTTTTCCAAACTCAATAAGTTGAGAATCCCACATAAAAAGCTGGTCTTCAAGTTTACTATTTTTTTGAATTTGTTTAAGTAAATTATTTCTTTGTTTAAGTATAATATTATATTGTTTTAAATTATTTAAATAAATATTAGAAATTTGACAAAGTTCAGTATTAATAAAATTTCTTCGTTCAGATGGTCCAAGTTTTATAATGTTTAAATCTTTTGGAGTAAAAGTAATAGTATATAAATTACCTAAAAGGTCACCGTTTTTTTTTATATGACATTTATTTAAAGAAAATCTTTTTTTACCTATTTTATCAATATAAAAATCTATCTTGTCATAGGAATTATCATCATAAATATCCACGCTACCAAAAGTAAAATCCATATTAAAGTTTACTAGCTCCTTATCAGAAAAAGTTCTAAAACTTTTACCAATTGAAGAAACATATATACTTTCAAGTACATTTGTTTTACCTTGACCATTATCACCCATGAAAATATTAACATTTTGGGATAATTCTATATCAAGATTTTGTAAATTTCTAAAATTATTAAGATACAATTTTTTAACAAACAATTATTTGTTCAAATCCTTCCACTTCCACAACATCGCCAGGATAAATCTTTTTACCACGTTGAGTTGCAGTTTCACCATTTACTGATACAATAGATTGTTCAAGATAGTATTTTATATCAGAACCACTGTCTAAAATATTAGCTAGTTTTAAAAGTTGTTGAAGTTTTATAAATTCTGTTGATATTTTAATATCCATATTTTTTTATCCACCTTTATTATTATATTCTAAGAGGTAAAACTATATATTTATACTCATCATTACTTATACCTCGTATAATACAAGGTGATAAGTTATTTGTAAAAGTTAAAGAAACTTCTTCACATTCTATTGCATTTAAAACATCGATAATAAATTTAGGATTAAATCCAATTGTAATATCTTCACCTTCAAAAACAATAGGAATTTCTTCATATGAATTACCATTTTCAGTATTTGAAGTAATAATAGTAACATTTTCATTAATTTCAAACTTTACAGGTACACGTTTAGAATCAGTAGAAACAAGTAAAGTTCTTTCAAGAGAATCTTTTAAATCTGATCTATTACAAGTAATTTTAGTTTTATAATCTTCAATGAAAAGTTGGTTATATTTTATAAAATCACCTGAAATTAAGCGAGATACAATGATACAATCTTCTGTAACAAATTTTACAAAATTATCACTAAAAATCATATCAAATTCGTCATTTGATGAAGAACTTAAAATTTTAACAACATCTTCTAAAGCCTTAATTGGTATAATAACACTAAATTCTCTATCATCATCAACTGATTTTTCACCATAAGAAATTCTAAAACCATCAATAGCCACAACTTTAAGTTTATTATCAGCAACTTCAAAAAGTTCACCAGTTAAAATAGCTTTGCTATCGTCTTTTGAAACTGCAAATTTAGTTTTACTTATAATCTGCGTAAATTCTTTAATATTAAGATTTAGTTTATTTTGTTCTTCAACTTCTTGAATACTTGGAAAGTCATCACCTTTTAAGCCTTTAAAAGTAATTTTAGCTTTACCAGACTTTAAAGTCACATTATTATCGTCACTCTCTAAACTTAATACACCACTAGGTAATTTTCTAATAGCTTCAAAGAAAAACTTAGCTTCTAAAGCAATTATACCCATTTCATCAATTTGGCAATCAATATAATTTGTTTCAATGGCAATTTTCAAATCGTTACCTAAAAGTTTTAAACCACTACTATTTGCTGTTAACAAAATATATTCTAAAATAGGCATTGAGCCTTTAGAAGCAACGGCTTTCATAACAAGATTAATATTATTTTGTAATAAATCTCTATCTATTTGTATTTTCATTTTTTACCCCTTAATTTACTCTAATATTATTTTCAAGGTCAGTTATTTCTTGTGTTGTTCCAGTTTTATTTCTAATATACTCGTCAATACGATTTATTGAAGATAAAACAGTAGTATGATCACGATTAAATTTTTCGCCAATAAGTGGTAAAGATTTATCAGTAAGTTTTCTAGATAAATACATTGCCATTTGTCTTGGATAAACAATATCAGCCTTTCTTGTTTTACCTAAAATATCAGAAACACTAACATTATAATATTTTGAAGTAACATCAATAATAAATTCAACAGTAATAGCTTTTCTATTTTCACCTTGAATATAAGGTGTTAAAATCTCTTTTACAATGTCTAAATCAACTTTTTTACCTGAAAATTTTTCAAATTGGACAACTTTATTAAAAGCAGCTTCAAGTTCACGTACATTAGTATTAATATTTTGAGCGATATAATTAACTATATCGTTTTCAAAATGCACATTTTTAATAGATGCCTTATTTTTAATAATAGCTATTCTAGTTTCAAGGTCAGGTTTAGTAATATCAATCATACAGTTAGAAAATCTTGAAGAAAGTCTATCAGTAAGATTTTCGATTTCCTTAGGTGGTCTATCTGATGTAAACACAATTTGTACATTACTGTTTCTTAAAAACTCAAATATATGAAAAAGTTCATCTTGAGCTTTTTCTTTTTTAGCAATAAACTGTATATCATCAATAAGTAAAATATTAAGTTCACTATATTTTTGTCTAAAAACAGCACTATCTTTATAACTAAGTGAATCAGTATATTCATTAAAAAAAGTATCAAAAGAAGTATATAAAACTTTTTTTGTAACACTATTTTCTAAAACTCTATTACCAATAGATTGCATAAGATGGGTTTTACCAAGACCAACTCCACCATAAAAAAACAAAGGATTTGTATCTATTTGACCAGGTTCTTTTGCTACAACTTTTGAAATATTAAAAGCATAATCATTACAATCACCTTTTACAAAATTTTCAAAAGTATATCTAGGTTGCAAGTTTGCCATACTTTTAGCTTTATCAATATCTATAAATTGTGTATTATTTATTGAATTTTTATCATTTAAACTATCGTCTAAAACTGTATTTATCTTAAAATCAAGAATAACAGGATTTATAGATTTAATTGTATCTAAAACAATATCTTTTTTTCTATGCATTATAAAATCTTTGTCTTTGTTTTTTTCAGTATACAATATTAAAATATTATTTTAAATTTATAAATGAAAAATATTATTAAAATATATATTAAAAAAAACATCATAAATTATATTGTCTTTTATTAAATTTTTAACATTTTATTACAATAAAAATTTATGATAATTTATATTAATTTACTTAACTATATTTAATTATTACAAGAAATTATATTTTCTTACAATTAACTCTATATATATTTTAAATGTTTTTCGCCATATTGTAAATAGTTTTTTATATATTTCTTCCACCAATTTATATTTTTATCTTATAATTAATTATTAATAATAAATATATAAATAATATAAAATAAATAAAAAATATTAATATATTAATAGACAGGCTATTTTTAAAAATCTAAAAAAAAAACTCCTGTGGAAAATATTTATTAACAATTTATATATATAATATACTCATAATAAGGTAAAGTCCTGTGTAAAACTTTCAAATGACTATGTTAACAAGTGAATTTTATGCACAAACATCAGATTTTTTATGATTTTATAGCTAAAAAACTAATAGTTTTAAACATTAAAAATATTAACAAAGATGTTTATAACTTTTTGTTGAAAAAATATATATTTAATATTTTAGGTATATCAATATAAATAAAAATGTTTAAAATATAGTTATCAACAACAATAATAACTTATTTTTAAATTAAAAAGTTATAAACAAGTTATCACAAGAAAAAATGGCTATAATAAAGGTTTTTTTATAAAAATCAATATTTATACACAAATCTTTTTAAAACTCTACTAAATGGCTATAATATGAGAAATACAAAGTTATTAACACAATGTTAGTAACTTTGTTAATAACTATGATTTTAAAGGATTATTTTTTGTTGAAAAGTGTAGTTTAACAAAAAATCTTAATAGAAATTTAACAAAAAATACATAAACTTTATTTTACTATATAATTTTTAACATTTTACTTGAAAAAAAGTTATTATTGTAAAAAAATCTGTGGAAAACTTTACAAAGGAATATCTAAAATTTTTTTAAAATCAAGTTTTTAGATATTCCCTTAAATTTAGATATTGACAACAATTAGTTTTTATGATATTATTTAGTTAATTACTTGAGTAACTAACTGTTAAACTAACGAAGGAGGGTTTTTGTTGAATATAAATAATGAATATCCAATATTTATACAAGTTGCAGAATATATAAAAGATAATATACTTATTTATGTATACAAAGAAGAAGAAAAGATACCATCAACAACAGAATTTTCAGTAGAATACAAAATAAACCCAGCAACAGCAAGAAAAGGATTTACTATTTTAGTAGATGAAGGAATTTTATATAAACAAAGAGGTATAGGTATGTTTGTATCAAAGGGTGCAAGGGAAAAAATAATAAAAAACAGACAAAAAGATTTTTTTGAAAAAAAAGTTAAAGAATTAGTTGAAGAAGCTGAAAAAATTGAAGTAGATAAAGAAACACTTATCAAATTTATTGAGGAAGGTGAGTTTAATGAATAATTTAAACAATGATTTTGATTATATTGAAGTCAAAAATTTAAGTAAATCTTTTGGTAATACAAAGGCATTAGATGATTTTAATGCTAATTTTAAGAAAAATGCTATAAACGGTTTAATGGGCAGAAATAGTGCAGGTAAAACAACTTTTTTAGATATATTTGCAAATCGTAAATATGCTAATAATGGTGAAATATTTTATAATGGAAAATCGGTTTATGAAAACGATGATGTACTTGAAAAACTTTTTTATTCTACGGAAAAGATAATCGGACTAAATGAAACAAAATTAAAAAAAATAATTGAAAGAATTTTAAGAATTCGTAAAGATTTTGATATAGAATATTGTAATAAGCTTATAGATACTTTTGGTGTTGATGTTAATAAAAGGTTTAACACTTTATCTTCTGGTTATAAAACTATTTTTTTAGATATTTTAAACCTATCATCAAATGCAGAGATTATGTTATTTGATGAACCAGTTTCAGGTATGGACGTAAACCATAGAGAATTGTTTTATAAGTTGTTACTTGAAAAATATGAGGAATTAAATAACACAATTATTTTATCAACACATCTTATTGAAGAAGTTTCACCAATTTTAGAGTATATCGTTATTGTTCATGAAGGTAGGAAAATGTATGAGTGCGAAGCTGATAAGATTATAAATAATACTTATGTTATAAGGGGAGAAGAAGAAAACCTTAAAGCAATAAAAGATAAATTTAATGTTATAAGTTTTGAAAAAAATAAGTTGTATGTTATAAATACAAAAAATGAAAATTTTGATAATATTGAAATTAATAAAAAACTTTACAAGATAGAAAATGTATCACTTCAAGAAACTTTTATGCAGATAATAAAAAAGGGGGAAAATTATGACTTATAGTTTAAAAAACACGATTAAAGAAATAAATAAAAACTGGTTAATTACTTTGTTTTTTATGTATATTTTTATGCCTATTATAGGTTTGATTTTTTTAAGTTTCTTATGTTCTTATTCAAGTGCTACATTTATAGAAAATGAAAGTTTTAGAGAAGTTTTAACAGGAAATAATCCTATAGAAAATTTTATACATTTAATAACAATTTCTATAAGTTATCTCGGAAATGAAGAATATACTTTCAATTTTTATAAGAGTATATTTGGTGTTACAATATTTGTAACTTTTATACAAGGGTGGGTATATTCTTATGACTTCGGTACTGATTATTTTTTATGTAGTAAAAGTAGAAAATGTTTTTGGAAAAATATTTTTATAGCATTTTTTATAATGAATGTGATTACAACTATTGTTTTAACAGCAGTACACACTTTATTTTTAAGTTTTTCATTAATAAATACATTATACATTTTATTAGTTTTAAATGTAAATACATTGTTAGGAATGTTTGTAGCTTTTATAGTTTTTAGATATTCATCTAAAACAAGTTTAATTTTTTGTCTAGGACTTTTTAGTATTTATATTATTTTTAAAATTATAAATTTTAATGCATTTAATTTTGTTCTAGAGTTTATAGATAGTTTTATTTTAACATCAGATGTTATGATAAAACCTAGTATTTTTAATTTTACTTTTTATGCTGTTGAAGCTATTGTATTATTTTTCTTAACAAAATATTTGATTATAAAAAATGATTTTGGGTTATATAGATAGATAAGGGAATCTCTGAAAACTCCATCCTCAAAAATTTTTGTAAATTTTATATAAATTTTATGAAAAGCTAGTTTTTAGAGGTATACATAAGTTTTTATAGGAATTTACAATAATATATTGACAAATCCGTCATTTTATAATAAAATATATAGGTACGTTTATGAAATTAAAATTTTTATGATTTTACTTATTCATAAAGTGAGATTATATAGTATATAGACCAAGGAGGTGTAGTTAATGAGTAAAAGAACATTTCAACCTAAAAAAAGACATAGAAGTAAAGTACATGGTTTTAGAAAAAGAATGAGCACAGCTAGTGGAAGAAGTATAATCGCTAGACGCCGTAAAAGAGGTAGAAAATCTTTAACAGCATAATTTTTTTAAAAAATTTAACTTAAAGTTTTAAGATATAAAGACCATTAAAATGGTCTTTTCTACTATTTAGAGTTTTAAGATATTTGGCATCGTGCCACTTATTTGTAAATTAAAGGAGTATATTACTTTTGAAAAACTGGGAATCTCTAAAGAAAAGTAATGATTTTAGAAAAGTATATAACAGAGGAAAGTCTATTGCAAATAGACAACTTGTTATGTACTTTTTACCGAATAAAAAAAGTTATAATCGTATAGGTATTTCTGTGAGTAAAAAAGTTGGAAACTCTGTTGTTAGGAGTAGAATAACAAGACTTATAAGAGAAAGTTACCGTTTGAATGATGATAACATACTTGTTGGTTATGACATTATATTTATAGCTAGAAACTCTATGGTAGGACTAAATTATTTTAAAACTGAAAAAAGTATGATGCATTTGTTAAAAAAACAAAATTTGTATTCAAAATAAATAAGAGAACTATAATAAATTTATAAACGTATATTTAGTTACTAACTTTTAAACCGATGACTATTTTAATAGTTAACTTTAAAGGAGTAGTTATGATAAAAAAGATGTTACTATATTTAATTAAATTTTATAGGAAAGGTATATCTCCACTTTTTCCACCTAGATGTAGATTTTATCCTACTTGTTCTGCTTATGCCCTTGAGGCAGTAGAAAAACATGGAGTTATAAAAGGTGGTTTTTTGAGTGTTAAAAGGATTTTAAAATGTCATCCTTTTCACCCAGGTGGAATAGATTTTGTCCCATAAAACAATAAAGAAAGGAATAGAATATTAAACAATATTCTATGGTGATAATTTTGACACAAATTTTCTTGTCCAATATAATTCAAAATGACCCAGGTGTTATTGTTGGGCCAATAACAAGTCTTTTAGGTGTTGTATTTAACTTTATTTTTAATATAGTATACAACATGTCTCCAGCCCAATCTTTAGGAGTAAGTATAATTATGCTTACTATTTTAGTTCGTATAATTATGTTGCCACTTGCACTTAAAAGTCAAAAGTCTATGCAAGCTATGCAAAAACTTACACCTGAAATGGAAAAGATAAAGGCAAAATATGGAGAAATACCAAAGGGTGATACAGAAAAACAAGCTTTAATGAATCAGGAAATTCAACAACTATATGCAAAACATAAAGTAAATCCACTTGCAGGTTGTTTACCATTATTTATTCAAATGCCTATATTCATCGCACTTAACTTTTTGATGAACAACACTTATCGTTATGTACATACAATAGGTGATATTTATAATGCTATGGCTGAAAAAATTATGGAAATACCAAATTATGCAACAACACTTTCAGAAATTGCAACACCTATGTTACAAAGAGGTGCTGAGAATTTTGATATAAACACAATTGATAGTGTTTTAAAAGTAGTAAATAAAATGTCAACAGAAAGTTGGACAACTTTAACAACTGCTTTACCAGAACTTCAGCAACCAGTTACAGCTTTTTTTGAACAAAAAGCGACTATTGAAAGTTTTGTTGGTATAGACCTTACAAATGCAGCAGGTTGGGCGTTTCCAGGTATATTGATTCCTATTTTAGTTGCATTTACAACTTTCTTAACTTCTTTTGTGTCAATGCGACAATCAAGCTCAGCTCAAAATGCACAAATGAAAAGTATGATGTATGTTATGCCTATTATGATGTTTTTTATGACAGTAGGACTTACAGCAGGTGTTGGTGTGTATTGGATAACTTCTTCTATTTTCCAAATTGGTCAACAAGTTTTCTTAAATATAAAGTCAAAAGCTGATGAAAAATTTGAGATTGAAGAAAAACATGATGAAAAAAATGCAAAAAAACCTTTACCACAACTAGAGCAACCAAAAGAAAAACATGCAAATAGATATGGCCACCCAAATCGAAGTATGAACAAGGGTAAAGGTCATAAGGATTATCAAGATTTCAACTTTAAGAATACGCATAAGAAAAATAGTCCAAAAGACGGAAAAAAATAAAGGGGGAAAGATAAATGGAAAAATTTACTGGTAAAACATTAGACGAAGCAATTAGTCTTGCTATAAAAAATCTAAATGTTAAGGATAAATCAGAACTTGAAATAAATGTTGTAACTGAAGGAAGTAAAGGTTTTTTAGGTTTCGGTGCTAAAGAAGCAGTTGTAGAAGCTAAAGTTAAGTTTGAACCTAAAAAAATTATTACAGATTTTATAAAAGAAATTACAATAGCTATGGATATTTTAGTAGATGTTGAAATAACTGAAAAAGAAAACACTTTAAATGTAAACCTTGTTGGTGAAAATCTAGGAATACTTATAGGTAAACATGGCCAAACTCTTGATAGTATACAACATCTTACATCACTTACAGTTAATAAAGGTAAGGCTCAATATGTTAACATAATTTTAGATTGTGAAAACTATCGTTCTAAAAGACGAGTAACTCTTGAAAAACTTGCTAGAAACTTAGCTAAAAAAGTTCGTGATACTAAGAAAAGTGTATATCTTGAACCTATGAGTTCATATGAGCGTAGAATTATTCATAGTGCATTACAAGATGCAAAGGATATTCACACACATAGTGAAGGTAAAGACGGTAATAGACATATTATTATAAGTCTTAAGAAGAAATAAACCATATGTAATATAAAAAATGCAAAGGGAAGATGCCTCTTTGCATTTTTATTTAAAAGGCAATAGTTCTATATTGAATTTTAGCTGATTTAATGATATAATTCTTAGATGTAAGTAACTTAAAACTTTGTAAAAATAAAGGTGAAAAATATGATAAAATCAATGTCCGAAACAATATGTGCTATATCCACACCTATTGGTAGTGGTGGTATTAGTATTATAAGATTAAGTGGTAATGAAAGTTTAAACATACTAAAAAAGATTTTTAAAACAAAATCTAAAAGCTTTAAAAGTCATAAAATTTATTATGGCCATATTTATGATGAAAATATTCTTGTAGATGAAGTTTTAGTTAGTATTATGCTTGGTAAAAAAACTTATACTTGTGAAGATGTTGTTGAAATAAATTGTCATGGTGGTATGAAAGTAACTCAAAAAGTTTTAGACCTAGTACTTAAAAATGGTGCAAGAATTGCTGAAAAAGGAGAGTTTACTAAAAGAGCTTTTTTAAATGGTAGAATAGATTTAAGTGAAGCTGAAGCTATAAAAGAAGTTATAGAAGCTGTTACTGATAAAAACCTTGAAGTTGCAACAAATAACTTAAATGGTAAACTTAAAAATAAAATTGAAGGACTTCGAGAAAAATTAATTCTTATGATTGCAAACATTGAAGCCTCTATTGATTACCCTGAACATGATATGGAAGAAACAAATTTTAATGAGATAAAAGAGCAAAGTGTAAGTATAATTCAAGATATAACAAAACTTATAGAAAGTTTTAAAAATGGCAAAATTTTAAAAGAAGGTTTAAACACAGCTATAATAGGACAGGCAAATGTAGGAAAATCTAGTATTTTAAATATATTTGTTGGAGAAGAAAAAGCTATTGTTACAAATGTTGCAGGAACAACACGAGATATTATAAGTGAATATGTAAATATAAATGATATACCTCTTAAAATTATAGATACAGCAGGTATTCGTAAAACCGATGATTTAGTTGAAAAAATAGGTGTAGAACGTAGTATACTTGCATATAAAGAAGCAGATTTAGTTTTATATGTTGTTGACGGAAGTGAAAAACTTAGTGATGAAGATTATGAAATTATTGAAAATATAAAAGATAAAAAAGTTATTACAATAATTAATAAAATAGATTTAAATATGGTTATCGAAAAAGATGTTTTAGAAAAAAAACTTGGAAATAGTATTGTAGAAATATCAGCAAAAGAAGATATAGGTATAGAAAAACTATATAAAATCATAAAGGACAGATTTTTATCAGGTGATATATCCTCAGATAAAGATAATATTATAATAACTAATTCAAGACATAAAAACTTATTAGAAAACTCTTTAAAATCTCTTAAAAACTGTATAGAGGGAATTGATATGGGTATGACAGAAGATTTAATAGTTATTGATATAACAAGTAGTTATGAATATTTAGGTGAGATTTTAGGTGTAAATTTAGATGAAGATATAATTGATAAGATTTTCTCTGAATTTTGTTTAGGTAAGTAGGTGTAAATAAATGGAGTTTTTAAAAGATAGATTTGTTATGGATAATGTGGATATTTGTGTTATAGGTGGAGGTCATGCCGGTTGTGAGGCAAGTCTTGCAAGTGCTAGACTTGGTCTTAAAACTGTTCTATATACTTTAAATATTGATAATGTGGCTATGATGCCATGTAACCCTAACGTTGGAGGAAGTTCTAAAGGTCATTTAGTTAAGGAAATTGACGCACTTGGTGGGGAAATGGGTAAACTTACTGATAAAACTTTTATACAAAGTAGAATGTTAAACACTGGAAAAGGTCCTGCTGTACATTCCCTTAGAGTGCAAGTAGATAAGTATAAATATACAAAAGAAATGCTTAAAGTACTTGAAAATCAAGATAATCTAAAAGTTGTTCAAATGGAAGTTAAAGAAATTTTAACAGATAATAATCAAGTTGTAGGAGTTGTTTTAGAAGACGGCTCTGTTACAAAATGTAAAAAAGCGATTATTTCAACGGGTACTTATTTAAACTCGAGATGTTTGTATGGTGAAACTATTATAAATAGTGGGCCTAATGGACTTCGTAATTCTAAAGAACTTTCAAATAGTTTAAATGAATTTGGACTAGATTTATTACGCTTTAAAACGGGAACCCCTGCAAGAGTTCATAAAAACAGTATTGATTTTTCTAAGATGGAAGAACAACTTGGTGATGAGATAATTACCCCATTTTCTTTTACAACAAATAGAGAAGATATTCAAATTGACCAAATCAAGTGTTATTTAACTTATACAAATAAAGAAACTCATAAAATTATATCTGATAATATAGAGAGAAGCCCTATGTATACAGGAGTTATAGAAGGTACTGGTGCAAGATATTGTCCTTCTATCGAAGATAAGATAAAAAGATTTGCCGATAAGGAAAGGCATCAAGTTTTTATTGAACCTGAAGGACTTGGTACACAGGAATATTACATACAAGGTATGAGTTCATCACTTCCTTTGGATGTGCAAGTTGCTATGTACAGAAGTATAGAAGGTCTTGAAAATTGCGAATTTACACGTCCTGCTTATGCAATAGAATATGACTGTATAGACGCTACAAGTTTAAAGCTTACACTTGAGCTTAAAAATATATCAGGTCTCTATTGTGCAGGTCAGTTTAACGGTAGTAGTGGATATGAAGAAGCAGGTTGTCAAGGTCTTGTTGCAGGTATAAATGCAGGGCTATCATGCCTTAACAAGCCACCACTTATTATAGATAGGTCAATGGGATATATAGGCGTACTTATTGATGATTTAGTTACAAAGGGTACAAATGAGCCTTATCGTATGATGACATCACGTGCAGAATACAGACTATTATTAAGACAAGATAACGCAGACCTTAGACTTACAAGACATATGTATAAACTTGCCCCAAATACCCTTATATCAGAAGATAGGTATAATAGTGTAGTTCAAAAACAAAGAGATATAGATAATGAAATTGAGAGAATTTCTAATGTTAATATCCCACCATCTAAGGAAGTTATAGAGGTGTTAGAGAAAAACAATAGTACACCTATTACAACAGGTGTAAAACTTATTGATTTAATTAGACGTCCAGAGTTATCCTATGACAAATTAATTGAACTTGATAAATCAGAAGATAAAAAAGAATTATCTTTCGATGTAAAAGAACAAGTAAATATACAACTTAAATATCATGGATATATAGAAAAACAACTTAAACATGTTAAAGAGTTTAAAAGACTTGAAAATAAGAAATTATCCAAAGATATGGACTATGATTTAATTGAAGGTTTAAGAATAGAGGCAAAGCAAAAGTTAAATAAGTTAAAGCCTGAAAATATAGGTCATGCAAGTCGTATAACAGGAGTTTCACCAGCAGATATAAGCGTGTTACTTATACACCTTGAAAGAAAGTTGTAAAAAAACAAATGGCAACATTTCAAAATTTGTTTTTTCTGTGTTATTGCTTTTGAAGTCGTCGAATAATTACACTTTGTGGGTGATGCCACAATTAATAAAAACCCCTAAAGTTTATTAAAACTTTAGGGGTTTTTTTAATCAGTAATTACTACTAATGTTTTATCTTTGACTGTATTTAGGTTTATCTTATGAAAATCCTCATCTAAAATAGTTATAGTATCAGGGTCGCCATCGGATATAAATTGGCTATTATTAGTTAAATCTTTTTGTATCTTCCAATTTAAATCATAAACAGAGTTATTTGTACCTCTATATCTACCAACTTTGTATTTATCAAATTTATTTGAATAAACTAAAGTGGAAGTTGACATATTTGGAGTAGCTAAAACTCCTGAATGGAAGTTATATGAATATCCATCATATTCACCATTTAAAAGGTATTTATCAAGCCAGTTATCTGGTATTTCGCCATATGGATAAGCTACATATTTTGTAGTTATACCATTTGAGTTTTCGTGTATGTATTTAGTTGATAAAGCCATTTCTTTTTGGATTTCTGAGGCAGATAGTTTTGTTAAAAAAGGGTGACTATATGTATGGTTACCAATCTCATAACCTTTATCAGTTAAATAGTTTATAGCATCTAAAACAGTTCCTTCTCCTTTAAAAGGTCGTTGGGAAGTGTACAGATAAAACATGCCAAAAGTTCCAAAATCAGAGTGGCTTTCGTTAAATTTTTCTAAAATGTCAACAGCAGTATCTGTAACAGGTATAAAGTTACCGTTTTCGTCTTTAGTAAGAGAAAAAGTTGAACTAAGACCGTCATCAAAAGTTATAACAATAGGGGTTAAACCAGCCTCAATAGATATGTTATTGCTCATTAAGTCTTCCATAGAAATAGGTCTATAACCATTTTGATACATAAGTTCTAAATCTTCTTTAAAACCTTTTATACTTCTATGTACAGAATCATTATCTTTTATATCGGCAGAAACTCCATGGTACATAGCTATTATAATATCGTTCATCTCATTAGGTATTATATCGGGATAATTGTTTTTACTTATATAATTTACTTCAATTCCTGTTGCGTCATGAACAACAACTGTTTTTTCCATATTTTCAATGTCAATTTTTTTAGGTGTTTCTTTTGTTACTTCCTCTACTATTTCTTCACTGTTTTCAGTTGTTTTAGTAATTTCAGAGTTAATTTCTGATAAGTCTTCAGTTATTTCTTCATCATTTATATTGTTAACTTCTGATTTTACTTCTGTAACTTCTTCAGTAATTTGGTTTTCTATAACTGTATTTTCAATTGAGCTTTCTAAATTGTTTTCAACATTAGAGTTAAGAATTGTTGAATTATCATTGTTTATAGGTTCAATTTCATTATTTTCTTTATTTGTTGTATTTACAAAAGTGTTATTGTTATCATTGTAACTAGAATTATTTTCATTATTAAAATTCAAGTTATTTTCTTCGAATTTAGGTATGAAAATTTCAGAACTAGCTTTAACTTGTGTAGGATACAAATTTAGAGTTGTTAAAAATATTGAAAAAGCAAAAATCTTTTTATTTATTTTAATCATAATAATCATCTTCCTTTATGTAATATATCTATTTTACAATATATACGCAAAAGTATCAAGTTTTATTATACAAAAATATTATTTATATGGTATAATAAACTAAATGCGTAGCTACATAAATACAGCTACACATTAAGATTATTGTAATTTTCTATGAAAATTACTTTATGGTATAATAAACTAAATGCGTAGCTACATAAATACAGCTACACATTAAGATTATTGTAATTTTCTATGAAAATTACTTTAAGGTATAATAAACTAAATGCATAGCTACATAAATACAGCTACACATTAAGATTATTGTAATTTTCTATGAAAATTACTTTATGGTATAATAATCATGGATAATTATCTTATGCTACAATAAAGGTAATGGTAAATTTTTAACTATAAATGTATAGAAATAGAGGTTTTATGAATAAGGAATTTTTAAGAAACTGTATAAATGACCTACAAATGAATATTGAAGTAAGTGATGAAAGTCTAAATAAATTTGAGAAATATTTTTATTTGCTTATTGAAAAAAATAAACATATGAATTTAACGGCTATAACAGAAGAAAAAGAGGTTATTATAAAGCATTTTTGTGATAGTATATCACTACTTAAGGCTTATGATTTTAAAGATAGGGATAAAGTTATTGATGTAGGAACAGGGGCAGGTTTTCCAAGTATTCCTCTTAAAATTTTACTTCCAAATGTGCATTTTACTCTTGTAGATAGTTTAAACAAACGAGTTAAATTTTTAGATGAAGTTATAGAACTTTTAGAACTCAAAAATATAGAAACGGTTCATAGCAGAGTTGAGGATTTAGCAAAAGATGAACAGTATAGAGAAAATTATGATATTTGTGTAGCTCGTGCTGTTGCGAACTTCAGGGTTTTAAGCGAGTTTTGTTCACCATTTATAAGAGTTGATGGTAAGTTTATTGCTCTAAAAGGTAGAGCTTATGAAGATGAGATATTTGATGCCAAAAATGCTTTTAGTGAAACAAAATTAGAGTTTGAAAAGGTTGTAAGTGTTGTTTTACCTACAACAGAAATTAAACATTTTATTGTAAGTTTAAGAAAAATATCGAATATTTCGACAAAGTACCCTAGAAAAGCAGGTATTGTTACGAAGAAGCCGTTATAAAAACGTGGATTTTAGCGTTGTTTGTCGTTTTTATTCAATTTTGAATTTAAGGTTTTAAGTAAATTTATGTTATACTTTCCATATACAAAAGAGAACAAATTTATATAAAAAAGGGGCTAAAACTATGGGAAGTTTAAAATTTGAAAAAGAAATTGTTAGTTTGAAAATTGAAAGTATATTACCAAACAAATACCAACCAAGAAAGCAATTTGATAAAGATAATTTATATAGTCTTGCTAAATCAATAAAAGAAAACGGTATTTTGCAACCTATAACTGTTAGAGTATGTGATGGTAAATTTGAACTTGTAGCTGGAGAAAGACGCCTTAAAGCATGTAAACTTATAGGGCTTACATATATTCCAACAATAATCGTAAATAGTAGTGATGAAGATTCAGCTATGTTGTCTTTTATAGAAAATATTCAAAAATGTGATTTAAACTATTTTGATGAAGCTGAATGTTATGTTAAGCTTATGAAACAGCAAAATTTAACAGTTCAAGAACTTGCAGAAAAAGTGGGTTTAAGTAAAAATATACTTTTTGAAAAACTTAGATTATTAACTTTAAAAGACAAAATAAAAAATTTTTTAATAACAAATAACTTGACAGAGCAATATGGAAAAGTTATACTAAAAGTTGATGATGAGAAAAAACAACTTGAACTTTTAGAAATTGCGTTATTTAAAAACATGAGTTTTTATGAGTTTGATAAGTTAGTTGAAAACTTTAACGAAAACTTTAGTATACATAGAAATTTTAGAGATATTTCACTACTTACAGATACACTTGATGAGGCTATGGAGTTTTTAAATGAAGGTAGAGAAATTGCCAATTATAAAGTTGATAAAGTTGGAGAAAAGTATACCATTGTCATAGATGTTAATTTAAGTTGTTGATTAATTACTTAACAACTAAGATAGCATGAAAAAAATAAAATAGAGGTGATTAAAATGGAAAAGAAAAATTTATTAAGCGGAATTAAGCCAACAGGTGATTTAACTCTTGGAAATTACATTGGAGCGATTAATTCTTGGCAAAAGATGATTGATGAATATAACTGTTTTTTTCCTGTTGTAAATCTTCATGCTATTACAGAAAGACAAGATAGCGAAAACCTTAGAAACAGAACTCTTGATGTTTTAGCAACTTATATTGCTTCAGGTATTGACCCTGAAAAATGCACTTTGTTTATTCAGTCAAGAGTACCACAACATACAGAACTTTCATGGCTTCTTACTTGCAACAGTTATATGGGGGAACTTAACCGTATGACCCAATACAAAGATAAGGTTGCAAAGATTAGTAAAAACCAAAACATAGGTGTTGGTGTATTTTCATATCCTATACTTATGGCAGCAGATATATTATTGTATGATACAAATGTTGTACCTGTTGGTGTTGACCAAAAACAACATGTTGAACTTGCTCGTGATATTGCTATAAGATTTAATAATCATTATGGAGATACATTTGTTGTACCTGAACCTATAATTAGTAAAACAGGTGCAAAAATTATGGATTTATCAAATCCTACAAAGAAAATGTCAAAGTCTGACCAAGATGCAAGTGTTAGTAAAAATAGTTATATTTTAGTTATAGATGAACCTGATACGATTGTAAAAAAGATTAAAAAAGCTGTTACAGATACAATGGGGGTTGTAGCATACAATGATGAACAATTAGGTGTTAAAAACCTTTTAAATATTTATACTTCCCTTACAAACACATCAATTGAAAATGCATTAGCTCATTTTGAAGGTGCAAACTACGGTACTTTTAAAAAAGAAGTTGCAGAGGCAATCGTTGAAACCCTTAGACCTGTACAAGAAAAAAGAATTGAGCTTTTAAATAATCCAGATTACTTAGAAAAAATTTATAAAATTGGTGAAGAAAAAGCAATTATTAAAGGAACAGAAGTAGTTGATAAAGTTAAAAACAAGATTGGTATAATTTAGATTGTAAATATAGATTTTTAAAAGATTAGAAAGTTTTAAGATTTCTAGTCTTTTTTATTTGTAAATGCCAGAAAATAGTGGCGATATGCCATTTCTACTTTTTTTCTCACAAGTAACCGTTGTTTTGCTATGAAAATGGATTTTTCTATATTTTGCAATAAAGACACTTGACTATTAAAGAGATAAAGATTATAATATTTTTAAGAAAATTGTATTTTGAAAGGAGAAACTATGTGTAAAAAATGTAAAAATCTTTTAATTTTACTCGCTATTGTTTTTATTCCCATTGCTATATTTATTTGTATTGGTGTTTACTTTTATAAATTTGCTCTTGATCCAAAAACAGACAAGAGTAAAGTTTTTAATGCTGACCACAATAAAATGGAAAGCGATGAAAAAGGTATTGAAAGTGATAGTGAACTAAAAGAAAAAGAGGAAAAAGAAAAAAAATATCAAAATTGGCTTGAAAACGTTGAAATTAACGATAGAGGTATTTATAGCCATGACAATCTTTTTTTACATGGAGAAGAAATTGTAAAAGAAAATAGCAATAAGTGGGTTATCCTTTGTCATGGATATTATGAAAGTGGAAAGGGTATGTTAAGATATGCCAAAAAGTTCCACGATAAAGGTTTTAATGTGCTTTTGCCAAGTGCTAGAGCCCATGGACAAAGTGAAGGGGACTATATTGGTATGGGTTGGCATGATAGACTTGATATAGTTGATTGGATTAACAAAATTATTGAAGCAAAAGGTAGCGATGTACAAATCATGTTATATGGTGTTTCTATGGGTGGAGCAACGGTTATGATGGTTTCGGGTGAAGATTTACCTGAAAATGTTAAAGTAATTGTTGAAGATTGTGGATATAGTAGTACATGGGAAGAGTTTGCATATCAGTTAAAAGCTACATACGGATTGCCATCTTTCCCTGTATTACACGCAGCATCACTTGTATCAAAAGTTAAAGCAGGATTTTCTCTTGAAGAAGCAAATGCAGTTAGCCAAGTGAGGAAATCAAAAACACCTACCCTATTTATTCATGGAACTGATGACACTTTTGTACCTTATGAAATGGTATATAAGGTATATGAGGCTTTAGATGCACCAAAAGATTTAATTATCGTTGAAGGTGCTGGTCATGGAAAATCATGGGCAACTTTGAAATATAAATATTGGGAAAATATTTGGAATTTTGTTGATGATTATATAGTTTAATGAATATTTTTGGCAATAAAAAAAGTCTAGTTAAACTAGACTTTTTTTTTACGGAGAAAGAGGGATTTGAACCCTCGCGCCGCGTAAACGACCTATACCCTTAGCAGGGGCACCTCTTCAGCCACTTGAGTACTTCTCCATAAGCTACTAGTATAGTATACCTTATAAGAACTTATTTGTCAACATAAATATAAAAAAATTTTGAAATATTGTAAGTGCATTAAATATGAGGCTTGTTAACTACTATATATAACAAATAGATTAGTTTTTTTTAGTCAAAATGACTTATATTAAAAAATAAAGGGACTTTAAAAATCTCATCTTAGAGATTGGCTTTAAAGTCCCTTTGATTTTATAAAGATTTAATTTTATTAGCTATTTTTTCAAAATTTTCAGGATTTTCGAGTTTGCTAAATGATATACCATGGGAATTTTCAAAAGTAGGTATAATATGAAAATGCAAATGTTTAACCTCTTGAAGTAATCCGTTGTTTTGAACGATAGTTATACCATCAGAATTTACTGCTTTTTGAACTTTAGCAGAAAGAGTTTTTACAACTTTCATAATATGATTTAAAGTTTCCTCATCAATATCAAAAATCCCAATAAAGTGTTTTTTAGGCAAAACTAAAACATGACCATTATTTAGAGGGTTAATGTCTAAAAAACCAATACAAACTTCATCTTCATATACTTTATGGCTACTGAATTCACCACTTATTATTTTACAAAAAATACAATCCATAAAATTCTCCTATCTCACATAGTTTTCTTTGTTATCTTGTTTTACACGACCGATAGCAAGTGCGTTTGATGGTACTTTTTTAGTAACTGTTGTACCTGCTGCGACTTTAGAATTTTTTTCAATAGTAACAGGTGCAATAAGGTTAACATTACTACCAATGAAAACATTGTCTTCAACAGTTGTAAGGAATTTGTTTTTTCCGTCATAGTTAACAGTTATAGTACCACAGCCAAAGTTTACATTTTCACCAACTACTGAATCGCCTATATAAGTTAAATGGGAAGCTTTAGTGTTGTTACCAATTTTGGCTTTTTTAACTTCAACAAAGTCACCAATTTTAACGTTTTTCCCTATTTCAGAATTAGGTCTTACATAAGCGTATGGTCCAACAGTTGTGTTATCATCAATGGAACTTTGGTTAGTAGTAGAATTTAAAATAGAAACACCATTACCGATTTTCATAGTATTTATATTTGTATTTGGGCCTATTTCGCAATCTTCACCAATTGTTGTAGAACCAAAGATTTGGCAATTTTGATATATAACCGTATCTTTTTCTATTTTTACATCTTTACTAATATAAGTTGTGTTTGAATCAACTATAACAACACCATTTTCCATATGTTGTTTATTAATTCGCTCACGCATAAGTTTAGCAGCATCGTGGAGTTGCAACTTAGTATTTATACCATTAAATTGTTCAGGGTTATCAAAAACAATACTTTCAACAGTTTTGTTTTCTGATAAAGCAATTTCGATAGTATCTGTAAGATAGTATTCACCTTTAACATTATCGTTTTTTATTTTACCAAGTAAAGATAATAAAACATCTCCTTTAAAAATATAAACACCAGTATTTATCTCAGTAATTTTAAGTTGATTTTCATCACAATCTTTATGCTCAACAATTTTAGTTATTTTACCATTTTCTTTGTTTATTCTGCCATATCCTGATGGGTCATCAAGGTTACAAGTAGCAAGAGTAATATCGTTATTATTGTTTTGATGAGATTCTACTAATTTTTTAAGCATTGATGATTTTAAAAGAGGTGTATCACCACATAAAATTATAACATCGGAATTTTCATCAATAAAGTTTTTTGCCATAAGAACTGCATGACCTGTACCTTTTTGTTCACTTTGAACAGGAAACTCCAAAGCTTCATACTTTTCAAGATTTGATTTTACTTCGTCAGCCATATAACCAACAATTACGCAATCTTTTTCTGATTGAACTTCCTTTGTTGCCTCTACAACATATTGTATTAAAGTTTTGTCTAAGATTTTGTGTAAAACCTTATGATTTTTAGAGTTCATTCTCGTACCAGTACCAGCTGCAAGTATTATTGACATTATTTTTTTCATAATATATCTCCTTTAATATTTAAACTAAGTGTTTATAAATATACTTTTAAAATACCCCTATATACATATTGTAATATATTTTGACATAAAAATAAAGAAAAATTTACTTTATATTTTTTAAATAAAGATGTATAATATATTATATGGTGTGTTGAAAAAGAGTGAAAATGTTTTTAATGTGTAAAGAAAAGTAAATAAAACTATATAAAAATACATACAAAATACAAGAAAAAGGAGAATTTAATGTTTTTAAATTTTATTAAAAATGTATATGAAAAGTTAATAGATACAGGTTATAAAAGTTTAAATAATGGACAAGATAATAGTATGATTAGTAATGAAACAGATTTTGTTATGTTAGAAAAAGCATATGGACCAAATTTGTTTATTGTTATTATTCATAATAATATAAAAAATAGTATAGATTATAGTTTACTTGTAACTTCTCAAATAAGTAAACAAGTTAATGTTGGACATATGGTTTTAAAGTTTAAACAAACTATAATTTTAAATATTTTTGTAACAGATGATTTAGATGTAAAAAATAGTGCAGAAGATTTAATAAGTAAAGAAGTTAGTTCAAATAGTTTTGTTAATAACTTTTATTGGAATGTTCATATAGATGAGATAAATCAAATATCTAAGCTTTATATTGGAGATAAACAACCATCAAAAATTTTAAACTTAAATGAAGTTGTTACTGAGAGTATTAAAGATATGACTTATATAGAAGAAAATCCAGTTTCTATAAGTTTGTTAATAGAAAATGCAAGGAGAAAATCCAAGCTTAAAATGGTTTCAAAAGATGCAGTTGTAACTTTTATAATTGGGGCATTTTTGTTTATAGCATATGTGTTTTTTATGCCATATAAAAGTAGTTTTACAGAAACAACAGGATATTTTTCTTTATTTAACTTGTTTCCTATGGTAATGTATGATGATTTTATACATTTCTTTACAACAATTATATGGTTATTTATTTTCGGTGTAAGAATAGAAAGATATATGGGTAAACTGCCTTTTATTATAATCTTTATATTTAGTTCTTTTATAGGTAATATAAGTACGCTATTGATACTCGACAAAGTTTCAATTGGTGCTACAACAGGCGTTTGTGGTCTTGCAGGAGCTATGCTAATACTTTTGTTATATGTAAACAAAGAAGTTGAAAATTTTGGGTTACACTTGTTTTTAGCAGGTATTCTTATGCTTATATCAATTGGTTTTTTCTTCCCACATGTAAGTAATTTATCTCATATAATTGGTTTTAGTGTAGGTGTAATTATTGCAAAGGGATATTTTAAAGCATATAATGTAACATCTAAAAATATAAACCTAGAATAAAAAAATTATTAAAAACTTATCAACAGATTTTTAAAACAATTTTTATGAATTAAGAAATTAAACAATAAAAAATTAGTTTTTTAAGGGCTATTTTACAAGATTTTTATAATATAAAAATGAAATATGAAAGTTATACACAAAGTTATAAACATATCCACAAAGATATTAGTAATTTTAATATAGTTACTAACAGGAAAATGTGGCATATTTGTGTTAAAAAAGAAAAGGTATGTTAATAACTTTTCTTTTTTTTGTTATTGACATTCAAAAGCTTTTATGAATGGTAAATTTCAGCTAAAAAAAATGAAATTTTTTCAAAAATAGTTGCAATATTATAAGAAATCGTTAAAAATATAGTATTTTTACAATATCAATTAGATTTTTACCGAAAATAAGTTTAGATATTAATTTTATGACAAACATTTGTAATATTTTCGTAAAAAGTTATTAACATTATTTTGGGGATTTATATAAATTCTTAAATATAACAAATAGCTTAAAGTAAGGACTTAATTTGAAATATTAAGTTATTAACAAAGTTATACACATATCCACAGGTAAAATAGATAAAGTTATAAAATTATCAACAATAGAAATTCAAGAAAATAGGTGTTTTTTATGTTCGCATGGTTTTTTTTTGTTGAAAACTATAAATTATTTATTTTTTTTCAACATAACTGTTGAAAAATACGATATTTATGATATACTATAAGTATATGGTTTATTGGAGGGGTATCCTTGTATGGTGAAAAAAAGTACAAAATTATAAATGTAGAAAATAAAAATAATAAAAATCATTTGAAAAGAATGTTAAATTGGATATTTATTATTACAATTTGTTTTGTTATATCTTATTTTATTAATACTGTATTTTTTTTAAACGCAATTGTTGTTTCAGGTTCAATGGAAAACACAATAAATACTGATGATAGAATTTTTGCAAGTAAGTTTGCATATACTTTTGATGAGCCAAAAAGATTGGATATAATTGTTTTTAAGTTTCCTGATGATGAAAGTACGCTTTTTGTAAAACGTGTAATTGGATTACCTGGAGATAAAGTTGAAATAGATAGTGGAAAAGTATATATAAATGATGAATTATTAGTTGAAGATTATATAAAAGGTGTACCTACAAAGACTTTTGGTGTGTATAATGTGCCAGAAGGACATTATTTTGTTTTAGGTGACCATAGGGTATACTCCTATGATAGTAGATTTTGGGATAATACATATGTTCCTAGAGAGAACATAGTTGCAAAACCTTTTTATGTTTATTCTAAAAAAGAAGATCAGTTAACAGAAACTTATGATGCAGATATATATAGATAGATTGAATAGATAAAATAGATAGATTAGATATATTAGATAGATAGCTATGTTTATAGCTTGTATGATTGTGAGTTCTCTATATTTATATAGATATATAGAGAAATTGAAGTTTCAAAACATTTTTCGGATTTGAAATTATTTTTAAATTGTGTATTAGAAAAACTTAATATTAAAATATGCTTTTCAAATTTCTGATTAGTATTTTAAGAATCTTCCTAAAACTTGCATTATTTAGAGAGGAAGTTTTATAGATGAATAAAGAAAATTACATTGGTAATAATGTTAATATAGATAATGAATATAATGAAATAGATAAAGATAAAGATACTGTTGATTATAATAAACTAAAAGAAGAATATATTATGAAAATTAATAATGGATATAAAAGTGATGATGAAATAGCTGAAGATGAAGAAAAAGAGCCTAAAAAACCACTTAAAGATGAAGTGATAAGTTGGATAAAGACTATTGTTTTTTGTGTGATTGTGGCACTTTTTATTAATAGTTTTATCATTGTAAATGCAGATATTCCCACAAGCTCTATGGAAAATACTATAATGACAGGCGATAGAATTATTGCAAATAGGCTTGCATATACTTTTTCGGAGCCTGAACGATTTGATATTATTGTTTTCAAATTCCCAGATAACCCTAGTAAGCTTTATGTAAAGCGTGTTATAGGTATGCCTGGTGAAACTGTTGAGCTTATTGATGGTGAGGTTTATATAAATGATAAATGTCTAGCTAAAGAAGGATATGTTAAAGGTAATGATACAAGAGATTTTGGACCATATAATGTACCTGAAGACCATTACTTTGTTTTAGGAGATAACAGAGAATATTCTATTGATAGCAGATTTTGGGATAATACTTATGTTCCAGAAGATTATGTTGTTGCAAAACCTTTGTTTAGATATTTACCGAACTTTAAATTATTAGTAAATGAGTAAAATTATCTAATTCATAGTAAATTACTTGACTTTTTTGAAATTGTGCGTTAAAATAACAATGTTAGTTGGTTTTGTTGAATATAAAATCAATTTTATGTAACTATATAAAAACTTAAATATTATGGAGGAATAATAATGGCTGAAGTAACTAAAGATATGACTATATCAGAAATTTTAACTGTGGATAGAGAAATAGCAAGATTTTTAATGGAAGCAGGGATGCATTGTGTTGGTTGCCCTTCTGCTCAAGCTGAAACTCTTGAAGAAGCAGGTTTTGTTCATGGACAAAACGTAGATGATTTAATTTCTAAAATTAATGAATATTTAGCAAGTAAGTAATATATTATAATTAAAATTATAAAAGCAGTGGGTGTAAGAAACCTCACATTATGTGAGGTTTCTTACACCCACTTTTTTCTATACTTTGCAATGTAGCTAGTTAGTTTTAAACTTATTTTTTTGTGATAACTATATCTATTGGTGTATTTAACAGATCGCATGAAAAAGAAAGTTTTCCAGATAAGTTTGTTTTTTCAACACCTAAGTTTTCGCCGTCTATTGTAATATTGTATTTTTCGTTTTCTACTAATTCTACTGTAACTTTTGTATCGCCATGACCTTCAATTGAAAAAGTAAGTTCATCTTCATTTGCCATAAAGTTATGTACAGTTGAACCTGGTACAGATTCAAAAATTAAATAATCATTTTTTTCAACTCTTGTAACTTCGTTATGAGTTTTACATTTGTATAAATCATTATCAAATTTAAAATCAGAAACTTTTTGCTTTTCTTTAACAATGTAGTTACCAAAACTTAGAGTATTATTATCATTTATTCTAATAACATTTTCTATAATTGACATAATCAATCCTCCATATTTTTTTTAAGTGTATTTGTTATTGAGTAAATACATTATAGCATAAATTACCTAAAGTTACAATTTATTTATAAGAACTTTTTATAAAAACTTGAAAAAAACGAGAATATGTATTATAATTAGTACTGTATGTTTATCATACTAAAATAACTTGAATGAAAGAGGTAGAATGTTATGAGTAACTTATTTGATACTTTAAAGGACAGAGGCTATATTTATCAATCAACAGACATTGATAGAATTAAAGATATTTTAAATGGGGAGCCGACAACTTACTATCTTGGTATAGATCCTACGGCTGATAGCCTCCATATTGGACACTTTTTTGCTCTTATGATGTTTAGACATCTCCAAGATCATGGACATAAAGGTATTATCGTTATAGGTGGAGCAACTGCTCTTATTGGTGACCCAAGTGGTAAAAAAGATATGCGTAAAGTTTTAACTAAAGAACAAGTGGCTAAAAACATTGAAGAAGTTAAAACTATTGTTAAGAAGTTTGTTAAAACAGACGGAGATAATCCTGCAATTATCACAAATAATGCAGATTGGATAACTCCTTACAATTTTATCGATTTTATGCGTGAGGTTGGTATCCATTTTAATGTTAACAAGATGTTATCGGCAGATGCCTATTCAACTAGACTTGAAGAAGGTGGGCTTACTTTCCTTGAAATGAGCTATATGCTTATGCAAGCCTATGATTTTGTACATCTTAACAGAACATATGGTTGTAAAATACAAATAGGTGGTTCTGACCAATGGGGTAACCTTGTTGCAGGTGTTACACTTAACCGTAAACTTAATAATGTATCGGAAAATACTGCTATTGAAGGTGATTTATTCGGTTTAACTTGTCCACTTCTTATGACTAATGATGGTAAGAAAATGGGCAAAACTGAAAGTGGAGCTTTATGGGTAGAAAAAGATAAAACTTCTGCATTTGATTTTTATCAATATTTCTACAATGTAAATGATGATGATGTTGAGATGCTAATGAAGTTGTTCACAAGAATTGACCTTGATGTAATTTCGGAACTTATAGGTTCAGATATTATAAAAGCTAAAAAAACTATGGCTTATGAAATTACAAAGCTTGTACATGGAGAAGCTGAAGCTGATGATGTTATGAAAGCTATCAAATCTCTTTATAGTGGCAATACAAATCTTGATACGGTACCATCATATACAATAGATAAAAATCTACTAAATGAAGGTGTAGGTTTACTTGACTTACTTGAAATGGCTGGACTTGCTCCAACTAAGTCAGAAGGTAGACGTAATGTAACTCAGGGTGGGGTTTCTATAAATGGCGAGAAAGTTACAGACCCTAAATATGTTGTTACAGAAAAAGATATAGACCAAGAAAGTGGTGTTATACTTCTTAAAAGAGGTAAGAAAAATTTTGTGAAAATTGATTTTTAATAAAAAAATGGCGACCTTGCAAAATATATAAAAATCCATTTTCATAGCAAAACAACGGCTTTGTGGCTTTTGATACAAACCAAGGAAATAGCATATTGTCGCCATTTCCTTGGTTTGTCGAAAGTATGAAAATTTGTTTTTTCTTTTGCAACGTTTCCAAATAAAAAAATGTAAAGGGTTAACCTTTACATTTTTTTTATTCTTTGAAATCAATGCCAATATCAATAGTATGATAACTATCTTTAAAAATAGTAAGAATTGCCAAAACGGAAATCAGTATCAATGTGAATATATTATAGTTTTTAATTAGCAACACATATAGAGTAATGAAAAACAAGTATATATAATACATTATCTCATACTTATTTAATGAGATTTTTCCAAGTTTGAATAATGCATATTCTTGGTGGAACTTATTTAACAGAATAACAGTAATTAAAATTACTGGGTATTCCACATGATATTTATGAGTATAGGCAACAGCCAAAATTAAAAACAAAAGTAATATAAGTGAACGTCGTAAATATCTTGTTAACACATTATACTTAACGGTGCTTTCTTTGATAGATTGTTCTTTTAAGGAATCAGATAGTTTTGTGCTGGATTCAAATATATTAAAAAGAATTATACAAAACAATATTAAAACAAGTTGATGAGTATCAGATAAAAAAACTTCTCGCATTGTTTCGCCTAAAAACAAAATAGTTAAAACTCCAAAACGCTCTAGTATATGTTCAATGTTTATACTATTTGTTCGAATTTCCCAAAATGATTTAGCAGCATCATACATTTCCTTAGACTCTCTTTTATAACGACTAAACAATTTGTGTCTTATCCACTCCATACAGATAAATTCAAAGACCACAGATATTAAAAATATACTAACAAAAAAGTAAATATAGGGGTATGTACCAAGCTTGTGTAGTAAAAGTAGTAAAATAGTCATTTCAATATATATCAAAAATTTGTATTGGGGTATATGAACATTTAACTCATTTTCAAGTATATACATATGGTTTGTTTGAAGTACACGTTCATTCCATACCCACAAAATCATCATAGAAATTAACAATATTTCAAAAACAAACTTAATATCAGCAGTATGAGAAGAAGTTATATATATAGTTATAATTTTTTCTATAAATATTATAAAAATTAAATCATATAAAAGCTCATGCCAGTTTGCTTTTATCTCCATTTTGTTAACTTTATATACTTTGTTTATATTTTTACTTCGGTAAATTTTTTTAAGAGTTTCTAGTGTCATTTTAAACCTCGTTTAATAGATGATTAAGCTTTCTTAAGCCTAGCAAGAATACCCATACAAGATTTTTCCCCAAGCTTTGTGTTAAGTTTAACTTGAAAGTCTGCACCTGCAGGAGTTATTTCTAAAACTTCACATACACCATACTTCATATGTCGAACTTTATCACCAACTTCAAAATCTAAGGATTTATTTTTTGGCTTATCATCAAAATAGTCCTTAAGAGAAGTAGTTTTTCTGCTATTTAGCATAGATTTAAGTGACGGTGATGATGTAGATTTTGACTTTATTTCTTTTGGTAGGTCAAGTAAATCTTTTGGTATTTCGTCTATAAATCTCGAAGATTTATTATAAACCATATTACCAAACTGTCTACGGCAATTAGCGTTTGTAAGATATAACTTTTTCTTAGCACGGGTTATACCAACATACATTAAACGGCGTTCTTCTTCGATTTTTTCGTCATCTAAATCAAAATCAATAGAAGAATTTATACTTGGGAATAGGTTTTCTTCAAGACCTACAAGGAAAACGTTTTCAAACTCCAAGCCTTTAGATGTATGCAGTGTCATAAGCACAACTTTAGGTGTATTTTCATCATAGGCATCCACATCAGCTACAAGAGATACTTCTTCTAAAAACTCGCCAAGAGTTCCGTCGGGATAAATCTTGTTAAATTCATCAGCCTTTGCTACAAGTTCATAAATATTCGAAATACGTGTTCTTGCCTCATCAGTATTTTCAAGTAAAAGTTCATCTTCGTATTTAGTAGCTTTTATAACTTCTAAAGTCAAATCTTTAACTGTTGATTTACTCGAAAAATCAATTAAATATTCAATTAGTTTATAAAATTCAGTCAGCTTTTTACTAGAATTTTTAAATTCTTTTATATCTCCAACATCTTTTAAAACATTTAAAATGTATGTATTATTTATATTTGAATAGTTGTCCAATTTACCGACCGTAACCGTTCCAATACTTCGTTTAGGCTCATTAATAATACGTTTTAAAGAAATTTCATCTTTAGTATTATAAATATATTTTAAATATGCCAAAATATCTTTAACTTCTTTACGGTCATAAAACTTTACGCCCCCATAGATTTGGTATGGTATATTTAAACGTATAAATTCATCTTCAAATAGACGTGATTGATTATTAGTTCTATATAGTATAGCAATTTCGTTAAATTTATTATCTTTCGTAATCTTTTGTATTTCTGAAACTACAAATCTTGCTTCTTCAAAATCGTTTCCAGAGCTTCTACAAATAATAGGGTTACTGTCTGTGCTATCGCTCCAAAGATTTTTATCTCTACGATTTTTGTTATGTTTAATCAAGTTATTGGCAGCTTTAAGTATAACATTAGTTGAACGATAGTTTTGTTCAAGTTTTAACATTTTAGCATTACTATAATCCTTTTCAAAATTCAGAATATTAGTAATATCCGCACCACGCCAACCATAAATACTTTGGTCATCATCACCAACAACACAAATATTTTTATATTTAAAAGCAAGTTGTCGAACAAGCATATACTGAACAGTATTTGTATCTTGATACTCATCAACCATAATATATTTAAATTTTTCTTGATACTTTTCTAAAACATTTGGGTAGCTATCAAAAAGTTGAACTGCTTTAAGAAGTATATCGTTAAAATCAAAGGCATTGTATTTTATTAAAGCTTTTTCATACTCCATGTAAATCTCGCTTAAGATTTCGTAATAGTAATCGTGTTTATCTTGTGCCATAGCTTCTTCGGGAGTTACAAAATCGTTTTTAAGACCTGAAATATATGATAAAACACTTTTAGGCTTAATTCGCTCGTTTTTTTCAATACCCTTTTCTTTTAAAATTGCTCTTATCACCTTTAGACTATCATCACCATCGTATATTACAAAGTTTCCACCAAGACCTAGTATATTAAGTTCTCGTCTTAAAACACGCACACAAAAAGAATGAAAGGTACAAATAGTTGAAGCAATAGCCTTTGGATTTAAGTTAACTGCACGTTCTTTCATTTCTTTAGCTGCTTTATTCGTAAAAGTTATAGCAAGTATATTACTTGGCATAATCCCTTGTTCAATAAGATGGGATATTCTATGAGTAAGAACAAGAGTTTTTCCAGAACCTGCACCAGCTATAATAAGTAAAGGGCCTTCGGTTTGTAAGACGCCTTGTTTTTGTTCTTTGTTTAACCCTTGTAAATAATCCATGTAAACTCCTTTATTTATCTAATTTCTTCATTTTATTTAATTTTTTCAACATAACATAAAACATATTATTTTCAGTTGATAAAACTTTATTAACTCTACTTATTGTAGTAGTTGAAGCTTTCGTAGTTTCTGTAATTTCGTGATATTTTTTACCGTCTTGGAGCATATGAGCAATTTTAATTCTTTGAGTAATACTTGTAAATTCTGATTTGCTAAGTAGCTCTGCTAAAAATTTTTTGCAATCTTCTTCGTTATCAATTAATAAAATTAAATCAACTAAAATTTGAATATCCTCATCATTATAATTATACTTCTTTAAATTATCAGACATTTTAGTAATCCCCCGTTTATTTATTATTATTTATTTTTATGACTTTGAACAAAGTCTTCGAAAAGTTGTAAATTTGCATTTAAAATAAGTTTTTCTGGAAAATCAATACGAGATAGAAGTTCGTATGTATTATCAAAATTACCTAAAGTGTCTAAGTAGTGAGAATCTGAACCACAAGTTACAAACACATTATGTTTTTTGCAACACATAAGCAAATCAATTATTGACTCATCAGGGTCATAACGATATGAAGTTTTATTTAAAGAACAATTATTTATTTCAAAAGCAACATTATGTTCCTTAGCGGCAAGAACAACTTCTTCAATATTAAAAGGGTAACGTATATCACAAGGGTGACCTATTACATTTATATTGTTATTTTTAATTGTATTTACATAGGTTTTTGTAATATTTTCTATTCCATCTACATCGTTTAAAATTTCATGAATACTAGCTATTTTAACATCTAACATTTTAAGCGTATATTCTGGAGCATCAATTTTACCGTTTACATCTAATATATTAAGCTCTATACCAGTAAAAACTCTTACACCTTCAACAACTTTAGGTATTACTTTTAAATTGTTAAAATGGAATAAATGGCAAGTTCCTGGCATCTCAGGAGCATGATCGGTAATTGCAATTGCTTCTAAACCTAATTTTTTAGCATGAATTATATTTTCATAAATTGTAGCATAAGCATGGCCGCTTGAAAGGGAATGAACGTGACTATCTATTAAAAATTTCATTAAAACCTCCTAGTTTTATAAAGAAGAATATTTGTTATATTTTTTGAACATAATATTGATAAAGCTTGTAAATTAGTGTATAATTTTATCGTAAAAGTAAAAAAGGTGGTGAGATGTTTTGCGTAGATATTATCCTAAAAATAAAGGACATAAAAAAGTTTGTAATATGTGTAGTAAGTCTTGTAATAGTACAAGCTTTTTAAAGGTTCAAAATAGATGGGACTATCCATCAAAATACGATAATGAAATACACTCTTTTATATTATGTGAAAATTGTTACGATAAAATAACATCAGATTTTAAAATACCTATGGGGATTTCTAATAAATTATAATTTAAAAGAAACACATAAAGGATAGCTTGTTTAATTAACTATGGAACGTGCTGATAAAGTCCGAAAGAAAAAAATTATAGTAGTGTAAACGTAAACAAAAATAGTGAGATTGCATAAAATACAGTGAAGTATGAACGCTTATTTTATGCTACAGGCTATATGATTTGTGTTGCAAATCACTAAGTCGAATGCTAATTTTTGTGTAGTATATTTTTTTCTAACATTTTTCAGGATTTTACTAACTATCCTTTTTTTCTATTTCTTGATTTTCTATTTCTTGATTTTCTTTTTCTAAATCATTTTTTATCATTGTTTGAAAAACATAGGTCATTTTTATAATATCACCATATACAATAAGTTGGTCACCAACTTTAATAATATGGTCGTCATTTACCGTTGTTATATTCAAGTTTTTTCTTTGTATTGATAATAAATTTAGTTCAAACTTTTGAAAAATTTCTAAATCTTTAAGTTGAACACCATTAAAGGACTTAGGTAATTGATTTATATTTATTTCTGCTAAAACCTTATTTCCGTAGTCCAGTAAAACAAATATACTATTATTACTTTCTCCATAAAAATGCTTATTACCTACTTTTTTAACAATGCTTTTTAAAGTCATTGTAACAAACTTAGTATTTCCAATTAAATAGAAAAAAGAAATATACAAAAACATAAGTATATATTGAGTTGCCGAATAGTTATGAAATAATAGAAAAACTACCAAAGATATGGATATAATTGTACTTGCGTATCCAAAAATCATTAGAGAAAAAACAAGCTTTCGTCTTGTATTATCAATAATAATAATTTCGCTTTCCTTTGTTGTAAAGCCAGTACTTGTAAGTATAGAAGCTACTTGAAAAAGTGACTTTTGTTTAGAAAGTCCTGTAAGTTGAAATAGTATACTGTAAATTTTTACAATCAACATATAAACTACGGCAAAAAAAATAAATATATATGACATAAGGAAATCTCCTTGTATTTTAATTTTAATATTTCTATAATTTGTTATAGCATATAGTAATTTTCAAAGAAAATTATTATATGCTTAAGTCATAGCTGTCTTTTGGTAGCCAGGACTTTAGTTTATTATAACATAAGTTCGTTTAATTTACTAGATATATATAACTTTTAAAAACCTATATTTTTCAATGCGTTCAGTATTTTTAATATTAACAACTTGTGATAAGTTTTCACGTGATTAGAACAAATAAACACTATCTTTTAATATACTCAGATAGCTTTTTTACTTATCAATCTATATAAAAATATATAAATGGAAACGTTGCAAAATTAATATTTGGAAACGTCTGAAAACTAAAATAATGGCACATTGCAAAAAAACCAAATTTTCATACTTTTGACAAACACAGCAAAGCCATTGTTTTGCTATGAAAATGGATTTTTCTACATTTTGCAAGGTCGCCATTTTTACTTCTGTTAAATTATTTTTAGTTATGTTAATAAACCTAATTGTTATAAACCATAAATACAGTGTAAAAAAATAAAGCCTATAAAATAAGTTTTTCTAGTTTTGAGAAATCCCTATTTTATAAGCTTTATTAGTAAAAAATAGCGGGGGCAGGACTCGAACCTGCGACCTTCGGGTTATGAGCCCGACGAGCTGCCAACTGCTCCACCCCGCGTTATTATTATATCAACACTTACATAACGTGTTAATTAGTACTATATTAGTATATAACATCTTCACTATTTTGTCAACACTTTTTAAAAAAAACTTTTTCGACCCTTTCATATGGAAACGCCAGAAAATCGAAATAATGGCATATTGCAAAATAAAAACCAAATTTTCATACTTTTGATAAACGACGGGAACTGTATTAACATGCCCTTTTTACAATTTTAGTCAAAGTCGCAAAGCTGTTGTTTTGCTATGAAAATGGATTTTTCTATATTTTGCAAGGTCGCCATTTTTACTTGTATTTACATATTTTTAGAACGTTCTTCAACTTGTTTTTTAAAGTTTACAACAGTGTGTTCATAAATTTCGTCCATATATGTACTTGTTATCATAAAATCAGCTGTTGATTTGTTCGTTGCGATAGGTATATCATAAACTTGAGATACACGAAGTAGCGCCTTTACGTCAGGGTCATGTGGTTGAGCTGTAAGCGGGTCGCTAAAAAATATTACAAAATCTATTACATTTTCAACTATTTTTGCACCTATTTGTTGGTCACCTCCAAGTGGTCCTGAAGAATATCCTTTAACTTTAAGTCCTACTTTGTCAGTTATCATTCTTGCTGTTGTGCCTGTTCCATATAATTTGTGTTTTTCCAAAATGCTTTTATTTTTGATACACCAATTTATTAAATCAGCTTTTTTACTATCGTGAGCAATTAAAGCTATATCTTTAACTTTGCGTATTTCTAGTGTTACAAAATCTGTATTCATATATTATATTTCTCCTTTTTGTTTTATTTACTTTTATATATTAACAATATATTAAAATAGTTTTATTGTCAAGTTATTTATGGTATAATAAACTAAATGCGTAGCTACATAAAGTACAGCTACACATTAAGATTATTGTAATTTCCTTTGGAAATTACTTTATGATATAATATACTAAAGTCCTAGCTACCAAAAGACAGCTACGACATAAGAATATTGTAATTTCCTTGGAAATTACTTTATGATATAATATACTAAAGTCCTAGCTACCAAAAGACAGCTACGACATAAGAATATTGTAATTTCCTTTGGAAATTACTTTATGATATAATATACTAAAGTCCTAGCCTCGAAAACAAGGCTAGAACTTAAGATTATTGTAATCAAATGTAAAATGCTAAAACTTAGAAAGGTAAATAAAATGAATATAAATAATGAGTTGAAAATAGGCTCTCATGTTTCTATGAGTGGTGGAATATATGGTGCAGTTAAAGAGGCGTTAAGTTACAATGCAAATGCTCTTATGCTTTATACGGGAGCACCTCAAAATACTATTAGAAAACCAACAGATAAACTTAAGATACAAGAGGGGGTTGCTCTTTTAAATGAACACAATATACCTCTTGAAAATATAATTGTACATGCTCCTTATATTGTGAACCTTGGAAATCCAGATGATGAAAAATGGAATTTTTCGATAGAATTTTTGAAAAAAGAACTAACAAGAGTTGAAGATAGTGGAGCAAAATCTCTCGTTTTGCATCCTGGTTCATTTCACAAAGATACAAATTTAGAGTACGGCATTGATAGACTTGCAAAGGGGCTTAATGAAATTCTTAAAGATAATACTTCCGTTGT
>JBKEBX010000013.1:0-21913 GCA_047973385.1 Lachnospirales bacterium | reverse complement strand
TTTAGAATTATAGGTCGCAGAGTATTTTTTAACTTCGATGCAAATGCTGGACTTCCATCGCTGCCTAAAAGAATCAACAAGAATCGTGAGTTGTTATCATAAAAATCGACCGAGAGAGGAATTAATTCATCTACAGTCTTATTCGTAAGACTATTCATCGCATGCTTCTGGATTTCCTCTATCAGTGTATTTTCAACTTGCCCTATGACGTGTATACTGAAATACACAAAAGATATATTTTAAGCTTAAAACTCGTATGAAATGAATTTTTAAATGTTGCTCTGTAGTTTTTCCAAAAGATTATAATAAATAAGCACAAAAAAAAAGAGTCAAGGGAGGACTCTTTTTTTTAAGGAAATTAGGAAAATTATTTAGTTATAAATTTTGTAGTATATTACTTAATGCTTAAATATATTATAATACTAATATGTGCTATTTCTATGTTTATTCAGTGAAAAAAGCTACATATACTTATGACAATTTTGTTTTATTTTTCCAAGAGATAATATAAATAAATGACACACTCAATCAATTTGCGAAGATGTCATGTAAATGTACCTTGAGTAATTAACCTATGTAAAAATTTTGATTTATAACATAAAAGATATAGCTTAACAATACTTATATAAAAAGGAGATAATATGGGTTTTACAAGTAAAGTGACAAGAAAAAAACTAATTTTTATGTTAATAATTTTCGTACTTATCCTTGATTATGAAGATGTGCTTAAAAAAGTTAATGAAAAAGCAGCTCTAAACCGTATAAAAACAAAGGTTGATAAGGCTTTAGCTGATGAAATACGTGAATTGGATTTAATGGTCAGAAGATATAAAGAAGAAAGCTTAGTTTGATGTAAATGAAAACGTTGCAAAATTGAAACAATGGCACATTACAAAACAAGGTAACCATTATTTTAAGTTTTAAATACTGTATTGATTGAATATTTATGTAAACAGAAAGGGGTGTTGTTATGGGTAGATGTAACGAAGATATTATAGATATAACAGACTTAGAAATTGATGTAAGAAAAGACAAAAACATACACTTTAAAGAATTATTAAAAAAATTCAACTTTGTAGACTACAACAGAAAAGTAAGAGTAGGTAATACTATTATAGACTTTAAATTCCCAAATAATGAGAAAATAACTAATCGAATAATTATGAAAGCACTTGATTATTAGATATTTAAGGTGGTATGCTAAAGGGTTTAATATACTACCTTGTTTTTTTAAGGAGGTATAACATTGAAACCGAAATGGATATGTGGGCTATATTGTAGGTTATCTGTTGAGGATAGTAACAAAGGAGAAAGCAATAGTATACAAAGTCAAAAGATGATACTTAACAGATATGTGGACGAGCTAGACAAAGCTATAACTTATAAACTATATGTTGACGACGGCTTTAGTGGCTCGAACTTTGACAGACCAGCTTTTAAAGATATGATAAATGCTGTTCAGGACGGAAAAAGAAACTGTGTTATAGTGAAAGACTACTCAATGTTTGGGAGGGATTATATTGATGTTGGTTATTACATAGAAAAATATTTTCCTGATAAAAATGTAAGGTTTATATCTGTAAACGATAATCACGATAGTTTAGAAGAAGATATGAGTAATGATTTTAAAATGCCTATAATGAATATGTTTAACGATATTCAAAGTCGTGAAACTAGCAAAAAAGTGCGAAGTGGTTTGAAAGTACGTAAACAACAAGGTAAGTTTATAGGGGCTTTTGCACCTTATGGTTACTTAAAGTCAACGATACACAAGAATAAGCTTGTAGTTGATGAAGAAGTATCACATATAGTCCGCTTAATTTATAAGATGAAAATAGATGGGTATAGTACTTATGCTATAACTACAAAGCTAAATAATATGAAAATACAAACACCAACAGCATATAAAAACGCAATAGGCATAAACCAAAATCCAGTTAATGTACAAAGTCGTAAAATCAGTCTTTGGAATGAAACCACAGTAAGAAAGATTTTACGTAATGAGGCTTATATAGGTAACACTGTACAAAACAAACGTACTACATAAAACCACAGAACAAAGCAAGTTGTATATTTAGACGAAAGCAAATGGATAAGAGTTACCAATACTCATGAACCAATCATAGATATAGAAACATGGGATAAAGTTCAAAGTATGACTAAAAAATATACTAGAGTTTCTAGCTTAAATGGTAAGCTTAGTATATTTGCTGGTGTTATAAAGTGTGGTGATTGTGGCTATACCATGATTAGAAAAACTAATGGAAAAGGTTATGTAACTTATACTTGTAAAACACATCAATATGACAAAACAAAGTGTACAACCCATACCATAGGAGAAAAAGTTTTAAATGAGAGTATATATAAAGCTATTATGCTTCAAATTAAACTTGCAACAGACATTAATACTTTAAGTGAAGAAATAAATAAAAACAAAAATGATAACAAAGATGTACAAGTTAACAAAAAAGTTTTAAACAATCTAAATTCTGAAATAGAACTAAATACTAAAATTTTAAATGACATTTATTTTGATTTAAAAAAAGGTTTAGTTACAGAAGACCAGTATCGTCAAATGCAAAAGGATGTACAAGAAAATTTAAAAGATACCAAAGTTCTTATTGAGAAACTTAACTTAAGTAAAAAAGATAAGCCTAAAAACAACTTAACACCTATCAATGTGTATGATGAATTTGAAAAGGCTAAGGAGCTTACACGTGTGATGGTATGGGAACTTATTGAATGTATTTATGTTAATAAAGATAAAAGCTTAAAGATTGACTTTAAGTACGCTGACGAGATAAGAGAAACTCTTAACTTGCTTGAGTTAAAGTAGATAAAGGAGAGAACCTCTTTGGAACTTTAAAGGTCGAAATTTTAGAAGTTATTAGTAAATTGTTTTCGAAAATAGATGAGTGTAAAGAAGAAATATCAGGTATTGGAATTAGTTGTACTGGTAAGATTGACGATAAAAATGGTGTAATAATAGGTGGAGTAAACATAATGCGAAACTGGGTAAACTCTTCTATAAAAAAAATTTTTACTGATAAATATAATATGCCTGTATATATAAACAATGATGTGAAATGTGTTGCTTTAAGTGAAATGTGGAATGGCATTGGTAAAGAAGAAAACAACTATGTTTGTCTTACAATAGGTACAGGAATAGGTGGAGCGATTGTTGATAATGGCAATTTGGTTTGTGGCGAAAACAACTTTGCTGGTGAAATTGGACATACCATTTTAAAATTCAACGGTATAAATTGTAAATGTGGTAAAAAAGGTTGTTATGAGGCTTATGGTTCTATGACAGCTTTAGTTAAAGAAGTTGAACGCATTACAGATGAGGCTATAAATGGCGAAAAGATTTTTCATAAAGTTAAAAATAATGAGAAAGTATATGTTGATATAGTTAATGAATGGATTTTAAATATTGGTATGGGTATAGCGAATTTAGTATTACTGTTAAACCCAAGAGTTATTGTAATAGGTGGAGCAGTTTCCGTTCAAAAAGAACTATTTCTGGATAAATTAGAAGTTGTAGTTAAAAGTTTTCTTACAGACGAACATTCTAAATATTTAATGATTGTTTCTGCTAAAAATTTTAATGATGCAGGTATGTTAGGTGCGGTTTATGGGCTTAAAAGCTCAATTGGAAAATAGAGGTTAATAATGGTAGTTGATTATATAGAGAATATTAAAACATATGAGTTTATACATAAAAATTTTAAAAAAGGTGCTGAGTTTGCATTAACTTTACTTGATAAGCCAATTGGAAAATATGAATGTGATGATTTTTTTGCCATGGTTCAAATTGGTGAAACTAAAGAATATAACCTATGTAAATTTGAGACTCATAGAAAATATATTGATGTTCAGTTTGTAGTAAGTGGTAGCGAAATTTTAGAATGGGATAATGTAAAAAATTTAGAAATAGATACTAATTATGATGAGAAAAGTGATTGTGCATTATATAAAGGGGAAGGTGATAGACTATCAATTAAAAAAAATATGTTTTATATAGCCTATCCAAGTGATGCCCACAAACCTTGTACACACAGAGAAGAACAAACTTCATATAAAAAAATTGTTCTTAAACTTAAGATATAGCCTTTAAGGAGTGGTTTTAGTGAATGCTATAAAAAACGGTATTATATATAGTAGAAACAAGTTTATAGAAAATCATATTTTGATTTTTAATGAAAAAATTATAGATATTGTTTCTAGTAATGAGTATAGGAAATTTGTTGGAAAAATTACAAATGAGTATGATGCTTTAGGCAACTATGTTTTACCAGGTTTCATTGACCAACATATTCATGGATATGAGGGTTTTGACGTTATGGATAAGAAAGCATTATCAATTGTAGAAATAAGTAAAAGATTAGTTAATAACGGTGTTACATCTTTTTTACCAACAACTTTAACGGCATCAAATGACGATTTACAACGTGTTTGTGATATAGTTAAAAATATAAAATTAAGTAATAACAAAGGTGCTAAAATTATTGGTGTTCATTTAGAAGGACCATATATTAACAAAAGTAAAAAAGGTGCTCAAAATGAGGCTTTTATAAATTTGCCTGATGTTGATTTTATTAATAAAAATCTTGATATAATAAAGATAGTAACCATTGCACCAGAAATTACAGGCTCAATTGATTTGATTGAGGAGTTTAGAGATAAAATAAATTTTCAAATAGGTCACAGTGATGCAACTTTTATGGAAAGTAATGGGGCTATAAAGGTAGGAGCAAAAGGATTTACACATACTTTTAATGCTATGAGAGGGCTTAGTCATCGTGATTTAGGTGTTGTCGGCTCTTGTTTGCTAAGTAAATATGCTTATGCTGAAATGATTTGTGATAACATCCATTTAGATAAAAATATTTATGATTTTATGGTAAAAAATAAGGGTTTAGATAAATTATTGTTAATTACCGATTGTATAAGAGCAGGAGGTATGATTGATGGTGCTTACGATTTAGGTGGACTTAAAACTGTTTTAAAAAATAACGAATGTAGGCTTGAAAATGGTTCGCTAGCAGGAAGTGTTTTGAAAATGAATGAAGCTTTTAAAAACTTTTTTGAAAATTCTAGTATAGATTTTATAGATTGTGTGAAAATGGTTAGTGTAAATCAAGGAAAATACTTAGGTCTTGAAAATGAAATAGGTGAAATAGATAAAGGTTTATATAGTGACCTCGTAATAATGGATGATGAATGTAACGTTAAAAAAACTTTTGTTAATGGAGAATGTTTATATGAAGTATGATTATAAAGGAATGAAAATATTTATAGAAAAAGATTATAACGCTGTGAGCAAAAAGGCTGCACAACTTATATCTGCACAAGTAACTTTAAAACCTAATAGTATTTTAGGTCTTGCTACGGGTTCAAGTCCTGAAGGAATGTACAAAAACCTTGTTGAAATGTATAAAGTTGATGATATAGATTTTAGTGAAGTTGTAACCTTTAATTTAGATGAATATTTAAATCTTGATAAAAGTAATGTACAAAGTTATGCCTACTATATGCATAAACACCTATTTGATTATGTTAATATAAAGTCTGAAAATATTTATATACCACTCGGTGTGGCGAAGGATATTGAAAGAACTTGTATTGAATATGATAAGTCGATTTTCAAATATGATAAAATTGATATGCAAATACTTGGCATTGGTGAAAATGGTCACATCGGGTTTAATGAACCTGATGTGCATTTTGAAGCAGGTACACATTTAGTAGTTTTAGACGATGTGACCATTGAAGCTAACTCACGCTTCTTTGATAATATTGATGAAGTGCCTAAACAAGCTATAAGTATGGGCATACGAAACATTATGCAATCTAAAAAAGTAATTCTTATAGCTACAGGTGAAAATAAGCTTAATGCAGTAAAAAAGATGCTTTTTGGTGAAATTACTCCAAATCTACCAGCATCTATTTTACAAGTGCATAATGATTTCACTTTAATTGTTGATGAGAAAATTGGTAATACAATTGTTGAATTTTTAAATTGGTAATAGGAATATCTAAAAACTCTATCCTAAATCATCAATTAATTTAGGTACTATTTCGTAAATATCACCTACAACTCCATAGTATGTATATTGAAATATATTTGCCTCTGGATTGTTGTCGATAGCTTAGAGATATTGTACACCTTTAGCACCAGACATAAACTGTATTGAGCCTGATATTCCATAAGTGATTAATAATTTTGGTCGCTTTCACACAAGTCGTCGCTAAGAGATTGAACAATACCTATTTTAGATAAATCTGTATATGTGATTTGTTGTACCTAACTTGCAAATGGAATACCTAACTGTCCAGCAAGGGCAGGGCCTACTTGTGCAGTATCCCCGTCCATCCACAAAGGATAATATCAACTTTTCCAAGGGTTTTTATGCCTTGAGCAAGGGTATGTGTTGTCGCTAATACATCAGCACCAGCAAATGCTTTGTCATTGAGCAAAACACACTTATCAACTCCAAGTGCAAAGACATCACGTAAGACACTTACTGCACTTTGTGGCCTCATTGTTATTGCAGTAACCATGCTACCAAATTGTTCACGTAAGCGTATACCAAATTCAATAGCAAAATTGTCGAAAGGATTTAATTTCGTTTCACCGCTACGGATTAGAACACCAGTAATTGGAGAAGAAAATGTATTACCAAATGGTCAGTGAAAAAAGGACAGTATAGCAAATTTCTAAAGACTATTTTTGATAATTGGTCTGAAAATGATGTAGGGGATATATTTGTACAAAATTTTGATTGAGCATTATCGTCTTGGTTGGGGTTAAAAAGTAACGTATGTATTTTCTCTGAGAGCTGTGGAAACTCGTTAATCATAGAATATAATGGTGATGTATACTCTTGTGACCATTATATGTATCCTAAACATAAATTGGGTAATATAAACTCATTAGGTTTAGATGAAATGGTTAACTCAAAGCAACAACATGAATTTGGATGTGAAAAGTCAAAAGTTCCTATAAAATGCCGTACATGTAATGCGTACTTTGCATGTAAAGGCGAATGTCCAAGACATAGATTTGACTTTAATGTTAAATCAAATGAATTTGAAAGTTATTTATGTAATGACTATTTTAGCTTTTTTTATCACATACATCAAAAAATGAAAGCAATGGCAAAATTAGTTAGTAATGGACTTCCAGCAAAAAAAGTCATGACACTAAAAAATAATCCTATTGCTATTTACAAAAAATTATTTATTGAAATTGGGGACTCTAAATGAAGAAAAATTTTTAAAATAGTGCTACAGCTTTATGTGTAGCTTCGACATTAATTGTTATTGGTACAACTTCTTAAACAGTAAAAGCGAGTATTAATTCAACTAATGACGAAGCACCTAGTAATAATGTAACAAACAACGCAATTACAGAACAGCTTACTGCAGAATATGAGGGTGAAGAACCTAAGGTTGTCTATATTTTATTAGATGATATGGGTACTCAGATTTTGGATGCTTCGGTTATACTGTTAATACACCAAATATTGATAAATTGGCTGAAGAAGGACTTTTATATACTAATTAACTATACTCAATCAATGTATTCACCTGCTAGAACTCTTTATTAATGGTCAAGCCCCAAATACAGTTGGTATGGGGCTTGTTTCTGGCACTGACATTGGTCATTATATGCCAAATTTGAACGGAATGGTATATCCTGAATATGGGACAATTGCTCAACTGTTAAAATGAGGTATATACTACTATTCAAACTGGTAAATGGCATTTAGGTCAAGATTTTGATTATGATCCTGGTGCTATGCATGGATCTTTCCGTGCTCAAGAAGAGTATGTTGAAAAATATGATGGTGCCTATGATCATAGTTGGGATGTAGAACGCCAAATTCGTTATGAGTATCAACTAGAAAATGGTATTATACCAAGAGGAACTGAACTTTCTCCAAGAACAGAAAGTATTCCTGCTTTGGATGATTAATCAGAAGATGAAAAGACTTTAGTATCTACGCACATGGAAGTATGGGATGGTTTCTTAGAACATGCAGATATGGAGATTGGTCCTTTGATTGATGGTCTTAAAGAACGTGGTGAGTATGAAAACTCTATTATTGTTTTAACATTTGAGTTATTTGCAATTGTACAAGACCATGGTTCACTAGTACTAGATGATTATTATGAAGATGATTTTGACTATCCAAAGTTTGTGAACTTAAGAATTGAATTGTTTGATGACTTATTAATCAATAATGGCTCAAAAGAATAAATTAATATAATTTACAAATAAATAAATGAAAACCTAGCAAAAACCTCCCAAAATGATATAATACTAATAAAGTATTAAACAAATTTTGGGAGGTTTTAAATATTAAGAATATGGTAACGTTGCAAAATAGGTTAGTAAAACTAATTTTTATATAAATGGCATGCGACACAATGGTCTTTTGTTACATACGATAATGTAGGTTCAATCTCATCACAAACTTTCATTTTATATTTACACCTTGTTTTAAATCTACAACCTGCTGGTAAATTAATAGGGTCAGGTAAATCTCCAGTTATAACATTAGAGAAATCTACTTGTCCGCCTATTTTAGGAATAGATTCAAGAAGTGCTTTAGAATATGGATGAAGAGGCTCTTTATATAAGTCAGCACTAGTTGCGATTTCAACCATTTTACCTAGATACATAACTCCAATTCTATGAGAAATATGTTTAACCATAGATAAATCATGAGCAATGAAAAGGTAAGCGATGTTTAAATTTTCTTGTAACTCCTCAAGTTTATTTATAATTTGTGCTTGAATAGAAACATCAAGAGCAGAAATCGGTTCGTCACATAGTATAAAATCAGGGTTTACAGATATGGCACGTCCGATACCAAGTCGTTGACGTTGTCCTCCTGAAAATTCATGTGGAAATTTATCTATAACATCTCTAGATAAACCTACTGTTTCTAAGGTATCAATTATCTTATTTTCTAGTTCAGAACCTTTAATGCTAGAGTGGATTTGTAATGGCTCTGATAAAATTTCTCTAACGTTCATACTAGGATTTAAAGATGAATAAGGGTCTTGGAAAATTATTTGCATTTTTTTTTGATATTCTCTAAACTCTTTACCTTTTAAATCTGTAATATCTTTTCCGTCAAATATAATTTTTCCATCAGTTGGTTGATATAATTTAGTAATAGTTCTAGCTAAAGTTGATTTACCGCAACCTGATTCACCAACAACACCAAAAGTTTCGCCTTTGTATATTTCTATACATACAGAATCAACAGCTTTTAGGGTTTTTTTGTCACCAAAAACCCCAGTTCTAACTTTGAAATATTTTTTTAAATTATCGGTTTGAATAAGAGTTTTACCATTAGTCATCAAAGTCACCTCCTGATATGTGGCAATATACTTTATGTGTATCTGAGAAAGATTGCATTTTTGGCATTTCTATACATTTAGGTATACAGTTTGAACAACGTGGAGCGAAAGGGCAACCTTCAGGCATATTATCTAAAGATGGGGCAATACCTTCAATAGGAGTTAACTTTTTATTAACATCAGAGTTTACATCTGGAATTGAATTAAGTAGAGCTTTTGTGTATGGGTGTTTAGGATTATTAAATATTTCATCTCTCAATCCTGTTTCCATAATTTTACCACCATACATAACAATAATTCTGTGACAAATATTATAGACTACTGATAAATCATGAGTAATTAAAACTACAGACATATTGTTGTTTCCTTGTAGTTTTTTAATTAAAGCTAATATTTGAAATTGTATTGTAACATCTAGTGCCGTTGTTGGCTCATCAGCAATTAACAACTTTGGCATATTTATCAAAGCCATAGCGATTATAACTCTTTGACGCATACCACCAGAAAGTTCATGTGGATATTGATTTAATCTTTGTTTAGGGTTCGGTATTTCAACAGTAGTTAAAGCTTCCAAAGCCATATCTAAAGCTTCTTTTTTAGTAACTTTTTGGTGGCGAATAACAATTTCAGTTAAATGGAAACCAATAGTTTTCAAGGGATTTAAAGCAGTCATAGGGTCTTGGAAAACCATAGAAATATCGTTACCTAAAAGTTTGCGTTTTTCCTTTAACTCCATATCTAAAAGATTAGTTCCGTCAAATAAAATTGAGCCATTTGTTACTTTTCCATTAGGTGGTAAAATACCCATAACGGATTTCATAGTTACACTTTTACCACTACCAGATTCACCAACGATACCTAAAATTTCGCTTTCTTCAATAGAGAAAGAAACATCTCGAATTGCTTTAAAAGAAGTTTTTTTCATGTCAAAGGCAACTTTAAGATTTTTTATATTTAAAATACTCATCTATTTACCTCCTATTGATTTTGGATCAACAACATTTCTCAAAACATCACCAAGTCTATTAAAGCTATATACGGTTATCAAAATCATTAGTCCCGGTATTATCGCAAGATGTGGTGCATCAGATAAATATCCCTGAGCATTTTTTAGCATACTACCCCAAGATGAAGTAGGGGCACTTACACCAAGCCCGAGGAAACTAAGTGTTGATTCCATTATAATTGCTGAAGGTATAAAAACCGTTGCAGATACTACAATTGTCGGATAAATTCCTGGTAAAATGTGCCTTAAAAGTATTTTAAAACTAGATTGCCCAGATGATTTTGAGTACATAACATACTCTCTGTTTTTGATAGATAATGTTTCAGCTCTAACAATTCTTGAAACACCCATCCAACTGAAACCACCTATAACAATAACAATTGCTAGTATACCGCCTTGTATAAATAAGCTTATTATAGTTACTAAAATCATCCAAGGTATGGAAGATAGAACATCTACAAGTCTCATTAAAATAGAATCAACATATCCGCCAAAATAACCACTAACAACACCGATAACTGTACCGATTATTGTAGTTGTTACCATAGATAGTAGTCCTATAAGTAAAGAAACCCTTGCACCGTATAATGTTCTAGTAAAATAATCTCGACCAATTTCATCAGTTCCGAAAAGATGTTTTAAACTAGGTGCAGATTTCATATTTGTAACATCAACTGCATTTGGGTCAAAAGGAGATAAAAAAGCTAAAAGAGCCATTAAAATAAGAAATGCAAGAGTAAATAAAGATATTAAGGCAAGTTTATCTTTTAAAAGTTCTTCTTTAAAAATTTGTAATCGTCTATTTTTCATATTTTATATATCCTTTATTCTTGTATCAATTAATCTATACAACACATCAGCAAGTAAGTTACCTAAAATAACCATTGTTGATGATAATATTAGTATTGTTAAAATAACAGGGTAGTCAAAAGCATTTATTGCACTTAAAAAATATGGGCCAACTCCAGGCCATGCAAATATGGATTCAGTAACAAAGGCTCCCGTTACAAGGGTAGGTAAAGACATACCAATTAATGTTATAAGTGGTAACAGAGCATTTTTTAAAACATGTTTAAATAATATATCTTTGTTTGTTGCCCCATAAGTTTTTTGTACTAAAACATAATCTTCTGAAAGTTGTCCAATTGTTGAGTTTCTAACATATTTTACCATTTGTGGTAAAAAAGCAATTGTTAAAGTTGAACAGGGGAGTATCATATGGTGTATTAAGTCTGAAAGACTTGCTTCAGCTCCAGGTGTATACATACCGATAGATGGTAATATACCGAGTTTCAGTGAGAAAAAATATATAAATAGTAATGCAACCCAAAAAGAAGGCATTGCAATAATCAATGAAGTCATTCCATCAACTATCCTATCTAAAAGTTTTCCTTTGTAAAAACCAGATGTTAAACCTAAAATAATACTTAACAAAAGTGCAACTAAATAAGCAGGTAACACGATTAAAATTGTTGCAGGTAAACGGTCAGCGATTGCTTTACCTATGTCAGAATGATTAATAATTGAATAACCAAAATCTCCAGATAAAGTGTTTTTTGCCCATGCAAAATATTGTATATAAACAGGCTTATCAAGACCAAATTCTGCTTTTCTTGCCTCAATTTGTGCAGGTGACATTTCAGGTGTGATAAGAGTATCTGCTGCATCATAAGGAGCAAGTTGTATAAGTGAGAAAGTTAAAATTGAAATTAGTATAATAAGAGGAATAGCACCAAGTATTCTCTTTAGTATATATTTTGCCAAAAAATCCCTCCTAGCTTTATAAATATAAAGTAAAACACCTTATTTCAAGGTGTTTTACAATTAATATAGAATTATTGAACTTCTGTTAATTTTGACATATCTTCAAAAGTGAAAATAGGTATAAGTTTAGCCTCTTCAATACCACCAATTCTATTGTTTATAGCTAAAATTCTTTTGTTTTCAGCAATAGGTAAAAAGAATGCATAATCCATAAAATCTATTTGTAATTGTTTGTATATTTCTTCACGTTTAGCTGTATCAAGTTCTGCAACACCTGCAGCAAAACCAGCATCTATTGTTTCGTTACTAACGCCTGAGTAGTTAGATACACCGTCAGAAACGAATAATGTAGCATAGTTACTTGGGTCAATACCCATAATATATCCGCTAAAGAATAAATCGAAATCAGCAGTTTTGTCAGTAAGTGCCTTAGATAAAGCAGTAGGGTCATAAGATTGTATTTCACAGTTGAAACCTGCAGCCGTTAAAAATGCCTGAACAAGGGTTGCTTGTGTTTCATAAGCAGCATTTGCATAGTAACCAATTTTAACAGTTGGGTTTGTAACACCTGATGCAGCGAGGTGTTCTTGAGATTTAGCTAAATCAAAGTCATAGAACTCTACACCGTCTTCACTAAAAAATGTTGCATTTTCAGGAAGGAATGAATGTGCATTTCTAGCATAATCTTCAGAAACGTAAAGTGCATTAATGATACTTTGCTTATCAATAGCATAGAAAATAGCTTTTCTAAAATCTTCATTATCCATATTAGGTCTGTACATAATAGCAGATAAATAACCAATTCTATTTTCAGTGTAAGGATATACACTAATTTGTTCTGGGTCAAGTTTTTCAGCATCAGCAGGTAAAATAGAAAGAGCGTCTATTTCTCCATTTTGTAAAGCAACTAAAGCTGAGTTTGCATCAAGAACAATTTTAAAGATAATTTTATCTATATTTGGTTCACCAAGGAAGTAGTTTTCATTTTTAACAAATGTTAAGTTATCTCCTTCTTTGTATGATTCAAACATGTAAGCACCTGTACCGATTGGATGAGCATTTTTAGCATTTGTGGTTAAATCAGTTTCGCCATCCCAAATATGTTTTGGAGCAATAAAATGCTCAACAGTTAACAATTCAAGGGCATTTGGAATAGCATAAGGTAAAGTGAAAGATACTGTATAATCGTCAACTTTTTCTACAATTAAAGGATTACCATTAAATTGGAATGAATCATATCCATTTGCCGTAGGGTTAGTTAAAATGGTTTCATATGTGAAAACAACGTCATCAGCTGTAAAAGTTTCACCGTCATGCCATAATACATCATCACGTAGTGAGAATGTGTAGGTAAGAGCATCATCTGAAACTTCATAAGCAGTTGCTAAATAATAATCAATATCATCTGCTGAATTAAAAGATAATAAAGGTGAAAACATAGCTTTTACAGATGAAAGGTCATATCTACCACTTGCCGAGATTGGGTTAATATTGTTTGTAGGATCTCCGTCAATACCGTATACGAAAACCTCTTTAGATTCTGTAGTTGCACTATCCTCTGAAGTGTCAGCTGTGTCAGTAGTATCAGTAGATTCTTCAGTAGTTGATGAATCAGTTGGTGTTTCTGTTTCAGTGCTACTACCACCACATGAAGTAAGTAGTGCCGTAGAAAGCACTAAAGGGACAAATAACTTAAAAATAGTTTTTTTCATAATATTCTCCTCTAAAATTTTGTAGTATTTTTTAGAGTCTTTCTCCAAAGACCAATTTTCCTTATATCATTAGTTTAAACTTATTATATTATATAATATTCTACAAAAAAAATCAATTTTTTTTTATAGAAATATATATAAAATTAATATTTTCTAATTTAAAGTGTATAAAATATATAAAATTTAACATGAATAATTGTTAATAATTATATAAATAAGATTGATTATTAAAAATCAAATGAAAAAAAATTATATTATAAGTATGGGTGTTGTTTATCTGAATAAATTTAATTGTTGATTTTTACACAAAATAATATAGTATATATAATAAAAGCCTATGGAAGTTAAATTTATATATTTATTTTAGACCTAACAAATTTTTTTGAAAAATCCATTATTTCCTTGACAAGTATTGTAGAAAAAGGTATAATAATATTGGTGTTCAGTAATCGAACATTAATGTAAATTACTTGTTACTTTTATTCATTGAAATGGAGAGATAAAATTGACAAAAAAAGATAGTTTTTTTTCTGATAATGAATATACGATTATGACGGAAATTAGTGGTAATGAACATGTCACTCAACGTGAGCTTTCAAAAAAACTAGGCGTTTCTGTTAGTACAATTAATTTACTAATAAACAAAATGATAAAAGAAGGACTTGTCAAAATGACTCAAGTTTCACAAAAACAAGTTCTCTATATGCTAACTCCTGTTGGCATAATTGAAAAAACAAAAAAAACGGAAAGATACATTAAGTATCATTATCGTGTAATTTATGAAACCAAGAAAAAAATTAATGATATTCTTATACAACTTTCTAAATCTTTTGACAATATTTATGTACTGAAAAACGACGAAGTTTTTAGTGAAATTATCGATGTAGTTATTGATGAACTAAAAAGCAACAAATTAGATTCTAATTTTATCCTATTAAATAGTTTGGAAAATTTGAATTTAGTTAATAATTCAAAAGAAGTCATTGTATATATGACACAAAACGAAAATCTATTTTTGGATTTAGAAAAGATTAATAATGCGACTACTTCTTTAGAAACAATTAATTTAAGCGAGTTGTTGTAAATGTTGCCTAGTTCAAGTAATTGAAATCAGATAAAATCTTCGGCTTATAATAATGGTCTTAAGGATTTATCAAGTCCATGTTAGGACTCGTAGCGTGGTGAGTATGAGTAAAGGATAAAGAGAATGGTTTGTTGTCTAAGTGAATGATTTTTGTATGTGGTTAAATAAATTTGTTTTAAATAAGTTAAAAAGAAAAGATGATTTAGAGAGAATTTTAATTGTAGGTGTAAATGAAACTGTTTCTAAAATAAAAAATATAATAAAGTTTAGCAAAGAATATCAATCAAATTTTATGATAGTTGTTAATGATGATAAAAACAAAAAAAGGTATGATGATAAATTCTTTGAAAATTGTTAATTCAATCAACAATATTTCAGATGTAATAAAAAATACGAAATTAGTTTGGTCATAATTGCTATACCTGATATTTATAAAAAAATTCTTCAATTTGTATTAGATATTGCAACTGATGAGGGATGTAAATTAAAAATTTATAATAACCTACTTAACCGTTTTTGAAAAAGGCGAAAATAATGAATGTGTTAGTTGCTGGCGGATTGGGGTTTATTGGTTCAAATACAGACTTAAAATTGATAAATAAAAATTATATTGTAATCGTTGTTGATAGGGGATAAAAGTGAATAGTAAACGAGAAGTAAAAAGAAAATCAGGAAGTGTATTTAAAGTAATTGAAGCTTTTGTTTATTTAATAATTGTAAATATTAGCTACATAGCTATAATGCAGTTTGATCATACAAATAAATATCAGCAGATTAATATTCAAGCCTATGAAGAAGTCTGGTTTTATATAACTATTGGAGCAATAACAATTTTTTTGTTTAATGGAATGTTTAGTACGTTAAAGTTATCAAAAACAGAAAGTATTTTAGTAGTTTTAACATCTACTTTAATGATTGTTCTTGTAACTACAGCACTTGCTTTTATCGTAAGAAGTTTTGCATTGCCAAGAACTGTAATATTTTACGGCTTTGTAATACAAACTGTTTTAATAAGTATTGTGAAAATAGTTATTAAAACGATTTATGATAAAACAAAGAAAATTAAAAATGTTGCAATTTATTGTGAAATGGATCGTGCTAAAGAATATATAGTTAAAATTTTAGGTAATGATAGAAATTTAAAAGAAAGGCTGATATTTGTATCAGACCAAGAAGTTTTTGATTTAAAATACATAGAAAATGTTGATAAAGTTTACATATGCTCAGACGAAAAAAACAGTTTGGAAAAACATATGAATGAGTTCATCTTGCGTGGTATAGAAATTTGTGTAATACCAAAAAGTTATGAGTTAGCACTTACCAATTCCAATCTATATTTAAAGTCTAACATACCAATGTTGAAAATAGATAAACTTAGCATTAGCGAGGAATATAAATTTGTTAAAAGGTTTATTGATATTATATTAAGTAGTATAGCAATATTTGTATTATCGCCATTTATGATTTTTGCAGCAATTTTAATTTATGCTACAGATGGTGGAAAACCAATTTTTAAGCAAAAAAGAGTAACTTTAAACAATAAAGTTTTTACAGTTTATAAATTTAGAACTATGGTTATAAATGCAGAAAAGTCAACTGGTGCTGTTTGGGCAGCAAAGGGTGACCCTCGTATTACAAAAACAGGAGCTTTTCTTAGAAAATACTGGTTGGATGAACTACCACAACTTTTCAATATTTTAAAAGGTGATATGTCTATCGTAGGACCTAGACCAGAACGACCTGAATTGGTTGAAGAATTTGTGAAAGACTGTCCTGACTTTAAGTTTAGAACTTATGTAAAGTGCGGACTTACAGGTTATGCTCAAGTAATGGCCGAATACGACACTATACCACAAAATAAACTTAAATATGATTTGTATTATATATTAAATACCAACTTATTTATGGATTTGAATATAATTTTATTGACTATAAGAAGAATGGTTTTAAAATTTATAGGTCATAAAAATGAAATATTAAGTTATGAAATGCTTCTAGAGAATTGGAAAATGGTTGAAATAATCAATTCAAGTAACATAAAATTTTATAGCTATAAAAAATAAATGTTTACTTCAAAAAATATTTAATCAAAATTAGGAGAAGATAAATTATGGAATTGAATAAATACTCAGTTTTAATGTCAGTGTATGCTAAAGGTTAAGTATTTGAATATTTATTTAATAATATAGTTAGTTTTACTGTTAGAGTTTTATTTACAAATAATTTAAGAAAATTTTTATATCAAAAAATTCTAAGAAATAAGAAACATATGAATAATGAGGTGCTTAAATGTTGAGTAAAATAATATTACCAGAAGTTTCAGTGATTATTTCTTGTTTTTATGTTGAAGATACAATATTATATACTTTAGAATTTTTAGAAACTTAAACATATAAAAATTTTGAAGTGCTTATTATAAATGATGGTTCAAAAGATAATACTGACAAAATATTAAGTAAATATATAGAATGCTCAAAATTAGTCATAAATTATATAATTCAAGATAATAAAGGTATAGAATGTTCAAGAGGCAAATACATAGTATTTTTGGATGCTGATGATATATATAATAAAAATTTTATTGATGTAATGTATAACAATATAGATAATACAAATTTTGATGTTGTGATTTGTGGGTATGATAGAAATATAGAAAGGGTAAGAAAATTAGAAATAAATCAAAATTTTACTAAAAAAGAAATGATAGGAAGTGAAATATTGGATTTCTTTATTTTTAGAAAGGGACCCAGTTCATTTTTTACGATAATTTACAAAAAAAGAAATATTAGATAAGTTTGATATTCATTTTGATAACAAATTAAAATATGGTGAAGATTTAGAGTTTGCTTGGTCATATCTTATTCGATGCAAAAGAGGTTTTTTTATAAGATTGAACCTATATGGCTATTTTGACAATCCAAGTTCTGTTATGAATAATATTAACTGGAGAATGACAGAGGCATTCTTATTTGTCGATTTAATTGAGAGAAAGTTGACTTTTTGTGTAAACAAGGTGTTTTTGGATTATTATGTGGGATGATGAAAGACTTAGTTATGACTTACAAGAGAATCAACAAGTTAAATTAAATTCAGAAGGAAAAATTATCTCAAATGGGATGACATATTATAAAACAGATTATCGTTTTGACGATAAGACGTTTATTAGATTGGATATGATGAAACAAAGAGATGATGAAGTATTAGTTTTATTTGCTCATGAGTGGGCACTTGGATCCAATGGTTCAGCTAAAATTGAAACTGCAATAAAATGGCTCGTGAATAATAATTATGAATTTTCTTTTTTAGATAATTGAGTTATATTAAATTAAAAAACTCAATTAAGCAATGTTTAAGTAATGATAGAATTTTGGAGGAATATTAATTGAAAACAAAAGAAAACAAAGTCTCAAAATTTGATATATTTGTAATATTTACATTAATAGGGATTGTTCCCTTTTTAATGCAAGCAATAACAGTTACGATGCCTACTGCAACTGGGGAGACTCAAGCTTTTGATTATTTCAATTATATAAAAGTAATAACTATTAAATTTGTAGCTTTTTTAATTTTTATAAACTACTTGTTAGAATTAATTACAAATGGCAATAATGGGAGTCTAATTAACAAACAGTTAAGTTTATTTGATAATTTTAAACACATATTAAAAAGTATAGATAAAAAAATTCTATTTTCTAGTTTACTAGTCATTAGTGTTGTTTTATCGTATATTTTTTCAGATTATAAGTATCTAGCTAGGTTTGGTGCATATGAGCGATTTGAAGGTATTTGGACGCATTTTTCTTATGTTATAATATTTATATATTCATTGCAATTTTTTAGAAAAGAAGGTGCATTTAAAGTATTTAGTTATGCAGTTTTATTTTCAGCATTTATTGTTGGGGGAATAGGTACATTACAATATTTTGGAGTAGATATATTTAATAATGAAATTTTAAAAACTTTAACTTATAAAAATTATGATATTCAAATTAATTCTCAAGGTAGCTTTACAACAATGTATAATACAAACACGTCTGCTAGTTATTCGATTTTGATGATTTATGTACTGTTTTTGATAGCTATCTTAAATACAAATAAAGGTGTAAAGATTGTTTCTGTTATTGATTTATGTTTATTAAGTATAACGGTGTTTAATTCAATGTCTGAAGCGACTTTTATTGCAGCTGCTATAAGTATACTCGTGGTTGTAGTTATTTATATTATTAGTCTATTTCTTAATGGAAATGCCAAAAAATTAAAAATATGTATTATATCTATATCTGGAATAGTAGTACTAAGCATTGTATTTCTATTTACAACAGGTTTAAGCAATAAAATTTTAGATAAATTATCGAAAGAATCTACCTTTGTAAAATATGAACAAATTGGGAATGAGTTTATTTTTTATAATAAATATAATGATTACATTAAAGTTGTAACAAATGATGATAGTTATGAAGTTTATAATAATGAAGAACTCCTTGGAGTCAGAACTAATGAAGATATGGAGTATGTTAATGTACACACTGATGAATTTTCTGATGTAGAAGTTGGAAATTATATTGCTGACGACGGTAATACATACATTGCGTTTAATGAATATTTTTATATAGTAAATGATTATAATGATCCATATATTGTATCTAAAAATGGCTTTGAAAAAAATGTACAATCTACTTATATAGGATTTGAAAATTATCCAACAGCAATGACTAATAGAGGTTATATTTGGTCAAGATCTATTCCATTGTTAGTAAAAAATCCAATATTTGGATATGGATCAGATGCATTTATTGATATCTTTCCGAATAATGATGTAGCAATTAAAAGTTTTATTGGATTTACTTATATTCTAGTAGACAAACCACATAGTATATACCTAAACATGTGGATAAGCAACGGTATTTTATACTTGTTAGGTTTTATGGGTATCGTTTCGATTATATTTTATGACAAATTTAAATTGCTATATGAACTTAAAGGCAATAACGTAAAACGTATAGCGATTTGTATATACATAGGTGGTATGGTTGCGTATTTAATAAACGGTATGGCAACGGACAACCTTGTTGTAATAGTTATGACTTTCTGGGTTTATTTGGCTATTTCAAATGATGTTTTTGGAGTAAGAGATGAAGATAAATATGCAAGGTCGATAGTCACAAGTAGAAAATGGCATTGCAACTGAAATGACAGGCACAGATATTAGCAGTTGGGTTACTTTAGATGAATTGTTAAACCCAAGTTTTTCTTTTGATAACTTAATGGAATACAGAACATCAAAAACAAGTAAAGCTGTTCCAGGCTTTGATGTAATTGATTATGGGCAAGAAGATTATGTTTTTAGTAATGAAGATGTAAATGCAAGACATCGGAATACATATTTGTTAAAAATTTATGAAGAATATAGAGATGTGTTAGAACCACTTTTTAATGAAGGTTAGTATAGCTTAATATAACAGGAGCGTAAGAAATGAAAAAAATTGTGATACATTTACTTTTAGGAAGTACTTTATTTATGATAACAAGTTGTAGCAATGTAGAAAGTAGTGCTACAACTGAAAGTAGTGAACTGGAAACAATAGTAGAAACAGAAACTGATGTTGAAAATACCGACACATCTGAAGCGCCTATGGGTGGAGGCAATAGAGGAGGTAGCGTTGATAAAAGTGGAGATGAAGAGCTACAAGTGTTAATCTCTGAAGAAGTAGAGAAGTTCAACAGTTTGATTATGTAGATGAAGCAACGGGAAAATCATTTACTTACAATTTATTTTTGACAGATAATTATAATAAATACAAACACGTCTGCTAGTTATTCGATTTTGATGATTTATGTACTGTTTTTGATAGCTATATTAAATACAAATAAAGGTGTAAAGATTGTTTCTGTTATTCATTTATGTTTACTGCAAGTAACTCATTTTTGATGATTTATGTAAATATTATTATAATTATTTTAAGCAAAATAAGTTTGTGAAATCAATGAGTGTGTTTAGTAGGTTATGTATCTGATACTTATATGTAAATATTCCCAAATGATGATATTGTAGCTAAAAGTTTAACAGGCGTATGATATACTACTGTAGATAAACCACATAGTATTTATTTAAACATGTGGATAAATAATGTATACTTTATTTGGAGGTATACCTGGCAATTATTTTTTTCTTGTTTTATGATAAGTGTAAGTTTTTGTTTAAATAAAAAGAAAGTAACATGAAACGTTTAGCAATAACAATTTATATATCGGGAGCTATAGCATAATTAATTAATGGTATGGCAACAGATAGCCTTTTTGTCATTGTAATGACTTTCTAGGTATACTTTGCAATTTCAAACGAAGTTTTTGGTGTTACTGAAAAAATAGATTATAAACAATAAGTAGAGTGAAATTTGAGTGGTATTTAAATTTAGCAATTTCCTAATATTAACTTGAGCTTTTATGTGGTACTTCTATTTTGAAACAGTCTGCTAAACAATTAATAAAGTTGACGAACACACGGTGGTACCCAAAGCTAATATAGTGAAAATTATAAAATTTTTTGTTTTAAATTTTATATAATTTACTAAAATTTTCAGTTGTAAAGTTTTAAAATTTTGTATTTAAATTAAAAAAGTGTTATTCTCGAATTAGAAAGTGAGGATAAAAGAAATAAAAATATATATGGTAGTTGTAAAAGAAAATTATATTATTTAAATTATTCGTAAAAGTTGTATTTAGCGAATAGTAATAGAAACATTTATTTTATGTGTTTTAATACCTACTCTAGAATACTTCTTTTACGTACTTATGCATATAAGTCAAGGCTTATAAAATCCATTCCTAAAAAATTCAAATTTTGAAACATTTTAAAGTTACTATAACAATTTTTTTAAAAAAATGAGCTGCAACAGATGACGCGTTTTCGTCATTTCTTACAACTCTATTGTTCATAGTAATTATTTATATACAGTCCCATAGGCTGCA